>NZ_JAQSDL010000109.1 GCF_029945895.1 Polaromonas sp. | reverse complement strand
AATCAGCTGAGCCTCAAATTATATACCGGATTTTTCATCACAGTCAAACTTTTTTTGAAGCTTTTTTTGTTTCTGCCTTCTGACCAGAACCGCCTTTGGCGAGTCGCTGTTTCATCAGCAGAGCCATCGACTATAGCACTGTTTTCTGGCGGGTGCGAGAAAAAATGTGCAAAGCGCAGCTCGTGACCCTGGCCTCAAGCTATCCCCCCCCCACAGCATGCCGCCATGTCGGGCGGTACTAGAGGACCAGCGGCAGGGACCGCAATCTCGTTCCGGTCAGTGCAAACAGGGCGTTGGACACGGCGGGCGCGAGCGGCGGCACACCCGGCTCGCCCACACCCCCAGGAGGTCGGGTACTGGCCACCAGATGGGTCTGGACCAGGGGCACCTGCGCCAGCTGGAGCATCCGGTAGTCGGAGAAGTTCTTCTGCTGCACCACGCCGGCGTGGATGTCCACCTTGCCATACAAGGCGGCCGTCAGCGCAAACACCACGGCACTTTCCATTTGCTGGGCGACGATGCCCGGGTTGACCACGGTACCGCAGTCCATGGCACACACCACCCGGTGTACCCGCGGCTGGCCGTTGACCAGCGAGACCTCGGCGACCTGCGCCACGATGGAGCCAAAAGACTCATGCAGCGCGATGCCCCTGGCCCGACCCGGGGGCAGTTTTCCACCCCATGCGGCCTGGGTCGCGGCCAGTTCCAGCACCGCCAGGTAGCGCGGCGCATCCTTGAGCAGAAACCGGCGCATTGCCAGCGGGTCCTGCTGCAACGCAACCGCCAGTTCGTCGATAAAACTTTCGGAGAAAAAGGCATTGTGCGAGTGCCCTACGGAGCGCCAGAAGCCGACAGGGACGCTTTTGCGGGTGGCCACATGCGACATGTGCTGGTGGGCAAAGCCGTAAGGCAGGTCAAACAGGCCCTCGGCCGTGGTTTTGTCGGGCGTGTCAACGGGGCCGGCCAGCATGGGCAGACCGCGCTCCATCCAGCGCGGGCTGATGGCGTCGCCGGCCGACCGGATGCGAAGGCTGACAGGCTGGCCCTGGGCGTCCACCGCCGCGACCAGCCTGGCCACATGCATGGGCCGGTAAAAGTCGTGGGTGGTGTCTTCTTCGCGGGACCAGATCAGCTGCACCGGCCGACCGCCGCACTCCATGGCCACCCGGACGGCTTGGGCGACGTAGTCCACCTCCAGCCGGCGGCCAAAACCGCCGCCCAGCAGGGTGACGATGACGCTGACATCTTCCACCGCCACGCCGGCCACCCGCGCCGCGATCGCCGCGCCCATCTGCGGCACCTGGGTCGGCACCCAGAGAAAGACCTTGCCGCCCTTGACCTGCGCCGTGCAGTTCATCGGCTCCAGCGCGGCGTGCGCCAGATAGGGCGCGCGGTACACCGCCTCCAGCTTGCGGGCGGCGCCCGCCTCGGCCTGGTCCGCGGACCCCTTCTCGTAGAAGGTGAAGCCCTCTTCTCCATTTTTCCCCTGCAGCGCGGCCTCCAGCTCTATCGCAATCTGGCGCGAGTCAAGCGCGCCGGCCGGGCGCTGATGCCAGTCCACCGGCACCGCCTGCGCCGCCTGCTGGCACTGCCACCAGCTTTTCCCAACGACGGCAAAGCCCGCAGTGGAACCGGCAAAAGGCGGCAGGCGCACCAGGCGCTCCACCCCGGGCATGGCCAGCGCCGCGTTCACATCGATCGCGCCCGGTGCACCGCCCAGCATCGGACACAGGCGGAGCGCCGCGTACAGCATCCCGGGCAAACGCACATCAAGCCCGAAGCGGGCCGTGCCATCGACCTTGGCGGGAATGTCCTTGCGCGCTGCATTCCGGCCAATGATCGTCCAGTTCTCGCGCGCCTTGAGCGTCACGCTGCCCGGCGGCGTGGCGGCGGCAAAGCGGGCCAGCTCACCGTAATGCGCGGATTTGCCCGACGGGTGAGAGATCACGCCCTTGCTGACCGTGAACTCGGCCACCGGCAGGCGCCACTGCAGCGAAGCCGCGCCCAGCAGGGAGGCGCGCGCCGTGGCGGCCGCCGTGCGCAGCACCAGCCAGGCGTCGGCCACACTGCTGGATCCGCCGGTGGCGTTGATACCCAGCTCACGGGCCAGTTTGCGAACCACCCACTCGCCCGCCTGGACCTTGAACGGGCGGTTTTCGAGCTCGAAGGGATGAAAAGGCAGGCTGCCGACCAGCATCGCGACATTGCCGTAAATGCTGTCGGCGCCGGCCTGCTCCAGATGGACCCGCGACAGCGGCACATCCAGCTCTTCGGCCACCAGCATGGGCAGGGCGGTGTGCACGCCCTGGCCCATCTCGCTGCGCGGCATGGCCAGCACCACCGAACCATCGGTGGTGATCTTGATCCAGCCGTTGAGCGCCACCTCCCCTTCGGCAGGCTGCCAGAGCCGGCCAGAACCGGTGCGCGCGCGCGGCGGCAGCGCACCCCAGCCGACGATCAGGGCACCGGAGGCACCCGCCGCAGTGAGCAGCCAGGTCCTTCTTTTCATGCGCGCCTCTTCACGGGAGCCCGGACCACGCCCATGTCTGCGGCCCGCTTGATCGCCAGACGGACGCGCTGGTAAGTTCCACAGCGACAGATGTTGGTCATGGCGGCATCAATGTCGGCGTCTGTCGGTCTGGGCGTCTTGTCGAGCAGGGCCGCCGCCGCCATCAGCATGCCCGACTGGCAGTAGCCGCATTGCGGCACCTGCTCGGCGATCCAGGCGCGTTGCAGGGCATGTGGTTTGGCCGGGGTGCCCAGCGCCTCGATGGTCTGGATGCGCTTGCCGGCCACAGTGGCCACGGGGGTGACACAAGAGCGCACCGCCTGCCCGTCCACCCGCACGGTACACGCCCCGCAGGCCGCCACGCCGCAGCCGAACTTGGTGCCGGTCATGTTGAGCAGATCGCGCAGCACCCACAGCAAAGGCATGGCCGGGTCGGCGTCCACCTGCACGGACTGGCCGTTGATTTGTAGTTCCATAAAACGTCCGGTGGTGTCGGGCAGGCACGGCGCAAGCGGCGGCCCGCCGCTGATGTCCATTGCACTATAGCCATCCGGCCCCGATCTCCCAAAGCCCGGAAACCAGCATGCGAAATGGCGCACCCGGATAATCCCTGACAACATGGCATTAATTACACTTCTTGACGCTCAACTCGCTTTTGGGCACGTCGCACTGCTGGATCACGCAGATTTCTCGCTGGAACCGAACCAGCGCATCGGCCTGATCGGCCGCAACGGCACCGGCAAATCGTCCCTGCTCAAAATCCTCGCGGGCCTGGAAAAGCCCGATGACGGCACGCTGCAGCTGCAGCAGAACCTGCGCATCGCCTACGTGCCGCAAGAGCCCAGCCTGGACCCGCATGCTACTGTTTTCATAGCTGCCAGCGCAGGACTGGCAAGGACCAGGCACGTGGTAGAGATGTATCTGGCAGCCGACGAACACACCGACCTGGACGCCCTGCAGTCGGAAATCGAGGCGCTGGACGGCTGGAACTGGGAGCAGCGTGTCGAGGAAACCCTGCACCGCCTGCACCTGGACAAGGATGCCATCGTCGGTTCGCTCTCGGGCGGCACCAAAAAGCGCGTGGCGCTGGCCCAGGCGCTGGTCGCCAAACCCGACGTGCTGCTGCTCGACGAGCCGACCAACCACCTGGACCTCGACTCGATCGCCTGGCTGGAGGAACTGCTGGTCAACTTCAACGGCAGCATCATCACCATCACCCACGACCGGGCCTTCCTGGACCAGGTGGCCACGGTGATCGTCGAGCTGGACCGCGGCAAGCTGCTGAGCTACCCCGGCAACTTTGCGCAGTACCTGGTGCAAAAGGAAGAGCAGATGGCCCAGGAGGCCGTCATCAACGCCAAGGCCGACAAGCTGCTGGCGCAGGAAGAAGTGTGGATCCGCAAGGGCGTGGAAGCACGCCGCACCCGCAGCGTGGCGCGCATCGGCCGGCTCGAAGCCCTGCGCGACAACCGCGCGGCGCGGCGTGACGCGGTCGGCCGCGTCAACCTCGACGTCTCCAGCGGCGAAAAAAGCGGCAAGATCGTGGCCGAGCTCACCGACGTCTCCAAAAGCTTCGGCCACCCGGGGGCCGAAAAAATCATCGTCAACCAATTCACCGGCACGCTGCTGCGCGGCGACAAGGTCGGTCTGCTGGGTCCGAACGGCGCCGGCAAAACCACGCTGCTCAAGCTGATCCTGGGCGAGTTGCAGCCCGACGTGACCCTGCCCCCCGGCAAGATCCGCCAGGGCGCGAACCTGCAGGTGGCCTACTTCGACCAGATGCGCGACGCGCTGGACCTGGACGCGACGCTGGAAGACTTCATCAGCCCGGGCAGTGAGTGGGTCGAGATCAACGGCCAGAAAAAACACGTCAAGAGTTACCTGAGCGACTTCCTGTTCTCCCCGGCACGCGCCAACTCGCCGGTACGCACGCTCTCGGGCGGCGAGCGCAACCGCCTGCTGCTCGCGCGCCTGTTTGCCCGGCCCGCCAATGTGCTGGTGCTTGACGAGCCGACCAACGACCTGGACATCGACACGCTGGAGCTGCTGGAAGACCTGCTGCAGAACTACGAAGGCACCGTCTTTCTGGTCAGCCACGACCGGCGCTTCCTCGACAACGTGGTCACCAGCACGATTGCCTATGAAGGCACGCCGGAGAACCCGGGCTTCTGGCGCGAGTACGAAGGCGGTGTGACGGATTGGCTCACCCAGTCGAAACGGGCGGCGCAGCTCGCCGGCAGCGGCAAAACCCCGGCCCCGTCCAGCGCCAAAAACACAAGCAAAAACGCGCCGGAGCCCAATAAGGACGTGCGCGAGCAGCTATCAAAAAAGAAGCTGAGCTACAAGGAGCAGCGCGAACTCGACGGGCTTCCGGCCTTGATCCAGCAACTGGAGTCGCAGCAGAAAGCGATCGAGCAGGAGCTGTTTGACGGCACGCTGTACACGAGCAACGCCAAACGCGCGGCCGAACTGAACGCCCGCAACACGAAAATCGAGGAAGAGCTGACCGAGGCGCTGCAGCGCTGGGAGATCCTCTCCAGCTAGCGGGCCGCCTGGCGCCTGGCCGCCTGCGGGGTCGGGTAAAACACCTACAGGATTTCGCGGCGGTGTCGGTGCGTTCGGCCCACTTCGAAACAGCGGCCTGCGCTACAGTGGCTGCATTGTCCAGAACTGTTTCCATGCCCCCACGTACGCCGCCGCCCACCCGCCTGTTTGTTGCCCCCTGGCGCTGGCTTGCTGCGCTGGTGCTGGGCGCGTGGCTGACCGGCTGCGCCTCCCTGCCCAGCGAGGTGGACCGGCCGGTCTCGTCGGCCCTGGCCGACCCGACAGAAACCCGCATAGGCCGGGCCGTGCAAGCCCGCGCCCTCCAGGCGGAAACCCACAATGATTCGGGTTTTGCACTGGTCAACAGCGCCGAACTGGCCTTCACCAGCCGCATGGCGCTGATCAACGCCGCGCAGAAAACGCTGGACATCCAGTATTACGCGATCCATGCCGACGAAACCACGCTGCGGATGTTTGATGCCCTGCGCGCCGCCGCCGCCCGCGGCGTGCGCATCCGCATTTTGCTTGACGACTTCAACACGGCCGGAAAAAACGCCCAGGTGCTCAAACTCGCCTTTGAAAGAAACATCGAACTGCGCCTGTTCAATCCCCTGCCTGGCGGGCGCGGGTCGCTGTTTTTCCGCATCCTCGGGGCGCTGAAGGACATGGACCGACTCCAGCGGCGCATGCACAACAAGATTTTTGTCGCCGACAACGCCGTCGCCATCACCGGCGGGCGCAACCTCGGCGAGACCTATTTCGGCCAGGGCGAGTCCACCAACTTCATTGATGCCGACGTGCTGGCGGCCGGACGGATCGTGCGCGAACTCTCGCGCAGCTTTGACCTGTACTGGAACAACCCGCTGGCCTACCCGGTACAGTCGCTGATGACCGCCGCGCAGCTGGAAGCCATGAAGCCGCCCCCCGCTGCAGCAGCAGCGGTGGCCGCGCCGGTCAACGGTGAAACCAGTGCTGCCGCAGGCGCCAATGCCACCGGCGGCGCGCCAGCCAAACCGGCGAAGTCCGCCGTGCGCAAGGTCACCGCGCTCGACGGCTCGGTCAGTGTGGCCGAGCCCCTGCCCGACAGCACCAACCTCGCATTGCTTGAATGGACCTGGGCGCCGTCGACGCTGCTGGTCGACAAGGCCTCCAAGATCGCCGCCGACGCCGATGACGTGCAGGCGTCGCAGGACACCACGGTCGACGGCCTGCTGCAGCTGATGGCCGAGGCCAAAAGCGACCTGCTCATCGTCTCACCCTACTTTGTACCGGGCCGGCGCATGATGGACCAGCTCGCGGCCATCCGTCAAAAAGGCGTGCGCATCCGGGTGCTGACCAACTCGCTGGCGTCCAACGACGCGCCCGCTGCCCATGTGGGCTATGCCCGTTACCGCAAGGAACTGCTGGGCCTGGGCATTGAACTGTATGAAATGCGCGCCGAGCAGGAAGGCACCCTGAGCGGTTTCAGCTCCCTCGGCAGTACCGGCTCGGCCGGCGGCTCGCGCGCCAGCCTGCATGCCAAGATCGTGGTGCTGGACGACAGCCTGCTGGTGATCGGGTCCATGAACCTGGACCTGCGCTCCCAGTTGCAGAACAGCGAGGTGGCGCTGGTGATCCGCAGCCGCAAGCTCTCGGCCGACACCACCCGCCTGATTGAACCGGCACTCGCCAGGGGCGCCTACAAGGTCGAGTTGCAGGACGGCCAGCTCGTCTGGCGCGCGCCTGAAGGGTCGGAGCTGAAAGACTCCCGCACGGAGCCGGATGCGAGCCTGGGGCTCAAGCTCATGCTCACGCTGATTGGACCGCTGGCGCCTGACGAGATGCTTTGAGCGTCCCGAGCAGAACGGCCGGGGACACTCCCCTCAGCTCATCAGCTCCCTCAGGCCTCCGGCGTGTCGGTATCCCGCATCCCATCGCGCAAGCCCTTGCGTGCGGCGGCAGCCAGCGCGCCGTAGCGGGTGCGGAAGGCATCCAGGGACTCTTCGTTCAACTCCTCGAGATCGAGCAGCGCGTTATGCGCGCCCTGGGTCGCACGTATGAGTTCGTCGAGCTTGATCTGGATCGCCTCGGTGTCGCGGTTCTGCGAGTTCTGGATCAGGAAAACCATCAGGAAGGTGATGATGGTGGTGCCGGTGTTGATCACCAGCTGCCAGGTATCGCTGAAGCCGAACAGCGGGCCGGTGACGATCCAGGCAAGGATCACCAGCAGCGCCATGAAGAAGGTGGCCGGTCGGCCGGCGTAGCGCGAAGCCGCCTTGGCCGCGTTGGAATACCAGTTGTTCTTGCTTGCCATCAGTTGTTCCCAGGTCAGAAAAGGCTGGCATCGGGAAACCCGATGTTGCACCACATGTGGATCTTGGAGACGTAGGCCGGACCTGCGGCGACGGCAAAGGGCTCGACACCATAGGCAACAAAGCCGCAGCTTTCATACAAGGCGCGGGCAGCTTCGTTCCCCTGCGTGACGGTGAGCTGGACCAGGCGCACCCCCGGTCGCTCGGCCGCCTGCGCCAGCACGGCCTGCACCAGCCGCCGCCCCAGTCCCTGCTGGCGGAACCGGTCGGGCACGTACATGCCGAAGAGGGTGGCCTTGTGGCGCAACTTCTCGCGCGATTCGAACGACAGACCGGCGACGCCGGCGAGCCGGTCGTCCTGAAAAACACCGAGTACCCGCTCGGCGGCAAGCGGCTCTTCGCTGAGCCGCAACTGCCACCAGGGCAGCGGCAGGGCAGCGCGCTCGGCGACGCTGGAGCTGAAGGCTTCGGGGTGCAGGGCATAAGCCTCGAGCATGAGCGCCCGGTAGTCGGGCGCATGGACGGGCCGGAGCTGCGCAATCAGCATGGCGGCCAAGCTTTCCTCGCACCCGCCCGGGAAGCCGAAATTGCTATTGATTCAATAGCTGCATGCGCTCGCCCAACAAGGGATAGCGACCAAAAACACATGAAAACCGGAAGACCGCTCACTTCATGCTGTCCCGCAGCCGCGCGAACACCTTCCAGAACGCCGCCTCCTGGGTGGTCGCAAAGTTGATGCGCATCAGGGTGCTGGGCTTGCGCACCGCGTGAAACAGCGCGCCGGGCGCGATCAGGTAGCCCTCGTCGAGCATGCGCTGCGCCAGCGCGTCGGTGTCCAC
>NZ_JAQSDL010000108.1 GCF_029945895.1 Polaromonas sp. | reverse complement strand
GTGCTGCATGCCCATGCGCACGGCATGCTGGCGGTTCACAATCTGGCCAAGCTCGAGGAACTGGCAGCCAGCCTGGCGACTCTGATGAAGAAATAAGCCGAAATCACACACTGGCAACTCACACTGACACCGAAAAGGGAGAACACATGGACATGCAAGGAAGCCGCCAGTTGGCGGTGACACAACAACAGGCCTGGGACGCGCTGAACGACCCCGCCGTGCTCAAGGCCTGCATTCCGGGCTGCGACAAGGTGGAGCCCACCGGCGAGAACCAGTACGCCATTGCCATGGCGCTGAAGATCGGCCCGGTCTCGGCCAAGTTCACCGGCAAGATCACGCTCACCGACATCAACCCGCCGTCCAGCTACAAGCTGTCGTTTGACGGGCAGGGCGGCGTGGCTGGTTTTGGCAAGGGCAGCGCCGCAGTCACGCTGGCGCCCCATGCCGACGGGTGTGAACTCTCCTACACCGTGCACGCCTCGGTCGGCGGCAAGGTGGCCCAGCTCGGGCAGCGCCTGATCGACGGCGCCGCCAAGTCCATGGCTGAAGATTTTTTCAAGCGTTTTGACGAGGAAATGCAGCGCCAGCACCCCGAAAGTTATGCGGCCAAAATGGTCATGGGCGATGTCAGCACGGAGCCCGCCGCCGGTGCGGCCATCCCGGTCTGGGTATGGATCGTGGGGGCTGCGGTGCTGATTGCCGGCGCGGTCTGGCTGGCGCGTTAAGCGGCGCCTGCCGCAGACGTGAAAGGAAAACCATGGAAAACCTCGATGTGATGGTTCTGCGAACCCTGCGCGACTGGCGCACAGCGGGCAAGCGCGCCTTGCTGGCTACCGTGGTGCGCACCTGGGGCTCGTCACCGCGTCCGGTCGGCTCCATCATGGCGCTGTGTGAAGACGGCGCGGTGGTCGGCTCGGTCTCCGGCGGCTGCATTGAGGACGACCTGATCTACCGCCACACCCAGGCCTATGCGTCGGCATCGGCGTCTGCGCAGGGCGGCGGCAACAGCATTCCCTCGGGGCCGCCGACCTTTGTCAAATACGGCATCACCGCCGACGAAGCCCACCGCTTCGGCCTGCCCTGCGGCGGCACGCTGGAGCTGCTGCTGGAATACGACCCCGACGCCGCCGCGCTGGCGCAGCTGGTGCAGGCGCTGGAGGCTGGCCAGCTGATGCAGCGCACGGTGCGCCTGAGCGACGGCGCGGTCACCCTTGCCACGGCCAGGGCCCCAGCCGAGCTCAGTGTCTCTTCGGTTGAACTGGTCAACACCTTCGGGCCCGAGTACCGCATGCTGCTCATAGGCGCGGGCCAGTTGACCGAATACCTCGCGACCATGGCCCTGTTCAGCGGCTTTGCCGTCACCGTGTGTGATCCGCGCGAGGAATACCGCAGCGCGTGGTCGGTCGCCGGCGCCAAAGTGCTCAGCGAGATGCCGGACGACGTGGTGATTGCCTTCAAGCCGGACCGGCGCAGCTGCGTGATCGCGCTCACCCACGACCCCAAGCTTGACGACCTGGCGCTGCTCGAAGCACTGGCCACCGACGCGTTTTACGTCGGCGCCATCGGCTCGCGGCGCAACAACGAGGCACGCCACCATCGCATGGCCGAACACTTCGGCCTCAACGAAGCCGCGCTGGCGCGCCTGCGTGGCCCCATTGGCATCTACATCGGCAGCAAGACGCCATCCGAAATCGCCGTCAGCGTGATGGCCGAGGTGCTGGCCGTGAAAAACGGCGTGGTCCTGCCGCGCGACATGGAAGTGGCGCAGGCCAAGAATGAGCGTGCGGTGCTGGCCAATGATCCGGGCGATCTGGTGTGCGGGGTGGTGCACAGCTCCTGAGGGAATCAGGCTCTTTGGGTGGCTGTAATCCGGGTGGCACCCATCACGGGGGCCAGCCTGCACCTGCCGGGTCCGTCATGCCGGAATTCACGTGGCGGGGTCCTGCGGTGCGGTTTACGCTGTGTGCCAGCGCTGGAGAATCTTCTGCCGCGCCGACGGCTGCATGTTGATTTTGCTCAGATCGCCCGCGTAGTGCGCCACCACACGATGGTCCATCAAGGCAAACCACAGGGGTGGAAAGTAGGCCGCCGTGATCATCGTGGCATAACCTGCGGGCAATTGGGGTGCCGCATCAAAATGCCTGAGCGCCTGGTACCGCCGTGCGGGGTGGGCGTGGTGGTCCGAGTGCCGCTGCAAGTGATACAGCAGGACGTTGCCGACAATGTGGTTGCTGTTCCAGGAGTGCGCCGGTTGGCAGCGCACATAGCGGTTGGATCTGTCTTTTTCGCGCAGCAGCCCGTAGTGCTCAACATAGTTCACGACCTCCAGCATGGACGCGCCGTAAATGCCTTGCAGCACCAGAAAAAGCAGCACCGGCCAGCCCAACCACCCCACCAGACAGCCGTAAAGGACAAGACTTGACGCCCAGGCCTGAAGGTTGTCGTTGTCGATACTCCACACGCTTTGGCCCTGCCGGTTCAGGCGTTCGCGCTCAATGTTCCAGGCAGACCGCAGACTGCCCAGCACCGTGCGCGGCAGGAAGGCCCAGAAGCTTTCGCCCATGCGTGAACTGGCCGGGTCTTCCGGGGTGGCCACCCGTTTGTGGTGGCCGCGGTTGTGTTCCACATAGAAGTGCCCATACAGGGTGGGTGCCAGCGCGATCTTTGCCAGCCAGCGGTCCAACGCTTCCTTTTTGTGCCCCAGTTCATGCGCGGTAGCAATGCCGATGCCGTTGAAGGAGCCCACGGACAGCACCAATCCGGCAAAGGCGTACCACGGCAGGGCCTGCGTCGCCGCCAGCCATGCGCCAAACACCGTCCCGGCAATCTGGAACGGCACATAGGCCCAGACCAGTGCGCGGTAGTAAAAATCCTGCTCGAGTTGTGCAACTGCGGACTCGGGCGGGTTGCTGAAGTCTTCACCAAACACCACATCGAGCAAGGGCATGAGCAGATGGACGAAGGCGGGTGCAAACAGAAGGCACCACCATTGCCCGCTCCAGGCAAACGCGGCCAATGATCCGGTGAACGCCACGGGGACGGCCGGACTGACAAGCCAGAGCCAGCGCTTGTCGCTCCAATTTTTGGCAGGCTGTACCGACGGCATGCTCATCGAAAATCTCCAGAAGCCACGGCAGGATCTCGCTGCGCAAAAGAAGGGGGCCTGTTTGTTCTCCTTGCTCTTCTTCTGCGTTGACCGGAGTCGGGTATCGAAACAAGCAAAAACCCGAACTCTGCCAACCAAGCCGATGAATCGTCATTAACTCGCAAACAGGCAGGCAAATCAAGCAAATCACGGGAATACCGCAGGTACACCAGTGTGCCGCCGTGGGCGGTGTCATTCACCCCGCGCCCGCTGCCTGGCCAGAACCAGTGGTTCACGCGCCTGGTCGTGTTGTGGTGGCTCTGGCGACCATGATGGATGGGGTGTGTCTGCCGCACGCAGATGCCCATGACCAAGGGGAGCCGCTCCGCAAAACCCTACAGCCAGCCATCTTGCCGGTCCTCACCAGCGAAAAAACAGCGCTGAAAGGTACTATTTCCCTCATCACCTGACAACAAAGTAAGAACATCATGGAAGACACACGCTGCTGCGGCACGGGCACCTGCCTGATTGACACGCATGGACATTGCTGGTGCGGCCAGCAATGGGATGGCGAACAGATGTGCCGGCCCAACCAGACACCCCGAGCCGCTGGACAAAAGACCGCTGTTGACGAGTCACCAAAAGCAGAAGATGCTGAACCTGCCCTTTTGAAACACCTCATTCAATTCACCATCTTTCTGGCCTTTGGGCTGTCTGGATTGCCGGCTATGGCCACTGAAGAACCCAAATTTGAACTGTTGTCCAGGCATGACCACATCGAGTTGCGCCGCTACCCGGCCTTCATCGTGGCAGAAACCTTTGTCGATGGCGACATGGATGCGGCTTCGGGAAAAGGTTTTCGGACCATTGCAGACTACATATTCGGAAACAACATGTCCGCGGGTTCGACACCCGCCCAAGGCCCGGAGAAAATTGCGATGACTGCACCTGTGACGTTGGAGCCCGTCAAGCCGGCGGCGCAAAAAATCGCCATGACAGCGCCTGTCGCCTTGGAGCCCTTGCCGGAATCGGGGCAGGTCAGTCAGGGGCCACAAGCCATGCGGGGTGCCAAGCGCTGGCGGGTACATTTTGTGATGCCCAGCGCCTACACACTGAACACCCTGCCCAAGCCCAGCAATCCGGCCGTACAACTGCGTGAAGTGCCCGCCAAAACCTGGGCCGTGCTGAGCTATTCAGGCTTCAACACCGAAGCCGGAATCCAGCAGCGCACCGATGAGCTGGTGGCATGGCTGGCTACGCAAAAAATCAGGACCACTGGCAGCCCTCAGCTGGCACGCTACAACCCGCCCTGGACATTGCCCATGTTCCGTCGCAACGAAATCATGCTGGAGACCGAGTAGCTGGCTTGGCAGGCTCCCTCGGGGGTTTTCTGAAGTGGCTGTTGATCGCTGTGCCACAAGTTGTCTCAGAGCGGTTTTTTCACTTCGCCCAGGCACCTCGAGCTGACAATCCAGCGAATTTATGAATAAACATGCCTGTTGCCCTTACGCAGAAAGCGCGAGCTGCTATTAAAAAAGGAGCACTCCGGGTTGGCCAGCCCGCCGGCCGGTACAGGATGGAGTTGCTGTGAAATAGCTGGCGCACGGCAGAGTTACCCCCACGCCCTGTTGCTTAGCTTGTGGATAAGGGCTTGAACAACTCTCGAATGCCGCGCCAGTGCTGGTTCTGCACGGCTTGCCCAAGAAACAGGCAGAGGCGGGGTGGCTTCGATGCCGCTGCTGAGGTCGGAGGGGTCTATTCATTCAGGTCCGGCACGAGAGCGGCCAGCTTTTCATGGTCGAGTTCAAGGCTGCCAGGCTGCAGCAGCGACCGCATCTGCCGTCTGATGGGTTCAGCCAGGGCGTCGGCAGCGGCGGAGGGCACACGTCCTTGCGCCCTCAGCAAGAAGACTTCGCGCACGATGCCGGGTGCGGCCAGCGGCTTGATGGCGAGCTGGCTACTGTTGAAGTGCGACAGCGTCAGGCTGGGCACCAGGCTGATGCCGACCCCGCTTTCCACCAGGCCTCGCACCGCCTCCAGCCGTTCGACTTCCATCACCGTGTTGGGTTTGTGCGGCCGCAAGGCTGCGTCGATCTGGTGGCGCAGGCGGGTGGTCGTCGTGAAGTGGATGAACGGAAACTGCACCAGCTCTTCAATCGTGACGGCCGCCTTGCCGGCGAGTACGTGGTCCTTTCTGCAGACGACGTAAAAGCGGTCCAGGCACAGCAGCTCCTTGTGAATGTCGGCGTCTTTCGCGTCGATGGTGGACAGGGCCAGATCCACCTTGCCTTCCCGCACCAGGTCCACACAGGGCTGGGGCAGTGCATCGACCACCTCGATGTCGATGGCCGGGTGTTTTCGCCGGTAGTCGGCTACCACCACCGGCAGGAAGCGGGCGCACAGCGAGGGGATGCCGGCCACGGCCACGCGGTCCACCAGGCTGAGGTCGCGGCAGACGCTGCCCATCACTTCGTCGAAGTGCGACACCACCTCGCGTGCGGCGCGTTCAAAACGCCGGCCGGCTGCGGTCAGGTCGACCTTGCGGGTGTCCCGGTCAAACAGCCTGGCGGCCAGCGTGTCTTCCAGCGAACGGATCAGGGAGCTGAAGGCGGGCTGGGACAAATGCATCTGCTCGGCGGCGCGGGTGAAGCTGCGCAGGTCAGCCAGTGCCAGGAAAGCACGCAGTTGACGTGTAGACAGGTTCATCCGTGCGGATGATACCGATTGATTCGGATTTCCTTTGAGTCCCATCCAGAATTTCGAATTCACAGGCGAGGCGGCTTGCGCCATAGTCCTTCTGGAATGATCACACCCTGCTCCAACATCGCGTGCCCCGTGAAGGCCCCTTCATGAAAACCATCCGCATCGGTGCCGGCGCCGGCTACTCGGGGGACCGCATTCCCCCCGCCGTGGAGCTGGCGGAAAAGGGGGACCTCGACTACCTCGTGTTCGAGTGCCTGGCCGAGCGCACCATCGCCCTGGCCCAGCTTGAGCGCAGCAAGGACGCGCGGCTGGGGTTTGACCCCTTGCTGCGGGACCGCATGGAGGCTGTGCTGCTGGCCTGCGCCGGCAGGGGGGTGAAGATCATCACCAACATGGGCGCGGCCAACCCCCAGGCGGCCGGACAGGAGGTCATACGCATTGCGCGCGAGCTCGGGCTGGACCGCCTGAAGGTGGCGGTGGTGCAGGGCGACGACGTGTTGCCCGGCCTGCTTGATCAGGAACTGACCTTGCTGGAAAGCGGCGCACCGCTGCAGTCGCTGGGCAGCGCCGTGTTGTCGGCCAATGCCTATCTCGGCGCCGAGGCCCTGGTGCGGGCGCTTCGTCTGGGCGCGGACGTGGTGATCACCGGTCGTGTCGCCGACCCGGCCCTGTTTCTTGCGCCGCTCATCCATGCCTTCGACTGGCCCATGTCGGACTGGCAGAAGATGGGCCAGGGCACGGTGGTGGGCCACCTTCTGGAATGTGCAGCGCAGGTCACCGGTGGCTATTTTGCCGACCCCGGTTACCGCGATGTGCCCGACCTGGCCCACCTGGGTTTTCCGCTGGCGGAAGTGTCGGCCGACGGCAGCGCCATCATCACCAAGGTGGCCGGTTCGGGCGGCTGTGTCACCACTGCCACTTGCACAGCCCAGCTCTTGTATGAAGTCGAAAACCCCGCCAGCTACCTGCAGCCCGATGTGGTGGCGGACTTTTCCGGTGTCACGCTGACCCAGGTGGGACCCGACCGCGTGTTGATCGAAGGCGCCCAGGGCCACCAGCGTCCGCCGACCCTGAAGGTGACCGTGGGTTACCGCGACGGCTTCATCGGCGAAGGGCAGATTTCCTACGCCGGCCTGGGCGCCGAGGCGCGGGGCCGGCTGGCGCTCGACGTGCTGAAGCAACGCCTGGAGGCTTCGGACATCCACGCGCTCGACAGCCGTTATGAACTCATCGGGGTCAACGCCATGCATGGCGAAACCCTGTCCGCGGGCCATACGCCTTATGAAGTCCGGGCGCGTGTGGCCATGCGGGTGGCTACCCTGAAAGAGGCGGAGCGGGTGGCCAACGAAGTCGAGGCCATGTACCTCAACGGGCCGGCCGGCGGCGGCGGTGTCACCAAGTCGGTCCGCGAGGTGATCGCCGCGGCGTCCACCCTGGTGCCGCGCGATCTGGTTCTGACGTCAATCACCATGATGGAGCTCTAAACAATGCTGCTGCGCGACATTGCCCACACCCGTACCGGCGACAAGGGAAACCGGTCCATCATTTCCGTGATCGCCTACGACCTCAAGGACTTTCCGGCGATCGAGCGCGCCGTCACCGCAGAACGGGTGCGAGCGTATTACGCAGACACCGTCAAGGGGCAGGTCGAGCGTTATGTGGTGCCGCATCTGGGCGCTTTGAATTTCGTGCTGCACGACGCGCTGGGTGGAGGCGTGACCCGGTCCCTGGCGCTGGACGCGCATGGCAAGTGCCTGAGCTCCGCCATTCTCGGCATGGCTATCGAATAAGCTAAACGGTTTACTGAACGTCATTCAACAATTTTTCAACAGGAGACATCCACATGAAGTGCAAGTCGATTCTTTTCCTGGCTGCGGCCAGTTTCTCTCTGGCCGCGTTCGGCCAGGCGTATCCGAACAAGCCCATCAAGGCCATCGTGCCCTTTGCCGCGGGCAGCGCCACCGATCAGATCGGGCGCGCTTTCGCCGCCAAGATGTCGGAAACGCTGGGGCAGATCATCGTGGTCGAGAACAAGGCCGGCGTCAACGGCATGCTGGGCGCCGACGCTGTGGCCAAGGCGGCACCCGATGGCTACACCATCCTGATCGGAACCAACAGCACCAACGCAGCGCTCAAGAGCCTGATGAAAAAGCTCCCCTACGACCAGGACACGGCCTTTGCCCCGTTGGGCTACATGGGGTCGGTGCCGTTGATCGTGGCCGTCAACAATGACGTACCGGCCAAAAACCTGCGTGAATTCGTGGACATCGCCAAGGCCAAACCGGGTCAGGTCACCTTTGCCAGCGCCAGCACCTCGCAACTGGTGTCGTCGGAAATGATGGCCGGCATGGCCGGCATCCAGATGACCAACGTGCCCTACAAAAGCGGCCCGGCAGCCATGACCGACCTCATCGGCGGCCAGGTGATGATGTTCACCGCCGACTTTGCCGTCATGCTGCCGCAGGTCAAGGGCGGCAAGGTCCGCGGCCTGGCGGTGACTTCCAGCAAACGTTCACCCGCCGTGCCGGACCTGCCAACGGTCAACGAGGCCCTGGGCCTGAAGGACTATGAGCTGATTGCCTACTTCGCCATGTTTGCACCGGCCGGCACACCGCCCGACATCATTGCCAAACTGAACCAGGCCATCAA
>NZ_JAQSDL010000107.1:1841-119479 GCF_029945895.1 Polaromonas sp. | reverse complement strand
CGTTGGCATTGAAGCGCTTTTTCGCCAGGGCGAGGCGTTCGCGGATCTTGACGGAGACCGGCGTGCCTTCGTCGAGAGGGGCCGGGGAATCAGGCGTGTTGGATTTCATGAGCATGCAGGATGTTACCAGCCTGGCCCCAAACCCGCATGCCCCACTTTTGCGAAGGGTTTACGCATTCCGCCCTTGGTGGGCGGGCGCTGGCAGCTATGAATTCAGGAGCAATTTGAGGTCATCCAGGGTATTGGCCTCGTGCAGGGGCTTGTCGTCCCGGATGCGCAGCATGCGTGGAAAACGCAGCGCAATGCCGCTTTTGTGCCGGGGGCTGCGGTTGATGCCCTCAAAACCGAGCTCGAACACCAGCGTTGGCCTGACACTGCGCACCGGACCAAACTTCTCCAGCGTGGTTTTGCGGATCACGCTGTCGATGCGTTTGAACTCTTCGTCGGTCAGGCCGGAATAGGCTTTCGCAAAGGCCACCAGCTGCAATGGAGCGCCCACGCTTGCCACTTCGTGTGCTGCGCTGTCCCCCGAGGGGGCCGTCGCTTGCTCGGGGCGGCCCTTCGCGGCGCTGGCTTGCGCCGGCTCACGCTTCCCGATGGCCTTGACGACGGCGGCCGCCTCTGCGGCGTCCTGCGGCGCGCGGCTCCACACGGCAAAGGTGTAGTCGGTGTAGAGCGAGGCGCGCCGCCCGTGACCGGCTTGCGCATAGATCAACACGCCGTCGATCGTCATGGGTTCCACCTTCCACTTCCACCACAAGCCATCGGCTTTGGTGCGCCCGGTGCCGTAGGCGGCATCCAGACGCTTGAGCATGAAGCCCTCGACGCCGCGCGCGCGCGACTCGGCCCGCAGGGTGGCGTATGCCGGCCAGGAGGCGTTGAATGGGTGACATCTTCAGCGGCGTGGCCGCCAGCACCTGCTCCAGTTTCTGGCGGCGCAGCTGCTGGGTCTGCTCGCGCAGATCCTGGCCACCGAGCTCCAGCAGGTCGTAGGCCATGAAGGTCACCGGCACATCGGCCAGGATCTTGCGGCCCAGCGTTTTTCGGCCTATGCGCTGCTGCAGCAGGGCAAACGGCGCCGGCGCGCCCTCGCCCTCGCCCTCGCCCCACACCAGGATTTCACCGTCCAGCACCGTGCCGTCGGGCAGGGTCTGCGCCAGCGCCACAATTTCCGGGAAGCGTTCGGTCACCAGCTCTTCGCCGCGCGACCAGATCCAGACCTGGCCGGCGCGCTTGACCACCTGGCCGCGGATGCCGTCGTACTTCCATTCCACCTGCCAGTCCGCTACCGGCCCGAGCCTGGCCTCCAGTGCTTCCAGCGGCGTGTCCAGCGGGTGCGCCAGGAAAAAGGGGTAAGGCTGGCCTGCATCAAGAATATCGGCGTCAGCCCCCGTCCCACCTGCGACAAGTGCTTCATATTTAATAGCAGACGGCAGACTTTTGGCGTCCATGTAACCCATCATGCGTTGCGCGATGCGTTTGGCGTCCACGCCAGACCAGGCCGCCAGCGCACGCTGCACCAGCAACTTGCTGACGCCCACCCGAAAGCCGCCACCGACCAGCTTGACCAGCAGGAAGCGCCCTTGGGCATCCAGCTCGCGCCAGTAGGACTTGACGCGCTGCGCCACCTCGTCCTCAGGCAGGCCGCGCAGCGGCAGCAGCCGGTTTTCCACCCAGTCAGCCAGACCCAGATCCGAATCAACGCTCTCCAGCGGCAGGATATGGGCAATGGTTTCGGCCAGATCGCCAACGGTCTGGTAACTCTCTTCGAACAACCAGTCGGCAATGCCCGCCACCTCGCAGGCCAGCGCGCGCAGCGTGGCCGTCTTCACCACCTGGCGCGGCTTGCCGCCCGACAGAAAGTACACCGCCCAGGCGGCGTCCTGCGCCGCCGTGCGGGCGAAGTACCGCTGCAGCGCCTCGACCTTGGCGTTGGTTGAGGTGGTGCTGTCGATTTCCGTGAACAGCCGGGCGAAATGTTTCATGGCCCGCTCTGCGCTGTCGTTGGCGCCTGAGGCACGGTCTCACCCTGTTCTTCCACCGCGGCATCACCATACTCGGTGTGAAAAGACCCCGCCTGCAGCCCCTGCTCGGACAGATAACGCACCATCACCGGCACACTGCCGTGGGTGACGATCACGCGCTGCGCGCCGGTGGCGGCGATGGCGCCCATCAGGCCCGGCCAGTCGGCATGGTCGCTGAGCACGAAGCCCTGGTCGTAGGCGCCCCGCCGTCGCGCTCCGCGCAACTGCATCCAGCCGCTGGCAAAAGCGTCGCTGAAATCGCCGAAGTGCTTCACCCAGGGGCCTGCCGCAGCGCCCGGAGGGCACAGCACCAGCGCTCGTTTGACATCCACCGCAGCGCTGACTTCTTCAACCGTCCGCGTTTCGGGCAGTGCCACGCCCGCCGCGCGGTAAGCCTGGTTGAGGGTTTGCACCGCGCCGTGCACGATGATGGGCGCAATCGATGCGTCGACCCCGCTGAGGATGCGCTGCGCCTTGCCGAAGCTGTAACACATCAACACACTGGCGCGACCGACCGCCGCATTGGCGGCCCACCAGGCATTGATCCCGGCAAACAGCTCGGTATCCGGCCGCCAGCGGTAAATCGGCAACCCGAAGGTGGACTCGGTGATGAAAACATCGCAGCGCACCGCCTCGAACGGGGTGCAGGTGGCATCGGGTGCCACCTTGTAATCGCCACTGGCGACCCAGGTCTGCCCGCCTCCCACCCCCCGATACTGCAACCGCACCTGCGCCGAGCCCAGCACATGGCCGGCCGGGTGCAGCGACAACGTCACGCCGTGGTGGGTGATCTGCTGGCCATAGGCCAGGGTCTGCAGGCTGATGCCCTGGCCCAGGCGCGAGCGCAGCACGCCTTCTGCCTGGCTGGCCGCCAGGTAGTGCGCGTGGCCAGGACGGGCGTGGTCGGCGTGCGCGTGCGTGATGACGGCCCGCTCCACCGGTCGCCAGGGATCGATGTAAAAATCACCCGGCGGGCAGTACAGGCCCTGGGGCCGTTGAACAATCAGGTCCTGCATCAGATGGGATGGGCTACAGGGAGCGAAAAAAAAATCAGTATCGCTGGCCTGTCACAAAAATGGCCAGGCGCATCAGCGCATGGGCGACGTGGTCCAGAATACGCTGGCGCCAGGGCCGCTGGCTGTAGGCGACGGGATCGAGCAGGCGTCCGTGCCCGGCTATGGCGGTGCGCAGGCTGTCGCGCAGCTCGCCGGCAAAGACCTTGTCTTCAATCACCACATTGGCCTCGCGCGCCAGCAGCAGGCTCAGCGGGTCGAGGTTGGACGACCCGACGGTGGCCCAGTGCCCGTCAATCACCGCCACCTTGGCGTGCAGAAAACTTGCCTCGTACTCGTGAATCTCCACCCCTGCGGCCAGCAAGGCACCATAAACGGGGCGCGCGGCGTGGTACTGCATGAAGTACTCATAGCGGCCCTGCAGCAGCAAGGTCACATGAACACCCCGTCTGGCGGCCTTGATCAGGGCGCGCCGGAGTTTGCCGCCGGGCACAAAGTAGGCGTTCGCAATCAATATTTCGTGGCGCGCCCGGCCAATCGCCTGGCGGTACACCTTTTCAATACTGCCGCGGTTGCGCAGGTTGTCGCGCAGCACCAGCGCGGCCTTGCCGCCGGACGCGCCTGCCGTGCCCGGCACCGCAGCCGCCGCCGGGTCGGACAGACCCTCTGCTTCAGTGCGGCGGCCGTAACCGCCTGCCTTGAATTTCTCCCAGGCGGCAGCCAGATGGTTTTGCCGCGCGCTGTAACCGGCCTGCACACGCCACCACAACAGGGCCATGGCCTCTGCCGCTTCGGCGGCCATGGGCCCGGTGACCGCCACCGCAAAGTCAAACCGGGCGGCCTGCAGGTCGCCGTGGTTGGGGTCGTAAAAGTCGTCAAGCACATTGATGCCGCCGCAAAAAACCGTGCGCTGGTCCACCACACACAACTTGCGGTGCAGACGGCGCCAGCGGTCGGGCATCAGCAGGCCCAGCCCGCCCAAACCTGACGCCAGCGGCGAATACACCAGCCACTGCACCCCGGCCTCCTTCATTTTCTGCTGCCATGCCGGTGGCAGGGGGTCGGAGCCAATGCCGTCCACCAGCACCTCGACACGCACGCCACGCCGCGCGGCCCGCGCCAGCGCCTCGGCCACAGCCTCGCCAGACCGGTGCACATCAAAAATATAGGTCTCGAACTGCACCCAGGCATTGGCACTGTCGATGGCGCGGATCAGGGCCGGGAAATACTGTTGCCCGCCTTCCAGCAGTTGCAGGGTTTCCGACCGGTGCAGGGTGTTCATGAGCGCTGCCTCAAGCCAGGATGCGGGGCAGCATCAGGATGGCCTCGGCATTGGATGCCGAAAAGCACTGGTCGGCAGCCTCCAGCCAGGGCAGCCACTGCCAGGCCGTGTGTTCGCGCGGGCTCAGTGTGACGGCGGTGGTGCGCGGCACGCAAAGGCTGAAGACATGCTCGGTGTTGCGCGTCACACCGGGCGCATAACGCCCGCGCCATTGCGGATAGATGTCGTAAATGTTGGAAACCGACCAGTCGCGCAAGTCGGCAGGACCCACCACGATGCCGGTTTCTTCCCCGACCTCGCGCCCCGCGGTTTGCAGCAAGGGCTCGTCCGGCGTTTCCCTCGCACCGGTGACGCTTTGCCAGAACCCCGGGTGATCCGCGCGCTCGATCAACAGCACTTCCAGCGCCGGGGTGTGAATGACCACCAGCACCGACTCGGGAATCTTCCATGGCTTCACTTCCTGCTCCCTGGTTCCGGCGAGATGGCAAGGCAGCGGTGCCGACACGCCGGCTGCATCGACCTCGGCCCGCCGGGAATCAAAAGCCTGACAGGCTTTCAGCCCAAGCCAGCCATACGCAAACAGCTATCAATAACGTAGCAAGCTGAGGCCGCGGCCGGAGCCGCGACTGGCCTCAAACCGGCTGAGGGCTGCGCAGGCGAATGTGCAACTCTCTCAGCTGTTTCTCGTCAACCGGGCTGGGAGCATGAGTCAACAGGCACTGCGCGCGTTGGGTTTTGGGGAAGGCTATCACGTCGCGGATGGACTCGGCCCCCGTCATCATGGTCACGATGCGGTCCAGGCCAAAGGCCAGGCCGCCGTGCGGCGGCGCGCCGTACTGCAGGGCGTCAAGCAGAAAGCCGAACTTTTCCTGCGCTTCCTCGGGCCCGATTTTCAGGGCATTGAAGACCTTGCTCTGCACCTCGGCGCGGTGGATACGCACCGAACCGCCGCCGAGTTCCCAGCCATTGAGCACCATGTCGTAGGCCTTGGCAATACATTTGCCGGGATCGGTGTCCATCCAGTCTTCATGCCCGTCCTTGGGCGCCGTGAACGGATGGTGCACCGCGCTCCAGCGCTGGCCTTCCTCGTCGAATTCAAACATCGGAAAGTCCACCACCCAGAGCGGTTTCCAGCCGGCGGTGAAGATACCGGTCTTCCTTCCGAAAGGGCTCAGGCCGATCTTCAGGCGCAGGGCGCCCATGCTGTCGTTGACCACCTTGGCCTTGTCGGCGCCGAAGAAGAGGATGTCGCCGTTTTGCGCACCGGTGCGCTTGAGGATTTCGGCCACCGCTGCGTCGTGGATGTTCTTGACGATGGGGCTCTGCAGGCCGTCCCTGCCCTTGCTCACGTCATTGACCTTGATCCACGCCAGGCCCTTGGCGCCATAAATCTTGACAAACTCGGTGTAGCCGTCGATCTCGCCACGGCTCATCTCGGAGCCGCCCGGCACGCGCAGGGCCACCACGCGTCCGCCCGCTGTCGTGGCCGGCGCGCTGAAGACCTTGAAGTCGACATCGGCCATGACGCCTGTCAGTTCGGTGAACTCCAGGTTGATACGCAGGTCGGGCTTGTCGGAGCCGAAGCGGTGCATGGCGTCGGCATAGGTCATGACCGGAAACTCGCCAAGGTCAGTAGCCAGCACGGTTTTGAAGATGTTGCTGATCATGCCCTGGAACATGTCACGGATGTCCTGCTCGCCCATGAAGGACGTCTCAATATCGATCTGTGTGAACTCGGGCTGGCGGTCGGCTCGCAAGTCTTCGTCGCGGAAGCATTTGGTGATCTGGTAGTAGCGGTCGAAGCCCGCCACCATCAACAGCTGCTTGAACAGCTGCGGGCTTTGCGGCAGCGCAAAGAACATGCCTTCATTGACGCGGCTGGGCACCAGGTAGTCGCGGGCACCTTCGGGCGTGCTCTTGGTCAGCATCGGCGTTTCGATGTCGATGAAGCCGTTGGCGTCGAGGAACTTGCGCGTTTCCATGGCCACGCGGTAGCGCAGCATCAGGTTGTTCTGCATGTAGGGACGGCGCAGGTCCAGCACGCGGTGCGTCAGGCGGGTGGTCTCCGACAGATTGTCATCGTCGAGCTGGAACGGCGGCGTCACGCTGGGGTTGAGCACGGTCAGCTCGTGGCACAGGACTTCGATCTTGCCGCTTTTCAGCGCGTCATTGACCGTGCCCTCAGGGCGCGCCCGCACCAGACCCTTGATCTGCACGCAGAACTCGTTGCGTACGCCTTCGGCCGTCTTGAACATGTCGGCACGGTCGGGGTCACATACCACCTGCACATAACCCTCGCGGTCGCGCAGGTCGATGAAAATCACGCCGCCGTGGTCACGCCGGCGATTGACCCAGCCACACAGGCTCACAGTTTGGCCCATCAGGGCTTCGGTCACCAGACCGCAATAGTGGGAACGCATTTGGGAAGTCATAGATAAATCGCTTGTGCTTGTGGCGCTCGCACGCCCTGGAAGAAAAGATTATTTCGGTTTGTAGCTGGCGGCGCTGCCGGGCACCACCACACCCATGGAAATCACATAGGTCAAGGCTTCGTCAACACTCATTTTGAGTTCGATGCAGTCTGCCTTGGGCAACATGATGAAATAGCCACCCGTGGGATTGGGCGTCGTCGGGACATACACACTGACGTAGTCCCCCTGCAGATGATTGGCCACATCGCCCCCTGGCATGCCGGTCTGGAACGCGATGGTCCAGACACCTTCGCGCGGCCACTGCACCAGCAAGGCCTTGCGGAATGCATTGCCGTTCTCCGAAAACAGGGTGTCGGAGACCTGCTTGACGCTGGAATAAATGGATCGGACGATGGGAATGCGGCTGAGCAGCGCATCCCACCAGCTGACCAGCTTCCTGCCAAAGAAGTTGCTGGCGAAGGCGCCTATGGACAGCACAATCGCCAGGGCCAGCAGAACGCCAAAACCCGGGAGGTGAAAACCCAGCAGCTTGTCGGGATGCCAGTCCGCCGGAAGGATCTGCAAGGTCTGGTCCAGCGTGCCGATGATCCAGTTGAGCAGCCAGACCGTGACCGCCAGTGGCACCAGAACCAGCAACCCGGCGAGCAACCATCGGCGTATCGGGCCCATCAACTTGCCTTGGCGGGGCCGGAAGGCGCCGGCGCGGGAGCCGGGGCCGCTGCAGGGGCGGCGGCTGTTTTCCCGGCCGGCTCAGCCGGCTTGCTGTCAGCAGCAGCTGGAGCCTCGCCGCCGCTGACCGGCGGAACGGCGGTGGCCCCCCCGCCGCGGAAGTCAGTCACGTACCAGCCCGAGCCCTTGAGCTGGAATCCGGCCGCAGTGAGCTGCTTCTTGAAGGCGGGCGCGCCGCATTGGGGGCAGTCGGTCAGCGGGGCATCCGACATTTTTTGCAAAACGTCCTTGGTATGCCCGCAGGACTCGCATTTGTAAGCGTAGATTGGCATGGTTCTAGAGGTTTTGTCAGAGGGGTGCTGTCCCGAAGTGACCCGCAGGATGCAAAACCTTCAATTATAGGCGCTGCGAATTTCCGGAGCCGGCGCCTGAAAGCCTCCGATGCCCCTTACCGGCTGGGCGGCTGCGCCCGGCGGGGTGCCGGTCAGCCTTCGGTGGACAGCCGGTGGTGGCTGCCCCGGCTGTTTTCTATCGTCTGCGGTGTCAGCGATCCCACCAGCATGCCCAGCGTGGCGGCCAGCACACCCGCCAGCTGGGCGGGGAACTGCTCCCCCAGAGTACTGAAGGTGAAGAGCAGCCAGGTCGCGATGCCGCAGACGACCGAGAAAATGGCGCCCTGGGTGCTGGCCTTTTTCCAGTACAGCCCAAATACCAGCGGGACAAAAGCCCCGACCAGGGGCACTTGATAGGCACCCGAGACCATGTCGTAAATCGAGGTGCCCTGCATGAAGATGGCGTAGCTCAGCACCAGCGCGCTGAAGATCAACACCGTGGTCCGCATGAGCTTGAGTTCGCGCTTGTCACTCATGCGGGGTTTGAACTGGCGCCAGATGTTCTCGACAAAGGTCACGCTGGGCGCCAGCAGGGTCGCCGACGCGGTGGACTTGATGGCCGACAGCAAGGCGCCAAAAAACAGCACCTGCATGATGAAAGGCATTTTTTCGAGAACCAGCGTCGGCAGGATTTTCTGCGGATCCTCCTTGAGCAGCAGGGCTGTCTGCTCGGGCATGATGATCAGCGCGCTGGCCACCAGGAACATCGGGACAAAAGCAAACAGGATGTAGAAAATGCCGCCAATAACCGGCCCCTTGGTCGCTGCGCTCTGGCTGTTGGCCGACATCACGCGCTGGAAGACATCCTGCTGCGGAATCGAGCCGAACATCATCGTGATGGCCGCGGCAAAGAAAAACACCATGTCCCTGAAGTTCGGTTCGGGCCAGAACCTGAACAGGTCCTGGCTGGTGGCCAGGGCGACGACCTTGTCCGCGCCTCCGGCCAGGTTGCCGGCAAAAATGGCCAGCACGGCCAGGCCGGCGACCAGCACGATCATCTGGATGAAGTCGGTCACGGCCACCGACCACATGCCGCCGAACAGCGTGTAGGCCAGCACCGAGGCTGTGCCGATGATCATGCCGGCCGTCGTGCTGATGGCGCCACCCGACAGGAGGTTGAACACCAGCCCGAGCGCGGTGATCTGGGCGGCCACCCAGCCAAGGTAGCTGAGCATGATGATGATGGAGCACACCACCTCGATGGTGCGGCCATAACGCTCGCGGTAGTAGTCGCTGATGGTCAGCAGGGACATCTTGTAGAGCTTGCCCGCAAAAAACAGGCCCACCAGGATCAGGCAGGTGCCGGCGCCAAAGGGATCTTCCACCACGCCGTTCAGGCCGCTGCTGACAAATTTGGCCGGGATGCCCAGCACGGTTTCCGAGCCGAACCAGGTTGCAAACGTTGTCGTCACGATCATGATCAGCGGCAGATTGCGCCCCGCGATCGCGTAGTCGGCGGTGTTTTTCACGCGCCTGGCGGCATACAGGCCGATGATGATGGTGATCAGAAGGTAGACAAAAACCAGGGTCAAGAGCACGGCGATCTCCTCAGGAATGCGTGATTATCACCAGATTTTCCGGCTCAAAAAAGCCGGATTCTCAGCAGCAGTTGCATGGCCAGCAGGCCCAAAGCAAAACCCAGACCACCATAAATCAGGCTTTGCAGCAGCTTGTTGGTGCGCCGCTGCTCCTGCAGCAGCTCCTGAAGCTCCCGGTGGTTTGCGCCGCCTTGCCCCTTCAGGTACTGCTGCAACAGGCGCGGCAGGCCGGGCAGCAGCTTGGCGTAGGTCGGCGCCTCGGCCTTGAGTTGCTCCAGCAGTTTTTCGGGACCGACCTGCTCCAGCATCCAGGTTTCCAGAAAAGGCTTGGCCGTGCTCCAGAGGTCCAGGTCGGGGTCAAGCTCCCGGCCGAGGCCCTCGATGTTCAGCAAAGTCTTCTGCAGCAGCACCAGTTGCGGCTGGATCTCCACATGGAAACGCCGCGAGGTCTGAAACAGTCGCATCAACACCATGCCCAGGGAGATTTCCTTGAGCGGCCGGTCAAAGTAGGGCTCGCAGCAGGCACGTATCGCGGACTCCAGCTCATCGACGCGTGTCTGCGGCGGCACCCAGCCTGACTCGATGTGCAGCTCGGCCACCCGTTTGTAGTCGCGCTGGAAAAAGGCACTGAAATTCTGCGCCAGGTATTCCTTGTCGACCTCGGTCAGGGTGCCCACGATGCCGAAGTCCAGCGAGATATAACGTCCAAAGGTCGCGGGGTCCAGGCTGACCTGGATGTTGCCGGGGTGCATGTCGGCATGAAAGAAACCGTCGCGAAAGACCTGGGTGAAAAAGATGGTGACGCCGTCGCGCGCCAGCTTTTTCATGTCCACCCCGGCGTCGCGCAGGCGCTGCACCTGGCTGATGGGTACGCCGTCCATGCGCTGCATCACCATCACGTCGGGCATGCAGAAATCCCAGACCATTTCCGGAATCAGCACCAGGTTCAGGTCCTGCATGTTGCGGCGCAGCTGGGCCGCATTGGCGGCTTCGCGCAGCAGGTCCAGCTCGTCATGCAGGTACTTGTCGAACTCGCCGACCACCTCGCGCGGCTTCAGGCGCTTGCCGTCGGCCGACAGACCTTCAACCCAACCCGCCATCATGTGCATCAGCGCCAGGTCTTTTTCAATCGCGGGCAGCATGTTGGGGCGCAGCACCTTGACCGCCACCTCGCGGCCGCCGGGCAGCGTGGCAAAGTGAACCTGCGCAATCGAGGCGCTGGCCACGGGCCGGCGCTCGAAGGTCGCAAAAATCTGCCCGATCGGCCGGCCGAAGGCCTTTTCAATGATGGCAATGGCCACGTCCGAGTCGAATGGCGGAACGCGGTCCTGCAGCCGGGCCAGCTCGTTGGCGATGTCCAGCGGAAGCAGGTCACGGCGGGTCGACATGACCTGACCGAACTTGACAAAAATCGGCCCCAGGCTTTCGAGGGCCTCGCGCAGACGCTCGCCGCGCGGCGCTTTCAGGTTCCGGCCCAGCGACACAATCCGCGTCAGCAGCCGGACCCAGGGCCTGCTGAAACTGGAGAGTACCAGTTCGTCGAGGCCGAAGCGCAGCACCGTCCAGACGATATAAATGCCCCTGAAAAGGCGGCTCATGCAGAAGCTTTCGGAGGCTCCGTCACAGGTGCTGCGCCGGGCTGTACCGGGGAAACGGCTGAAGAAGGTCGTGGGCCCTGCGCAAGAAACTGCCGCAAGCCCGCCAGGCCCTGACGCGCCGCGCTGGCCAGCGTGTGGGCCGGCACGTCGCCGATCAGGCGCGAAAGGTCGTCCTCCACGTCCCAACGCAGGTTGTCCGCCAGCCAGCCGAGTTCAGCGGCAAGCTGGACATCGCCCTCGATCTTGACCGGGGGCGCCTTGCCTGCCAGCACCGACTGCAGCACCACGCCCGGCGACTCTGCCGCCACGGCCAGCAACAGGTCCGGCCTGGCCGCGGCCGGCGCACGGTCCACGAGTCCCGCGGGGGTGATCAGCAAATCCAGGGCAAACACACCCCAGCGAACATGAACCACGCTGCCTTTTTTGCGCAGCAGACGGTTTTGTGCCTCCTTCTCCTGCATCAGCACGTGGTTCAGGAACAGCACCAGCTTCTGCTGCCCCTCATCCACCACCCAGGCGGGAGGTTGAAAGCGTTGGGCCAGGGATTGCAGAAAAGAAAAAGGGGACGTGGTATTCATACGTCCCCGATTTTGCAGCATAAACATGGCCCCCACGGTCGCTCACTTCGTGTAGCCCCTGCCCCCGAGGGGGCCGCTGCGCCTGCGGCCCGGCGAAGCCGGTTCCGCGGCCCCTGCTTGAAAAAAAAGGGGCCCTTGCGCTCGCGCTTACTGGAGTGCCTGCACGCCGGCGACGAGCCAGCCGCCGCCGTTGCGCGGCTTGGTCATGTTCCAGACTTCGCGGAAGGGGCTGGGGCCCGCCGACGCGTCTTCACGGATCATGCCGGAGAACTCCACGCTGGCCATGTAGACATCGCTGAGTTCTTCAATGCCCAGCAGCTGGGCATCGAGCATGACCACGTCGGTCTTGTTGGCCACGCCGCCGGTGTGCGACTCACGGTCGGCCAGCTGCGCCTTGATCTGCTCGAGCATCTCGTCGGTCATCATGGCGCGCAGGCTGTTGACGTCGGAGCGGTCCCAGGCGTCCTGCAGCGTCACGAAGTTGGCCTTGCAGGCCTTGAGGAAACCCTCGGCATCGAAACCTGCCGGCACACCCCAGGACTGCGAACCGCCAAGGGCGGAACCGATCACCGAGCCGCCGGCAGCGGCGCCTGCCTTGTTGGCCTCAAACGCCATGCTGCCGCGCTCCCAGGGACGGGCCGAGGCATCGTTGCCCACGTTTTGAGGACTGTAGTTACGCGGTGTCGCCGCATTGCCGGCTCCCTGCATGGCATAAGGCGTCGCGCCCTGGCTGTTGTTGGCCTTGAGTCTGCGCATGATGAATCCAACGGCCACCATCACCAGCATGGCGAGCAGGGCAAACATGATGATCTGCCCAAAAGCGCCGCCCAGACCGAGCGAAGATGCCAGCCAGGCCAGACCCAGGCCCGCTGCCAGACCGCCCAGCATCGCGCCCCAGGGCTTCTTCGGCGCTGCCGCAGCGGCCCCCGTGTTGGCGGGCGCGGCCGGTGGGGCGGCCTGACGCTGCGTCACATTGGACGATTGCCGCCCGAAGGAGCCGCCACCGCCCATGCGTTTGGCCTCCGCAGGCGCATAGGCCAGCAGCATGGTGACGGACAGCACTGCCGCCAGGATTGCAGACCAAAGTTTCATAACGTCTCCTCTGATTGAATATTCAACACTTGATTCCAACATGCAACGCCACTACCCCGCCGGTGAGGTTGTGATAGTCCACATGGCCGAAACCACCTTTGTGCATCAGGGCCTTTAGCTCTTCCTGCCCGGGATGCATGCGGATGGACTCCGCCAGATAGCGGTAACTCGAGTCGTCATTGGCCACCAGCTTGCCCAGGCGGGGCAGCACCTTGAAGGAATACCAGTCATAGGCTTTCTCCAGTGGCTTGGCAATTTTGGAGAACTCCAGCACCAGCAGTTTGCCCCCCGGCTTGAGCACGCGGTTCATTTCCTTGAGGGCTTCGTCCTTGTGCGTCATGTTGCGCAAACCGAAAGCCACCGTCACCAGATCGAAACGGGCGTCGCCAAAGGGCAGGTGTTCGGCGTCACACACGGTCGTCGGCAACACCTTGCCGGCGTCGAGCATGCGGTTGCGGCCTTCGCGCAGCATGGCTTCATTGATATCGGTATGCACCACACAGCCGGTGCTGCCGACCTTGGAGGCGAACGCCAGGGCCAGGTCGCCGGTGCCTCCGGCGATGTCCAGCACAGACTGGCCTTCCCGGACATCGGCCACCATCACGGTGTAGGCCTTCCACACCCGGTGCAGCCCCATGGACATCAGGTCGTTCATCACGTCGTATTTCGGTGCCACGGAATCGAAGACGCCACGCACGCGGCGCGCCTTGTCCTGCTCGTCAACCGACTCAAATCCGAAATGGGTGCTGCTCATAAGTCAATGCTAGGGGTGAATGCCGGGGATTCAAGTGACAACCCTGCCCCTGCTTGGGGCATTGCGGCAGATTTATGTTGAAAAACAACAGCTGCGCCCGTACGCCGGGCGCCGTCAGCTATAAAAAGAATAGCGGGCGAGGGTTTGCCCGCATGAACCATCAATGGCTGCCGCAGGCATGACCGCCCGCCGCGAGCATGGGCGCGTCGCGCTGCATGCCGGCCGCCTCCAGGCGCTGGAGGTAGTCGGTCCACAACCGCGCCTGCTCTGAGCCCAGGAAATAAAGGTAGTCCCAGGAAAAGATGCCGCTCTCATGACCGTCCGAAAACACCGGCTTGACGGCATAGTTTCCGATGGGTTCGAGTTCGACCAGGGTGACCTCGCGTTTGCCGGTCTGCAGCACTTCCTGGCCGGGGCCATGGCCCTGGACTTCGGCCGACGGTGAATAGACACGCATCAGTTCGAACGGGATCTTGAACTCGGTGCCGTCCGAAAAGGCAATCTGGAGCACCCGCGACTGGGCATGCACGGTCAGCGCAGTGGGGGTGGGGGTGTCGGGGCTCAGGCCTGCCATGGTGTTCTTTCTGAAGGGTGGCCTAAACCAGCACCCGTTCGATACCGCCGTTGTTGGCCGCTTCCACATACGCGGGCAGCCATTCCTTGCCCAGGATCTGGTTGGCCATTTCCACCACGATGTAATCAGCCTCCAGCAGCCCGTTCTGCAGGTCGTCGCCATAGCGGGTCAGGCCTTGCAGGCAGCTCGGGCAGCTGGTCAGGATCTTGACGTTGCCGCTGTCGGCCACGGCGCCGCTGGCGCGCAGCCTGGCTTCGTCCTTGCGCAGCTCTTCTTCCTTGCGAAAGCGGATCTGCGTGGAAATGTCGGGGCGGGTGACCCCCAGCGTGCCCGACTCGCCGCAGCAGCGCTCAGACTTGAGCACCTGGTCGCCGAGCAGGGCCTTGACGGTTTTCATCGGTTCCTGCAGCTTCATGGGGCTGTGGCAGGGGTCGTGGTACAGGTAGCCCTGCCCCGGTGCGTCGGTGCGCAGGGTGATGCCTTTTTCCAGCAGGTATTCGTGGATGTCGATGATGCGGCAGCCCGGGAAGATCTTCTCGAACTCGTATCCCTGCAGCTGGTCGTAGCAGGTGCCGCAGCTCACCACCACGGTCTTGATGTCCAGGTAGTTCAGCGTGTTGGCCACGCGGTGGAACAGCACCCGGTTGTCGGTGATGATTTTTTCGGCCTTGTCGAACTGCCCACTGCCTTTTTGCGGGTAGCCGCAGCACAGGTAACCCGGCGGCAGCACGGTCTGCACACCGGCGTGCCAGAGCATGGCCTGGGTCGCGAGACCCACTTGCGAAAACAGACGCTCCGAGCCGCAACCGGGAAAATAAAACACCGCCTCGGTTTCGGCCGTTGTGCTGGCCGGGTTGCGGATGATGGGAACGTAGTCCTTGTCCTCGATGTCCAACAGCGCACGCGCGGTTTTTTTCGGCAGGCCGCCCGGCATCTTCTTGTTGATGAAATGGATCACCTGCTCCTTGACCGGCGCCGGGCCGACGGTCGCGCGCGGTCTGGCCGTCTGTTTGCGCGCCAGGCGCTTGAGCAGCTCGTTGGCCACGCGCTGGGCCCTGAAGCCGACGTCCACCATCGCGCTGCGCATGAACTTGATGGTCTGCGGGCTGGTCGCATTCAGGAAGAACATGGCGGCAGCATTGCCAGGCCGGAAGGACTTCTGGCCCATCTTGCGCAGCAGGTTGCGCATGTTCATGGACACCTCGCCGAAGTCGATGTCCACCGGGCACGGGCTCAGGCATTTGTGGCAGACCGTGCAATGGTCAGCGACGTCCTCGAACTCTTCCCAATGCTTGATGCTGATGCCGCGGCGCGTCTGCTCTTCGTAGAGGAAGGCCTCGACCAGCAGCGAGGTCGCCAGGATCTTGTTGCGCGGGCTGTACAGCAGGTTGGCACGCGGCACGTGGGTGGCGCAGACCGGCTTGCATTTGCCGCAGCGCAGGCAGTCCTTGACGCTGTCGGCAATCGCGCCGATGTCGGACTGCTGCATGATCAGCGACTCGTGCCCCATCAGACCGAAGCTCGGCGTATAGGCGTTGGTCAGGTCTGCAAACAGGCTCTCCGGTGCAGAATGATCAGTCTTTTTGGCCTTCTGCCCAATATCCACGGGCGCAGCCAGCTCCTGATTTCGTAGCAGCTTGCCTTTGTTGAAGCGCCCCTCCGGATCGACCCGGGTCTTGTAGTCGGCAAAAGGTTTCAGCTCGGCATCGGTCAGAAACTCCAGCTTGGTGATGCCGATGCCGTGTTCGCCGGAGATCACGCCGTCCAGCGAACGCGCGAGCACCATGATGCGCGCCACCGCCTCGTGCGCCGTCTGCAGCATGTCGTAGTCGTCGCTGTTGACCGGCAGGTTGGTGTGCACATTGCCGTCGCCCGCATGCATGTGCAACGCGGCCCAGACCCGGCCCTTGAGCACCTGTTTGTGGATGGCGCTGCACTCGGCCAGGATGGGCGCAAAGGCAGCGCCCGAGAAAATGGCCTGCAGCGGCGCGCGCAGCTGGGTTTTCCAGCTGGCGCGCAGCGAGTGGTCCTGCAGCTGCGGAAACAGCGTGTCCACACCCTGCAGCCAGCCGGACCACAGGGCGCGCACATCGGCAATCAGCGCCACGGCCTGGCCGACGCGGTCTTCCAGCAGTTCGGCCGAGGGGATCTCGCCGGCATCGTCCGACTTGCCCAGCGGCAGCTTGCCCTTGAGGAAAAAGGCCTCCAGCGCATCACACAGCCTGACCTTGTTGGCCAGGCTCAGCTCGATGTTGATACGTTCGATGCCGTCGGTGTACTCGGCCATGCGCGGCAGCGGAATCACCACGTCCTCGTTGATCTTGAAGGCGTTGGTGTGGCGCGAAATGGCGGCGGTGCGCTTGCGATCCAGCCAGAATTTCTTGCGCGCGTCCGGGCTGATGGCGATAAAACCTTCGCCGCGGCGCGAATTGGCGATGCGCACCACTTCCGAGGTCGCGCGCGCCACCACATCGGCATCGTCACCGGCGATGTCGCCGAAGAGCACCATCTTGGGCAGGCCGCCGTGGGTTTTGGACTTGGTCGCGTAACCAACTGCCTTCAGGTAGCGGTCGTCCAGGTGTTCGAGTCCGGCCAGGATGGCGCCGCCGCGCTTTTGCTCGGCGAACATGAAGTCCTTGATCTCCACAATGCTGGGCACCGCGTCCTTGGCGTTGCCGAAAAACTCCAGGCAGACCGTGCGGGTGTGCGCCGGCATGCGGTGCACAATCCAGCGCGCGCTGGTGATCAGGCCGTCGCAGCCTTCCTTCTGGATGCCGGGCAAACCGCTGAGGAACTTGTCGGTCACGTCCTTGCCCAGGCCCTCCTTGCGAAAGGTCTTGCCGGGGATGTCGAGGCGTTCTGTGCGCACCGGCGTCTTGCCGTCGGCCTCGAAATATTTCAGCTCGAAGCTGGCCATCCCGGCGTCGTGAATCTTGCCCAGGTTGTGGTTCAGGCGGGTGACTTCCAGCCACTGCGCTTCCGGCGTGACCATGCGCCACGACGCCAGGTTGTCCAGCGCCGTGCCCCAGAGCACCGCCTTCTTGCCGCCGGCATTCATCGCGATGTTGCCGCCAATGCAGGAGGCTTCGGCCGAGGTTGGATCCACCGCAAAGACATACCCGCCGCGTTCGGCCGCATCGGCCACGCGCTGCGTGACCACGCCGGCTTCAGTCCAGACGGTGGCGACCGGCCGGTCCAGCCCGGGCAGCGCCACCTGCTCAACCTCGGTCATGGCTTCGAGTTTTTCGGTGTTGATGACCGCCGACTTCCAGCTCAGGGGAATCGCACCGCCGGTGTAACCGGTGCCGCCCCCGCGCGGAATGATGGTCAGCCCCAGGTCAATACAGCCCTTGACCAGGCCGGCCATCTCGGCCTCCGTGTCCGGCGTCAACACCACAAAGGGGTATTCAACGCGCCAGTCGGTCGCGTCGGTCACATGCGAGACACGCGACAGGCCGTCGAACTTGATGTTGTCCTTGAGCGTGAACTTGCCCAGCCGGCGCGCGGTCTGGCGGCGCAGGTCGGCCATGTCCTCGAACGAGGTGGAAAAACGGCTGACCGCCGCGCGCGCGGTAGCAAGCAGCTCGCCCACAATGGCGTCGCGCTGGCTGTCGGCCTCGGGCGTGCGGCGCTTCTCGACCTCAGAGAGCCGGTGTTGCAGGGCCTCGACCAGCATCCTGCGGCGCTTCGGGTTGTCCAGCAGGTCATCCTGCAGATAGGGGTTGCGCTGCACCACCCAGACATCGCCCAGCACCTCATACAACATGCGGGCTGAACGGCCGGTGCGGCGTTCGTCGCGAAGCAGGTTCAGCAGGTCCCAGGCGCGCACGCCCAGCAACCGGATCACGACCTCGCGGTCGGAAAACGAGGTGTAGTTGTAAGGAATCTCGCGGATGCGGGCTTGCCCATGCACCGCGTCAGGTGTCGCGTCGGCAGCGAAAACGTTCAGTTCTTGGAGGGTGTCAGGGGCGTTCATCGTGGGGGAAATTCCGCCGCGGTCAGCGGCCGTGCGTGCTGTAGGCCTATGTTACCGCAGTGCCACATTTGTTTTGGGCTTGCCCAGACCCTCGTGGAAACCCGCTTGTAGACGCACTGTCAAATGGCTTAAATCCAACTGTCATAAATCTTTTTTAGACTAACGGTTTATTGTTTGTCCATCCTTTCCAATCAGGAGTTGTAATGAAAAAAAGCCTCACCGCGATCACTTTGGCCGCGTGCGCCCTCGTCGCACCCGCCATCGGCCACGCACAAACCGAAATCCAGTGGTGGCATTCAATGACCGGAGGCCTCAACGACTGGGTGCTTGACCTGGCGGACGGTTTCAACAAGAGCCAGAAAGACTACAAAATCGTGCCGACCTACAAGGGCACCTACGACGAGACCATGCCGGCGGCCGTTGCCGCTTTCCGCGCCGGCAACGCTCCACACATCCTTCAGGTGTTCGAAGTGGGCACCGCCACCATGATGGCCGCCAAGGGCGCCGTGGTGCCGGTCGGCAAGGTGCTGACCGATGCGGGCTACAAGTTTGACGCCAAGGCCTACATTCCGGCCGTCGTGGGTTATTACACCGCGCCCAGCGGCCAGATGTTGAGTTTCCCGTTCAACAGCTCGACCACCGTCTTCAACTACAACAAGGACCTGTTCAAGAAAGCCGGCCTGGATCCCAACAAGCCGCCGGCCACCTGGCCTGAAGTCGTGCTGGCCGCGGCCAAACTGAAGGCAGCCGGCGTCAGCTGTCCGTTCACCACCAGCTGGCAGGGCTGGACCCAGCTGGAGAGCTTCTCCACCTGGCACAACGTCGAATTCGCCACCAAAGGCAACGGCTTTGGCGGCACCAGCGCCCGACTGGTCACCAACAGCCCGCTGCATGTGCGTCACATCGAGAACCTGTCCAACATGGCCAAGCAGGGCCTGTTTGTCTACCGCGGCCGCGGCAACAAGGCCGACGCGCCGTTCTACTCGGGCGAATGCGCCATGGCGACGGCCTCGTCGTCCACCTACGCCAGCATCAAGAAGAATGCCAAGTTCGACTTCGGCATCGCCCCCCTCCCGTATTACCCCGACGTGGCCGGCGCACCGCAAAACACGGTGATTGGAGGCGCCTCGCTGTGGGTCATGGGCGGCAAGAAGCCGGCTGAATACAAGGGCGTGGCCGAGTTCTTCCACTACCTGACCAATGCCGACATCCAGTCCAAGAGCCACCAGCGTACGGGCTACCTGCCGATCACTCTGGCTTCATTCGACCTGACCGAAAAGTCAGGCTTCTACAAACAGAATCCCGGCACCGACGTGGCCGTCAACCAGATGATCCGCAAAACCACGGACAAGTCGCGCGGCATCCGCCTGGGTAATTTCATCCAGATCCGCGCCATCGAGGATGAGGAACTGGAGCAGGTCTGGGCTGGCAAAAAGACAGCCAAGGAAGCGCTGGACGCCATCGTGAGCCGGGGCAACGAGCAACTGGCCCGCTTCCAGAAAGCCAACTGAAACCGCGCGCCGGGCGTGGGCCGGGAGGCACTACACTCCCTGCTCCGCCTGCCGCTGCCCATCCGGGGCGTGGCCCTATTGGGTTGAAAAACTGTGTCCTCTGAAAAACGCGTCGTCTTCCGCTCTGCCTGGCTGCCGTGGGTGCTTCTGGCGCCCCAGGTTGCCGTCATAGCCGTCTTCTTCTTCTGGCCAGCCGCGCAGGCCCTCATTCAGTCCTTCCAGCAATCCGACGCATTCGGCCTGTCGACCGAATGGGTAGGGTTGCAGAATTTTGCCAACCTGCTTGAGGATGCCACTTACCTGGCGTCCTTCAAGATCACGGCGGTTTTTTCAGTACTGGTTGCCTCTCTGGGCATTGGCCTGTCGCTGTTGCTGGCGGTATTTGCCGACCGCGTGGTCAAGGGCACGCTGGTGTACCGCACCCTGTTGATCTGGCCCTACGCCGTGGCGCCGGCAGTGGCGGGTGTGTTGTGGCTCTTCATGTTCGCGCCATCCATCGGCATCGTTTCGTTCGCCCTGCGCAGCTTTGGCTTCGAATGGAATCACCTGCTCAACAGCGGCCATGCAATGACCATGATTGTCATTGCCGCGGTCTGGAAGCAGATTTCCTACAACTTCCTGTTTTTCCTGGCGGGTCTGCAAAGCATTCCGAAATCGCTGGTCGAAGCCGCAGCCATCGACGGTGCCAAGCCGTGGCGCCGCTTCTGGACCATCCAGTTTCCCTTGCTGTCGCCCACCACGTTTTTCCTGTTTGTCATCAACATCGTTTACGCCTTCTTCGACACCTTCGCCATTGTGGACGCCGCAACAGAAGGCGGTCCCGGCCGGGACACCGCCATTCTGGTCTACAAGGTTTACTACGACGGTTTCAAGGCGCTCGACCTCGGTGGCTCGGCCGCGCAGTCGGTGGTGTTGATGTTCATCGTGATCATCCTGACCATCATCCAGTTCCGGTTTGTCGAAAAGAAGGTTCAATACTGATATGAACCCCCACGCGCACCTTGTTCCATGCCCTGCGGGGCAGCATTCAGCCCGCTTCGGGCGGCCAGGAGGCCGCTGATGGTCGAACGCAGCCCCTTCCTGCGCATCCTTTCGCACTTCGTGCTGATCGTCGGCGTGTTCATCGTGGCGTTTCCGCTGTACGTGACCTTCGTCGCCTCGACGCAGACGGCCGACGAAATTCTGCAGGCGCCGATGTCCATGTTGCCGGGCTCGCACCTCATCGAGAACTACACCGCGGCCCTGAAAGGAACCGGCGCGGGCGGCGCGTCAAACGCCCCCGTGGGCCGCATGATGATGGTCAGCCTCATTACGGCACTGGTCATCGCCGTCGGCAAGATTGCGATATCGCTGCTCTCGGCGTTCGCCATCGTCTACTTCCGCTTTCCGTTTCGCATGTTTTTCTTCTGGGCCATCTTTGTCACGCTGATGTTGCCGGTGGAGGTCCGTATCGGCCCGACCTACGCCGTGGTGTCGGACCTGGGCATGCTCAACACCTACGCCGGACTCACGGTGCCCCTGATCGCCTCGGCGACGGCGACCTTTCTCTTCCGGCAGTTTTTCCTGACCGTGCCCGATGAACTGGTTGAAGCCGCGCGCATGGATGGCGCCGGGCCCATGCGCTTTTTCAAGGATGTGCTGGTACCGCTGTCAACCACCAGCATTGCCGCGCTTTTCGTGATCCAGTTCATCTACGGCTGGAACCAGTACCTGTGGCCCCTGCTCGTCACGACCAACGAAACCATGTATCCGGTGGTGATCGGCATCAAACGCATGATCAGCGGCGGCGATGCTGCCACCGACTGGAACATCGTGATGGCCACTGCCGTGCTGGCCATGATCCCGCCTGCGCTGGTGGTCATGCTGATGCAACGCTGGTTCGTCAAGGGCCTGGTCGATACAGAAAAATAAGACGGAAACAGAACATGGCTTCGATTCAACTCAAAGATGTCGTCAAACACTATGGCGCCGGAAAAACCGCGATCAAGGTGATCCACGGCGTCAACGCAGACATTGCCGACCACGAATTCATTGTCATCGTTGGCCCCTCGGGCTGCGGCAAGTCGACCCTGCTGCGCATGGTTGCGGGCCTCGAGGAAATCACCGCGGGCGAGATCTTCATAGGCGGGCGCGTCGTCAATGATCTGGAACCCGCCGAACGCGACATCGCGATGGTGTTCCAGAACTATGCGCTCTACCCGCACATGACTGTCTTTGACAACATGGCCTACGGTCTGAAGATCAAAAAAGTCCCCCTCGCCGAAATCAAGGCCCGCGTTGACAAGGCCGCCAAAATTCTGGAACTCGGCCAGCTTCTGGACCGCAAGCCGCGCCAGCTGTCAGGCGGCCAGCGCCAGCGCGTGGCCATGGGCCGCGCCATCGTGCGCCAGCCGCAGGTCTTCCTGTTCGATGAGCCGCTGTCCAACCTGGACGCCAAGCTGCGCGTTCAGACACGTCTGGAGATCCAGAAGCTGCACCGCGAACTCGGCATCACCTCGCTGTTTGTCACGCACGACCAGGTCGAGGCGATGACGCTGGCGCAGCGCATGATTGTCATGAACGCCGGCCGGATGGAACAGTTCGGTACACCCGAAGAGGTCTACAACCGTCCTGCCACCACTTTTGTCGCGAGTTTCATGGGCTCACCGCCGATGAACCTGCTCAAACATGCGCCGAACGCCGACTTTGGCGGAAAACCCGGCACCATCCTCGGCATTCGGCCTGAACACCTGCAGATCGGCGCCACCGGCTGGGCGGTGCAGGTGGAGACCATGGAAATGCTGGGCGCAGAGCGCCTCGTATATTGCCGCTTCGGCGACGAGTTCCTGATCGTCCGCACCGACGAAAGCCAGGCCACGCCCGAAATAGGCGCCACCATCCACGTGGCACCGCGCACCGACCGGCTGCACTGGTTTGACGCAGAGACCGGAAAACGTCTGGCATGAGCCTCAGCGAACGCGGCGAATCGCCCAAGCCACGCGAAGCCACAAGCGGGGGGGCCCAATCTCCCTGGCCTTACCCGCGCTGGATAGCCCACCGCGGCGCCGGCAAACTGGCGCCGGAAAACACGCTGGCCGCCTTCAGGCTCGGCGCCAGCCACGGCTACCGCATGTTTGAATGTGATGTGAAGCTCAGCGCCGACGGCGTGCCCTTCCTGATGCATGACGCCACGCTGGAGCGCACCACCAGCGGCCGGGGCACCGGCGGCGAGCAGCCCTGGGAAGCGCTGTCGCGGCTGGACGCGGGCGGCTGGCACTCTCGCGCGTATGCCGGCGAGCCGCTGGCAAGCCTGGACAACGTGGCACGTTATTGCCAGCGCAACGGCTATGCCCTGAACATCGAAATCAAGCCCACCCCGGGCACAGAGGCACACACCGGCACGGTCGTGGCCAACGCCGCGGCCCGCCTGTGGGAAGGCGCCGCGGTGCCGCCGCTGCTGACGTCTTTTCAGCCCGCGGCGCTGGAGGCCGCACAAGCCGCGCAAGCGCAGCTGCCGCGCGGTTTGCTGCTCGACAGTTTGTGGATGGGCTGGCTGGAAACCGCGCTGACGCTGGACTGCGCGGCGCTGGTCTGCAACCAGGCCCTGTGGGACAGCTCCACCGTGCTGCAGGCCAAAAGCGCCGGTTTTCGCTGCCTGAGCTACACCGTCAACGAAGAATGGGCGGCCGAGCGCCTGCTCGATCTGGGGACCGACGGCATCATCACCGACCGGATTGACCTGTTCGCCCCTGACGCCTGAGCCGGACGTTCAGGCCTTCAGGCCTTCCAGCCGCGCAGCAGCAGCCACTGGCAGGTCGCCGCACCCACGGCCAGCAAGGCATAGCTGGCCATCTTGCCGTCGCGGCCAAAAATGACCAGCCCGGCCACCAGCAGGGCCAGAGATGCTACAAAAATAATAGCTAGCTGCGCAGGAAGGGAAAGGGCTAGTGGCTTTTTTGCCCTGAAGAACCGGGCAAAGACATGGGCCACCATCACCACAAACAGCGCCACAAAGGCGGCCGGAGCCATGAAATTGAGCAGCTGGTTGGTCAGGTTGAGTGCAGTCATGCCGGGGGCGGATTCGAAGGAGTGATTGAAAGGCCGGGCGTGCCATCGTGTCCCGGCTTGCCCTGTATCAAGGGGATTGAAAGAATGTCCGCAACCGGCCACTCCTTCAATTTTATAATCAGGCAATGTCAGTCTGGACCTTGGGCATCAACCATAACACCGCACCGCTCGATTTGCGCGGCCGGTTTGCGTTCGCCATCGACCAGATCGAGCCCACCTTGAGGGGTTTGCGCGAGTCCCTTGCGCGCCAGCCCGAAGCCACGCTGCTGTCCACCTGCAACCGCACCGAGATCTACTGCGCTGGCGACAAGTCCGACCTCGAACACACCCTCGAATGGCTGGCACACCGCGGCGGCGTCTCACCGGCCCTGCTGCGTTCCCACGCCTACACCCTGGAAAACGACCACGCCGCGCGCCACGCCTTTCGCGTCGCCAGCGGACTCGACTCCATGGTGCTGGGCGAGCCGCAGATCCTGGGACAGATGAAGGACGCGGTGCGCGCCGCCGAAGATGCCGGCGCCATGGGCACGACGCTGCACCAGCTGTTCCAGCGTTCCTTCGCGGTCGCCAAGGAAGTCCGCACCAGCACCGAGATCGGCGCGCACAGCATCAGCCTGGCGGCCGCCTCGGTCCGGCTGGCCGGCCAGCTGTTCGAGGATTTGAGCGATATCAGGATCCTGTTTGTCGGCGCGGGCGAGATGATTGACCTGGCGGCCACCCACTTCGCCGCCAAAAACCCAAAGGCCATGACGGTGGCCAACCGCACCCTGGAGCGCGGGGAAAAACTCGCCGGGCGCTTCGGCGCCGAGGTCATGCGCCTGGCCGACCTGCCCGCCCGCCTGCACGAGTTCGACGCGGTGATCAGCTGCACCGCCAGCACCCTGCCCATCATCGGTCTGGGCGCGGTCGAGCGCGCGGTCAAGCTGCGCAAACACCGCCCGATGTTCATGGTCGACCTGGCTGTGCCGCGGGACATCGAGCCGGAAGTCAAGGAACTGCCGGACATCTACCTCTACACCGTCGATGACCTCGCGCATGTGGTGCAGACCGGCAAGGACAGCCGGCAGGCTGCCGTGGCCGAAGCCGAAGTCATCATCGATGCCGGTGTGCAGAATTTCATGCACTGGCTGGATCAGCGGCGCACCGTGCCGCTGATCCAGCAACTCAACGCCCAGACCGACGAATGGCGTGCGCTCGAAATTGCCCGGGCCAAAAAGCTGCTGGCCAAGGGCGAACCTGTGGATGCGGTCCTCGAGGCGTTGTCGCGCGGGTTGACGCAGAAAATGCTGCACGGCGCACTCGCCGAGCTGCATGCCGGCAGTGCGGACAACCGCGAAGCGACGGCGCAAACCGTCTCCCGGCTGTTTCTGCGCGGCAACCTGCCCAGGCAGCAGAAAGAGCGTTAGCGTTCTTTCCGCGCATCCACAGCCCACCCGGCGGGCTGAACGCGGCGTCGGCCCTGCCGACCACCTTCTTGAACGTTTTTTGCCACCCGGCTCCCCTTTCTCCTTCCATGAAACCTTTTCTCCGCCAGACCCTGGACCGCCAGATTTTCCGGCTGCACGAGCTCGACGCCCTGCTGTCGGCCGCCGACGTTGTCAGCAACATGGAGCGTTTTCGCAACCTGACGCGTGAACACGCCGAGGCCAGCCTCGTGGTCACGCAGTACCAGCAGCTGACGGCGCGCGAGGCTGATCTGGCCAGCGCGCAGGCCATGCTGGCCGAGGCCAAAGACGACCCCGAAATGGCCGCCATGGCGGAAGAAGAGATCACGGCCGCGCAGGCCGACATCGCCCTTCTGGACGAAGCCCTGCAGCTGATGCTGATCCCCAAGGACCCGGACGACGCGCGCCCGGCGTTCATCGAGATCCGCGCCGGCGCCGGCGGCGATGAATCCGCACTGTTCGCGGCCGACCTGTTTCGCATGTACACGCGTTACGCCGAGCGCAAACGCTGGGCCGTCGAGATCATCAGCGAGTCGGTCAGCGAGCTCGGCGGCTACAAGGAAGTGGTGCTGCGCGTGGACGGCCCGCCCGATGCCCTGGGCGTCGGCGTTTACGGCAAGCTGCGTTTCGAGTCGGGCGGCCACCGCGTGCAGCGTGTGCCGGCCACCGAGACCCAGGGCCGCATCCACACCAGTGCCTGCACGGTCGCGGTGCTGCCCGAGCCCGACGAGGCGGTGGCCATCCAGATCAACCCGGCCGACCTGCGCATCGACACCTACCGCGCCAGCGGTGCCGGCGGCCAGCACATCAACAAGACCGACTCGGCGGTGCGCATCACCCACCTGCCGACCGGCATCGTCGCCGAGTGCCAGGAGGGCCGCAGCCAGCACGGCAACAAGGCCCAGGCGCTGAAGGTGCTGACCGCCCGCATCCATGAAAAAGACCGCTCCGAACGCGCCGCCAGGGATGCGGCCATGCGCAAGGGCCTGATCGGCAGTGGCGACCGCAGCGACCGGATACGGACCTACAACTTTCCGCAGGGGCGGCTGACCGACCACCGCATCAACCTGACGCTGTACAAGCTGCTGTCCATCATGGAAGGCGACATGGACGACGTGGTCACGGCCCTGCAGGTCGCGCGCGGCGCGGAACTGCTGGCGGACCTGGAAAACTCGTCCAACGGCTGAGGGCTGACTTTTTAATGCGAAATCGGCCTCCAGCCCTTGATGGGAAAGCGTCACGAGCTCCTGTTTTGATAGCAAATCACCGTGACTGACTCTCCAACCGTGAATATCCTCACTTGCGCGCAGGCATTGGCGGCCGCCCGCACGCTCGGGCTGGAGAGGCTGGACGCCCAGCTGCTGCTGCTGCACGCGCTGGGCAAGCCCGGCGCCGACCGCGCCTGGCTGCTCACGCATGACACGACCCTTTTGCCGCAAAAGGCAGGGCAGCATTTCCGCGAACTCAGCCTGCGCCGCGCAGCCGGGGAGCCGCTGGCCTACCTCGTCGGCAGCAAGGAGTTCTTCGGTCTGAAACTCCAGGTGGATCGTCGCGTTCTGGTGCCGCGTCCGGACACGGAAACCCTGGTGGAATGGGCTCTGCAACAACTGGCGCAGGCGGATATGCCGGATTCCGCCAGGGTGCTCGACCTGGGCACCGGCAGCGGTGCGATTGCCCTGGCGCTGAAGAAAACCCGGCCTGCGCTCGACGTCACGGCGGTGGACGCCAGCAGCGATGCGCTGGCGGTGGCGGACGCCAACGCGCAGGAGCACCAGCTGGAAGTCCACTTCATCCAGGGCAACTGGTTCGAAAATGTAAGTGCTCCCTTTCACCTGATCGTCAGCAACCCGCCTTATGTGGCCGATGCCGATCCCCATTTGCCGGCCCTGCAGCATGAACCGCTCCAGGCGCTGACGGCCGGGAAAGACGGCCTGGGCGACCTGCGGAAAATCATCGAACAGGCGCCGGCCTACCTGCAAGCGCAAGGCTGGTTGCTGCTTGAACACGGCTACGACCAGGCCCGGGCGGTGCGCGAGCTGCTTGAGCAGCGGGGCTTTACCGAAGTGCAGAGCCGGGCCGACCTGGCCGGCATCCCCCGCTGCTCGGGAGGGCGCTGGCCCGGCGCGGCTCTGGGCACCGGCAGCCAAACGGCGGGATAATCAGGCATTGATTTACCGCTTCTGACATCCACTTATCTGAACAAAGCAAAGGCCGACTTCCCTTCGGCCGCCCCATACCCACCAAAGGACCCCCCATGAGCGATACCCAGCAACGCATTGACCAGATCGTCAAGTCCAGTGAGGTTGTGCTTTTCATGAAAGGCACGGCCCAGTTTCCGATGTGCGGTTTTTCGGGCCGCGCGATCCAGGTACTCAAAGCCTGCGGCGTGACGAAGCCGGCGACCGTGAATGTGCTCGAAGACGAGGAGATCCGCCACGGCATCAAGGAATACAGCAACTGGCCGACGATTCCCCAGCTGTATGTCAAAGGCGAATTTGTCGGCGGCTCGGACATCATGATGGAGATGTACCAGAGCGGCGAATTGCAGCAGGTGCTGGGCACGCCCGCCGAGTAAAAATTTTCCCGCAGACCTGCCCGTCACCGGCAGGTCGTGTCGCCCCCAGGCCCGACGGGCTTTTTACTGGGTGTAGCCTTCACACGCCCCAGCATTGACCCGCCCCTTGCACTCGCGCTTGAGCCGTGTTGAACGCTCCTTGGCGGTTTCCTGCGAGCCGGGCATGAACTTGGCGCTTTTGCCGGGTGGGGCGCTAACCTTTTTTTGGGCCTTCTTGCTGGCCGCCAGGCTGGGGCCAGCCGCCAAACCAAGCAGCAAGGTCGCAGCCAATACGGCCGTGGCGCGGCGCGCAAATGATGTGTGAATCACGTCCTTCTCCTCCTTGTTAACGGGCGGCCCGCCGCCACACCGCTTTTTACACGATGGCAGGCCCTACTGCAATCTGGCGTCGCCGTAGACCTGATCATCCGGCGGGGCGTCGGCCGGCAAACGAAAACCCTCGCTGGCCCAGGCACCGAGATCGACATTTTTGCAACGCTCGCTGCAAAAAGGCCGGAACCGGTTTCCAGGCGCGTAAATGCTGGGGCCGCCGCAGGTGGGGCAGACCACTGTTTTTTGGAGGGGCTGGTCGGGATTCATCGTCGCAAGCACAAGCTGGAAATCAGGGGGCAGGAACGGCGTCCAACGGCCGGTCTCAGGAACAAAGCGTCAGTTCGAACGCGGCGTCGTCAGTGCAGGGGTGCAGCCGGTCGTCACTTTCATGGCGCATGAGGCGCACGGACACCATCAGGCGGTTGCCGCTGATCTCCGGAATCAGCCCGAGGCTGGGGTCGATCAGCAGGCGCAGAAGCTGGAACGTACGTCCTTGCGGCAGGGTTTGCTGGTACTGCCCGCCCGCCGCCACGACTTTTTGCGGCAGACCGGAGTCGCGCAGCAGCTTGAGCAACATGCGGACCGACTCGGCCAGCGGCACCAGCGTGGCGATCCAGCGCTGCAAGTCCTGCTGCCGCTGGCGGGCATCAAAATGCTGCCAGGCGAAATACGCTGGCAGATCGAACTCGCAGGTTCCGCCGGGGATGCCGATGCGGCTGCGAATGCTCATGAGCCAGTCGTTTTCTGTCAGGGATTGCCCCGCCTTCCCGGGCAGGCTGTTCAGGGCCGCAAAACAGTCATCCAGCTGCCCGGTGACCTCGTCGAGCACCGCCTCGGAAATCGCAGGGTTGCCGCGGTAGCCGTTGAGCGTGTGTTTCTGCCGGTCCAGGTCCTTCAGTACATCGGTCTTCAGGTCGGCCCGGGCCGCCACGTCCATGATCTCGAAAATGGTGGTGATGGCATAGTGGTGGTCGGTCGGATGTTCGCGCGCAGCCAGTTCGCCCAAGCGGTGAAACAGATGCTCAAGTCGCAAATAGGTACGAATGCGTTCGTTGAAGGGATACTCGTAAAGGATCACTGCGATATATCTTTTTCAGCGGGTTGGTTTGCCATCCATCATAGCCCGAAGCGCTGCGAGAGTCGCTGCACCATCACCGCCAGCGCAGCCAGCGACAAGGGCGCATCGTTGTAAATGCAGATGTCGGCGGCGGCGAGCCGCTGGTCGCGGCTGGCCTGCCCGGCCAGGACACGTTCCACCGCTTCACGCGTCCATCCATTGCGTGCCATCACCCGGCTGACTTGTGTTGCTTCGCTGCAGTCCACCACCAGCACCTGGTCCACACGCTGGCGCCAGCGCCCTGACTCAACCAGCAGGGGAACATCAAACACGATGCAGGCACTGTGGGCCTGCGCGGCCTGCCGGGCGGTTTCTTCGCCGACCAGCGGATGGATAATCGCTTCCAGCTGTTTTTTTGCCTTGGCATCCGCAAAAACGTGCTCGCGCATCGCGTCGCGGTTCAAGCCGCCTTCCGGCGTGAGGAACCGGGCACCAAACTGCTCTGCAATCCCGTCCATGGCAGCGCCTCCTGGCGCCGTGACCTGACGCGAGATGGCGTCGGAATCAATCACCGCAGCCCCGCAGTCGGCCAGCATCGTCGCAACCGTGCTTTTTCCGCTGCCAATCCCGCCCGTCAAACCCAAGCGCAATGCCCGCATGAGGCTACAACCCGATAAACCGCAGGATGGATTGGGGACCAAACACCATGGCCGTCAATCCCGCACCTGCCAGGAAGGGTCCAAAAGGCACATACCCGCCTTCGCGCAGCCCGCTGGAGAACTTCAACGCAATACCGACGAGGGCACCAATCACCGACGCCATCAGGATCATCGGCACCAGCGCGCTCCAGCCAAACCAGGCCCCCAGAGCCGCAAAAAGCTTGAAGTCTCCGTAACCCATGCCTTCCTTGCCGGTCACCAGCTTGAAAGCCCAGTACACCAGCCACAAGGACAGATAACCGGCCACCGCGCCCCACAGCGCCGCCGTGAGTTGCACCGCCGGGTTCCAGCCCAGTGCCGCGACAATCAGCCCCGCCCACAGCAGCGGCAAGGTGACGTCGTCCGGCAACAGCGTGGTGTCCCAGTCAATCAGTGCCAGTGCCAGCAAGGTGGCGGCAAAACCGCTCCAGGCCAGGCCGGTGGCGGTCAAGCCCCAGCGCCAGGCGCAAAAAAAGAAAAAAGCACCCGTGATGGCCTCCACCAGCGGATAGCGCCATCCGAACTTCGTGCCACAGACAGAACACTTTCCCCGCAGGAAAAGGTAACTCAGGACGGGAATGTTTTCGTACCAGGCAATCACATGGCCGCAGCTTGAGCAGCGGGAACGGGGCACCATCAAATTGAATTTTTCGCCATGGTCGGCAACCTTGCCGGCAAGTTCGGCGCATTCGGCCGCCCACTGCCTCTCCATCATTTTCGGCAAGCGGTAAATGACCACATTGAGGAAGCTGCCGACCAACAGCCCCAGGATACCGGCCAGTGCGGCGTTGAATTCCGCAGACAAACCGAGCGCAAGCCCGGGCATCAGACCACTTGGCCCAGTTTGAAGATCGGCAGGTACATGGACACCACAATCCCACCGATCAGCCCACCGAGGAACACGATGATGATGGGCTCCATCAGGCTGGACAGGCCCGCCACCATCTCATCGACCTCGGCCTCATAAAAATCTGCTGCTTTTCCAAGCATATGGTCCACGGAACCCGACTCCTCGCCGATGGCGCACATCTGCAACACCATGGTCGGGAACAGGTTGGCATTGCCCATGGCTGCCGTCAGGCTGGTGCCGGTCGAGACTTCCTGTTGGATCTTGCGGGTAGCGTCCTCGTAAAGAGAGTTGCCGGACGCGCCACCGACCGAGTCCAGCGCCTCCACCAGCGGGACGCCGGCAGCAAACATGGTCGACAGCGTGCGCGTCCAACGGGCGATGCATGACTTTTCAATCAGGGCACCAAACACCGGCATTTTCAGCAGGAGGCGGTCCATCACCCGCTGCACTTTTTCATTGCGCTTCCAGGCCTGCATGAAAAAATAGATGCTACCGCCGACGCCACCAAAGATGAGCCACCAGTAAGCCACAAAAAACTCGCTGATGGCCATCACAAACAGTGTGGGGGCCGGCAAATCCGCACCGAAAGAGGTGAACACTTCCTTGAACGCGGGAATCACGAAAATCATGATCACCGCAACCACCACGAAAGCCACCACCACCACCGAAGTCGGGTACATCAGTGCCGACTTGATTTTCGACTTGATGGCCTCGGTTTTCTCCATGTAGACGGCAAGACGATCCAGCAACTGCTCCAGGATACCTGCCGCCTCGCCGGCTTCCACCAGATTGCAATACAGCGCATTGAAGTACAGCGGGTATTTGCGAAAGGCAGCGCTGAGGGACGTGCCGGTCTCCACATCGGTGCGCACGTCATTGAGCAGCTTGGTCACGCTGGCATTGGCGTTGCCGCGCCCGACAATGTCGAAAGCCTGCAGCAAAGGCACGCCTGCCTTCATCATGGTGGCCAGCTGACGGGTGAAAATCGCGATGTCACGGGGCTTGATGGACTTGCCCGAACGCATGCCGCGCTTCTTGATCTTGGTCGCGAGCACCCCCTGCCGGCGCAGGGAAGCCTTGACCTGGTTTTCGCCCACCGCACGGGTTTCTCCCCGCACCTGCTTGCCATTGCGATCCTTGCCTTCCCACTCGAAGACAAACTCCTTGATGTCTCTGGATGCTGCAGTTGCCATGGTGCCTTCTTCAGTAAGGAAGTGATGATGGGGACTCGAAATGTCGAGCGATGCCAGCGACCGGCCTGTTGAGAATCAAAGGCTTAAACATTGGTGCAGGCCAGGACTTCTTCGAGTGAGGTCATGCCGAGCTTGACTTTGTGCAGACCCGCTCCACGCAGGCTTTTGACGCCCTCGCTTTCTGCCTGCGCTGCGATTTCGAGCGCGCTGCCATCGCGCAGGATGATCCGCTGGAGTTCCTCGGTGATGGGCATGACCTGGTAAACCCCGACCCGGCCCTTGTAGCCGTTGTTGCACATGGAGCACCCGACGGGACGGTAAGGCGTCCAGGTGCCATCCACATCCTCCTCCTTGAAACCCGCGTCCAGCAGCGTCTCGCGCGGAATATCAGCGGGCGCCTTGCAGTTGGGGCAAAGGCGCCGCGCCAGGCGCTGCGCCGTGATCAGGATGACGCTCGAGGCGATGTTGAAGGGGGCAATGCCCATGTTGCGTAGCCGCGTCAGCGTGGCCGGCGCATCGTTGGTATGCAGTGTGGAGAGCACCAGGTGGCCGGTCTGGGCGGCCTTGATGGAGATTTCGGCCGTTTCCAGATCGCGAATCTCGCCGACCATGATGATGTCCGGATCCTGTCGCAAAAAGGCTTTCAGGGCCACGGAAAACGTCAGGCCGGCCTTGTCGTTCATGCTCACCTGGTTGACGCCCGGCAGGTTGATCTCGGCCGGATCCTCTGCCGTGGCGATGTTCACGCCTGGTTTGTTCAGGATATTCAGGCAGGTGTACAGAGACACGGTTTTGCCGGACCCGGTCGGGCCGGTCACGAGCACCATGCCGTAGGGGCGCTGAACAGCCTTGAGCAAGCGCTCCTTTTCGATGGGTTCATACCCCAGGGCATCAATGCCGAGTTTGGCGCTGCTCGGATCCAGGATACGGATCACGATCTTTTCACCGAACATGGTGGGCAGGGTGCTGACACGGAAATCGATCACCCGGTCGGGACCGATTTTCAGCTTCATCTTCCCGTCCTGGGGAACCCGCTTTTCCGAGATATCCATTTTCGAGATGACCTTGATCCGCGAGGCCAGCTTCTCCTTGATGGCCACGGGCGGCGAGGCAATCTCGCGCAGCTCGCCGTCGATACGGAAGCGCACCCGGTAGGTATGCTCATAGGGCTCGAAATGCAGGTCGGAAGCCCGCATGCTGAAAGCGTCGAGCAGCATTTTGTGCAGGAACTTGACAACCGGCGCGTCCTCGACTTCCGAAACACCGGTGTCGTTGCTGTCCGCGCTGGCCGCTTCCGCGGTGGATTCATCAAATTCGAAATCGTCGCCAATGATGCTGTCCATGGCTTCGGACGCCGTAGTGGCGGACGCCTCCACCATCTTGGACAGCTTGTCGTACTCGGCAATGACCCAGTCCACCCCCATCTGGGTAGAGAACTTGATCTTTTCCGCAGCCTCCTGATCGGACGGGTCGGCCGTCGCAACGATCAGGCGATTGCTGCGCTTGCTCAGAACCACAATCCGGTAGGCCTGACAGATTTTCGTGTCCAGCAAACCCTTGGGCAAACGCTGTGTGTCTATCGCATTCAGGTCAAGAAGGGGGGCCGCAAACGCGGTGGACATGGTGTGCGCGAGGTCAGACGGGGATACCACGCCGGACCCGGTCAACTCGGCAATGAAACTGGTCCGCCCGCTCTGGGCCTTGCGAAAGATGTCCTCCGCGGCTTTTTGGCCCAGCTTGCCGGCAATGACCAACGCCCTGCCCAAGCCGGGCAATGCCAGCGCTGCGGGTGCGTTGCTTACAGTATCGACAGCTGCCATGGTGTTGGGAATCCAGCCCGAATTGATAAAATTGACATCATCGCCGATAGATCTGGCGGTGTAAATCTAAAAGCGTGCTGCCCCTGACCCGGTGTTGGAACAAAGCAAAGATCGGACATCCACGGACGGGATGCGGGGGACGGGAGCGGACCTTGAATGGTCGGGGTGAGAGGATTCGAACCTCCGGCCTCTACGTCCCGAACGTAGCGCTCTACCAGGCTAAGCTACACCCCGAAAAGTGCTGGAACAAGCGTCAGGAACGACGCTGCAGCAACTGAGATGCCAATTGTAGCAAGGCCTCGCTATAGGGGTTGGCCCCTAGTGCCGCCAGCGCCCGTATGGCGCGTTGGGCCTCCGCGGCCGCCGCATCCCGGGTCGCCTGCAAGGCACCGGTCTTGCGGACAATGACCACGATCTCGGCCAGCTGCCCCGTCCCGCCGGTTTCGATGGCCTGGCGGATGGTGGTCTGCTCTTCCGCGGTGCCGCGCTGCATGGCGATGATCAGCGGCAACGTGGCCTTGCCTTCGCGCAGATCGTCCCCGAGATTTTTCCCCATTTCCTCGGCATCACCGTCATAGTCCAGCACATCGTCAATCACCTGGAAGGCGGTTCCCAGCGCCTGTCCGTAGTCGGCGCAGGCACGCTCCATGTCGGGCGGCACCTGCGCCAGCAATGCGGCCAGCCGGGCGCTCGCCTCAAACAGCTTGGCGGTTTTCGAGCGGATCACGCGAAGATAGTCTTCCTCGGACAAGCCGGCATCGTGCATGTTCATCAACTGAAGCACTTCGCCTTCGGCAATGATGTTGGTTGCCTCGGCCAGGGTTTGCATGATGCGCATGTCGCCAGCATCAACCATCATCTGGAAAGCTCTGGAATAAAGGAAATCACCCACCAGAACACTGGCCGGGTTGCCAAATGCAGCGTTGGCGGTGGCACGGCCGCGGCGCAGGGCGGAGTCGTCAACCACGTCATCGTGGAGCAAGGTCGCCGTATGTATGAATTCCACCACAGCGGCCAGATTGAAACGCTGCTCCCCCTGGTAGCCCAAGGCACCGCACATCAGCAGCAGCAGCGCGGGGCGCAGGCGCTTGCCACCCGCTGCGATGATGTACTGCGATACCTGACTGACCAGGGGCACTTCGGTGCTCAGGCGGCGCGCGATCACCGCGTCCATGGCCTGCATGTCGTCGGCAATCAGGGCCAGTGCGGCGGCGGTGCTAGAAGAATTTACAGACAAAACGGTCCAGACATGAGATTTCAGGAATTATAGAAAGCAAGCACCCCAGCCGGCACACCCGGCGGCGGCGAAACGAGGGTCCTGCGCCAAATAATGGCGCCGTGCTAGAATATAAGGCTCTGTGGAAATCCGTCCGCAGAACTCACATACGAGGTCTCACATGTACGCGGTCATAAAAACCGGCGGCAAACAATACAAAGTTGCCACTGGTGAAAAAATTAAAGTAGAACAGATTGCTGCGGACGTAGGCCAAGAGATCGTTATTGACCAGGTATTGGCTGTCGGAAGCGGCAGCACAATCACGGTTGGTACGCCCTTGGTGTCCGGCGCTACTGTTACGGTAACTGTCCTGTCTCACGGCAGGGGCGACAAAGTGCGCATTTTCAAAATGCGTAGGCGCAAGCACTACCAAAAACGTCAAGGTCACCGTCAGAACTTCACGGAACTGCAAATCGGCGTCATCGCCGGCTAAGCAGCGACGCACCAAGGAGTATTGAAAAATGGCACAGAAAAAAGGCGGCGGCTCTACGCGAAACGGGCGGGATTCCAAGCCAAAAATGTTGGGCGTCAAGAAGTTTGGCGGCGAAGTGATCAATGCAGGCAGCATCATCGTGCGCCAGCGTGGCACCAAGTTCCATCCTGGCGTCAATGTCGGCATCGGCAAGGACCACACCCTGTTTGCACTGGTGGATGGCTCGGTATCGTTTGCCGTCAAGGGCGCGCTGAACAAGCACACCGTCAACGTGACACCAGCGTAAGTTGATCACTTCGATGGCATCGAAGCCCCGCTTGGTCGGGGCTTTGTTGTTTTGGCCCCTCTTGTTTTTTAATGTTTGTAAACTACCTTCAGGACTCCGGCGGCCCATGCTGCCGGACGCCTTTACAAGATCATGAAATTTGTTGACGAAGCCTATATTGACATCGCCGCTGGCGATGGCGGGAGTGGCTGCGTCTCCTTCCGCCATGAAAAGTACAAGGAGTTCGGTGGGCCCAATGGGGGAGACGGCGGGCGCGGCGGGCATGTGTATGCCCTGGCGGACGTCAATCTGAACACCCTGGTGGATTTCCGGTTTTCGCGCCGCCACCATGCGCGCAACGGCGAGCACGGCATGGGCTCGGACATGTTTGGCGCCAAGGGCGACGACATCATTCTCAAGATGCCGGTGGGCACCATCCTGACCGACGCCGAAACTGGCGAGGTTCTGTATGAGCTGCTGGTGCCCGGCGAGGAAGTGCTGATCGCCAAAGGCGGCGACGGCGGCTTCGGCAACCTGCGCTTCAAGAGCTCGACCAATCGCGCGCCACGCAGCAAGACGCCGGGTTGGCCCGGTGAACACAAAAGCCTCAAGCTGGAACTGAAAGTGCTGGCCGATGTCGGCCTGCTGGGCATGCCCAACGCAGGCAAATCCACCTTCATCTCAGCCATCTCCAACGCCAGGCCGCGTATTGCCGACTACCCTTTCACCACCCTGCACCCCAACCTCGGTGTGGTGCGTGTCGGCCCCGAACAGAGTTTTGTTGTTGCGGATCTGCCCGGTCTGATCGAGGGTGCTTCCGAAGGCGCCGGCCTGGGCCACCTGTTCCTGCGCCACCTGCAGCGCACCCGCCTGCTGCTGCACATCGTGGACATGGCGCCTTTTGACGACAGCGTGGATCCCGTGGCACAGGCGAAGGCCATTGTGGGCGAGCTCAAGAAATACGATGAGGCGCTGTACAACAAACCGCGCTGGCTGGTGCTCAACAAGCTCGACATGGTGGATGCGGACAAGCGCGCCGCGCTGGTCAAGGACTTTGTCAAACGTTTCAAGTTCAAGGGTCCGGTGTTCGAGATCTCGGCCCTGACACGCGAAGGTTGCGAGCAGCTGGTCAAGACGATTTACCAGCACGTCAAGTCAGTGCAGAAAAGCGAGCAGGAGCCGGAAGAGATCGACCCGCGCTTTGCAGAGTTGCCGGCAGAGCCGCCAGCGGCCGGCTGAAAACCCCTCGCGCCGCCTTTTTGCTGTGCTACAGAAAAAGTAGCTACTCGCGTCCGGCCACCAAGGGCTGGAGCCCTAAAATACCCTGAACATGCAGGAAAAAACAGCGTCCACCGTCCTCCTCAACGCCAGACGCATCGTCGTCAAGGTTGGCTCCAGCCTGGTCACCGACGAAGGCCGGGGGCTGGACGCGCTGGCAATCGGGCAGTGGTGCCAGCAACTCGCCGTGCTGGTCAAAAGTGGCCGTGAAGTCATCATGGTCAGCAGCGGCGCCATTGCCGAGGGCATGAAACGGCTGGGCTGGGCCACGCGTCCCAAGGCCATCCATGAACTCCAGGCCGCTGCCGCCGTGGGCCAGATGGGCCTGGTGCAGGTGTATGAAAGCCAGCTTCGCGAAAACGGCGTTGGCAGTGCGCAGGTGCTGCTCACCCATGCCGACCTGGCCGATCGCGAACGTTATCTCAATGCCCGCTCCACCCTGCTGACCTTGCTCCAGCTCGGCGTGGTTCCGGTGATCAATGAAAACGACACCGTGGTCAACGATGAAATCAAGTTCGGCGACAACGACACCCTGGGCGCCCTGGTGGCCAACCTGGTCGATGCTGATGCACTGATCATTCTGACCGACCAGAAAGGCCTGTACACCGCCGACCCGCGCAAGGATGCCTCGGCGCGTTTTGTCCATGAGGCGCAAGCCGGTGACCCGGCGCTGGAAGCCATGGCGGGCGGCGCGGGCTCCAGCATCGGCAAGGGCGGCATGATCACGAAAATCCTCGCGGCCAAACGCGCGGCCGGGTCCGGCGCCTCCACCGTGATTGCCTGGGGCCGGGAACCGAATGCCTTGATCCGCCTGACACAGGGCGAAGCCATTGGCACGCTGCTGGTTGCCCCGACAGGAAAGAACCAGGCCCGCAAGCAATGGATCGCCGACCATCTGCAGTTGCGAGGCGCCGTGACGGTGGACGCCGGCGCGGCCGTCAAGGTACGCGACGAGGGCAAAAGCCTGCTGCCCATCGGCATGACCACTGTGCAGGGCGAGTTTTCCCGGGGCGACGTGATCGCCATCCGCGACGGCAACGGTGCCGAAGTCGCCCGCGGGCTGGCCAACTACTCCAGCGCCGAGGCCCGGCTGATCTGTCGAAAACCCTCTTCAGAATTCGAAAAACTGCTCGGTTACACCGGTGAAGCTGAAATGGTTCACCGGACCAACCTGGTGCTTACGGCCTGAATCCCAAGGTTTTGATCTGTCGGACCATTTCCTCGACCGAGGTCGGGGGTGCCGAGTTGTTGCAGGCCCCGGCCTTGGCCAGCTCCAGCGCGTGGCGAGTCGAAGGGCTGCCGAAAAGCGAGCGCCACTCCGGTTTGTCCACCTTGACCCAGGCCCCTTCCGGGGTGTAGCGGGCATAGGTCTTGAGCTCTCCGCTGACGCAGCGCAGGCCTTCATAAAACACATTGCGCGCACCGCCGGCGCTGCTGGCAACCATCACGTAGCGGACAATCCCGTCTTCCGAGATGCGCAGGGTGGCCGGATCAACGCCAAAGACCAGCGAGGAGCCCGGGACTTCAAAAGTCAGGAGTTTTCGCGTCTCAAAAGCCGGTGGCGCCGGCACCTCGCCTTCTTTCCAGTCGAGGGGATCGGTATTGATATTGGGCTGCGCCCAGGCCGCCAGGCAAAGGCCCAGCAAACATGCCGCACTCCATGATTTAAATGTCATGTTTGTCTTTTCTGGAGGCCGCCATCAGGCTGGTCTGGGGATCGGGCTCAAAGGTTGCGCCGGGAGGCAACTCGAAAGATGCCCCGGGCAAACCGGCACCACGCAGCCCGTGAATCCCCTGATCCACCGGGCCGGCGTCGGCCGGATCGCGGTGGCGCAAGCCACCACGCAAATAGCGGTTCCGGTGGTCGGGCCGTGGCTCGAAGCGGTTGTCAAAACGCGGCACGAACCGCGACAGCTCGGTCAACGCCATTTCATAAACACCACGCTTGAATTCCACGACGACGTCCAGTGGAACCCAATAATCATTCCAGCGCCAGGCGTCGAACTCCGGATGGTCGGTGGCGCGCAGATTCAGGTCCCAGTCGTGGCCGACCAGTTGCAGGAGAAACCAGATCTGTTTCTGGCCTTTGTAATGTCCGCGCGCATCGCGGCGGATAAACCGGTCAGGCACCTCATAGCGCAACCAGTCCCGGGTCCGGGCAAGCACCTGCACATGTTGCGGCATCAGCCCCACTTCTTCGTGCAGTTCGCGGAACATGGCCTGCTCGGGATTTTCGCCCCGGTCAATGCCACCCTGCGGGAACTGCCACGAGTGGGTACGGATACGCTTGCCCCAAAATACCTGACTTCTCTGGTTGAGCAAGATGATGCCGACGTTGGGCCGAAAGCCGTCCCGGTCAAGCATAATCAAACCTCAAATTTTTTAAACTGAGTCCATTATGCACAGCAGAATGCTCAGAGCCAAGCGCACCCCGGGGCCGCCGTCCCAAAAACCTCACGAAGCCCGGAAAATCCGTCCATGAAAGCCTCCCAGTTCTTCATTTCCACCCTCAAGGAAGCGCCCGCCGATGCAGAGGTGGTCAGCCACCAGCTGATGATGCGCGCCGGCATGATCAAGAAACTGGGCGCCGGCATCTACAACTACATGCCCATGGGCCTGCGCGTGATCCACAAGGTGGAAGCCATCGTCCGCGAAGAAATGAACCGCGCCGGCGCCGTTGAATTGAGCATGCCGGTGATCCAGCCGGCCGAGCTCTGGCAGGAAACCGGCCGGTTTGCCTCCATGGGGCCGGAACTGCTGCGGATCAAGGACCGCCATGGCCGCGATTTCGTGGTGCAGCCGACCAGCGAGGAAGTCATCACCGACGTGATGCGCCAGGACATCAAGAGTTACAAGCAGCTGCCCAGGAATCTGTACCAGATCCAGACCAAATTCCGCGACGAACGCCGGCCACGCTTTGGCCTGATGCGCGGGCGCGAGTTCATCATGAAGGACGCCTACAGCTTTGACCGCGACCAGACCGCCGCCAAGGCCAGTTACCAGGTCATGGCGCAGGCTTACCGCCGGATTTTCGACCGCTTCGGCCTGACCTACCGCGCCGTCGCGGCCGACAGCGGCGCGATTGGCGGCGACCTCAGTGAAGAGTTCCAGGTGATTGCCGCCACCGGTGAAGATGCCATCGTCTACTGCCCTGACAGCGACTACGCCGCCAACATGGAAAAGGCCGAAGCGCTGGCGCCCCACGGCCAACGCAAGGCGGCTACGCAGGTCATGACAAAAACGGCAACGCCAGGCAAGGCGACCTGCGGCGATGTGGCTGAACTGCTGTCCATCCCGCTGCAGTCGACCGTCAAGTCCCTGGTGCTGGCGACGGACGAACTCGATGAGACCGGCAAGGTCCACAAAACCCAGGTCTGGCTGCTGCTGCTTCGCGGCGACCACGACATGAACGAGGTCAAGGTTGGCAAGGTGGCTGGCCTGGCCGGCTTCCGCTTTGCCACGGTGACGGAAATCGAGGACCACTTCGGCTGCAAGCCGGGTTACCTCGGCCCACTGAACATGAAGAAGCCGGTCAAGCTGGCCGTGGACCGCGAGGTGGCCGCCCTGGCCGACTGGGTCTGCGGCGCCAACGAGCCGGACTTTCACATCACCGGCGTCAACTGGGGTCGCGACCTGCCCGAGCCCGATCTGATCGCCGACCTGCGCAACGTCGTCGCGGGTGACGCCTCTCCCGACGGAAAGGGCGTGCTGGCGATTGAACGCGGCATCGAAGTGGGCCATGTGTTTTACCTCGGCACCAAATACAGCCAGGCGATGAACGCCACCTTTCTCGACGAAAACGGCAAGCCGCAGTTCCTCGAAATGGGCTGCTACGGCATCGGCATCACGCGCCTGCCGGCGGCGGCGATCGAGCAGAACCACGACGAACGCGGCATCATCTGGCCGGACGCGATTGCGCCTTTTACCGTGGTGCTCTGCCCCATCAGCCCCGACCGTTTCCCCGAGGTGAAAGCGGCGGCGGAGAAGCTTCATGACGAACTGGTCGCGGCTGGCGTTGACGTGATCCTGGACGATCGGGGCGAACGGCCTGGGGCCATGTTTGCCGACTGGGAGCTGATCGGGGTGCCGCACCGAGTCACTATCGGCGACCGCGGCCTGAAAGATGGCCAGCTGGAATACCAGCACCGCCGTGACGCCGCATCGAGCAAGATCGACCTTGCAGGCGCCTTCAACTTCCTCAAGGAAAAACTGGCCCTCTGAGCGCAATGAGGCTGTCCAACTTCTTTATATCGCCACAGAGTCCCGCTGCAGCAGCCCCCCCGCCGGTTGCCGGACTTTCAAGAAGAAAGTGCCTGGAGTCCTTTTCCGTTCTGGGGGGAGCGCTCCTGTTTTCGGAGCAGCTGTGGGCCGGCGCACAGATCGAAGAGCCCCTGATCGACTCGGTTCGCACGGCACTGAGTTCGGCCATTGCCAGCCAGGCGCCACCAGTGCCCGAGTTTCGCGACACCGAAAGCCGCATCGCCTACCTGCGCTGGCTGGGTGCCATGAGCGACCGGCTCAGGAAAAAAAAGCCGGAATGGCAGATCCGCAAGGAATTCCTGCAAACGGTCTGGTACGAAAGCAAACGCGCCGGCCTGGACGTGGCGCTGGTGCTGGGCCTGATCCAGGTGGAAAGCAACTTCCGCAAGTTTGCGGTCAGCCGTGTCGGCGCCCGGGGTTACATGCAGGTCATGCCTTTCTGGACCCGTGTCATTGGCGACGGTGATGCCGGAAAGCTGTTTCACATGCAGACCAACCTGCGCTTTGGCTGCGTGATCCTGCGGCACTACCTGGACCGGGAGAAAGGCGACCTGTTCCTGGGCCTGGGCCGCTACAACGGTTCACGCGGCAAGGCGGCCTACCCGGATGCGGTGCTCGGTGCGAGAAAACAGTGGGAATTCACGGCTTGAAGCGGACCACCCGGTGGCAAGTCGAAATATCAAGGGAAAAGTGCCGCCAGCCTTTACCCCGTAAGCGCCGGTAGCTACCAATAAGAGAGCACCTCAATGCCGCCTGTGCACCAGCCGGTCAACCGGCAGCGAGTGTCGTCACACCGGCAAAGCGGCGTTCGGCTGCGAACCAGGACAGCACCGGCAGCGTGCCCGGCAACACCGGCTTGACCTCCACCGGCAGGCGCTGCCAGGCAAACAACTGGCCTTCGCGCATGTGCAGTTCGCCCGTCCAGTCGAAGACTTTGCAGAAGTTCAGCCGCACCAACGCGTGCGGGTAATCGACCAGTTCGACCTTCCAGGGCTGGACCGCGCCAATCGTGATGTTGATTTCTTCCTGCAGTTCACGGCGCAGGGCCTGCTCCACCGTCTCGCCGGCCTCCAGCTTGCCGCCGGGAAATTCCCAGTAGCCCTCATAGACTTTGCCTGGCGGGCGCGAGGTCAACAGGAAGTCACCGTCCGGCCGCAGCAACACACCGACCGCGACATCGACCACCTGACGGTCAGCGCCGCCCTCGCGCGGGCGCTCGCCATCGGCGACCAGCACATTCATGTCGCGTGGTCAGCTGCCTGGTCGCCGGAGTCGGACGCCGCAGCCACGGCACCGGGCCGCTCGTACGCGGCGATGGCCGGTGCCGACACGGGCCGGCTGTCGCTTTCACGGCCGGCGTAGTCGCGGGCGAACTGGTAGGCCACGCGGCCGCTGCGCGAGCCGCGCTCCAGCGCCCAGACCAGCGACGCAGGTTTGGCCGCGGTGATGGCGTCCGGGCCAATGCCAAACGACGAGAGCCACTGCGCGACGATGGTCAGGTATTCGTCCTGGCTGAACGGGTAGAAGCTGACCCACAGGCCGAAGCGTTCAGACAAGGAAATCTTTTCCTCCACCACCTCGCCGGGATGCACCTCCCCGTCCTCGCTGCGGGAGTAGGTGAGGTTTTCCGTCATGTACTCGGGCAGCAGGTGGCGCCGGTTGCTGGTCGCGTAAATCAGCACATTCGGCGTGGCAGCGGCGATGGAGCCGTCGAGGATGGACTTGAGCGCCTTGTAGCCCGGCTCGCCTTCCTCAAAACTCAGGTCGTCGCAGAACACGATGAATTTTTCGCTCAGGCCGGAGACCACGTCGACGATGTCGGGCAGGTCGGTCAGGTCGGTCTTGTCGACCTCGATCAGGCGCAGGCCGCGCGCCGAATAGGCGTTGAGGCAGGCCTTGATCAGCGAGGATTTGCCGGTGCCGCGGGCGCCGGTGAGCAACACGTTGTTGGCAGGCTTGCCGAGCACGAACTGCTCGGTGTTGCGCCGGATCTTTTCCTTCTGCTCCTCGATTTCCTTGAGGTCCCCCAAGCTCATGTTGCCGATGTGGCGCACCGGCTCCAGCGATCCGTGGCCGGAGCTGCGCTTGCGGTAGCGCCAGGCGATCGCCTGGCTCCAGTCGGGTGCGGACAGCGGTTGCGGCAACACGGATTCAATGCGCGCCAGCAAGGATTCCGCACGCGCCATCAGGCGTTCAAATTGCTCGTTCATGTCGGTGGCGGCAGCAATCAGCTGCGGTAATCTGCGTTGATCTTGACGTAGTCGTAGGACAGGTCGCAGGTCCACACCGTGTCGGTTGCCTGGCCGCGGCCCAGTACCACGCGCACGGTGATTTCGCTTTGTTTCATCACCCGCTGGCCGTCGGCCTCGACATAGCCCGGATGCCGGCCGCCGTTTTGGGCCACCAGCACATCGTCCAGGTACAGATCAATTTTTGTCTGATCCAGATCGGCGATGCCGGCATAACCGACCGCCGCCAGAATGCGGCCGAGGTTGGGGTCGCTGGCAAAAAATGCCGTCTTGACCAGCGGCGAATGGGCAATCGCATAGGCCACGAGGCGGCATTCTGCCGCGGTCTTGCCACCTTCCACCTGTACGGTGATGAACTTGGTCGCACCTTCGCCATCGCGCACGATGGCCTGAGCGAGCAGCTTGGCGATCCGCAACATCGCGGCCCGCAGAACAAAACCTTCGTCACTGTCTAGAGAGGTAATTTCGCGATGCTCGGCCTTGTTTGTCGCAATCACCACGAAAGAATCGTTGGTAGACGTGTCGCCGTCTATCGTGACACGGTTAAACGAACCTTCAGCGAGTTCTTTTGCAAGCTGTGCCATCACGGACTGCGACACACAGGCATCAGTCGCCATAAAGCCCAGCATGGTCGCCATGTTAGGACGAATCATGCCGGCGCCTTTGCTAATCCCGGTGACAGTCACCAGTGCCCCCGCCAACATGAGCTGCATGGAGAAGGCCTTGGCCACGGTATCCGTGGTCATGATGGCCTCGGCGGCCCTGCCCCAGTTGTCGGCTTGGGCATCGGCCAGTGCAGCTGGCAGACCCGCGGCGATGCGCTCATGGGGCAGCGGCTCCATGATCACGCCGGTTGAAAAGGGCAGGATCTGCTCCGGCGCGACATTGAGCTCGCGCGCCAGCGCAATGCAGCTGGCGTGCGCCCGGCTCAGGCCGTCCGCACCGGTGCCCGCATTGGCATTGCCGGTGTTGATCAGCATCGCGCGTATGCCCAGGCTATTGCCACCGTTTCTGGCGAGGTGCTCGCGGCAAATCTGCACTGGCGCGGCGCAGAAGCGGTTTTGCGTGAACACCGCACCCACCGAGGCGCCTTCATCGAGCAGGAGCACCGACAGGTCCTTGCGGCCGGCCTTGCGTATGCGCGCCTCGGCAATGCCCCAGCGCACGCCGGGCACGGGATGGAGCTGGTCGGCAGGCGTGGCAATGAGGTTCACGGGCATCTTGTCTTGACTCCAGAAGCAGGCCGACGGACGTAACTCAGTTGAGTTTGCCGTGGCAGAGTTTGTATTTTTTCCCCGAACCGCATGGGCACGGGTCGTTGCGGCCCACGCGTGGTACCGCGCCGGCCGGCAAGGCCTGCTTGTAGCGCAGCGATTCCTCGTCCACCGTGGTTTCCACTTCGCCGGTTTCGGTCGGCGCCGTGTAGGTCACGTTGGCGATCCTCTCCGCGCGGTCTTCCATTTCCTCGGCAGCCTGGCCGAGCTGCTCGCCCGACTGGACCTGGACCGTCATGAGAAGTTTGGTGACTTCGTTTTTCACGCTGTCAAGCAGCTGGCCAAACAGCTCGAAGGCCTCGCGTTTGTACTCCTGCTTGGGCTGCTTCTGGGCGTAACCACGCAGGTGGATGCCCTGGCGCAGGTAGTCGAGCGAGCTCAGGTGCTCACGCCAGTGCGAGTCAATGCTCTGCAGCAGCACGATGCGCTCGAACTGGGTGAAGTTTTCCGCGCCGATTTTCTCGACCTTGTCGGCAAAGGCGGCATTGGCGGCGGCAATCACCTTTTCCAGCAGGTCCTCGTCGGTGATGGCCGTTGCGGCTTGCACCTCGTCGTGCAGGGACAGCTCAATCTGCCATTCATCGCGCAGCACCTTCTCCAGACCGGGAATGTCCCACTGCTCTTCCACGCTTTCGGCGGGGATGTACTGGCGCACCAAGTCGGTAAAGCAACCCTCGCGCAGGGAGGTTATCTGCCCTTCCAGGCTGGCCGCGTCCATGATGTCGTTGCGCTGCTGGTAAATCACCTTGCGCTGGTCGTTGGCCACATCGTCGTATTCCAGCAGCTGCTTGCGGATGTCGAAGTTGCGTGCCTCCACCTTGCGCTGGGCAGACTCGATGCTGCGCGTCACGATGCCGGCCTCAATGGCCTCGCCGTCCGGCATCTTGAGCCGCTCCATGATCGCGCGGACCCGGTCGCCGGCAAAAATGCGCATCAGCGTGTCATCCAGGCTCAGGTAAAAACGCGAGGAGCCGGGGTCACCTTGTCGGCCCGAGCGGCCGCGCAGCTGGTTGTCGATGCGGCGGGACTCGTGCCGCTCGGTCGCGATGATGCGCAGACCGCCGAGTGCCTTGACCTGCTCGTGGTCCTGCGTCCATTGGGCCCGCAGGCGGGCGATTTCCACCGCCTTGGCTCCATCGTCCAGCGACTCGTCCGCCTCGACCGCATCGACCAGTTTCTCCACGTTGCCGCCGAGCACGATGTCCGTGCCACGACCGGCCATGTTGGTGGCGATCGTGATCATGCCGGGGCGGCCGGCCTGGGCCACGATGTCGGCTTCACGCGCGTGCTGCTTGGCATTGAGCACCTGATGCGGCAGCTTTTCCTTGTCCAGCAACTGGTCGATGATTTCCGAGTTCTCAATCGACGTGGTGCCCACCAGCACCGGCTGGCCGCGTTCGTGGCATTCGCGGATGTCCTTGATCGCCGCCTCGTATTTTTCACGCGTGGTCTTGTACACGCGGTCGAGCTGGTCTTCGCGCCGGCTCGGGCGGTTCGGCGGAATCACGGTGGTCTCGAGTCCGTAGATTTCCTGGAACTCGTAGGCCTCGGTGTCGGCGGTGCCGGTCATGCCGGCCAGCTTGCCGTACAGGCGGAAGTAGTTCTGGAAGGTGATCGATGCCAGGGTCTGGTTCTCGGCCTGGATTTCCACGCCTTCTTTCGCCTCGACGGCCTGGTGCAGGCCTTCACTCCAGCGCCGGCCCGACATCAGGCGGCCGGTGAATTCGTCGACGATCACGATCTCGCCGTCCTGCACCACATAATGCTGGTCGCGGTGATAGAGATGGTTGGCACGCAGGGCTGCGTACAGGTGGTGCATCAGCGAAATGTTCGCCGGGTCGTACAGGGTGGCGCCTTCGGGAATCAGGCCCAGGCTGAACAGGATGCGTTCTGCATTTTCATGGCCCTGCTCCGTCAGGAACACCTGGTGGGTCTTTTCATCGAGCGTGAAGTCACCGGGCTTGATGATGCCCTCCCCGGTGCGCGGGTCGGCCTCGCCTTCCTGGCGGCTCAAGAGGGGAACGACCTTGTTGATGGCCAGATACATGGCGGTATGGTCTTCGGCCTGACCGCTGATGATCAGCGGCGTGCGGGCTTCGTCGATCAGGATCGAGTCCACCTCGTCAACGATCGCGAAGTTCAGTCCGCGTTGAACGCGATCGGCCACTTCGTAGACCATGTTGTCGCGCAGGTAGTCGAAACCGAATTCGTTGTTGGTGCCGTAGGTGATGTCCGCGCGGTAGGCCTCCTGCTTCTCGGGGCGCTGCATGTTCGGCAGGTTGATGCCGACCGTCAGGCCCAGGAAGTTGTAGAGCTTGCCCATCCAGCGGGCATCGCGGTTGGCGAGGTAGTCGTTGACGGTCACCACATGCACGCCCTTGCCGGTCAGCGCATTGAGGTAGACCGGCAGCGTCGCCGTCAGGGTTTTGCCTTCGCCGGTTCCCATCTCGGAAATCTTGCCGCTGTGCAGCGCCATGCCGCCCAGCATCTGCACGTCGAAGTGGCGCATCTTCATGACACGCTTGCTGCCTTCCCGGACCACGGCAAAAGCTTCGGGGAGGATGTCATCAAGAGTTTCACCCCCGGCCACGCGGTCTATGAATTCGCGGGTCTTGGCGCGCAACTGCTCATCATTGAGGGCTTCCAGCGGTGCTTCCAGCGCATTGATTTTCTCGATGGATTTACGGTAGGTTTTGAGCAGGCGGTCGTTGCGGCTGCCGAAAATTTTGGTCAGGATATTGGAAGCCATAAATGCGAGGCCGCGCTGACAGCTCCCATGAGCGGGCAGTGCGGCCGAAATCCTTATTGAGTATCGACTTAGGTGTGGGCGCTGCCAGCTGGTTTCAACTGCGCGCGAAGCGCAGATTTTACCTCTGCCCGGCCCTTACTTCGGCCGGACGGTCTGGACGGTCGGCCCCGGGGCCGGCGGGACCGTGGCGAGCGCCACCGGTGTGGGCAGTTTCTGGCCTGCCATGAGGAATTTCTGGGGATCCTGGAACACCCCCTGCACCAGCACTTCAAAATGCAGGTGCGGCCCGGTTGAGCGCCCGGTCGTGCCCACCTCGGCTATTTTCTGGCCCCGTCTGACCAGATCGCCCTTTTTGACCATTACCCGGGAGGCATGACCATAGCGGGACACCAGGTCGTTGCCATGGTCTATTTCGACCATGTTGCCGTACGCCGGGTGGTATTCCTGCGTGACCACCACGCCCCCCGCTGCGGCGAGGATCGTCGTGCCGGGTTCGGCTGGAAAATCCAGCCCGGTGTGCAAGGCGGAGCGCCCGTTCAGCGGATCGATGCGCCAACCGAAGGCCGACCCCAGCACGCCGCCCGCGACCGGCTGCTGGGTGGGCACCATCATTTTCTTGATCTTCTGGTCAAACAGCCTGGATTCCATCACGGTCATGAGATCCACGCGCTGGTCCGTCAACCTGTCGAGGTCGGCCAGGGTCGCCTGCAACTCTTCCATGCTCAGCGACCGCCCTTCCACCAATGCACCGCCGCGCCCGGGCTGGGCCCTGATCTCGCTGGGGTTGACACCTGCCAGCCCTGACACCCGCTCACCGAGCGATTCGAGCTGCATCATCTTGGCCTGCATTTCGCCCAGGCGTTTGGCCATGGCGTCGAGGTTTTCCCGCATGAAGCGGTCCCGCTGTTCGAACTCGTCCTTGACCACCAGTTTGACGAGGGCACCGATCACCGGCCACCCCTCACGCGCACCCTTGAGGAAAACCCAGTGGTACATACCCGCAGCCACCAGCATCAATGCCAATGCCGCGACAAAACCCGCCACCACCAGCTTGGTCCCACTCAGATAAATGGCACGGCTTTGCGCCATCCAGGCATCCGTGATAATCAAATGCACGTGTTCGTCTCCTTCACACCATCAGAGCCTGATCACCTTGAACTCCAGCCCCCGTCTTCACCAGGCAGTCACTTTCAGCCAAGCTGTCGAGAACTCGCCATCGCTGGCGCGTCTGGCCGGGCTTGTACAGGAATCCAGCGACAGGCTCAAGGCTGTGGAGTCCCTGATTCCCGAAGCCCTGCGCCCCGCGATTCAGGCCGGGCCTATCGAAGACGGGGCATGGTGCCTGCTGGTCAGCAGCAATGCCGCTGCAGCGAAAGTGCGCCAGTTGCTGCCCCTGATCCAGTCCCGACTGATCGACAAAGGTTGGAAGGTTACCTCAATTCGCTTGAAGATACTAATCAGCAGAAAGTAGTAGCCACTCTGACCTGCACACTGCCAAGGCCAGTCTGCCGCAGCCAGACTGCTATCAAATGAGGAGTTAACGTTGTCCACCGGCAGCTGGCCGAGACAGGATGGAGGGAAATGGTGCCGCTTGTCGGATTCGAACTGACGACCTACCGCTTACAAGGCGGTTGCTCTACCAACTGAGCTAAAGCGGCACAAACTCTATTTTACTTGACGCGCTTGAGTGAAGGGCGCGTGCCCTGCTGCGGCTTGGGTGGTTCGGGCGGTTCCGGATCATCGTCGCGCGCCGAAGAAATGTTGTTGGCTGGCACCAATTGTACGATCTTCGCTTCTGTCGCTGCAGACGGGTCCGCCTCGGCTGGGGCAGGCTGCGCTTCTGCCTGAACCGGTGACGGAGAAACTTCCGCCGATGGCCCTGTCGCCAGTGGAAACGCCATTCCCTGGCCATTTTCCCGGGCATAAATGGCAATCACACGGCCAATCGGTACCATGATTTCGCGGGCACTCCCCGCAAAACGCGCCTTGAACTCGATGAAGTCATTGCCCAGTTTGAGCGAACTCGTGGCATCAAAACTGATATTGAGCACGATCTCGTTGTTCTTGACGTATTCCCTGGGCACCTGCACCGTTTCGTCCACGGCCACCGCGACATAAGGCGTGAGCCCGTTGTCCGTGCACCAGTCGTACAGCGCGCGTATCAGGTACGGACGCGTCGAGGTGGAGTCCAGGGCATTCATGAAATCAGCCACGCGAGATCCGGGCCAGGGCGATATGTGCAGCAATGCACTCTTTACCAGCCGGGGCCGCGGAACCGGCTTCGCCGGGCCGCAGGCGCAGCGCCCCCCCGGGGGGCAGCGAAGCACACGCAGTGGCGAGCGTGGGGGCCATTATTTCCTCATGACCTTCTCGGAAGGGGTCAGCGCCTCGATGTAGGCCGGACGCGAGAAAATGCGCTCGGCATATTTGAGCAGGGGCGCGGCATTTTTCGACAGATCAATGTCGTAATAGTCCAGGCGCCAGAGCAGCGGGGCGATCGCCACGTCGAGCATGGAGAAGTTGTCGCCCAGCATGAACTTGTTCTTCAGAAACACGGGTGCCAGCTGAGTGAGGCGGTCACGGATATGCGAGCGGGCCTTCTCGAGCGCCTTTTCATTGCCTTTGGAGGCGCGTGCTTCCAGCGTGCTGACATGCACAAACAGTTCTTTTTCGAAGTTGAGCAGGAACAGGCGAACCCGTGCACGGTCGACCGGATCGCCAGGCATCAGCTGCGGATGCGGGAATCGCTCATCAATGTACTCATTGATGATGTTCGACTCGTACAGAATCAGGTCGCGCTCGACCAGGATGGGTACCTGGCCGTAGGGGTTCATCACATTGATGTCTTCGGGCTTGTTGTACAGGTCAACATCGCGGATTTCGAAGTCCATGCCTTTTTCAAACAGCACAAAACGGCAGCGATGCGAAAACGGGCAGGTCGTGCCTGAATAAAGGACCATCATGGCTCGGAACTCCTAAATGCAAAGGAGTGGAACCGTTGAAGGCATCCACTCCAGAAGGTGCCGGGGAGCCAGCCCCGGCGAAAAAAATTACTTGATGTCTTTCCAGAATGCCGCGTTCAGGCGCCAGGCAACAAACGTCAGACCCAGCAGAAACAGCAGCACCCAGGCACCCACCCTGACGCGGGTATTCTGTGCAGGCTCGGCCATCCACTGCAGGTAGCCAACCAGGTCGCCCATGGCCTGGTCGTACTGCAGGTTCGTCATGGTGCCAGGTGTCACTTGCTGCCAGCCCTTGAAGACCGCCACCTTGTGGCCGTGTTCTTCCTTTTCCTCATACAGCGGCTTGCGCTCGCCGGACAGTTCCCACAGCACATGCGGCATGGCCACAGTGGGGAACGCCAGGTTGTTCCAGCCGGTGGCGGTGGTGCCATCGCGGTAGAAAGTGCGCATGTAGGTGTAGAGGTAGTCCGCACCGCTGCCGCCATGGCCGGCGCGTGAACGGGCGATCACGGTCAGGTCAGGCGGATTGCCGCCAAACCAGTCCTTGGCCTGCTTGGGGTCGATCGAGGCCTTCATGGTCTCGCCCACCTTGTCAGTGGGAAACAGCAGGTTGTCCTTGATCTGCTGCTCGGTCAGGCCGATGTCCTTCAGGCGGTTGTAGCGCATGAACGCGGCCGAGTGGCAGTTCAGGCAGTAGTTGACGAACAGCTTGGCACCGTTTTGCAGGGCGCCCAGGTCGTTGGTCTTGTTGGGCGCCTTGTCCCAGGCTATGCCGGTGGTGGCCGCAGACACAGTGGTCACGGAAAGCGCAAGCACAGCCGCCAGGCCCAGAGCGATTTTTTTGAGTGTTTTCATCATGTCAGGATCTCCGCTCAATGGGCAGCAAAAGTCACGCGTTCAGGCACCGGCCGGAAAGTACCCAGGCGGCTCCACCAGGGCATCAACAGGAAGAAGCCGAAATAGAACAGCGTTCCAACCTGCGAGACGCGCTCGTTGATCACCGAGGGCGGATTGATGCCCAGATAACCGAGGACCAGGAAGTTGACGACAAAAATGCCGTACAGCCACGCGTGCCAGGTGGGCCGGTAACGGATCGACTTGGCTGCACTGTTGTCCAGCCAGGGCAGGAAAAACAGGATGATGACCGCGCCGCCCATGACAACCACGCCCCAGAACTTGGCGTCGATCATCAGCATCGCGGCAATCAGCACGACGGCTGCGCCCACGATGATGGCCTTGAACAGACCGGCTATTTTGGCCTTGAGTACACCCAGCACCGCTCCCGCCAGCACGCAGGCAATCAGGGCGTACATCATTTCGCTGGTGATGGCGCGCAGCATCGAGTAGTAGGGCGTGAAGTACCAGACCGGGGCGATATGCAGCGGCGTCTTCAGCGAATCGGCTGGGATGAAGTTGTTGTACTCGAGGAAATAACCGCCCGCCTCGGGCGCAAAGAAGATGATGGCCGAGAAGATCATCAGGAACACGCTGACGGCAAAGATGTCGTGCACCGTGTAGTAAGGATGGAAAGGAATGCCATCGAGCGGCTTGCCGCTTGCATCCTTGTGCTTCTTGATTTCCACACCGTCAGGGTTGTTGGAGCCGACTTCGTGCAGCGCAATCAGGTGCGCCACTACCAGGCCCAGCAGTACCAGCGGCACGGCAATCACGTGAAAGGCAAAGAAGCGGTTCAGCGTGGCGTCACCGACCACGTAGTCGCCGCGTATCAGCAGGGCCAGATCAGGCCCGATGAAGGGAATGGCGGCAAACAGGTTGACGATCACCTGGGCGCCCCAGTAGCTCATCTGGCCCCATGGCAGCAGGTAGCCCATGAAGGCCTCGGCCATCAGTGCCAGGAAAATCGCGCAGCCGAAAATCCAGATCAGCTCGCGCGGCTTGCGGTAGCTGCCGTAGAGCAGGCCGCGGAACATGTGCAGGTAGACCACAACAAAAAATGCCGACGCGCCTGTCGAGTGCATGTAGCGGATCAGCCAGCCCCAGGGCACGTCGCGCATGATGTATTCGACCGAGCCAAACGCCAGTGCGGCATCGGGCTTGTAATGCATGGTCAGGAAAATGCCGGTGACGATCTGGATGACCAGAACCAGCAGGGCCAGCGAGCCGAACACGTACCAGAAGTTGAAGTTCTTCGGTGCGTAGTATTCGCTCATGTGCTCTTTGTAGAGCTTGCTCGCCGGGAAGCGGTTGTCGACCCAGTTCATCAGCTTGGCAGCAGCCGGCGCTTCGGGGGAAATTTCTTTGAATTCAGCCATAAGGGGTCCTATTTGCTACTCGATGGGGGACTTGGCGGGCGTCGCGGCGCCTGCGGGTTGTCCAGCAAAGCTTCAGGCTTTTTTGTCCTCGCCAATCAGCAGCTTGGCGTCTGACAGGTACATGTGGGGTGGCACTTCAAGGTTGTCCGGCGCGGGCTTGTTCTTGAAGACGCGGCCAGCCATGTCGAAGGTCGAGCCGTGGCAAGGGCACAGGAAACCCCCTGCCCAGTCATTGGGCAGCGAGGGCTGGGCCCCCGGCTGGAACTTGTCGCTGGGCGAGCAACCCAGGTGAGTGCAGATGCCGACGGCCACCAGGAATTCGGGTTTGATCGAGCGGTGTTCATTGCGCGCGTACTCCGGCGTGAGTTCCCCGGGTTTTCGCAGCGACTTCGGATCAGCCAGTTCGGCATCGAGCTTGGGCAGTTCTGCCAGTTGCTCTGGCGTGCGCCTGACAATCCACACCGGCTTGCCGCGCCATTCCACCGTGAGCTTCTCGCCCGGCTTCAGGGCCGAGATATCCACCTCGACAGCTGCACCGGCGGCTTTGGCACGCTCGGAAGGCTGGAAGGTGCTGACGAAGGGCACCGCGACAGCGGCCACGCCGGCACCACCGACGGCGCAGGTGGTCACGATCCAGTTTCTTTTGTCTTTGTCAATCGGTGCGCCGGGCGGCACGTTAAGGCTTGCTTGGGTCATGGATGTCCTACAAGAACAGGGCTTGAAAAACTTGAAAGAGGGCTTATTGGGGTCAACCCGGGATTGTAACGGAGCGCGAATGGCATTTTCAAGCTGCGAGATCCATTCCGACAGCGCGGCTGCGACATCGGCGAGACAGCAGCGTTGGCAGCGTCCGACGCTGCGGCGTCAGGCCCCGGCCTCGCCGCACGGGCACAATAACGTGCGTCGACCAAACACACCAGGAGCACACCATGGGAATGATGAAGGAATTCAAGGAATTCGCCGTTAAGGGCAATGTCATTGATCTGGCCGTGGGCGTGATCATAGGGGCCGCATTCGCCAAGATTGTGGACTCGGTGGTCAGCGACCTGATCCTGCCGCTGGTCGGCGCGGTGATTGGCAAGCTCGACTTCTCGAATCTTTTTGTGGTCCTGGGCAACGTGCCTGCGGGGACGGCCATGACGCTGGACGCGCTGAAAAAAGCCGGCGTTCCGGTGTTTGCCTATGGCAATTTCATCACGGTGGCGGTCAACTTCGCCATCCTGGCGCTCATCATCTTCCTGATGATCAGGCAGATCAATCGCCTGAAGAAGGAAACCCCGGCCGCGCCGGCGGCGCCCGCCGCCCCGTCCGAAGACGTGGTGCTGCTGCGCGAGATCCGGGACAGCTTGAAAAAATAGGCTCCCCCCGTTGGCCGCTCACTTTGTGTAACGGCCCTCCCCCTCAGGGGCGGCGCCTGCGCGCCGGCAAAGCCGGACGCGCGGCCCCCGCTTGTAAACACCGAACAGTTGCTATTTATTTGATAGCTGATTGCGCTTGCCACACAAGGGCTGGTGACCCTTTTGACACTTAACCGGGCGATTCAGGCGGCCAGCTGGCGCGCCATGCGAATGGCCGCCAGCAGGCTGGACGCGTCGGCCCTGCCGCTGCCGGCGATGTCGAAAGCCGTGCCGTGGTCGGGGCTGGTGCGCACCAGCGGCAGGCCCAGCGTGACATTGACGCCGTGCTCCACCCCGAGGTACTTGACCGGGATCAGGCCCTGGTCGTGGTACATCGCCACCACCACGTCGAACTCGCCGCCCTGCCCGGCCGGGGCGCGGGCTCTCATGAACACAGTGTCGGGCGCGAAGGGGCCACTCACATCCAGCCCCTCTTCGCGGGCCCTGGCGATCGCCGGCGCGATGATGTCCATCTCTTCGCGGCCGAACAGGCCGCCCTCGCCCGCATGCGGGTTGAGGCCGGCTACCGCGATACGTGCCCTGCTGCCCGAAGCGCTGCGTACCGCCTGGTGCGTGATGCGCAGGGTCTGCAGCACGTTGTCGAAGGTGACGGCGGCTATCGCCTCGCGCAGGGACAGATGGATGCTGACCAGCACGGTCTTGAGTTCGTCGTTGGCCAGCATCATGCGCACTGGCAACGCGGACACGTCTTTGCCGAGAAAAGCCGCGGCTTCGGCCTGCAACAGTTCGGTATGACCCGGAAAGCGGGCAAACGCCGGGCCGGCGGCGGCCAGCGCCTCCTTGTGAATCGGCGCGGTGACCATGGCCGCACACTCGCCGGCCAGGGTCGCGCGGGCCGCCCAGACAATGCAGTCCGCCGCCGCCTTGCCGGCCAAAGCACTGATGCGCCCAAACGGCACGGGCGCAGACAGCTCACATTTTTGTAGCACCGGGATGCAGCGCGGCGGCACCGCCTGCCAGTGGCTGGCCGCGTCGAGTTGGGCCACGGGCGATGCCAGAGCCGCGCCGCCACCCACCAGCTGCGCGGCGCGGCGCAAGCTGGCGACATCACCGACCACGACGCAGCCGGCCAGTTCGGCCGGCGCGTCGCGAAAAGCCTTGGCAATGATTTCCGGCCCGATCCCGGCCGGATCGCCCATGGTGATGGCCAGAGGCCGGTTTCTCAGCTCGTGCATGTCTTCCCCTGGTGGTCTGTTCGTCTCATAATGGTTTGCCGGGCGCACCACGGCGTCCACAAGCTGCTTGTCGGCCCACCTGACGGACGGGTAGCCGACAGGGCCACTGAGCAAGGGAAAGCGAAGACATGCATCCTGCCGGTATTCTCGCGCAAACGCTCTGCAGCGCCCCTGCGCCGCACCAGGAAGGGGCATGAACACGGCCGAAACCATCATCTGGAGCGCCGCCGCAGGGTCAATGGGTCTGGTGGTTCTGCTTGGCGCGGCAGATGCTCTCTTCAGCCGAAGCCGGGCCAGTGTGCAGAGCCTGATTTACCTCACGGCCTGTTGGGTTTTTTTCCTCCTGCTCAGCGGTCTTGCGGCAACCTTGCTGCCACGCCCCGATGCGTCCTGGCTGCGCACGGCCCAGGTGCTGATCGGGCCCCTGTGCGGCGGCCTGGGTACGCACGGTGCGAGCCAGTGGCTGGCCGCCGCCAGGCGCGACCGGCTCACCGAACTGGGTTTTCGCAGTGTCAGCATCCTGTGTCTGACGGGTGGGCCACTGTGCCTGCTGCTCGCGCCTGGCTGGCAACTGCCGGCGTCGGCGGCGCTGGCCATCCTGAGCCTGTCGGTGGCCTTGTGGCTGGCCGTGCGCGCGGCGCAGCAGGGCGACCGGCTCGCCTGGGGGCTGGCTGCCGGCTGCCTGCTGACCCTTCCACTGCAACTCGGTCTGTACTGGCTGGCGCTCGACACTGGCCGGCCGTCAGTGCTGCTGCAGGCCGGCATGGCGTTGCTCGGCCTGCTCAGCGTCTCGGTGATTGGCGTGACGCTGTGGCTGCGCAACCACCAGGACCTGGAAATCCGCCATGCCAGCCAGTCGCGGCGTGACCCCACCACCCAGCTTTACAGCAGTGTCGTGCTGGTGCAGAAAATCCTGCGCGCCCAGCGACGGCTGGCGCGCACCCGGCGCGACGGCGCAATCATGGCGGTGCGGGTATTTGAGCCCGAACGGCTGCTGGACCAGGTGGGCCAGCACGGCCTCAACGAGATTTACGCGCAACTGGCGCGGCGCATGCAGCGCCACACCGGCGTCGTCAACCCCGCGGGTCGGTATTACGACCGCTGTTTTGTGGTGCTGATCGAAAGCCTGCATTCGCCCGGCTGGATACGCACCATGGGATTGCGCGTGGCCTCCAGCCTGCGGCGGCCGCTGGAGATCACCGCGCTGAGTGGCGAACGCATGCGGATCAGCGCCGACATCAGCGTCGGCATGGTCCATCTGACCAGCGCGGGCCGGGACGTGGCCCAGCTGCTGCACGAGGCCGAGGAGATGGCCGTGGCGGCACGCGGCATGCGCTCACGTGCCGCCCTGCTCGACGAGATCAGCCGTCAGGCCGTGCCGGTGGAAAACGCCCAGCTTGGGGTCAGCTGGCATGCCATGCGCTCGGTGCGGCCGCACCACGCACGCAACGGCCATGGCGCCCGACCACGCAAGACGCCGGCCTGACAACACGCACCCCTCTCAGGCCGGGTTGTCGATGTCGATGAACTCATGCGCCAGCCCGAACTGCGCGGCCACGTGCGCCGCCACCGCAGGTGCGCCGTAACGCTCGGACGCATGGTGACCGCAGGCAATGAAGGCCACGCCCATCTCGCGGGCGTAATGCGCCTGTGGCTCGGAGATCTCGCCGGTGATGAAGGCATCGGCCCCGGCGGCAATCGCGTCCTCGAAGTAGCCCTGCGCGCCGCCACTGCACCACGCTATGTTTTTAATAGCTGTTGGCGCACATCCGACAAGGGTGACAGGCCGATTCAATGCATTTTCAACATGAGCAGCCAGGCTGCCGGCGCTGGCAAAACCTTCTTCGGTGCCGCTGCGCCTGCCCAGGAACCCCAGCTTGTTCTCGCCAAACCAGCGATCCGCCTTCAACCCCAGCTGCAAGCCCAGCTGCGCGTTGTTGCCGAGTTCGGGATGGGCGTCGAGCGGCAAATGGTAGGCGTAGAGATTGATGTCATGTGCCAGCAGCAGTGCCAGCCGCTGCTTCATCCAGCCGGTGACCCGGCCGTCCTGGCCGCGCCAGAACAGGCCATGGTGCACAAAAATCGCATCCGCCTGCGCGGCAACCGCCGCTTCGATCAACGCCAGGCTGGCGGTGACGCCAGAGACGATCTTGCGCACTTCCGCCTTGCCCTCGACCTGCAGACCGTTCGGTCCGTAGTCCTTGAAACCCTCAGGCTGCAGCAACTGGTCGAAAGCGGCCAGCAGCAGCGCGCGCGGCGCAATCGCGGAGCTGTCAGAACTCATGGGCACGTCACCTTTCTTTTCCAGCCTGGGCCGCGGAACCGGCTTCGCCGGGCCGCAGGCGCAGCGCCGCCGAGGGGCTGGGGGCTTCGTTCACGGCAGAAAACCCTCGATGGACAGGTAACGCTCACCGGTGTCGTAGTTGAAACCCAGCACCGTGCTGCCGGCAGGAATCTCTGCCAGTTTCTGCGCCATGGCCGCCAGCGTGGCGCCTGACGAAATGCCGACCAGCAGGCCCTCTTCGGTCGCGCTGCGGCGGGCATAGTCCTTGGCGGCATCGCCTTCGACCTGGATCACGCCGTCGAGCAGACTGGTATGAAGGTTGGCCGGGATGAAGCCCGCGCCTATGCCCTGGATCGGGTGCGGCGAGGGTTTTCCGCCGCTGATGACCGGCGAAGCCGAGGGCTCCACCGCATAAACCTTGGTGTTGGGAAACCGGGCCTTGAGCACCTGCGCCACGCCGCTGAGGTGGCCGCCGGTGCCGACCCCGGTGATCAGGTAGTCCACACCCTGCGGAAAGTCCGCCAGGATTTCCTCGGCCGTGGTGCGCACATGCACCTCGATGTTGGCCGGGTTTTCAAACTGCTGCGGCATCCACGCGCCCGGTGTCTGCGCCACCAGCTCTTTGGCGCGGGCAATCGCGCCGTTCATGCCTTTTTCGCGCGGCGTGAGCTCGAAACTGGCGCCGTAGGCCAGCATCAGGCGGCGTCGCTCGATGCTCATGCTGTCCGGCATCACCAGCACCAGCGTGTAGCCCTTGACGGCCGCCACCATCGCCAGGCCCACGCCGGTGTTGCCCGAGGTCGGCTCGATGATGGTGCCCCCAGGCTGCAGCGCGCCCGATTGTTCGGCCGCCTCCACCATGGACAGCGCGATGCGGTCCTTGATGGAGCCGCCGGGGTTGCTGCGCTCCGATTTGATGTAGATCTGGTGAGTCTGGCAGGCCGCACCAAAAAGCCGGTTGATCCGGATGTGCGGTGTGTTTCCGATGGTGGCGAGGACGCTGGCAGCTTTCATGACGGATTCCTTGTGTTTTTGGCCCGGAACCGGAGCGGTTGCATGGGCGCAGGGTTGCTGCAAATTATCTCCCCTCCGGCCGGGACGCGCAGGACATGGCTCCCCGGCCGGCCACGCCCGCGCAAACTGGGAGAAAATCGAAACTTCTGGTAATTAGCTGCCAGCCCCCACCTTCCTGCCACGCAGCGTTTTCTGCCTTTTTTTGGTTTTTCCGTCTTCACGGCCGTTTCCTTCTGGACCCACCATGCGCAAATTCTGGCTTCTGTTTTCCCAAACCGTGACGGTTTTCCTGGCCGCCTACTTTGTGGTGGCCACGCTCAAGCCCCAGTGGCTGAACCGGCCAGGCATGGGCTCGGTGGCGGTGATCGAAGCGCCAGCCGGCGTGGCGGGCACCCCGGCACCGGCCGGCAGCTTTGCCGCGGCGGCCAAGGCGGCTTCGGCGGCGGTGGTCAGCATCAACACCAGCAAGGCGGCAGCGCGCAACCCGAACATGGACGACCCCTGGTTCAAGTTCTTTTTTGGCGACCAGGGGGGACAAAACGAGCCACAGGTCGGACTGGGCAGCGGCGTGATCGTCAGCCCCAACGGTTACATCCTGACCAACAACCACGTGGTCGAAGGCGCGGACGACATTGAGGTCATCCTCAACGACACGCGCAAGGCCAAGGCCAAAATCATAGGCACCGACCCTGAAACCGACCTGGCCATCCTGAAAATCGAAGTCGACAAGCTGCCGGTCATCGTGCTGGGCAGCTCGGACACCCTGCAGGTGGGCGACCAGGTGCTGGCCATCGGCAACCCCTTTGGCGTCGGCCAAACGGTCACCAGCGGCATTGTCAGCGCGCTGGGCCGCAACCAGCTGGGCATCAACACCTTCGAGAACTTCATCCAGACCGATGCGGCCATCAACCCCGGCAATTCCGGCGGCGCGCTGGTCGATACCCAGGGCCGGCTGCTGGGCATCAACACCGCGATTTATTCGCGATCTGGCGGCTCCATGGGCATTGGTTTTGCCATTCCGGTGTCCACTGGCAAGCAGGTGCTCGAGAGCATCGTCAAGGACGGCCAGGTGACACGGGGCTGGATAGGTGTGGAGCCGCAGGACCTGAGCCCCGAAGTGGCCGAGACCTTTGGCATCAAGCCCGAGGCACTGGGCGCAGGCGGCGTGATCATCACCGGTGTGCTGCAAAACGGTCCGGCCGCGCAGGCCGGCATCGTGCCGGGCGACGTGATCACCACCGTGGCGGGCAAGCCGGTGCGCACGGTGACCGAACTGCTGAGCGCGGTGGCGGCCCTCAAACCCGGTGTTGCAGCACCGCTGGGGGTGCTGCGCAAGGACAGGAAAACGGAAATCGCCGTGGTGCCCGGTACCCGGCAGCGTCCGAAAGTCCAGCGTTAAACACCTAACCCGCTATTGATTCAGGAGCTGCCGGCGCCCGCTACAAAAGGGCTACAACCCCTTTTTACTAAGGTTTGGCGGCCTCGGTGTCGCTCTCGGTGCCGGGCTTGACGGTGTGTTTGATGAACATCTGCGCGGCCAGAATGCCGACTTCATACAGACCGCCAACTACCATCAGCAGCATGATCATCGAGCCCGCATCGGGCGGCGTGACCAGGGCGGTGCCGATGGCCGCGATCACCCAGAAATAACCGCGGTACTCGCGCAGTTGCGCCACGCTGAGCACGCCCATGCGCACCAGCAGGATCACGGCAATCGGCACCTCGAACGCCAGGCCGAATGCCAGGAACATGCCGAGCACGAAGTTGAGGTATTCCTCGATATCCGGCGCGGCGGTGATGGACTTGGGCGCAAAACTCTGGATGAATCGGAAAACCTGGCCAAACACGAAGTAGTAGCAGAAAGCCACGCCGATGAAAAACAGCAGCGTGCTGGAAACGACCAGCGGCATGACCAGCTTTTTCTCGTGCGAATAGAGGCCAGGCGCGACAAACGCCCAGACCTGGTAAAGGACGATAGGCAGCGCGATCATGAAGGCGGCCATGAAAAGGATCTTGATCGGCACCACAAACGGCGAGATCACGTTGGTGGCGATCAGCGTGGCGCCCTTGGGCAGGGTCGCGACCAGCGGCGCCGCGAGCAGGTCGTACAGCGCGCCCGGGCCGGGGTACAGCGCCAGCAGGGCCGCACAGACGCCAATCGCGATGACCACCTTGATCATCCGGTCGCGCAGCTCCATCAGGTGCTGCACGAAAGGCTGCTCGGTGCCCGCGAGTTCGTCGGGCTTGTCGGTGTTGGGGTCGCTCATGGGAGGTGTTTGCGCTGATGGGGTGGCGCCGGGGGTTGCGCGAAAAAAGGAAGATCAGGCATGGCGCCCGGAGGAAGGGCCGGAGCGGGGGCGAAACCGCGCCACACGCGCCGCGCCGGACTGTGCGCGGGTGCGCGTACCCGAACGGGCCTTGTACCACTGGGGCGTGGCGCCCTGCTTGAGGCGCCAGTTCTTTTTCGGGTGTTTGTATTCGGGGAAACTGATCATGCCGGGCAACTCGTCGCTGGCGGCGGTGCCGGTGGTTTCCGACCAAGACTTCTCGAAATCACTGGCGTTGGTCTGGATGGAGTTTTCGACGTCGCGGGCGGCGCCTTCCATCGTTTCCTTCATTTTCTTGAGCTCGTCGAGCTCCATCGAGCGGTTGACTTCCTGCTTGACGTCGGCCACATAACGCTGCGCCTTGCCCAGCAGGGTGCCCACCGTACGCGCCAGCCGCGGCAGCTTCTCCGGGCCGATCACGATCAGGGCGACAGCGCCTATCAGGGCAATTTTCGAAATGCCGAGATCAATCATTGGAGATCAGGCCCCGCATGACGAAACACATGCGGCGGCAAGCGTGGGGGCAGCCATCCTGATCAGGATTTCTGCTTGGCTTCCACGTCGATCGTGGCTTTGTCGGTGGTCTGGGCGTGGCTGACCTGGCCGGCCGGGGTGTCCTTGGCGTCGTCAGCGCTTTGACCGCCCTCCTTCATGCCGTCCTTGAAGCCCTTGACAGCGCCACCGAGGTCGCTGCCCATGTTCTTGAGCTTCTTGGTGCCGAACACCATCACGACGATCAACAGCACGATCAGCCAGTGCCAAATGGAAAATGAGCCCATGGTTCTCTCCTAAACTTTAATTGCAAGCATGCACAAGGTTGTGTCCATTCTAAAGGCCTTGCGCCCCGCTGCGGCGCAATAGCCCTGCATAAACCGCACGGCTTCATCTGGTGGGCGATGCCAGATCTGCAAGTGGGGATTTACCCGCGAGCGACCGTGGCCCGCTTAACCCAGCAGGGGCCGCAGGTCCGGCTTTGCCGGCCCGCAGGCGCAGCGCCCCCTCGGGGGGCAGCGACCCGCGCAGCGGCGGAGCGTGGGGCTAACCTTTTAACCAGGGCCGGGGGCCGCCCATCACGTGGATGTGCAGGTGGTGCACTTCCTGGCCGCCTTCCGCGCCGGTGTTGCTCACCATCCGGAAGCCGCCTTCGGGGTAGGGATTGCAGCCCTGCGCCACCGCGAGCTGCGGGGCCAGCACCATCATACGGCCCAGCAAAGCCGTGTGTTCAGGCCCGACCTGCGCCAGCGACGCAATATGCGCCTTCGGGATCATCAGGAAATGCACTGGCGCCCAGGGATGGATGTCATGGAAAACGAAGATCTCGTCGTCCTCATAAACCTTGCGGCTGGGGATCTGGCCGGCGGCGATCTTGCAGAAAATGCAGTTGTCGGGGGCGTGGGGGCTGGACTGGCTCATGGGAGGTAACGGCGAAGGGGTCAGACAAGTGGCAGGTTGCGGGCAGGCCGGTGACTGTTGAAGCGCATCCAGCCGCGGATGCAGCGGTACAGGTACCAGAGCCAGACGATGCCGTAGGCGATGGCGCCCGGCAGGAACAGCAGCAGCCACAGCGGCGACAACAGGACCAGCCACATCAGGGTCCACCAGAAGGTCTGGATCATGTAGTTGTGGTGGTCGATGTACAGCAAGTCGGACTCCTCGGCACGCCGCACGTAGTTGACGATCAGCGCAACGACTGCAAAAACGCCGCCGCTGAACCAGGCCAGCGTGTGCAGGCCGTACAGCACATGCATGACGAGGCGGTCGTTCGGGTTTTTGCTGTCGAATTCAGCCAGGTCGGTCTCGCTCATGGGTAGCCTTTCTTGCGTCGTATCATTTTTCAGCGGCTTCGCGGGCGTGCGCCTTGCGCAGGGCTTTTTCCTCGATGCCGCTGGTGCCTTCGCGGCGCTCCAGCTCGGCAATCACGTCGGCCGGCGACAGGCCGTAGTGCGCCAGCGCGATCAGGCTGTGAAACCACAGGTCGGCAACTTCACCCACCAGCTTCGCGCTGAGTTCGGGGGTGGCGCCGCCGTGCTCCAGGTCCTTGGCAGCCATCACGGTTTCCGTGGCCTCTTCACCGATTTTCTTCAGGAAGGCGTCCGGGCCCTGGTGCAGCAGACGCGCCACGTAGCTGGTTTGCGGGTCGCCACCGCGGGCCGGCTTGCGGCTTTCGATGGTTTGCGCGAGGCGCTGCAGGGAGTCGTTGGAAGTCATGGCTTACTTGTAAATGGTTGTCGGGTCTTTAAGGACCGGCTCGGTCACCACCCATTGGCCGTCTTTGTAGAGGCTGAAAAAGCAGCTGTGGCGCCCGGTGTGGCAGGCAATTCCTGGCTGATCGGGTTCATGGCCGAGCTGCGTCACCTTGAGCAGAATCACGTCGTTGTCGCAGTCCAGCCGGATCTCGTGCACGGTCTGCAGGTGGCCGGACTCTTCGCCCTTGTGCCACAGGCGTCGGCGCGAGCGGCTGAAATACACGGCCTGGCCGAGTTCGGCAGTTTTCTGCAGCGCCTCGCGGTTCATCCAGGCGAACATCAGCACGTCGCCGCTCGATGCCTCTTGCGTGATGACCGGGATCAGGCCCTTGTCGTCCCACTGGATGTCGTCTAGCCATTTTTGCGTCATGCGCCATTGTCATGGATTTGGAGAAGCCTCAGAGGTTTTCCAGACCGGGGCAGCGCGGAACCGGCTTTGCCGGGCCGCAGATGCCGCCCCAGCAGGGGGGAAGGCGCTACACGCAGTGAGCGTCCGACGGGGGTTACAACCGTACAGGGATGCCGCGGGCGGCCATGTGCTGCTTGGCCTGCTGCACCGTGTATTCGCCGTAATGGAAGATGCTGGCGGCCAGCACGGCGTCGGCGCCGCCGATCTGGATGCCGTCGGCCAGGTGGTCGAGGTTGCCGACGCCGCCAGAGGCGATCACCGGCACACTCACCGCGTCGCTGACCGCGCGTGTCAAGGCCAGGTCGAAGCCGGACTTGGTGCCGTCGCGGTCCATGCTGGTCAGCAAAATCTCGCCGGCGCCGCGCCGCGCCATCTCGCTGGCCCAGGCCACGGCATCCAGCCCGGTGTTCTTGCGGCCACCATGGCTGTAGACGTCCCAGCCGGGGCCGCGGGTCAACGCCTCTTCGTCGGAACGCCGCTTGGCATCGATGGCCACCACGATACACTGCGCGCCGTATTTGCCGGAGGCGTCTTCAATCACCTGCGGGTTGGCCAGCGCGGCTGAATTGAAGCTGGTCTTGTCGGCGCCGGCATTGAGCAGGCGCCGCACGTCTTCCACCGTGCGCACCCCGCCGCCCACCGTCAGCGGAATGAAGACCTGGGACGCCACCGCTTCGATGATGTGCAGGATCAGGTCACGCCCGTCGCTGGTGGCGGTGATGTCCAGAAAGGTCAGTTCATCGGCGCCCTGCTCGTTGTAACGCGCGGCAATCTCGACCGGATCACCAGCGTCGCGCAGCTCGACGAAATTGACGCCCTTGACGACGCGGCCGCCAGTGACATCAAGGCAAGGGATGATTCTTTTCGCGAGCATAAATTTAGGTGCGGAGCAGCGGACTTTTAGAGGTTGTCAGAAATTCGATTATCGGGATGCAGGGCAAGGCGCACGGAGCACAGGAACCGGAATGCACTTCGGTGCATGAGGATTCCGAGCACCGCGCAACGCCGCCATGCGCCCGAGAATCGGATTTATGACGGCCTCTAGCCGTTTAATTCGTCAGCCCTTGCTTGCGCCGCAGCGAAATCAAGGTCACCGCTGTAGATCGACCGGCCGCAGATCACGCCTTCGATACCTTCGTCTTCCACCGCACACAGCGCTTCAATATCAGCCATGCTGGACAGGCCGCCGGAGGCAATCACCGGAATGGTCAGCGCCTGTGCCAGCTTGACGGTGGCTTCGATGTTGATGCCGGTGAGCATGCCATCACGGCCGATGTCGGTGTAGATGATGGATTCGACGCCGTAGTCCTGGAATTTCTTGCCGAGGTCCACCACTTCATGGCCAGTCATCTTGCTCCAGCCGTCGGTCGCGACCTTGCCGTCCTTGGCGTCGAGCCCGACGATGATGTGGCCGCCAAACGCCGTGCAGGCGTCCTGCAGGAAGCCGGGGTTTTTCACCGCCGCCGTGCCGATGATCACGTAGCGCAGGCCGGAATCGAGGTAACGCTCGATGGTGTCCAGGTCGCGGATGCCGCCGCCCAGCTGCACGTCGATCTCGCTGCCGACTTCCAGCAGGATCTTGCGGATGGCCGCTTCGTTCTTCGGTTTGCCGGCAAACGCCCCGTTCAGATCCACCAGGTGCAGGCGGCGCGCGCCCTTGTCCACCCAGCTGCGCGCCATGGCGGCCGGGTCTTCGCTGAAGATGGTGGACTGGTCCATATCGCCCTGTTTGAGGCGCACACAATGGCCGTCTTTCAAGTCAATCGCGGGGATGAGTAGCATGGGCAATGAGGCAACGGTGGATGAAAGTGAAACGTGAGGAAAAGCGGTGCAACAAGGCGGTAAGCGGGCGGGGCAGGCGGGCCGGCGTGGTGAATCAGGGATTCCAGTGCAGGAAGTTGCGGTACAGGGCCAGTCCCTGGTCTGCGCTTTTTTCGGGGTGGAACTGGGTGGCGAAAATATTATCGCGCGCAAGCACCGCCGTGAAGCGCGCGCCGTAGTCGGCCTCGCCCGCGGTGTGGCGCGCATCCGACGGACGCGCGTAAAAGCTGTGCACGAAATAAAACCAGGATGCGTCGGGGATGCCCGCCCACAAGGGATGGACCGGCGCCGGCTGGTAGACCTGGTTCCAGCCCATTTGCGGCACCTTGAACCGGCTGCCGTCAGGCTGAAGCCGACCGGCCAGCTCAAACTTGAGCACTTCGCCGGCAATCAGGCCCAGACCGCGCGTGCCTTCGCCGCCCCGCCCTTCCGCGCTATGGTCCAGCAGCATCTGCATGCCGACACAGACGCCAAACAGCGGCTTGCTGGCGGCTGCCTGCAGCACCGCCTCCAGCATGCCCGAGGCCTGCAGATCGTGCATGCAGTCGGCAATGGCGCCCTGACCGGGCAGCACGATGCGGTCGGCGTCCAGCACGTCCTGGGCGCGGGAGGTCACGAGCACCTCGAAACCGCTGTCGGCCGTCACGTGCTGGACCGCCTGCGACACCGAACGCAGGTTGCCCATGCCGTAGTCCACCACCGCGATTTTCTTGAATTTGGCCATCAGGAGGGAAATTTGCTACTTTTTTTATAGCTGCTTGCGCATATGCAGCAAGGGCTGGAAGGCGAGAACATATAAAACAGTCTACAGCGAGCCCTTGGTCGACGGAATCACGCCCGCCGACCGGGGGTCGATCTCCAGCGCCATGCGCAGGGCACGGGCGAAGGCCTTGAAGACGGTTTCCGCCTGGTGGTGCGCGTTGTCACCCTTGAGGTTGTCGATATGCAGGGTCACAAAGGCGTGGTTCACGAAGCCCTGGAAGAACTCGTAGGCCAGCTGGCTGTCGAAAGCGCCAATCATGCCGCTCTTGAAAGGCACGTGCATGTCCAGTCCGGGCCGGCCAGAAAAATCAATCACCACGCGCGACAGCGCTTCGTCCAGCGGCACATAGGCGTGGCCGTAGCGGCGCAGGCCTTTCTTGTCGCCGACGGCCTGCGCCACGGCCTGCCCCAGGGTGATGCCCACGTCTTCCACCGTGTGGTGGCCGTCGATGTGCAGGTCGCCCTTGGCCTGGATGTCCAGATCAATCAGGCCGTGCCGGGCGATCTGGTCCAGCATGTGGTCGAAAAAGCCGATGCCGGTGGACAGCCTGGCCTGGCCGGTGCCGTCAAGGTTGAGCTTGACGGTGATTTGTGTCTCGGCGGTGTTGCGCGAGACTTCGGCGGTTCTGGGGGCAAGGGGCGCCGTGGCAGTGGGGGTGGTCATAGGGATTCTTTGAGGGCTGCCAGCATCTGCACATTGTCGTCGGCGGTGCCGACGGTCAAACGCAGGCAGTTGGCCAGCAATGGATGCATTTTAGAAACGTTTTTGACCAGCACCTTGCGTGCCCGCATGCCTTCGAAGGTCTTCTGGGCATCGGGCACCCGCACCAGGATCATGTTGGCATCGCTTTTCCAGGTCTTGAGCCCCGGCAAGGCCTGCAGCGCTTCGAAAAGAATAGCACGCTGCGCCCGTATTTCCTCGGCTTGCGCCGCAAACACGTCGGAATGTTCGAGCGCAAACAGCGCGCACTCGTAATTGAGCACACTGATGTTGTAGGGCGGGCGCACCTTGTCGATCTCGGCGATCAGGGCTTTCGGGCCCATCATGTAGCCAATCCGCACGCCGGCCAGGCCGAACTTGCTCAGCGTGCGCATCAGAAGCACATGGCCGTGCCGGCCAATGCGGTCGATGTAGCTTTTGCTCGAAAAGGGCTGGTAGGCCTCGTCGATCACCACCAGGCCGGGCGCAGCAGCAATGATCTTCTCGATGACCGCGTCGTCCCAGAGATTGGCCGTCGGGTTGTTCGGGTAGGCAATGTAGATGATGGACGGCTGGTGTTCGCTGATCGCGGCCAGCATGGCGGCTTCGTCGAGCTCGAAGTCCGCCGTCAGGGGCACGCCGACGAACTTCAAGCCCTGCAGCTGCGCACTCATGGCGTACATCACAAAGCCGGGCAGTGGCGCCAGAATCGAGGCACCGGGTACGTCGCAGGCCATGGCCAGCAGCGAGATGAGTTCGTCCGAGCCGTTGCCCAGCATGAGGTCGAAACCTTCGGGCATCTGCGCGTACGCCGCCAGCGCCTGGCGCAGGTCGTTCACGCGACCGTCGGGGTAGCGGTTCAGGGCCAGAGCGCCCAGGCGCTGGCCCAGATGCGCCTGCAGGGCCGGTGGCAGGCGGTGCGGGTTTTCCATCGCGTCGAGCTTGACCAGGCCACTTGATTCCTGAATCGCATAAGCGTGCATGGACTGCACATCCTGACGGATCAGTTTTTTCAGCGCGGGGGCAACATCGGTCATTTTTTCAATCTCATTTCGGCGGCGCGGGCGTGCGCCTGCAGGCCTTCGCCGTAAGCCAGTTCGGCGGCAACTTTTCCCAGGACCTGCGCGCCGGCTTCGCTGACCTCGATGATGCTGGAACGCTTCTGGAAGTCGTAGACACCGAGCGGGCTGGAGAAACGCGCGGTGCCGCTGGTCGGCAACACATGGTTGGGGCCGGCGCAGTAGTCGCCCAGAGATTCGCTGGTGTACGCCCCAAGAAAAATCGCGCCGGCGTGTTTGAGCAGCGGCTCCCACTTGTGCGGGTCGCGGCTGGAGACCTCGAGGTGTTCCGGCGCAATGCGGTTGCTGATGGCGCAGGCCTCTTCCATGCTGCGGGTGTGAATCAGGGCGCCGCGCCCGGTGAGGGACTTGGCGATGATTTCCGCACGCGGCATGGTGGGCAGCAGGCGATGGATGGCCTCCTGCACCGCATCGATATAGGCCGCGTCCGGACACAGCAGGATGCTTTGCGCGAGTTCGTCATGCTCGGCCTGGCTGAACAGGTCCATGGCCACCCAGTCGGCCGGCGTACTGCCGTCGGCCAGCACCAGGATTTCGCTGGGGCCGGCAATCATGTCGATGCCGACCGTGCCAAACACGCGCTTCTTGGCGCTGGCCACGTAGGCGTTGCCGGGGCCGGTGATTTTGTCGACCTTGGGGACAGTCTGCGTGCCATAGGCCAGCGCCGCCACCGCCTGCGCGCCGCCGATGGTGAAGGCGCGCGTGACGCCGGCCACATAGGCGGCAGCCAGCACCAGCGCGTTTTTTTCGCCTTTGGGCGTGGGCACCACCATGATGATTTCGCCGACGCCGGCCACATGGGCGGGAATGGCGTTCATCAGCACCGACGAGGGGTAAGCCGCCTTGCCGCCCGGGACGTAAATGCCAACGCGGTCCAGCGGCGTGACCTTCTGTCCCAGCAACGTGCCGTCTTCGTCGCGGTAGCTCCAGCTCTCGCCATTGGCCCTTTTCTGCGCTTCGTGGTAGGTGCGCACCCGGGCGGCGGCAGCCTGCAGGGCCTCCCGCTGCGCCGCAGGAATCGTGTCGAAAGCGGCCTTGAGTTCGGCCTGCGTGAGTTCCAGCGCCTGCAGGCTGGCGGCGCTGAGCCCGTCAAAACGCGCGGTGTATTCCAGAACCGCCGCGTCGCCGCGCTGCTGCACATCGGCCAGGATGTCGGCCACGCGCTGCTCGATGGCGGCATCGGTGTCGGCCGACCAGTGCAGGCGGGCCGTGAATTGAGCCTCAAAAGTGGCCTCAGCCGTTGACAGGCGGGCGGGAGCAGCTATTAATTCCATAGCAATTTCAAGCGACAGGCCGGGCGATGGCCGAGGAAAATGCATTGATGATGGCGCGTATCGGCGCCTGCTTGAGCTTGAGCGCGACCTGGTTGACCACCAGGTGCGAGCTGATGTCCATGATGCGCTCGACCTCGACCAGGTGGTTGGCCTTGAGCGTGTTGCCGCTGCTGACCAGGTCGACAATCGCGTCGGCCAGTCCCGTCAGCGGCGCCAGCTCCATGCTGCCGTAGAGCTTGATCAGGTCCACGTGCACGCCCTTGGTGGCGAAAAAATCGCGCGCGATGCTGACAAACTTGGTCGCCACCTTCAGGCGTGAGCCCTGCTTCACCGCCGCTTCATAGTCAAACCCGGCACGCACCGCCACACTCATGCGGCACTTGGCAATCTGCAGGTCCAGCGGCTGGTACAGGCCCTGGCCGCCGTGTTCGATCAGGGTGTCCTTGCCGGTGACACCGATATCGGCACCGCCGTACTGCACATAGGTGGGTACGTCAGTGGCACGCACCAGCACCACGCGCACGTCGGGCCGGTTGGTGCCAATGATCAGCTTGCGCGATTTTTCCGGATCTTCCAGCACCTCGATGCCGGCGGCCTTGAGCAGCGGCAGGGTTTCGTCGAAGATTCGGCCTTTGGACAATGCAAGAGTAATCATAGGTAGGCAGTCGAAATGTATTGTCCAGCGGCCACCGCGGAACCGGCTTTGCCGGGCCACTGGTGGCGCCCCCTGGAGGGGGAGGCGCCGCAGGCGCTTCGGGGGGGAGTCATTTGACCCTTTCGATGTCCGCGCCAATGCCGCGCAGCTTGGCTTCCATCTGGTCGTAGCCGCGGTCCAGGTGGTAAATGCGGTCAATCAGCGTCTCGCCTTCGGCCACCAGGCCGGCGATCACCAGGCTGGCCGACGCGCGCAGGTCGGTGGCCATCACGGTGGCGCCGGAGAGTTTTTCAACGCCTTCGATGATGGCGAACTTGCCGTCAATCTCGATCCTGGCGCCCAGGCGCACCATTTCGTTGACGTGCATGAAACGGTTCTCAAAAATCGTTTCGGTCACCTTGCTCGGGCCCTCGGCAATCGCATTGAGCGCCATGAACTGGGCCTGCATGTCGGTTGGAAAGCCCGGGTATTCGGTGGTACGAAAGGACTGCGCCTGCATCCGGCCCGAAGCCTGCACCCGGATAAAACCGTCACCCGCGGTGATCACGGCACCGGCCTCGCGCAGCTTGTCGATCACGGCCTCAAGGTGGTCGGCGCGACCGTGGCGCAGCACCACGTCGCCGCCGGCAGCCGCCACGGCGCACAGAAAAGTGCCCGTCTCGATGCGGTCGGCCACCACCTGGTGCGTGCAGCCGTGCAGGCGCTCCACACCCTGAATGCGGATGCGGCTGGTTCCATGACCTTCAATCTTCGCGCCCATCTTGATCAGCATTTCGGCGAGGTCACCGATTTCGGGCTCCTGCGCCGCGTTTTCGAGAATCGTTTCGCCCTCGGCCAGCGTGGCAGCCATCAGGAAATTCTCGGTGCCGGTGACCGTGACCATGTCGGTCAGGATGCTGCAGCCCTTGAGGCGCCCGCGCTGGCCGTTCGGCCCCGGTGGCAGTCTGGCAATCATGTAGCCGTGTTCAACCACGATGTCGGCTCCCATGGCCTGCATGCCCTTGATGTGCTGGTCCACCGGCCGCGAGCCGATGGCGCAGCCGCCGGGCAGAGACACCGTGGCTTCGCCGAAACGCGCGAGCAGCGGGCCGAGCGCCAGCACCGACGCGCGCATCGTCTTGACCAGCTCGTACGGCGCTTCAGGCGAGCTCAGCGCGCCCGCATTGATGACCACACTGCCGGGCGCGCTGTCGCTGCGCTCTGCCGTCACGCCCATGTTGCGGATCAGCTTGAGCATGGTGGCCACGTCCTGCAGGCGCGGCACATTGTCAAGCGTCACGGTGTCTGCGGTCAGCAGCGCCGCGCACAGCTCGGGCAGGGCCGCGTTTTTGGCGCCTGAGATATCGACGGTGCCGGAGAGCGAGCGGCCGCCCCTGATCAATAGTTTGTCCATGTCTTACTCAGCGGGGTGGTTGGCCCATTCGGCGGGCGTGTAGGTTTTCATCGACAGCGCATGCACCTCGTCGGTCTGCATGCGCCCACCCAGCGTGGCGTAGACCCGCTGGTGACGCTGGATCAGGCGCTGGCCTTCAAAAGCGGCTGACACGATGGTGGCATACCAATGCCGGCCGTCGCCGGTGAGCTCGATGTGTTCGCAGGGCAGGCCTGCGGCAATGATGGTTTGGAGTTCTTCGCTGGTCATGTTGTGCAGGGATCCGGTCAATGTCTTATTTTGTAGCCAATGCGCAGCAGATTCACCGCGATGCCGCTGACCACCAGCAGCGCGCCGCCCACGATGGCCAGACTCAACCACGGTGAGACGTCGCTGACACCGAAAAAGCCGTAGCGGAAGCCGTCAATCATGTAGAAAAACGGATTCAGGTGGCTGACGGTTTGCCAGAACGGCGGCAAGGAGTGGATCGAGTAAAAAACGCCGCTGAGAAACGTCATTGGCATGATCACAAAATTCTGGAATGCCGCCATCTGGTCGAATTTTTCAGCCCACAGGCCGGCGATCAACCCGAGGGAGCCGAGCAACGCCGCGCCAAGCACCGCGAACACGAGAATCCAGAGGGGCGCCACAAAGCTGGGCTGACCGAAATACACGGTGACCACAAACACGCCCAGGCCGACTGCCAGACCGCGCACGACCGACGAGCCGACGTAGGCGAAAAACCAGTGCCAATGCGACAGCGGGCTGAGCAGCACAAACACCAGACTGCCCATGATCTTGCTCTGGATCAGCGAGGAAGAGCTGTTGGCAAAGGCGTTTTGCAACACGCTCATCATCACCAACCCGGGCACCAGGAAGGCGGTGTAGCTGACCGTGCCATACACCTTGACCTGGTCCTGCAGCACATGGCCGAAGATCAGCATGTACATGACCGCTGTGAGAATGGGCGCACCGACGGTCTGGAAACCGACTTTCCAGAAACGCAGCACTTCCTTGTAGAACAGGGTTTGCCAGCCGGTCATAGGGGCCCCACGCTTTTCACTGCGTGTAATACGCAGCCCCCCGAGGGGGCGCTGCGCCTGCGGCCCGGCAAAGCCGGTTCCGCGGCCCCGGCTGTTAAAAACGGAGTCCTTGCACAGGTCATGCGGCCACCCCGATCTTTTCCGCCATCACCTCAAGGAAGACGTCCTCCAGGTCGGCTTTGCGGATCTCGACATCTTCGGCGACCAGGCCGGCCTCACGGATGGCGCTCAGGTACTGCTCGATCTCGTGTGCGTTGTGAGCCGGCAGCTGCACGATGCGGCCAGTGATACGGGCCTTGTCGGCCAGCGCCTTGGGCAACTCGCTGTCGATCTTGAACCGCAGCACATTCGACGACGCGGACTTGAGCAGTTCGGAGGTCTGGGCCAGCGCCACCATGCGGCCCTGCTTGAGCATGGCAATCCGGCTGCACAGCGCCTCGGCCTCTTCAAGGTAGTGGGTCGTCAGCAGCACGGTGCTGCCCTGTTTGTTGAGCCGGGCGACAAATTGCCAGAGGGTCTGGCGCAGCTCCACATCCACGCCGGCGGTAGGTTCGTCCAGCACGATGACCTGCGGCTTGTGCACCAGCGCCTGCGCGACCAGCACGCGGCGCTTCATGCCGCCCGACAGCTGCCGCATGTTGGCGTCAGCCTTGTCGGCCAGCCCCAGGCTGAGCAGCAACTCGTCAATCCAGTCATCGTTGTTTTTGACGCCGAAATAGCCGGACTGAATGCGCAGCGCCTCACGCACCGTGAAGAAAGGATCAAACACCAGCTCCTGCGGCACGATGCCGAGCTTGCGGCGGGCAGCAGCGTAGTCGGTCAATACATCGCTGCCATGCACCAGCACGTGGCCGCTGCTGGCCCGCGAGAGGCCCGCCAGGATGCTGATCAACGAGGTTTTACCGGCCCCGTTGGGGCCCAGCAGGCCGAAAAACTCTCCCTGCTGGATGTCAAAGCTGACATTGTCAAGTGCCCGGACGCCGGGACCAGTCTGGCTGCGTGTCGATGGGTAGATTTTGGAGACGGACTGAAATGAAATGGCGGGCATGAGCGCTCTATTTTAAGGGCTGACGCCTGTTTCCTCTGGTCTGACCACGCAAATGCCAGCCCGCCTTGCCTCCAGGCAGGACTGTCTACCGAAAAACGTTGGGTCTGCGGTCAGGTCGTGGCAGCTGCGGATGGCGGAATCAACTCTGCAACGCCATACAACTCGGCCAACTCCCGCAGGCGCGCAGGGGCAGCGCTCACCGAGAAGCGCTTGCCTGCCGCCAGAGCGTGACGTCGACACTCCAGCAGGACCGCCAGAGCAGATGAGTCGAACTGCTGCAGGGCCCCCGCATCGGCCACCACCTCCGCGGGCCCGCCGGTGAACAGCTCGGGTTTCAGACCGCGGGCAAAACCCGCAGCCACGGCATGGGTCAGGACAGGCGGAAGCGTCAACACGGCAGAATTCCCTTTCAGGACTTTTTCTCGCTGGCGTTCGACTTGTTGCGCTGGGACAGCGCGGAGATCAGTCCATCCACACCCTTGGCTGAAATTTCCTGCGCGAACTGGGTGCGGTAGGTTTCCACCATCCAGATGCCAAGGACGTTCAGGTCATAGATTTTCCAGCCCGTGGGCGTTTTTTCCATGCGGTAATCGAGCTGGATCGGTTCACTGCGGCCTATCACCTCGGTGCGTACGATCACCTCACTGTCCGTCGGCGCGGCGCGCAGGGGTTTGACGCTGACAGTCTGGTCCTTGACCTGCGCCAGCGCCCCGGAATAGGTACGAACCAGCAAGGTCTTGAACTCTTCCTGCAAACGCTTTTGCTGCTCGGGGGTGGCCTGGCGCCAGTTGCGGCCCACGGTCGCCGCCGTCATGCGCGTGAAATTCACATGGGGCATGACTTTGCCATCGACCAGGGCGATAATTTTTCCGGTGTCGCCGGACTGGATGGCCTTGTCGGCCTTGATGATGTCCAGCACTTCAGTGGAAGTGCGTTTGATCAGCGCGTCCGGGGCTTCGTCGGCCGCTCTTGCAACAGTACCCGCAGCCAGCAGGAAACCGGCAAGGCAGACCCCTGCGACATGGCTAAAAATTCGACGGTTCATGGTTTTCTTTCGGTTCGGAATACAGGCCTGCCGGGCCGGGGCAGGCGCCCTTCTGGCACAACTGACAGACAAGTGATTGATTTGACAGCGTTTTTCCGGCTTTGTTCAGGTCTTTTGAGTGAAGTTAAGGCACTGCGTGTAAGTGTTCTTTACTTGGCCGGCGCTGGCGCAGGTGCCTCGGGCAGGTCGTAGCGCTCCTCGGTATCGCCGTTGGTGTCTATCACCACGCCGCGGCGCTGCAGATAGGCATCGCGTGTGAAACTGTATTTATCCAGCGCAGCTTGATCAAGCACCTCGCCGGCGCGCAGCAGGCTGGCGCGAAGGTCTACCGCGCGCAGGACGTACAGCGAATTGCGGACAGGCACATTGTCAATCTGCAACACCAAGTCACCTTGGGCGTCGACCACCCGTGCGGCCGCATCGCGGACCGTGGAGGGCCCAAGCACCGGCAACACCAGGTAAGGGCCGGTCGCCATGCCCCAGTGACCCAGCGTCTTGCCAAAATCCTCGCTGTGCCGCTCTATACCCATGGGCGTGGCCCAATCGAGCACGCCGCCCAAGCCAATCAGCGTGTTGACGCTGACACGCATGAAGCTGTCGACGGCCGCCTGCGGCTTGGCCTGGAGCACGTTGTTGACGAAAGACCAGACATCCGACAGGTTGCCAAAGAAGTTATTCACGCCAGTGCGCACCGGCGGTGGAACCGTATTCTGGTAAGCCTGTGCCACGGGTTTGACGATGGCCTCATCGAGGCCGTCGTTGAAACGGGTCACGCTGCGGTTGAAGGGCTCAAACGGGTCGCGCGGGTTGGGACCGAGGGCACAGCCCTGAAGCAGCGCCAGCACCAGCAAACCGGCCCACAGGCCGCTCCGTTTCATTGTGATTTGTGTTTTCATTTTTTTTCGTTACTCCCTGTGGGCGGTGCAGTCACCGAGCCAGAACTGCTGTCCGCCGCCTTGCTGTACAAAAACTGGCTGATGAGATTTTCCAGCACAACCGCCGATTGCGTGCTGGAGATGGTGTCGCCCGCCGCCAGGGTCTTGTCGTCCGAGCCAGCCTCAATGCCAATGTACTGTTCACCCAGCAAACCACTGGTCAGGATTTTCAGCGAACTGTCCTTGGGGAATTTATAGCGGCTTTCCATGGCCAGCGTGACACGCGCCTGGAAAGACTTGTCGTCAAACACCAGCGACTCCACGCGTCCGACCACCACACCACCGCTGCGGACTGCACCCTTGGGCTTGAGACCCCCGACGTTGTCAAATTTGGCCGTGATCCGGTAGGTGGACTGAAAGCTCAGGTTCAGCAGATTGGCGGCCTGCAGTGCCAGAAACAGGATGGCCGCAGCGCCGATCATGACAAAAATACCCACCCACACATCATTTTTTGAGCGTTGCACAACACCCTCCTCAGGTAAACATCATCGCGGTCAGGATGAAATCCAGACCCAGAACCGACAGGGAAGCCACCACCACCGTGCGCGTCGTGGCGCTGGCCACGCCTTCCGGCGTGGGTTGCGCCTCAAAACCCTGCAACAGGGCAATAAATGTGACGGTAAAGCCGAAAACAACACTCTTGATCACACCGTTGCCCACATCTTTCCAGACATCGACCCCGCCTTGAATCTGACTCCAGAAAGACCCCGCATCCACTCCGATCATGACCACGCCAACGGCCCACCCGCCGATCACGCCCATTGCGCTGAAAACGGCAGCCAACAGAGGCATGACAATCACGCCAGCCCAGAAACGCGGCGCCAGGATGCGCTGCACCGGATCGACGGCCATCATCTCCATGACGCTGATCTGCTCACCGGCCTTCATGAGGCCGATTTCGGCGGTCAGCGAAGTACCGGCCCGTCCGGCGAACAACAATGCCGTCACCACTGGCCCGAGTTCCCGCACCAGGGTCAGCGTCACAAGCAACCCCAGCGCGTCCGAAGAGCCGAAACGCTGCAGCGTGTAATACCCCTGCAGGCCGAACACAAAGCCGACAAACAGTCCGGACACCGCAATGATGACCAGCGAATAGTTGCCCAGAAAATGGATCTGGTCGCGCACCAGGCCAAAACGCCGAAAAGTCGAGGGCAGGGAAAGAAGAAGCCGGAAGAACAGGCGAGCACCCAAGCCTACGTCCGCCAGTTTGCTGCGGGTGGCATAGCCGACATCCGAAGGTTTGTACCAGCTCATGATGCAGCTCCTGCCTGCCGGGCGACGGGCTTGGGGTTGCCGCCGAAGTCCTCTTCAACCGACAGGCCGGGATAGTGGAACTGAACCGGGCCATCCGGCAGGGCATTGACATATTGGTAAACCAGCGGATCGGTACTTTGCCGGACATGCTCAGGCGTACCCTCAGTCGCAATTTTTCCGTTGGCCAGGATGATCACATGATCGGCAACGGCAAAAGTCTGCTCAAGCTCGTGCGAGACAAAAATGCTGGTCAGGCCCATGGCGTCGTTCAGGTGCCTGATCAGCCGCGCCGCCGTTCCCAGCGAAATCGGGTCCAGGCCTGAAAAAGGCTCGTCATACATGACCAGTTCCGGATCCAGCGCGATGGCGCGCGCCAGCGCGATACGCCGTGCCATGCCACCGGACACCTCGCTGGGCATCAGATCGCGCGCGCCGCGCAGGCCCACCGCGTTGAGCTTCATGAGCACAATGTCGCGGATCAGGGCTTCCGGCAGGTCGGTGTGTTCGTGCAACGGGAATGCCACATTCTCGTAAACGCTCAAATCGGCAAACAGGGCACCAAACTGGAAAAGCATGCCCATGCGACGACGCGCCGCATAGATCTGCTCCTGATCCATCCGGGTGACATCCTGCCCATCGAACAGCAATTCGCCGGACTGGGCCCGAATCTGGCCGCCAATAAGCCGCAAAATTGTTGTTTTACCACCGCCGGAAGCTCCCATCAATGCCGTGACCTTGCCGCGCGGAACCGACAGTGAAATGTCATCCAGAATCACACGCTCCCCGTAACCAAAGGTAAGGTGACGCAGTTCAACAAGGGAGGGATTGGAAGGGGGGGCCATAAAAAGACAAAAGCCGGTTATCCGGCTTATTGATCATAAGGGATTACTCTGACCCGCGCGTTCGCCAGGAATCGTTCATTTTTCACAGGAATCGCCCGAAAAGCATGCCGATTCAGTCCGGCAACCTGCTTTCCGGACGTGCTTCGGCAAAAAACGAACGCTCGCCTGCGGTTTTTTGCGCGGTCAGTTGCTGCGAAGCCCAGCTTCGAAAGAGATTTTCCGGCCATCGCAAGGGGTTTTCGGTTGCTGGTGGTTATCCCCAAACAGACCGGAAACCGCAACCGTTCCTACCGCATGTGCAGCGCACGCGAGGCACCGCGGCCAGCGCAGCCGCCCATGACTTGCAAACCCTCGGTCATTCTCGAGGGCTACAGCTTTCAACGCGGCAAGTCGCTGAAACCCATCAGGAACTCGTCCACCGATCGGGCCGCCTGGCGCCCCTCGCGAATGGCCCAAACCACCAGACTCTGGCCACGACGCATGTCGCCCGCCACAAAGACCTTGGGAACATTGGTGGCATAACCGCCGGTGAAGTCGGTGGTCGCCTTGGCATTACCGCGCGCGTCTTTATCGACCCCAAAGGCGTCCAGCACCGGTGCCACCGGCGCTACAAAACCCATGGCCAGAAGCACCAGGTCGGCCTTCAGCAACTGCTCGGAGCCCGGAACCTCCTGCATCTTGCCGTCTTTCCAATCAACCCGCACCGTTTTCAGACCGGTGACCTTGCCCTTGTCACCGACGAGTTCCTTGGTGGAAATGGCAAACTCACGCTCACAACCCTCTTCATGGCTGGAACTGGTGCGCAGCTTGATCGGCCAGTAAGGCCAGGTCATGGGACGGTTTTCTTCCTCAGGCGGCTGCGGCAACAGTTCGAACTGGGTGACGCTTGCCGCACCATGGCGATTGCTGGTGCCAACACAATCCGAGCCGGTGTCACCGCCACCGATCACGATCACATGTTTGCCATCGGCGCGCAACTGGTCCTTGACCTTGTCGCCGGCGTTGACCTTGTTCTGCTGCGGCAGGAATTCCATCGCAAAGTGGATGCCGGCGAGGTCGCGGCCTGGCACCGACAGGTCGCGCGACTGCTCGGCACCGCCGGACAGAATGATCGCGTCAAAATCCTTTTGCAGTTGCTCGGGCGTGATGGTTTCCTTGGCCCAGTTGGTTACTTTCGAGTCCTTCCCCAGCGCGTCTTTTTCCCGTCCGATCATGACGCCAGTACGAAAGGTCACGCCTTCGGCCTGCATTTGCGCCACACGGCGATCGATATGGATCTTCTCCATCTTGAAATCGGGGATGCCGTAACGCAGCAGGCCGCCAATACGGTCGTTTTTCTCGAACAGCGTTACATCATGGCCGGCCCGCGCCAGTTGCTGCGCCGCAGCCATGCCCGCCGGGCCCGACCCCACCACGGCCACCCTTTTCCCGGTCCTGTGAGCAGGCGGCTGGGGCAGGACCCAGCCCTCGGCCCAAGCGCGATCAATGATGGCGTGTTCAATGGATTTGATACCCACCGCGTCGTCGTTCACGTTGAGCGTGCAGGCCGCCTCGCAGGGTGCGGGGCAGATCCGTCCCGTGAATTCCGGAAAGTTATTGGTGCTGTGCAGGGTGTCAATCGCACTTTTCCAGTTGTTTCGAAACACCATGTCGTTGAAATCCGGAATGATGTTGTTGACCGGGCAGCCGCTGTTGCAAAACGGCGTACCACAGTCCATGCAACGCGCGGCTTGCTTGTTGGCCTGCGCATCGTCGAGCCCGATCACAAACTCCTTGTAGTTTTTCAGCCGCTCGGGCACAGGCTTGTAGCCTTCCTCGATGCGCTCGTATTCCATGAAACCGGTGACTTTTCCCATGAGGCTACTCCAGATACTTCTTGTTGAGGCTGCTTAAGCTGCGGCTTTGGCGGCTTTCCCGCCTGCGGGCCTGGAAGGCGCCTTGGCAGGTACGGCTGCGGCCAACTTCCTTGCGGCCATTTCGCCGAGTGCCCGCTTGTATTCCAGCGGGAACACCTTGACGAACTTTCCGCGCGCTTCGGCCCAGTTGTCCAGCAACTCGCGGGCACGCTTGCTGCCGGTCCAGCGGTTGTGGTCTTCCAGAAGCTTCTTCAGTTGCGCTTCATCGGTCTTGCCGCCGTGCCACAAGGCGTGGTCGGCGCCAGCTTCCTGCTGGGCAACAGGCTGAACTTTCTCCAGCGACACCATGGCCGTGTTGCAGCGTTTGGCGAACTGGCCATCCTCGTCGTACACGTAGGCCACGCCGCCGCTCATTCCGGCCGCGAAGTTGCGCCCTGTTTTCCCGAGCACCGCCACGGTGCCGCCGGTCATGTACTCGCAACCGTGGTCGCCGGTGCCCTCGACGACCGCCGTGGCGCCCGACAGGCGCACCGCAAAACGCTCGCCGGCCACGCCGCTGAAAAAGGCCTCGCCGGTCGTGGCGCCATAAAGCACGGTGTTGCCGACGATGGTGTTCTTGACCGCGTCACCGCGAAAATCGATGCTGGGTCGCACCACAATGCGCCCACCAGACAGTCCCTTGCCGGTGTAGTCGTTGGCATCGCCGATCAGGTACATGGTGATACCCTTGGCCAGGAAGGCTCCGAAAGACTGGCCGCCCGTGCCTTCGAGCTGGATACGCAAGGTGTCGTCCGGCAGCCCCTCAGGATGGCGCCGCGTCAGCTCGCCCGACAGCATGGCGCCGACGGTACGGTTGACGTTACGGGCCACTTCGATGAACTGGACTTTTTCGCCCTTCTCGAGGGCTGCTTTCGATTTCTCGATCAGTCGCACATCCAGTGCATTTTCGAGCGCATGGTCCTGCGCCATCACATGCATGCGCGCCACATCGGCTGGCACGTTGGGCTGGTAGAACAGTCGCGAGAAATCCAGTCCGTCGGCTTTCCAGTGCTCAATGCCCTTCTGGGTATCAAGCAGGTCGGAACGGCCAATCAGTTCGTCGAACTTGCGCACGCCGAGTTGCGCCATCAGCTGGCGCGCTTCTTCAGCGACGAAGAAGAAATAGTTCACGACATGTTCGGGCTTGCCGCTGAATTTCTGGCGCAGCACCGGATCCTGCGTGGCGACGCCGACCGGGCAGGTGTTGAGGTGGCATTTGCGCATCATGATGCAGCCCTCCACCACCAGTGGTGCGGTCGCGAAACCGAACTCATCAGCGCCAAGCAAGGCGCCGATCACGACGTCGCGGCCGGTTTTCATCTGCCCGTCGGCCTGCACGCGGATGCGGCCGCGCAGGCGATTCAGCACCAGCGTCTGCTGGGTTTCGGCCAGCCCGATTTCCCAGGGAGATCCCGCGTGCTTGATCGACGACCATGGCGAGGCCCCGGTGCCGCCGTCGTGGCCGGCGATCACCACGTGGTCGGACTTGGCTTTGGCCACACCGGCCGCAATCGTGCCGACCCCGACTTCACTGACCAGCTTGACGCTGATGCTGGCGCGCGGGTTGACGTTTTTCAGGTCATGAATCAGTTGTGCCAGATCCTCGATGGAGTAAATATCGTGGTGCGGCGGCGGCGAGATCAGGCCGACGCCTGGCACGGAATAACGCAGCTGGCCGATGTACTCGCTGACCTTACCGCCGGGCAACTGGCCGCCTTCGCCGGGCTTGGCGCCCTGCGCCATCTTGATCTGGATCTGGTCGGCCGACACCAGGTATTCCGCGGTGACGCCGAAACGACCCGAGGCCACCTGCTTGATGCGCGAACGCAGCGAATCTCCGTCCTGCAAAGGCAGGTCAACCTCAACCACGCTTTCGCCAATCACGCTCTTGAGCGTCTCGCCTTTTCTGATCGGGATGCCCTTGAGCTCCTGACGATACCGGTTCGGATCTTCGCCGCCCTCGCCGGTGTTGCTCTTGCCGCCGATGCGGTTCATGGCCACAGCGAGCGTGGCATGGGCCTCGGTGCTGATGGATCCGAGCGACATCGCGCCGGTGGCGAATCGCTTGACGATCTCCTTGGCCGACTCGACTTCATCGATCGGAATGGCTTTGGACGGATCAATGCGGAATTCGAAAAGGCCCCGCAGCGTCATGTGACGGCGGTTCTGGTCGTTGATCAGCTGTGCGTATTCCTTGTAGGTGTTCCAGTTGTTGGAGCGTGTCGAATGCTGCAGCTTGGCAATGGCGTCGGGTGTCCACATGTGGTCCTCACCGCGTACGCGCCAGGCGTACTCACCACCGGCGTCCAGCATGTCGGCGAGCACCGGGTCGTTGCCGAAGGCGGCCTTGTGCATGCGCAGCGCTTCTTCGGCGATTTCAAACACGCCCATGCCTTCAACCTGGCTGGCGGTGCCGGTAAAGAACTTGTCGATGGTCACCCGATTCAGGCCAATAGCCTCGAACAGCTGGGCGCCACAGTAGCTCATGTAGGTGGACACTCCCATCTTCGACATGATCTTGGACAGGCCCTTGCCGACCGCCTTGGTGTAGTTGTAGATCGCCTTGTCTGCACTGAGGTCCCCAGGCAGATCCCTGGCGAGTTCGGCCAGTGTTTCCATGGCCAGGTAGGGGTGCACGGCTTCCGCGCCATAACCGGCCAGCACGGCGAAATGATGGACTTCGCGGGCCGAGCCGGTTTCCACCACCAGGCCTGCTGTCGTACGCAGGCCTTCTTTGACCAGATGCTGGTGAATGGCCGACAACGCCAGCAGCGCCGGAATCGCCACCTGGGTCGGGCTGATGGCGCGGTCGCTGACGATCAGGATGTTTTTGCCGCTCTTGATCGCGTCCACCGCTTCCGCGCACAGCGAGGCAAGCTTGGCTTCAACCCCTTCGTGTCCCCATGCAAGCGGATACGTGATGTCCAGCGTATAGCTCTTGAATTTGCCCTGGGTGTGGGTTTCGATGTCGCGCAGCTTTTTCATGTCGGCGACATTGAGGACAGGCTGGCCAACCTCCAGCCGCATTGGCGGGTTTACCTGGTTGATATCGAGCAGGTTGGGCTTGGGGCCCACAAAGGACACCAGCGACATCACAATCGCCTCGCGGATCGGGTCGATGGGCGGGTTGGTGACCTGCGCGAACAACTGCTTGAAGTAGTTGTAGAGCGGCTTGTTCTTGTTGGACAGCACGGCCAGCGGGCTGTCATTGCCCATGGAGCCTGTGCCTTCCTCACCGTTGACGGCCATGGGTGACATCAGGAACTTGAGGTCCTCCTGGGTGTAGCCAAAAGCCTGCTGGCGATCCAGCAGGGAGTGCGACTCGGTCAGGCCGGAGCTTGATGCCGAGGTCGCGCTCGCTTCGTCGGCGCCCATTTTCAGGCCGTCGGTCGGCGCCGGCACGGTGGTCGCCTGCACGTCGTCGAGGCGGATGCGCAGGTTTTCAATCCACTGTTTGTAGGGCTTGCTGTGCGCCAGCGTGGCCTTGATCTCTTCATCGTCGATCATGCGGCCCTGTTCAAGGTCGATCAGAAACATCTTGCCGGGTTGCAGACGCCATTTCCGCACGATCTTGTTCTCGGGGATCGGCAATACGCCGGACTCGGAAGCCATGATGACGAGGTCGTCGTCGGTCACGCAGTAACGCGAAGGACGCAGGCCGTTGCGATCCAGCGTGGCGCCGATCTGGCGGCCGTCGGTAAACACAATGGATGCCGGGCCGTCCCAGGGCTCCAGCATGGCGGCGTGATATTCATAAAAGGCCTTGCGGCGCTCGTCCATGGTGGTGTGCTGCTCCCAGGGCTCAGGGATCATCATCATCACGGCCTGGCTGATCGGGTAGCCGGCCATGGTCAGCAACTCCAGGCAGTTATCAAAGGTGGCGGTATCGGACTGGTCGGAAAAGCTGATCGGGTAGAGCTTTTGCAGGTCGGCGCCCAGCACCGGCGAGGACATCACGCCTTCGCGCGCCTTCATCCAGTTGTAGTTACCCTTGACGGTGTTGATCTCTCCATTGTGGGCAACATAACGGTAAGGGTGGGCCAGCGGCCACTCGGGAAAGGTGTTGGTGGAAAAGCGCTGGTGCACCAGACCCAGCGCGGAAACGCAACGCGGATCCTGCAGATCCAGATAATAGGTTCCCACCTGATCGGCCAGCAACAGGCCCTTGTAGACCACGGTCCGGCTGGACATGCTCGGGACGTAGTACTCCTTGCTGTGGGTGAGCTTCAGGCGCTGGATCGCCGCACTGGCGGTCTTGCGGATCACGTAGAGCTTGCGCTCCAGGGCGTCCTGCACGATCACATCGTTCCCGCGGCCAATGAAAATCTGGCGCAGGATGGGCTCTTTCTCGCGCACCGTCGGCGACATCGGCATCTCGCGATTAACCGGGACGTCGCGCCAGCCCAGCAACACCTGCCCCTCCATGCGCACGGCACGCTCGAGTGCCTGTTCGCAGGCCAGGCGCGAGGCATGCTCTTTGGGCAGGAACACCATGCCCACGCCGTACTCGCCCGGAGGCGGAAGATTGATACCCTGCCGGGCCATCTCCTCACGGTAAAGTGCGTCCGGTAACTGAATCAGGATGCCGGCGCCGTCACCCATCAGTTTGTCGGCACCCACTGCACCCCGGTGATCCAGGTTCTCGAGGATCTTCAGGCCCTGCTGCACGATGGCATGGCTTTTGTGACCCTTGATGTGGGCCACAAAACCAACGCCGCAGGCGTCATGCTCATGGGCCGGGCTGTAAAGACCGTTTTGTTCAAAGTGCTTGATTTCAGCAGCCGTGGTCATGGCCTACTCCTGGGTCGGTAGGGAGAACTGCATCGGCGTACATGGAGCACGCCAGCCTGTCCTGCCAAGTTTCGTAATGGGTCGCGAGGAAAGAGAGGATAGTGCAGTGCAACAACAATGCCAAGCAAAAAAATTAGGGTCAGATCCTAATTTAGGAAAGTTGACTGATTTGCCATTTTAATTAGGGACAGATAAAAATCAGAGCGCAGTACCCGGTGAAACCTCTCCATGCCGGTCAAGCGATTCGAGGCTTCCGGGGCGGACGCCCAACCCGCGTTTTGACAAGCCGGCGTGCCGTGCGCTTTTGCAGGTCCGCCAGGAAATCAACATCCCCCAAGGCCCACCCTCTCAGCGCCGACTCCGTCAGCGCAGCCTGTCGAACGTCGGACACACCGATGCGCACCATCTCGGCGTAGGCCGCCTCCCGGGCAAAAGGTGTGTTTCCCAAAGTCCAGAACAAGGGATGAGGCGTTATCAGTCTGTCGCTGCGCAGTCCGATGTAGTGGCCGTGGCTGGACCAGGGGTAGTCGCGCGCCTCGGCGACCAACCCGGCCCGCACCGGATTGAGATCGATGTAGGCCATGCAGGCCAGCAGATAGGGTTCGGTCTGGATCGGCGTGGAACGATAACGTCCCTCCCAAAGGGTGCCCGATCGGCCCTGGCTGTCGTTGAAATACCGCACATAGCGCCTGCCCACCGCCTGCATCATGCGTGGCAGGGAATCGGCCGATTCCGGCGTCACCAGCAAATGAAAGTGATTGCCCATCAGTACGTAGGCGTGCACGGCGATGCCTGATTTTCTGGCGTGTTCCTCGACCAGATCCAGCAGCGTCTGGTAGTCAGCTGGACACGAAAAAATGGCCTGCCGGTTGTTGCCGCGCAGAATGACGTGGTGCGGATAGCCGGGAAGGCTCAAGCGGGGAAGGCGGGCCATGACAATATGCACTGGAGTAGAGGGCCATCATAGGGGAACCCGCCTCCGCCTCGCGCCAAGCACCTGGGAAAATTGAGCGCTGCGTCAGCGGACCACTTTGCCGTCCGGGGTGATGGTCACCAGATCCACCAGGCGGACTGATTCGTATTTTTTGGCCCGAAGATTGACGCGAAAGCCACCGGCGTCATAGTCGGTCATGGATTCAAAAGCCTTCTGAAGCCCGGCGCGATCGGCTTTTCCGCCCCCTGCTGCGCTGCGCCGCACGCCCTCTGCAAAGGTGCGAGCCGCGATATATCCTTCGACGCTCTCGTAACTCGGGGTCTGGTCAGTCAGGTTCAGGACGTCCAGGTACTCCTTGATGATGGGGGTTCCCGCGCTGCGCGGCGAGGGTACCACTTGCGAGATGACCACGCCGCCGATCTCCTTGCCCAGCGCCGTGAACAGCGGATCGATCCCGACCACCGAGAAGTTCAGAAACTGGCCGGCGAAGCCGGTTTTGCGCATGGCGCGGATAAAGGCCGCCGAAGTATTGAACAGGCTGACCTGAATGATGGCCTGAGGCTGGGCCTTCGCCAGCAAGGCTACTGCTGGCCCAACCTTGTCGCTGTTGACCGGTGCGAAGGCATTTGCCACAAGAGGCGGGCGCTTCAGATCAACCAGCGCCTGGTTCACAGCTGCCAACCCCGCACGGCCCATGGCGTCGTCCTCGGCAAAAACGGCGATGCGGTCCTGGCTCAGCGTGGCGCAATGGCGCACCATCTTGTAAGCCTCGTCAGCCAGGGCCGGACGGATATGAAACGCATTGCTCAGCGCGGCTTCGCGCAGGGCGTCCGATGCAGCGAACGGGGCAAAAAACAGGGTGTTGGCCGGCTTGGCGACGGCAAAAGCGGCATCGCAGCTGGCTGTCCCTACAAAACCGAACAAGGCATCAACATCCTCATCAATCAATTGCCTGGCGTTACTGGCTGCCTTGAGCGGGTTATAGCCATCATCGAGCGTCTTGACTTCTATCCGATAGCCTGCCGCACCGTTTTTGGCATTGATCGCATCAAAGTAGAGCTTTGCACCATTGAGGTAGGCCAGCCCGATCTGATCGGCGGCGCCCGTCAAGGGAACCGATTGGCCAATCACCAGTTTGCGGCCATTCCTGGCTGTCTGCGAATGCGCGAGCGGGGTAAAAGCCGCCACACCAGCTGCCAGTCCGCTCATCACCAGCGCTCGTCGATTGAGTCTCATGCAATACCTTTTGAAATGTCACCACATTAAGCACGATGAATGCCTGAACGCAGGCAAACAGTCCAGACGCGCTTTTCGTAACAAATTGGACTCCCGCAGGGTAGTCGTTCGAGACGGAAAAAGGCGGTGCGGAAAATGCCAACACGTCATAAGGCTATGCAAGAGCGAAGCCACGGCCATGGGTAAACCCGGCCATGACGCCTGGCATCCGACTCGCGGGGTCCTTCCGGGTTGGAGACGCCAGAGAGGCTAGGGTTCGCGTTCCAACAGGCAGTGAATCTGCCAGGCCAGCCCGGCACCGGCCAACGCGCAGGCACCGGTCACCGTCCAGGTCAGCTGCCAGTTTCCCACCAGACCCGCCACCCAAGCGACCAGCGGCGGTCCACAGAACTGGCCAAAGGACGACCATTGCTGCATCCAGCCCACCGTGGTGGGTACGGTGGCCGCGCTTGGCGCCAGACGAACCGCGAGGCTGAACAGAGTCCCCGGTATCAAGCCTCCCAGCATCGAAAAGGCCAACACCGCCCCATACCGGAGCCAGGGGTTGGCATCCACCCCAAAGGCGACCCAGGCGCCCCCGCCCATCGCGCCAAACCCCGCCACAAGCAGGGCAAGCGGAGGCACACGCCGGTGCAGCAAGCGACCAGCCGCCAGGTTGCCGATGATGTTGACGGCCGCAGCCAGTGCGGTGAGCCAGGCGGTGAGGCTGGGGGCCAGCCCGGCCTGGGCGTAAACCGACGGCAAAAATCCGACGACCGCCAGCCACTGCCCCGAATACATGGAAAAACACAAGGCCACCAGCCAGACTCCGCGTGACCGTAACGTCAGGCGCAGGAGGCCAAGACCCACCGCGGAGCCAGACGTCGCGGGCGATAGCGTCCGCGATGGCGTCAGCCCCCGGGGCGGGTCCGCAGGGACGTTGCGATACACCGCCGCAGCGAGTAAAACGGACAACGCGGACAGGAGCCACCACCAGACTCGCCACCCCCAAGCGACATCGGCCTGGGCCATCACCCAGGGCCCTACCAGCATCGCCAATGCTGCGCCGAGCGGCATGTAAGCCCCCCAAGCCCCGAGCGTACGGCTCAGGCCCCCTGGCGGGACCAGAGCGCGCAATAACCCCGGCGCGGGTAACACTACACACAGAAACCCCAGCCCCTCAAAAACGCGACTTGCAAGCAGTCCGGTTGCGCCCTGCGCCGCACCGCCCAGGGCGCTGGCCAGACTCAGCACCAGCAAGCCGGCGAGCATGCTGCGCCGCGGACCGTAGCGTTGAATCAGCAATCCCGCGGGCAAACCCAGTGTCATCCCGGCGAGCTGAAACAGCGCCAGCAAAAAGCCTGCCTGCACCAGGGACACACCCAACACCTGCTGCAGCGCTGGCAACGCCGGCGGCAGCTTGCCCACATGCAGCGCCGCCACCACGCCGGCGGCGATCACCAGGCTGGCGGGATGAACGGCTTTCAAACAGGAAACACCACGCGGCCGTTCAGCCGTTCGTGTTCCTTGGCGGCAAACCGGTCTGTCATGCCGGCGATGTAGTCGGCCACGACGCGTTCGGGCCGGGCTTGGTGCCTCGCACTGCCGGACGGACTGCTGTCCAGTTGATCAAACCGCTCGCTGTGCGCCAGTGGCATCTGCGCCGGATCGGCCATGTAAGCGGCAAACAGGTCGCGCACCACCTGCTGGGCCGTCTGTGTAGTCTCGACCACCTGCGGATGACGGTATAAATTTTGTAGCAGGAACCGCTTGAGGGACGAGGACTTCAGGGCCATTTCATCACTGAAGCAGACCAGTGGCGGGTGTTGACGGACGGCCCGCACATCGGACGGCATCGCAGCCCGCAAGGCGGCGCCAGTGGCGTCCATCACGTCGTAAACCTGGGCACTGAGCATGCGGCGTATGGTTTCAAACAACAGTCGCCGTCCTTGCAAGCCTGGATGGCTGGCGAGTGTTTCCCGGTGGTACGCCTCAAACAAGTCAACCTCCTTGAGCTGCTCCAGGCTGAGCAGGCCGGAGCGCACGCCATCGTCAATGTCATGGGCGTTGTAGGCGATCTCATCGGCGAGATTGGCGAGCTGGGCCTCAAGGCTGGGTTGCTGCGCGTGCGAACCCGCGCCGGAGGACGCCAGGAAGCGTTGCGCCACGCCACCAGGTTCGCGCCCTTCAATCCGCCGGGCGTTGCGGCGGGAGCAATGCTTGAGGATGCCTTCCCGGGTTTCAAAAGACAGGTTCAGCCCGTCGTAGTCCGGGTAACGCTCCTCGAGCGTGTCCACCACACGCAGGCTTTGCAGGTTGTGCTCGAAGCCGGCGCTGTCCGGATTGTGGCTTTTCAGGCAGATGTTGAGCGCGTCCTGACCGGCGTGGCCAAACGGCGTGTGCCCGAGATCGTGAGCCAGTGCGATGGCTTCGACAAGATCTTCATTCAAACGCAACGTGCGGGCAATGGAACGGCCAAGCTGCGCGACTTCGAGCGAATGTGTCAGGCGCGTGCGGAACAAATCGCCTTCATGGTTCAAAAACACCTGAGTCTTGTAAACCAGGCGGCGAAATGCCGTGGAATGCACAATCCGGTCGCGGTCGCGCTGAAAGGCCGAACGGGTCGGCGCAGCGGGCTCGGGGTAGCGCCGGCCACGCGACTGGGCCGGGTCGCAGGCGTAGGGAGCCAGTGCAGTCATGAATCAGATATCCAATCGGGCATGCGCCCTTTCCATATCTGCGCGAGAAGCTATCACTTTAATAGCAATCGAATGCAGAAACATTCATCCGCAGCACGCGTCGATCACCTCGCGCACCAGTGCATCCGGCGCACTGCGCACAGAAGCGTGGCCCGGGCCATTGATCACGACAAACCTGATTTCACCGGCTTCTGCCTTTTTATCCACACGCATCAGTTCGAGGTAGCGCCCCGCGTTGTCGGTGGCAGACAGCCTGGGACCCACCACCGGCAGCCCGGCGCGCTGGACAAGCGCACGCAGGCGGTCGACAAATGCCTCGTCAACGAGGCCCAGCCTTTGCGAGAGCCTGGCAGCCATCACCATGCCGCAACCCACACCTTCGCCATGCAGCCATTGACCGTAACCCAGTCCCGACTCGATCGCGTGCCCGAAGGTGTGCCCGAAATTCAGGATGGCACGCAGCCCGGCTTCACGTTCATCCTGGCCCACCACCGCGGCCTTGATCTCGCAGCTGCGCCGGACGGCGTGTGCCAACGCCGCCGGTTCACGCGCAAGCAGGGCCTCGATGTTCTCCTCAATCCAGCCCAGAAAGGCCATGTCGGCAATCGGCCCGTACTTGATGATCTCCGCAAGCCCGGCGCTCAACTCGCGCGGGGGCAGGGTCTGGAGCACGTCGAGGTCGCAGATCACACGCTCCGGCTGGTAAAACGCGCCCACCATGTTTTTCCCCAGCGGGTGATTGATGGCCGTTTTTCCACCCACGGAAGAATCCACCTGCGCCAGCAAGGTGGTGGGGACCTGCACAAAGGGCACACCGCGCATGTAGCAAGCCGCCGCGAATCCCGTCATGTCACCCACCACGCCGCCGCCCAGGGCAAAAAGCACGGTCTTTCGATCACAACCGTTGACAAGCAGGGCGTCGAAAATCAGTTGCAACGTGGGCCAATCCTTGTGAGCCTCCCCATCGGGCAGGATCACCTGCAGCACCTTTTCATAATGCCCCTGAAGTGCCAGTTGCAGGGATTGAGCATAAAGAGGGGCCACCGTGGCATTCGAGACAATCAGCGCCGTGCTTGCAGCCGGCAGATTGAGGTAGGTGCCAGGGTCACCCAGCAGGCCGGCACCAATGGTGATGGGATAACTGCGCGCTCCCAGATCAATGAAGACCTGCTGCGTCGCCGGAGGGGGATTTGAAACCATGACACAAGTGTAGAGGCTCTGCCGGCCCGCACGGGAGGCCGTGGCCCGCGTCACGAGGCTCCGCGCAGCCGTACCGCGTTGATTCGAGATGACCTCTGCAGCAGAGGGAATGTCAGGGTTGGGGAGCGGAAACGACCCCTGCCAGCTCCAGTTGCATCACTACCATGTTGACCAGTGCCGCTACCGAAGGCCGCCCGGTTTCCACCACAAAACGGGCACATTCCCGGTAAAGCGGGTCACGCAGCGCATACAGTTCGCGCAGGCGCGCCAAGGGATCAGACACCTGTAACAGCGGGCGATTCCGGTCGTGCCGCAACCGGCGAAAAACCTCTTCGGGCGCCGAATGCAGGTACACCGCCTGGGTTCGCTGCTTCAAATGCTGGCGATTGACCAGTCGCAACACCGCCCCGCCACCGGTCGATAAAACGCAGGACTCGCCCAGCGTCAATTCGTCGATGACGTCCTGTTCCAGGTCTCGAAAGGACTCCTCGCCCTCCCGCTCAAAAAACTCCCGGATGGATAGACCAACGCGATGCTCGACGACCTGGTCGGTGTCGATGAAAGGTCGGCCGAGACGTCGGGCCAACTGGCGTCCGATGGTGGACTTCCCCGATCCGGGGAGACCAACGAGTGCCACATGAGCTGGCCCACTCAAAAACGTCTCCTGTCAGGATGAATCACGGCAACAAACAAAGAAAAAGCGTCCTTGAACACATCTGTCGCGACCAGTCCTGAACCGGACTTGCCGGCAACGTACCCATCGGGGCACAAACCCGCAAGACGCGCCGGAAGACCATCCCGGGTTCGCGTCGTGCAACCAACGCTCAGCGCAAGGGGGCGCCGTTGGAAATCATTTTGGGAGAGATGAAAACCAGCAATTCGGACTTGTTGGCCGTCCGCGTCCTGGTTTTAAACAGGTTGCCCACTCCCGGCAGATCGCCAAGCAAAGGAACCTTGGTTTCGTCTTCACGCTCGTTCTGCTCAAAAATACCGCCAATCACCACCGTGCCGCCGTTTTCCACCAGCACCTGGGTTTGAATGTGTTTGGTATCGATCGCAAAGCCGTTGGTCGTCGATCGGCCCACACTGTCCTTGTTCACGTCAACATTCAGGATGATGTTTCCTTCAGGCGTGATTTGCGGGGTCACCTCCAGCTTCAGGTTGGCCTTGCGGAAGGCGATGGAGGTAGCACCGCTGGACGTCGCCTGCTGATAAGGCAACTCGGTACCCTGCTCGATCAGGGCCTTGACCTGATCAGCCGTCACGATGCGCGGGCTTGACACAATTTTGCCTTTGCCGTCGGCTTCCATGGCGGAGATTTCGAGGTTCAGCAGCCGAGTGGCGCCCGACGAGAAGAGGGAAACTGCGAAAGTGGCAGCACTGAACCCGTTCTGTCCCACCCCGGGAAGGTTAAGAAAGTCGCCCGTAGTAGTTCCGTAGTTCACGCCTTGGACCGGAGCTCCGGGCGTGGTGCCCGGGTTGATGTAAGTTGGACCGAACGATGCATTACTTGCACCATTGAGCGTAAAAGGTCGACCACCTAATCGAACGCCCAATGATTTTCCGAAAGTATCCGAGGCTTCCACAATGCGCGCCTCAATCAGGACTTGCCGTACGGGAATGTCTATTTTTGCAATGAAACTCTGCACCTGCTCGAGCTTCGATGGGATGTCGGTCACAAACAGCTGGTTCGTTCTGGCTTCGGCAATCGCACTACCGCGATTGGACAGGATGCGAGCACTGGTGGGACCGGTGCCCCCGGCCGTGATCTGGGCGCCGATATCCGCTGCTTTCGCATAGTTGATCTGGAAAGACTGCGTGCGCACCGATTCCAGGGTCTGGATTGCGTTGCGCGACTCAAGGTCGAGCTTGTCTTTGGCAGCCAATTCATCCTTGGGAGCAATCAGCAACACATTGCCGGTTTTCCGCATCCCCAGACCTTTTGCCTGCAAGATGATGTCCAAGGCCTGATCCCATGGGACGTCCTTCAGGCGCAGGGTCACAGCACCAGACACGCTATCCGACGTGACAATATTGAAATTGGTGAAGTCGGCAATGACTTGCAACAGGGACCGTGTTTCGATGTTCTGGAAGTTGAGCGACAGTTTTTCACCCGTATAGCCAGGCCCCTGCGACAGTTTGGACTCGTCCACTTTCTGCTGGCGGACCTCCAGCACAAACTGGTTGTCGCTTTGATAAGCACTGTGCTCCCACGACCCTTTGGGTTCAACCACCATGCGAACCTTGTCCCCCAGCTGGGAAGTGGTCACGCTTTGAACCGGCGTGCCGAAGTCGGACACATCCAGCCGGCGGCGCAAGCCTTCGGGCAAGGCGGTTTTCAGGAATTCAACGACCAGAGTCTGCCCCTGCTGGCGGATATCAACGCCCACCTGGTTGTTGGCAAGATCAACCACAATCCGGCCTGAAGCATCCGTTCCGCGCCGGAAATCGATGTCTTTCAGTGGCAAGGTGTCGCGGTTGCGATTTTCGGCAAAAACAGGTGCAACGACTGGCGAAGGCGTGGAAACGGCCACAGGGTCCAGCGTGATCAGCAAGGATTTTCCCTGAATCTGCGCCGTGTAGGCCGTTGAAGCCTTGAGATTGAGGACAACACGGGTTCGTTCACCCGCCTGAACCACGTTGGCAGAACGCAGGTTGCCCAGGTTCAGATCAAGGGCCGAGCGGCCCATGGAATTGCTGACGCCGGGGAAATCGAGCGCAATCCGCGCTGGGGTCTGAATCGTGAAACCAGTGGGAATTGCCGTCAGTGCTTCTTTCAGGTCAATACGAATGACTTCCGAGCCTCCCTGGACAGAACCCGACACCGCCTCGATCGCGTTGGGCGCCTGGGCCGATGCCTGCGCTGCCAGCGCGAGCGTCATCCAGGCCATCACCATGGCCAGTCCACCCGCCATACGCGACCAGGCACCCCGCGCCGGGACTGCCTGCATCATCCTTGAATTCTTGTTCATTTCGACCCCTCTTGAAGCTGTAAAGTCGCTGTCCGCTCTAACCACTCGCCCGCAGCGTCCTGCACAATTTCCCGCAGGGCGACCTCCGTCTCGGAAATTTTCGTGATGCGCCCGTAGTTCTGGCCCAGGTAGTTGCCAACCCGCACCTGGTACAGCAGGTTATCCACCCGGACCAGCGCTACCGGCTGCCCCTGCTTGGTCAGGCTGCCGACCATCGCGACCGCATCGAGCGGCATCGCTTCCAGCGGCTCCTTGCGTCGGCTCAATTCAGGCGCAATCAAGCCCGCATTGGCGGTTGCCCGATTGGAATCACGGTTAAGCGCCTGCGTCAATTTCTGGGGACTGAAAGGCTCGACAGCGCCCTCCTGGGTGTAAGCCTGCGGGGAGAACTTGGTGGGCTCAGGCAAGGGTTCGATCCTGGGCTTTGTCAGGTTGCGTTGCTCGTTCATCCACTGCTGCAATTCCTCCTGCTCGGAAGAACTGCAGGCCGTCAGGCTCAGGCAGACCACCGTTGTGGCGACGAGCGACAGAATCTTTTCGATAGCTGGCCGCTTCATTTTTTGGGACCTTTCGCAGGCGCCGCTTTACGCTGCAGGGCAACCTCCTCGGGATCAAGATAACGGAATGTTTTGGCGGTGGTGTCCATGGTCATCATTCCGTCCTTGACCGGAGTAATCGTCATGTTATTGAGCGTCACAATGCGCGACAGGTTGGCAATATCGGCGGCAAAGGCCCCGATATCGTGATAACGACCTGACACCTTGATCGCAATGGGCAGCTCCGCGTAGTACTCCTTGACGCTGACCTGTCCTGGCCGAAACAACTCAAACTGCAGACTCCGGCCCAATCCCGCCTGGTTGATATCGGACAGCAAAGCATCCATTTCGGCCTTGCTGGGGAGTTGTTTCTCCAGTTGAGTCACATATTGCTGGACTTGCTCCCGCTGCTTTTTCAAAGCTTCCAGATTGACCGCTTGCGCCAGCTTCTTCCTGAAATCTTCGCGCAGCTGCACTTCCTTGGCCTGTTCTGCCTTGAGGCCCTCGTCAGAATCGCTGAGCCATACGAACCACAGTGCGACCACAACTGCGGCGGTCACAAAAAAATACAGAAGGAAACGGGGCAACGCAGGCCAGGAAGAAGGGTCATTCGGGTTGAGGCCGACAAACTGCGCCTTCAGCCCATCCTGAAGCGCGGAGAAATTTACATTGAATTTTGGTGTACTTGCCATAGTCAGTGTCTGTTCGGACCCGGTTGGTCAGCTCTTGGCCGCGGTCGGGCCGGGCTGGGCGGGCCGGGCCAAGGCCGGGCCGGAAGACCCCGCCGCCGATGCCGCAGCTTTCTGCACATCCGTGGCGCGTTTGAGTCCCACGCGCATCGAAAAATTCGCCACGCGCCGCTGGTCGCGCGCGCCCAGCGTGATGGTCCTGCCCGTGATTTCAATCAGTTCGGGCCGGGTCAGCCATGGGCTGTTGTTGCCCAGATTGCGCAGCAATTCGGAAACCCGCTCATTGGACTGGGCCACGCCAGTCAACAGCACCACCTGGTTATCCTGTTTCATGCTGGTGATGTAAACACCATCGGGCAGTTGTCTGACCAGTTCGTCAAGCAGGTAGACCGGAAGATTCCGGTTGCCTTGCAGATCTTCCACTGCCATTTGCCGGGCACGCAAGGCGGCAATTTCCTGCTGCAGACCCGCAATTTCCTTGATCTGGTTTTCAAGACGGGTGATTTCGGTTTTCAGAAAGGCATTCTTGCCCTGCTGCCCCGATATCTGGGTCTGGTACCAGGAATAAACCGCTCCGCAGAGCAAACCACCCACCAGGGCGGAAATACCCAGGGCGACGAAAAAAGCCTCGCGACGGCGCTTGCGCGCCGCTTCGCGATGAGGAAGCAGATTGACCAGAATCACTGGAAAAACCTCCGCAAAGCCAGCCCGCAAGCGGTCAGGTAAGACGCGGCTTCACGCTTCATCTTCTTCTCCCGTACATCGCCACCCAGAACCATCCCTTCAAAGGGGTTGGCCACCATGCAGGCAAATGAGGTCTGCTGGGTCACTGCATCGGTCAACCCCGGCAAGGCCGACGAGCCGCCTGCCAGCATCACATAGTCCACCTTGTTGTGCGGTGTGCTGGTAAAAAAGAACTGGAGCGCACGGCCAATCTCCTGCGCCATGCTGTCGACGAAGGGCTTGAGCACGCTGGCATCGTAGTCGTCCGGCAGGTCGCCGCTGCGCTTTTTTGCTTCCGCCTCTTCCGGAGAAAAGCCATACTGGCGAACGATCAGCTGGGTCAGCTGCGCTCCGCCAAAAGCCTGATCGCGCTCATAAAGCACTTCGTCGTTCTTGATGACCTGCATGCTGGTGGTCAAGGCTCCGACTTCGAACAGAGCCACCATGGTGTCCACGCCATTGTTCGGCAAGCTTTCAATCAATCGAGCCGTCGCCAGCCGCGACGCATAGGACTCCACATCCACCACCACCGGCCTGAGACCTGCCGCCTCGGCCAGCCCCTGCCTGTCATTGACTTTTTCCTTGCGGGACGCAGCGATCAGCACTTCCACGTCACCCGCGGAACTGGCGCTCGGACCGATGACACAAAAATCAAGACTGACCTCATCCAGTGAAAAGGGGATGTACTGATTGGCCTCGGCTTCTACCTGGATCTCCAGCTCCTGCTCGCTCATTCCGCCGGGCAGGATGATTTTTTTGGTGATCACGGCCGACGCGGGCAAGGCCATGGCCACATTCTTGGTGCGTGTTCCGCTTTTCTTGACCAGCCGGCGCACGGCCTCCGCAACTTCATCGAACTTCTCGACGTTGCCGTCAGTGATCCAGCCCCTTTCCAGGGGTTCAATGGAACACCGGTCAAGTACCAGGTTGCCGGCCTTGTCCCGGCTCAGCTCCACCAGCTTGACACTGGATGAGCTGATGTCCAGACCCAGCAAGGCTGACGATTGACGGTTGAATAAAGACCCCAGAGAGATCAAAACGGTCCCCAGATGACGGCTAATATGTAGCCTTACAAACTTAAGAAATCACTTGAATGCTATCAGTAAGGTCCTTGTACAACAAAGGATTTTCCAGTTTTCGCTTACTATCACCGTTGTCAAAAGTAGACGCTTTTGATGGCTTGGCCGGGTTGATACCGGCGCGGCGACAAGGCCACAATTGCAAAATGTGAAATCCCCGACAACCTGCAAAGTCTTCCAGCATCCGGGATTTTTCCAATGCTGGCGCGAACTTACGTTAAACCCATGCCGTCAAATTCTTCGACTCCCGAATCCCGTCCCTCCCCTGCCGGCCGGCTTCCCTGGCTACCCAGGCTACTCAAGGTCCTCGCATGGGGCCTGGGTCTGGCGCTGGCTGGCCTTGTTTCACTCCTGATCATCATTGCCGTTGCACTGGCGGTCGCCTACCCCAACCTGCCGGATGTGTCTGATTTGCTGGACTATCGTCCCAAGCTTCCGCTGCGCGTCTATTCAGCAGATGCCGTCCTGATTGGCGAGTTTGGCGAGGAACGCCGCAATCTGACGCCGATAGGGGAGATACCCAAAGTGATGAAGGATGCGGTGCTGGCCATTGAAGACGCACGCTTTTTCTCCCACGGCGGGGTTGACTACATCGGCGTGATCCGGGCCGGCCTCGCCAACGTAGGGCGGGCCAAGAGTCAGGGGGCCTCGACCATCACCATGCAGGTCGCCCGCAATGTCTATCTGTCGACCGAAAAGAGCTACACGCGGAAAATTTACGAGATCCTGCTGACCTTCAAGCTGGAACACCTTCTGAGCAAGGATCAGATCCTGGAGATCTACATGAACCAGATCTTCCTGGGGCAGCGCGCTTACGGCTTTGCCGCCGCGTCCGAGATTTATTTCGGCAAGCCGCTTAAATCCATCAGCATTGCAGAGGCCGCCATGCTCGCCGGTCTGCCCAAGGCCCCTTCCGCTTACAACCCGATCAGCAACCCGAGGCGGGCCAAAGCGCGCCAGCTGTACATCATTGAGCGCATGGAAGAGAACGGCTTCATCACGGCGGAACAGTCGACTGCAGCAAAAAACGAGGACATCAAGGTCAAATCCGGTCCGGATTCAGGGAGAGTGCATGCTGAATTTGTGGCGGAAACCGTGCGCCAACTGGTGTACAGCCAGTATGGCGACGAAACCTATACACGCGGTCTGAATGTCTTCACCACCCTGCGGGCGGCCGACCAGACCATGGCTTACAGGGCGCTGCGCAAAGGGATCATGGATTATGAGAGGCGCCAGATTTACCGCGGCCCCGAAAAATTCATTGCCCTGTCCAGCGATCCCAAGGAAACCGAAGACGCGATTGACGATGCCTTGGCCGAGAGTCCGGACAACGATGACGTGATGTCGGCCGTGGTGCTGGAAGCTGGCCCGAAAAAAATCGTGGCCCTTCGCCAGAACAGCGAAACCATCGAAATCACTGGCGACGGTCTCAAACCCGCCCAGTCGGGCCTGTCCGAAAAAGCAGCTCCCAACATCCGGATCCGTCCTGGCGCCCTGATCCGCGTGACCAAAACGTCCAAAAACACCTGGGAGATCACGCAGCTCCCTGAGGTCGAGGGCGCTTTCGTCGCGCTGGACCCGCGCAGCGGTGCCATCAGGGCACTGGTCGGTGGTTTTGACTTTGAGAAAAACAAGTTCAACCACGTGACGCAGGCGTGGCGACAGCCTGGTTCGAGCTTCAAGCCGTTCATCTATTCTGCCGCCCTCGAAAAGGGCTTCACCCCGGCAACCGTCGTCAACGACGCCCCTCTGTTTTTTGACGCTGGCGTCACCGGTGGCCAGCCTTGGGAGCCAAAAAATTACGACGGCACCTTTGAAGGGCCAATGAGCCTGCGCCGCGGCCTGGCCAAGTCCAAAAACATGATTTCCATCCGGATACTGCAGGCCATAGGTCCCAAATATGCCCAGGAATGGGTGACCCGGTTTGGTTTTGACGGTGACAAACACCCAGCCTACCTGACGATGGCGCTGGGCGCCGGCTCGGTCACTCCGCTGCAAATGGCCATCGGGTATTCCGTGTTTGCCAATGGCGGCTACCGCGTGAACCCCTACCTGATCACGAAGATCACCGATCAGAAAGGCAAGGTTGTGGTCGACAGCCCAGTGCCCACACTCGACGAGTCAGTGCGTGGTATCGAAGCGCGCAACGCCTTCATCATGTCAAGCCTCTTGCAGGAAGTTGCCCGGAGCGGTACCGCCGCCAAGGCCCAGGCGACCCTGAAACGGCCAGACCTCTATGGCAAAACCGGCACCACCAACGATTCGATTGACACCTGGTTTGTGGGCTTCCAGCCGACCCTCACCGCAGCCGTGTGGATGGGCTACGACACGCCGAAAAAACTCGGCGACCGGGAGACCGGAGGTGGCCTGAGCCTGCCGGTCTGGATCAACTTCATGGACTACGCACTTAAAGGCGTGCCAGTGACCGAGTTTTCAGCTCCCCCGGGTGTTGTCAATATCGGCGGCGAGTGGTTTTATGACGAATACGCCAAAGGTTCCGGGATCAGCAGCGTCGGACTGGGTGACCGTCCCGCTGCAGGCGCCGGTGCGGACAACCCGGTCGCGGGCCAACCCGTGCCTCCTGGCGCCGCCATTCAGACTCCCCCACCGAGCGACGAACGCCGCCGGATTCTCGATCTGTTCAAGAATTAGCTGCGCGCGGGAATGAAGGTGCGCTGAACGAGAGCGGCTGGCCAGCCTGTGCACTGGCGTAGCGCGACAGCTCCTCAAACAGCAGGCTGCCATCCTTGGTGTCTGTCCACTGGCCCTGGTTGTGCCTGTAATGAAAACCGCCAGCGCGGGCGGCCATCCAGATTTCCTGAAGCGGCTTCTGGAGATTGATGATGATCTGGCTGCGGTCGGCAAAAGTCAGCGTGATCATGCCCCCGGTCCTCTGGTTGTCGACATCGGCATCCGTTTCGTCGTTGATGCGGTCACACGCCATTTCAATCGCCTGGAGGGCGGCTTCGGCATGGTCCAGATATTCCAGGTCGGTCATTACAATCCCATCATGTTTGCAAGATTTCAAATCCAGCGCCAAATTCTAGGCCGCCGCCAGGCAACCTCCTGCGTTCATGGCCTTTCAACCGTCGCCGCGGCTCTGGCCATTGCCATGGGTCTTGCCGCTTGCGGCCAGAAAGGCCCCCTCTTTCTCCCGCCGCCGCCCAAAGCGCGTCCGGCGGGCATTGCCCCGTTCGCCGCGCCTGCGCCTGCCGCAGCCGCCAGCGCACCGGAAAACGCTGCCGCCACCGCGACCGATCTGCCGGCACCGCCACCAGCATCCGGTCCTGCGACCTTGCCGCTGCGATGAAGGGGCACCGGCCATGAACACCCCTGTATCCCCCGCGCTGCCAGGCGCCCCCCAGCTGGCCTACCGCCAGGACGGCCTCTACCTCGAAGCGGCCCGCCTTGATGACTTGGCCAGCCAGTACGGCACACCTCTGTTCGTCTACTCCAAAGCCGCCATGCTGGCGGCCCTGGCGGCCTACCAGCAGGGCTTTGCCGGACGCCACGCGCAGATCTGCTACGCCATGAAGGCCAATTCGTCGCTCGGCGTGTTGCAGGTGTTTGCCCGTGCCGGCTGTGGTTTTGACATCGTTTCCGGCGGTGAGCTTGAGCGGGTGCGGGCGGCCGGCGGCGACATGCGCAAAGTCATTTTTTCGGGTGTCGGCAAAACACGTCCTGAAATGCAGCTGGCCCTCGCTGCCGGCATCGGTTGCTTCAATGTCGAGAGCGAGGCAGAACTGGATGTGCTGTCCGGGGTGGCGTTGGCCATGGGCCGCATCGCGCCCATCAGCATTCGCGTCAACCCCAATGTCGACCCGAAGACCCACCCCTATATCTCGACCGGCCTCAAGGGCAACAAGTTCGGCGTGGCGCACGAGGATGCACTGAGGATTTACCGGTACGCGGCGTCGCTGGAAGGGCTTCGAGTCGTCGGCATCGACTGCCACATAGGCTCGCAGATCACCGAGACCACACCTTACCTGGACGCCATGGACCGGGTGCTGGACCTGGTTGACAGCATTGAAGCGGCCGGCATACCGATTGAACACATCGACTTCGGTGGCGGCCTGGGGATCAATTACAACCAGGACACGCCACCCGCAGCAGATGCGCTCTGGCAGGAACTGCTGGCCAAGCTGGATGCACGTGGTCATGGCAGTAAAAAATTCATGGTCGAGCCGGGTCGTTCGCTGGTCGGCAATGCCGGCGTCTGCCTGACCGAGGTGCTTTACCTCAAGCCAGGTGAACAGAAAAATTTCTGCGTGATTGATGCCGCGATGAACGACCTGCCACGGCCCGCCATGTACCAGGCATTTCATGCCATCGTTCCGCTTGAGCCGCAGCGGGACAGGCAGGAGGCGTGCTACGACGTGGTAGGCCCGGTCTGCGAAAGCGGCGACTGGATAGGCCGTGATCGCACATTGGCGGTGGCCGCCGGAGATCGTCTGGCCGTGCTTTCTGCGGGGGCCTACTGCATGAGCATGGCCAGCAACTACAACACCCGGGGCCGTGCTGCCGAGCTGCTGGTCGATGGTGATCAAGCCCACCTCATACGCGAGCGCGAAACAGCGGCAGACACCTTTCGCGGCGAAAAATTGTTGCCTTGAGATCAACGTCGCTTGATGCTCATCAAGCGATATCTGCAGAGATGGAAGTACAGTCGGTTTTCTCAAATCGAGCTTGCTCACTGATATGCCTCTGGAACTCTACCGCGACAAAAATCACGCCTGCCTGATGTTCAGCGACCTCATTGAGGAAGATGGGCAGGCGGTTCAGGCCAACCAGTTCCTCATCGTGGACAACGGCACGGGAGCCATCATTGACCCCGGCGGCAACCTGGCCTACAACGAACTGTTCATGGGCATGACGCAGCATTTTCCGCCGCACAAGCTGTCGTACATCATCGCCTCGCATGCAGACCCCGACATCATCGCTTCGCTGGATCGCTGGCTGAGCAGCACCCAGGCCATGCTGGTGATTTCACGGGTGTGGGAGCGTTTCGTTCCGCATTTCACCAAGGTCGGCAAGACCGACAAACGCGTGATCGGCGTGCCCGACGGCGGCGGGCGCCTGCCTCTGGGCAGCCACGAACTGTGGTTGATCCCGGCACACTTCATGCACTCTGAAGGCAATTTTCACTTCTACGATCCCGTCAGCCGCATCCTGTTCACCGGCGATCTCGGGGTGTCGATGATGTCCGGCGCGCAAGCGCGTGTACCGGTCACCAGCCTCAAAGCGCACATTCCCCTGATGGAAGGTTTTCACCGGCGCTACATGGTATCGAACAAGATCCTGCGGTTGTGGGTGAACATGGTGCGTCCCATGGACATCGCCATGCTGGTGCCGCAACACGGTGCGCCCATCGTCGGCAAGCAGGCGGTGACCGAATTCTTCAACTGGATTGAAAACCTGATGTGCGGTATCGACCTGTTTGACGATCGCGCTTACCAGCTGCCTGCGGCGGGCATCGACCCGGTCGCTCGCCAGCCCCGGCCTCCGCTGCGGGCGGTAAACGCCTAGATTCAAGGCGAAAACCTGCTCCAGCCCTTATCCCTCGTGCGCCTCCAGCTCCTGATTCAGGAGCATCCAGCTCAAGGCAGGCGTGTCGCCGGGACAGGACGCGGGCCCGCCGGAGCCTTGCGCCGCCCCCAGCGCTGCCATACGCGCCAGCCCAGCAGCACCGCAATGATGGCCGCATAGACCGACACCTCGGCAAAATCGTTTTTGCCTGAGCGCATCCAGAAAAAATGCAGGAGGCCCAGGCCCGCAATCAGGTAAACCAGCTTGTGCAGCATTTGCCAGCGCTTCGCACCGAGCTTGCGGATGGCTGCGTTGAAGGAGGTCGCTGCCAACGGCGTCAGCAGCAGGAAGGCAGCAAAACCCACCAGGATGAATGGCCGCTTGATGATGTCCTTGACGATGTCGGCCACATCAAAACCCATGTCGAACCAGCTGTAGCTGAGCAGGTGGACAAGCACGTAAAAATAGACAAACAGCCCCAGCATGCGGCGAAAACGTGCAAGCGCGGGCGTGTTGCTGATCACCCGCAGCGGTGTGACAGCCAGCACGATACATAGAAAACGCAGGGTCCAGTCGCCCGTTGCCCGGATCAGTGCTTCCGCGGGGTTGGCACCGAGCTGGTTGCTCAGCGCGCTGTAGAACAGCCAGATAAAGGGCAACAGACAGGCGGCGAACACCACCGGTTTGGCCGCGGGATGGAGGAGAAGTTTTTTCATGGTTGAAAGCCGAAACGGCGCCGGGGTGCCGCACGACGTGTGGCGTCCTGGCGAGCGCCGGATGCGAATCAATAAAACTTCTTCAGGTCCATGCCCGCATACAACTGCCCCACCTGGGCCTCGTAACCGTTGAACATCAAGGTCTTGCGCTTCTTGGCAAACAGGCCGTCTTCGCCAATACGGCGTTCGGTCGCCTGGCTCCAGCGTGGATGGTCCACGGAGGGGTTCACATTGGAATAAAACCCGTATTCATTGGCAGCCGCCTTGTTCCATGCGGTACGGGGCTCCTTGTCGGTAAAGCGGATCTTGACAATGCTCTTGCCGCTCTTGAAACCGTATTTCCATGGCACCACCAGGCGTACCGGCGCACCGCTCTGGTTGGGCAGCACTTCGCCGTACATGCCAAAGCTCAGAAGGGTCAGAGGGTGCATCGCCTCGTCCATGCGCAGCGCCTCCACATAGGGCCAGTCCAGCACACGCGAGCCGACGAACGGCATGGTCTTGGGATCGGCCTGGGTGATGAACTCGACATATTTGGCGTTGCCCAGCGGCTCGACCTTCTTGATCAGCTCCGCCAGCGAATAGCCAACCCAGGGAACGACCATGGACCAGCCCTCAACGCAGCGCAGACGGTAAATGCGTTCTTCCTGGGCACTGAGCTTGATCAGGTCTTCGATGGCATAAGTCTTCGGCTGCTTGACCAGGCCTTCAATGGCCACCGTCCAGGGCTTGGTCACCAGGGTGTGGGCATTTTTGGCCGGGTCCGACTTGTCGGTGCCGAATTCATAGAAGTTGTTGTAGCTTGTGACGTCCTTGTAGTCAGTCACTTTCTCCATCGTGACCGCACCCGCCACCCCTGACTTGGCGCCAGGCAAAGCCGCCAGCTTCCCGGGTTTGGCGACAGCCTGCGCCATCGCTTGCCGACCGGCCCAGGACGCGATGGTTGCCCCGGCCGCGCCGGTCGCCATCAGCTTGATCAGGTCTCGCCGCTGCTGGTAAACGCCCTGGGGCGTGATGTCGCCGGGAACGGCGTGGTCGAAGCCACGGTGGTCGGTCTTGATGAGCATGGTGTGTCCTTGTTGTGGTGGAGTGGCTGGGAGTTAGTCTTGGTACGCAGCCACTTCTTACAAGGATTCAAATCCCGGCTACAAGGTTCCGTAACTGTGCAGGCCGGACAGGAACATGTTCACCCCCAGAAAGGCAAAGGTGGTGACGGCCAGCCCGACCAGGGCCCACCAGGCAGCCACGGTACCACGCAGGCCTTTCATCAGCCGCATGTGGAGCCAGGCCGCATAGTTGAGCCAGACAATCAATGCCCAGGTTTCCTTGGGGTCCCAGCTCCAGTAGCCGCCCCAGGCTTCGGCTGCCCACAAGGCGCCCAGCACGGTGGCAATGGTGAAAAACGCAAAACCGACGGCAATGGCCTTGTACATCACATCGTCGAGCACTTCGGCGCTCGGCAGTCGGGCAGCAATGCGCTGGCGGCCCAGCAAAATGGTGGCGGCTATCAGGCCGGAGACCAGCAGATAACCGAGCCAGTAATTGGTGCCCCCGATCTCGGTCGACTTGCGAAACACAATCGGCACAAAACACAGGACCACACCCAGCAGCCACAGTGGCGTCAGCTTGTACCAGCGGGTCTCAAGCGCCTGCTGCTTGATCAGGTAAGCCAGCGACACCATGGCCGCCAGCGAGAACATCCCATAACCGATGAAGTTGGCAGGCACATGCAGTTTCATCCACCAGCTCTTGAGGGCAGGCACCAGCGGCTGGATTTCATGCGCTTCGCGGACCACGGTGTACCAGAGCAGGAATCCTACGGCGGCACTCACCACCAGCATCACAAACGCACCCATGGTGCGGGTCTTGTAATGGGCTTCGAAGTAAAGGTAGAACGCAGCGGTCATCCAGCTGAACAGCACGAACACCTCGTACAGGTTGCTGACCGGAATGTGGCCGACGTCGGCGCCGATGAGGTAGCTTTCGTACCAGCGCACCATGGTGCCGACCAGTGCCATGCCCACAGCCACCCAGGCAATCCGCGAGCCCAGCAGCTCCATCGTGCCGCTTTGCCCCCGGGCAAACATGCCCATCCAGTAAAACGCGGTACTCATGAAAAACAGCACGCTCATCCACAAAATAGCCGACTGGCTGGACAGGAAATACTTGAGCCAGAACACCTGTTCGGCGCGTGCCAGATCGCCCTGGTAAGACACGATGCCGAGCAGGGAAAATCCCGCCACCAGCAGCATCAGCGCGCGCAACGGCCGCCAGAACCAGCCCATTGCAATCACGGCAGGAATGGCGCCCAGCAAAATGCCTTTTTCATAGACATCCATGAAAGCGCCGTACCTGGCAAGGCCGTACAGTCCGCCGGCCAGCGCGATGGCCGCAAAAATCCAGTCCAGCGCGTTGCGCTTGGCGAAATAGCCTTCCTGCAGGCTGATGGTCGTCGCGTCCGTGGTGCGCGAGCTCAGGGTAGTGGTGGTGTTCATCGTGGCACCTGTAAAAGTTTGATTTTCAGCATTTCGAATTCCTTGCCGCCATCCATGGTCTGGCGGTTGGTCGACATGGCCATGGTCGCCTGGCTGCCTGCGCCCGATTCTGGCCCCTTTTCGTATCCTGTTCGGGATTCCGCGGAATCCGCAGCGCCTCCGGCGGGCGCCAGCCAGACCCAGAGGCGGCGCTCGCGCACATACAGCATGGCAAAGATGCCCAGAATCAGGAGCGCACAGCCGAGGTAAACAATATTTTTCCCGGGTGTACGCGCCACCTGGAACACGCTGGCCTGCAACTGGGTGAAGTCCTTCAGTTCAAACGCCATGGGCGCCGGGTAATAGTGGGCATCACTGAGGGACAACACGGCCTGAGCCATGAAAGCCTGGGTTGTGTCGTCGCGCGGCAGCGGCTGCAGGCCGCTTTGCTCACGCGTGAGCTGCGCCAGTTCGAACAGCACGCCGTTGAGAATGCGTACCAGCACCTCGCCGGCGCGGTTGCGCTCGTCTTCCGGCACATTGGCTTCCATGAAGTCAGAGATTGCCTGCAGCCCTGCCAGCGGCCTGGTCTGGGCGCCGCTCACCGGCTGATCCGGCCCGGCGAACAGGGCCAGCGCCCGCGACGCGGACGCGGACAGTTGCGCCGCCAGATCGGGCCGGTCCGCCGCGATGGCCTGACGCACATAACGCTTGACGGCTTGGTCGCGCTGGGCGGGGTCGGCCAACGCGCGCCGCAGACGCAAAAAGCCTTCCATGCTGCCCTGCTCATCGGCTGGGATGCGCAGGTACTGGAAAGGCTCGGCCGGATTTTCGCGCACACCAAGCAAAAACAGCGCCGGGCTGGACTCGGCTGCGTCCATCTTGACCGGCAGCATGTAGTTGTGAAACTCCTTGGCCTGGCCGGACGCATCGCGCAGCTTGTAGGTCACGCTGGGGCCGACGTTGCGCAATTCCTTCTTTTCTCGGGTCTTGTTCGCCGCGCCCAGGCGCGCATCGAGGGACTGGCGCAGATCAACCTTGCGCACATCCACACCCGAGCCTGCCCCCATGCTGCCCGAGCCGCCAAAATTCTCGACGTTGATGACACGCAGCGCGGTGTATTCCAGCGTCATTTTTTCGGCGCCTTCCCCTTGACCATTCGTCAGGCTGCTCGAGCCGCCAATCGTGCCCTGGATTTCAAAAGCCTTGCTCGTCGCCTGGCTTCCGACGGCCAGGGGCACTGCCTTGAGCGTGACGCTGGAGCCGCCATCGTCAAAACTGGACTGGTAAATTTCTATGCCCTTGTGGCGAACCGGGTGATTGACCTCGACGCGGGCCGGGATCTTCTCGCCGGTTGCCTTGTCGTGAATCACGATATCGCTGGCAAACAGCTTGGGCATCCCGGTCGAGTAGTACTCGACAATGAATTTTTTCAGCTCCACCGCAAAAGGCAGGTCCTGCAACAGGACGCCGCCAGGCTGGTTCAGGATGGCGGTGCTTGACTGCGTTCCCTCGGCGACCAGCAGGTTGGCGCGGAAGGTGGGGTTGCGCTCGCTCAGCCGGTGCTGGGCCGGCACATCGGCAATCAGTCCACCGCCGGTGTAGATCGACTTGTTGTTGAGCCACATCTGCGCACGCACGATCAGATCGCCATCAAGCAGGCCGCCCACACACACCAGCACGATGGCGCTGTGAGCCGCGATGTAGCCCAGCTTGTTGGCAGCGCCGGCCTTGGCCGCCACCATCCAGCCTTCTCCGCCAGACGTGGTTCTCTGCTGCAGCTTGACCTTCCAGCCACCCTGCACCAGCGTCTGCCCGATACGCCGCGCGGCCGCTTCAGGCCCTTCAACCAGCGTCGCCTGGGCGCGGTGGCCGAAAGCCTGGAGGCTTTGTTCCCGGATGTTTTCCTTGAGCTGGTTCAGGTCAGCGAGAATTTTCGGTGTGTTGCGGCTGATGCAAAGCGAGGTGGAGACCACCAGAAAGGCCAGGATCAGCATGAACCACCAGGCGCTGTACACCGTGTAAAGGCTGACGGCGCCAAACACCTGGGCCCAGAACGGACCGAACTGGTTGACGTAGTTGCCAATCGGCTCCTGCTGCTTGAGCACCGTGCCTATCACCGAGGCGATGCAGATCACCGTGAGCAGCGAGATGGAAAAGCGCATTGACGACAGCAACTCCACGGTGGAGCGCAGGGCATGCGAGCCCGCCTTGAGCCTCAGGCCGTGGGTGGAAACTGCGTGGCTGGGAACGGTCATGCGTGGTATTCGGTAGGGCGGAAACAAAAAAGGCGGGTCTTCTGCAAAAGACCCGCCCTGTATGGAGTGACTATTCTGGCTGGGGTTCAATACAAACCGGGCGAGCCCCTGTATTTTCCCGGGAAGGCGGTTTCACCATTTCCCCCGCCACGGATTCCATGGAATTTTCAGGGGATTCAGCGCAAACCGGCGATGTAGTCAGCCACGGCACGGATTTCCCGGTCGTTCAGCTTGGCGGCAACCTGCGTCATCTGCAGATTGTTATTGCGCACGCCGTCGCGGAAGGTCGTCAGTTGGGTCGCGGTGTATTCGGCATGCTGGCCGCCCAGGCGCGGGTACTGCGAGGGAATGCCAGCGCCGTTCGGGCTGTGGCAACCGGCGCAGGCCGGCACCTGCCGGTCGGCGATGCCGCCGCGGTAAATGCGCTCGCCCAGCGTCACCAGGGCCTTGTCCTTCGCGAACCCGGGCTTGGCCTTTTTGGTGGTCACCCAGTAAGCGATGTTTTTCATGTCGTCGTCGCTGAGGGCGCTGGCAAAACCCTTCATGACGGCATTGTTGCGCTTGCCCGACTTGAACTCCTGGAGCTGCTTGACCAGGTATTCGGGGTGCTGCTGCGCCAGTTTCGGGTTGGCGGCAATCGCGGAATTGCCGTCCGCCGCGTGGCAGGCGACACACACCGCGGTGTAAGTGGCCTCCCCCTTGACCAGATCCGGCTTGGCCACCTGGGCCGGAGCGGCCTCACCGGCCGCCCGCGACACGGCCGGCACGACCATCAGGGCAGCGAATAAATAAGTAATCAACGAAGTGGAAACAAGCTTCATATCGGGGGTTTAATAGTTGACTCTAAGGTGGACCAGGCAATCGGCGCCCAGCTTGGGCTGAAATTAACAGCCCGCCGGGGCGCCGACCATCGCAAAACTCCCTGATTTTACAATGGCTTGGGGGACAATCCCAAATATGAGCATATCTCCCCGATCTACACCCGTTAAAACGCAGAAGCCGACAGCCAAACGGGCGCCGCCCAAAGAAGCGGCGGCCAAAATGGCTGCCGCGCTGGCCGCCCAGCCGCCCCAGTCCGCCGAGGCGAAAATTGCCATGGGCTGGCTGCACACTGCCAAGTTCCTGACCACAGCGCCCGAGCTCAAGCACCTGCCTATGTACGAGTTTCCAGAGATTGCCTTTGTCGGCCGCTCCAACGCGGGCAAGTCCACCTGCATCAACACGCTGACCCAGATCAACCGCCTGGCTTTTGCCTCCAAGACCCCGGGCCGCACGCAGAGCATCAATTTGTTTTCGCTCGGCAAACAGGGGGTGACCGATGCGGTGCTGGCCGATTTGCCGGGTTATGGCTACGCGGCCGTGCCCAAGGCCGCCAAGTACCGCTGGCAGCAGGTGATGGGCAATTACCTGCAGACGCGCGACAACCTCAAGGGCGTGGTCCTGCTGTGCGACCCGCGCCTGGGACTGACCGAGCTCGACGAAATCCTGCTCGATGTGATCCGTCCGCGGGTTGAGGAAGGCCTGAAATTTCTGGTGCTGCTGACCAAGTCCGACAAGCTCAACAAAACCGAGGCGGCCAAGGCACTGTCCATTGTGCGACTGCAGGCCGGCGGCGGCGATGTCAAACTGTTTTCTGCGCTCAAGCGGCAAGGCGTGGAAGAAGTGGCCCAGCACCTGTGGCAGTGGGCCCATCCCCCGGTCAAGCCTGACAAGGCAAGCAAGGCGGCGCTTACCCCGCCACCGGAAGAGGAAGCCGGCGAAGGCTGAGTCCCGGCGGGGCAGGCCAGCCCTGCCGCTTGTGCATTTTTCAAGCAAAACTGCCCGCAACCCAGAGAACACGGGCGCAGGCAGCTCCTGAATGCATAGCACCATGATTGCAACCCGCCTGATCCCCCTGCCCCACGGCATCAGCCTGTCCTGCCGCATGGCGGGTGAGCCGGGCCGGCCGGTCCTGATGTTCCTGCACGGCTTTCCGGAAGGGGCATTTGTCTGGGACGCCCTGCTGGCGCACTTTGCCAGACCGGAAAACGGTGCTTACTTCTGCATCGCGCCCAACCTGCGCGGCTTCGAGAAGTCGAGTGCGCCGCCGGAAGTGGATGCCTACCGGCCCAAACACCTGATGCAGGACATCGCCGCGCTGGTGGCGGCAGTCTGCCCGGCCGACAGGCCCCAGCTTGAATGCCTGGTGGCGCATGACTGGGGCGGCGCGATTGCCTGGAACCTGGCCGCCGCCATGCCGCAGCTGATGAAAAAACTCGCCATCATCAACTCGCCCCATCCCGGCACGTTTTTGCGCGAGCTGCAGCGTTCGCCGGCCCAGCAGGCCGCCAGCGCCTACATGAATTTCCTGATTCGCCCGGACGCCGAAACACTGCTGGCCAGGGACGACTTCCGCCGCCTGTGGCAGTTTCTGACCAACGGCAGCGACAACCAGCCGGCCTGGCTCACGGACAGCGTCAGGCAACAGTACCGCGAGGTCTGGGGTGCCGGGCTCACCGGCGGCTGCAACCTGTACCGCGCCTCGCCGCTGCGTCCGCCCCGGCCCGGGCCACCGCACAACGACCCGGCCGCCGCAGCCGTCACGCTGGCGCGCGAGCGCTTGATGGTCCTGTTGCCGACACTGGTGATCTGGGCGCTCGACGACATCGCCTTGCCGCCGGCCCTGATCGAGGGCCTGGCCGACTACGTGCCAGACATGCAGCTGCAGCAGGTGCCGGGCGCCTCCCACTGGATCGTGCATGAACAGCCCGAACGGGTAGCTGGGTATCTGCAGGATTTTCTGGGGCAAGCCTGTTAGCTACTATTTTTATAGCTGTTGGCGCCCGTCCTGCAAGGGCTGGAGGCTAAAAACACTTGACAATCCGGACTGATCCGGCCTAATAAAGCGAGGGCTGATCTTCCGGCCGCGTCTTGAAGCGTTTGTGCACCCAGTAGTACTGCGCCGGCATGGTGTCGATGTAGGACTGCAGCTGGGCGTTCATGAAAGCGGTATCGGCCACCGGATCGTCCGACGGGAAGTTGGTCCAGGCCGGCAGAACCTCCACCTCGTAGCCCCAGGTAGTCAGGCGCGGCACCAGGGGCACCACCTTGGCGCGGCCCAGTCGGGCGAAGCGGGACAGCGAAGGCACGGTCGCTGTCGGCAGGCCGTAAAACGGCACAAACACGGAATCGTCGGGGCCAAAGTCCATGTCGGGCAGCAGGTACAGCGGCTGCCCCTCGCGCAGGGCCGTCACGATGGGCTTGACGCCGTCGGCCCGTCCGAACAGCCGCAGGTGGCCAAAACGCTGCCGGCCACGCAATATCCAGCGGTCCACCAGCTTGTTCGACTGGTCGGTGTAAATCGTCGTGGACTGGCGCGGCGAATGCAGGGCGGCGGCGGCCCAGGCCGCATCGAGACCGACGAAATGCGGCAGAAAGATGACCGTGGGGTCGTTGCCGGCGAGTTCGTGCACGGCACCAGTCAGCCGGACACGCCGTTGCACCCAGTCCCGGGGCGCATGCCACAGCCAGGCGCGATCCAGCCAGGCCTGCGCAAAATACACAAAGGTCTGCTGCGTCAGCCGGCGTCGCTCGCCCTCGACGAGCGAGGGGAAGCACAACTGCAGGTTCGCCCGCACGACACGCCTGCGCGCCCCGACCAGGGCATACAGCGTCCAGCCGAGGGCCACACCGAGCGCCCGCGCCACGGGCAGCGGAAACACCGCCAGCACCTGCATCAGGCAGATGCCGGCGCGGGTGACCAGGCGGCCAAACCATGGACGGGGGGGCTTCAAAATGCGTCCTTGCGTGGGGTCTTGTAACGCGCATACCCCCAGAGGTATTGTCCCGGCTGGCTCAGGACGATGGCCTCGATCGCCTGGTTGATGCGCGTCACGCCATGGAGGATGTCCGCCGGCGATGGTCCGGTGCGCGGGCCGGCTTCGGCCGCCGGCGATGGTTGCGCCTGCAGACCGGCCACGGGCGGCCAGATCTTGAGAAAATAACCTGCGCCGCGCGGCAGCCGCTCGCAACTCACCGGCAGCAGCACGGCTCCACTTTGCAACGCCAACCGGGCCGCCAGCGTCATGGTGTAGGCCGGCTTGCCAAAAAATGGCGCCCACACCCCCAGGCCCTCGGGCGGCACCTGGTCGGTCAGAAGAGCCACCGCCTGGTTGGCCTTGAGGGTCCGGTGCATCAGCCGGATGCCGCTCAGGCTGGCGGGCACCACCGTCAGTTGCGGCCGTTGACGGGTCGCCCGTTCAATCGTCGCCAGCCAGGACTTGCGGGCCGGCCGGTAGATCGCGGTGATCGGGCCATACAGTTCGGCCAGCGCCTGCGGGCCCAGTTCGAAGCTGCCGCAATGCGGTCCGAAAAAAATCACCCCCCGGCCCCGGCCAAAGGCCTGCTCGGCATGTATCTGGCCTTCAACCCGCACATTGCCCAGGCATGACTCGGTTTGTGGCCGCATCCAGAGCTTGGGCAGTTCCGCCACAAAACGTCCGGCCTCGGCAATCGCCGGCCGGGCAGCCTCGACAGTGATGCCGGCCTGCGTCACGTTGGCGCGAAACTGCCGGCGGTAGCTGGGGCTGAGCAGCCAGACCAGCCAGCCCAGGGCTGCGCCCAGCGCATGCAGCGCGCGCAAAGGCCAGTGGGAGAAAAAACGGAACAGCAGGATCATGAAAGGCGGATAGGGCCGGGCACCGTGGCAAAGGACAAAGGACAAAGGCGATATAATTAAACTTGTCGCCGAGTTATTGAACTACTTGCAGGGCGACATTAAACCAAACTGCTAAAGCGTTCGCCGAGGCACCCCAAGCCGGCAACGCGCCGACTAACTTCATGGAGTGTACGCAATGGCGAACGATTTTCTCTTTACTTCCGAATCCGTCTCCGAAGGCCATCCCGACAAGGTTGCCGACCAGATTTCCGATGCCATCCTTGATGCCATCTTCAAGCAGGACCCGCTGTCGCGCGTGGCCGCCGAGACGCTGACCAATACCGGTCTGGTGGTGCTGGCCGGTGAAATCACCACCAATGCGCATGTGGATTACATCCAGGTCGCACGCGACACCATCAAGCGCATCGGTTACGACAACACCGAATACGGCATCGACTACAAGGGTTGCGCAGTGCTGGTTGCCTACGACAAGCAGAGCAACGACATCGCCCAGGGCGTGGACCACGCGTCCGACGACCACCTGAACACCGGCGCCGGTGACCAGGGCCTGATGTTCGGTTACGCCTGCGACGAGACGCCGGATCTGATGCCTGCCCCGATTTATTACGCACACCGCCTGGTGGAGCGCCAGGCCCAGTTGCGCAAGGACGGCCGCCTGCCTTTCCTGCGCCCGGACGCCAAAAGCCAGGTCACCATGCGTTATGTGGACGGCAAGCCGCACAGCATCGACACCGTTGTGCTCTCCTCGCAGCACAGCCCCGACCAGAGCGAAACCCCGCACAAGATGAAGGCCTCCTTCATTGAAGCCATCATTGAAGAAATCATCAAGCCGGTGCTGCCCAAGGAATGGCTCAAGGACACCAAGTACCTGATCAATCCCACCGGCCGTTTTGTCATCGGCGGCCCGCAGGGCGACTGCGGCCTGACCGGCCGCAAGATCATTGTCGACACCTACGGCGGCGCCTGCCCGCATGGCGGCGGTGCGTTTTCAGGCAAGGACCCCTCGAAAGTCGACCGTTCGGCCGCTTACGCCGCCCGTTACGTGGCCAAAAACATCGTGGCCGCTGGCCTGGCGCGCCAGTGCCAGATCCAGGTGGCCTACGCCATCGGCGTGGCACGCCCGATGAATGTCACGGTGTACACCGAAGGCACGGGCGTGATGTCCGACGAAAAACTCTCGGCCCTGGTCAATGAGCACTTTGACCTGCGCCCGAAAGGCATCATCCAGATGCTGGACCTGTTGCGTCCAATCTACGAAAAAACCGCCGCCTACGGTCACTTCGGCCGCGACGAGCCGGAATTCACCTGGGAAAAAACGGACAAGGTTGCCGTGCTGCGGGCTGCTGCGGGCCTGTAAGGCCCGAGCGAAGCGAAGTTAAGAGCCAAAGGCTTCGGGCCCAAGCCGACGAACTGATGAAGCTGCGGCCCTCCGGGCTGCAGCCGGCCTCAAGTAAGCATCGACGGCTCGACAGGTGCGCCGGCCCCGCCGTGTGTCGTGCCTGCAGTTCAGGCGCGCTGCGCCACACGCTCCGCGGGGGGCGGTTGCAGGCACTTCACCAGCAATTCGTAATCCACGGGTTTGACCAGATGGTGGTCAAACCCCGCTTCGCTGGCACGTTTTCTGTCGGCTGACTGGCCCCAGCCTGTCAGCGCGATCAGCAAAATCCTGTTCCCGCCCGGCTGCTGCCGGATCAGGCGCGCGGCGTCATAACCGTCCATGCCTGGCATGCCGATATCCATGACCACGATATCGGGAGCGACTGCCCTGGCCTGCGCCACCGCGGCGACACCGTCATACGCGGTACTCACGGCAAAGCCGTCCATGCCCAGCAGGGCGCCCAGGGTATCGGCCGCATCAACGTTGTCGTCAACCACCAGGACTTTTCTCAGGCGGCCGGAAACAGCCGGCGCGATGACCGCCACCTCCGGTCTCAGCGGGCCTTGTTTCTGCTCGACCACCACCGGTAACGTCAGTACAAATTCGCTGCCACGGCCAAGACCTTCGCTCACAACATGCAGCTTGCCGCCATGCATTTCCGCAAATTGCCTGGCCAGGCTCAGGCCGATGCCCAGGCCGGTCGGCGCCTCCCCAGGCACTGGCGTCTGTGCAAACAGGTCAAAAATGCGCGTCAGCGACACCGGCTCCAGTCCGATGCCGTTGTCCCGCACGCTGAATGTCACGGTATCCCCACGCACCTGCGTCGCCAGCACAATATGCCCCTGAGGCGGCGTGAACTTGGCGGCATTGACCAGCAGATTGGCCACACTCTGCACCAGGCGCGCGTGGTCCGCGTTGAGCAGGTAATCGCTTTCCGTCCCGTTCACATCCAGCCGGTGTTTCTTGGCCTCCATGGAGGAGCTGGATATCTCGATGGCGTGATTGACCACCGACTGCAGGGTGATGCGGTCTTTCTTGAGAACCACCTTGCCGCTGGTGATCCGGGCGACGTCGAGCAGGTCGTCCACCAGCCGCGTGAGGTGGGTGACCTGCCTGTCCACCACATTGCGCAGCCGGGTCACCGGGTCGGAATCCGGATGCAGGTGTTTGAGAATACCCATGGATGTGCGTATCGGCGCCAGCGGATTGCGCAGCTCATGCGCCAGCGTGGCCAGAAACTCGTCCTTGCGCTGATCAGCATCCCGGACCTGGTACTGGCGCTCCCGCGCCCGGATTGCAGAACGGGCCGCAGAGATCAGGGCAATGGTGCGCACCGGTCGCTCCATCAGGGTCACATTGCCCAGCCGGTCCACGGCACGCCGTACATCCAGCGAATCGGCGCCGCTGCGTGTCAGCAGCAGAATCGGAAGGTCTGACCAGGTCGGCTGGCTGGCCACATACTCGGCCAGCGGCCGCATGGCTGCACCGCTGATCACTTCCTCGGCCAGCAACAGGGCACCCGCACCACGGGGCAACTGTTCGAGCAACTCCCCGGTGTCGCGGCACACCATGCAGCCGATGCCCACCGAACGGAACACCCTGGACGTCAGGCTCGCATCCTGCCCGGTCGGGGTGCAGATGACGATACGCCGCTCCACTTAGCGGACCCCGGATTCGCTGCCTGCCGCGCTGCCCGTATTCCCCAGGTAAACCGGTACACCGGTCAGAATGCCGCGAAAGCCCCGCAACACCTCGCCGACATGGATGCCGTCGGCGGACATGGAAAACTGCCGAATCGTGCGCTCGTGCAGGCTGCCGCGTTTCTTGAACACTGACACGGCCTGTTTGACCTCCCCGTCATGTTCGAAGTAACGCAACATCAGCACGTTGTCGGCCAGGTAACTGGCATCCACGGTGGTCGACATCTGGCCGCCCAGCATGCCCTGCTGAACGCCGACCAGGATGGTGACCACACCACGCTGACCCAGGTAGGTCAGCAACTCGTGCAGATGGGTGGTCAAAAAGCGTTCATCGGGCATGGCGTTGAGGTAGCCGTTGACGCTGTCGATCACTACCACCTTCGCGCCCTCGTCCGCAGCCCTGCACACCGCTGTGGCGAACTCGCCGGGCGACAGCTCCGCCGGATCGATCTGCTGGATGGTCAGCAAACCCTCGGTATAAGGCCCACGCACCCGCATGCCCAGCCCGTCGGCGCGGTTGAGCAGGTTGCTGGCGGCTTCCTCGAACAGAAACATGGCACTGCGCTGGCCGCGCTCCGCAGCGGCGGCGACAAACTGGGCAGCCAGCGAGGATTTGCCGGTGCCCGGCGGACCGGCGATCAGCGTGCTGGTGCCTTCTTCCAGCCCGCCGCCCAGCAACGCGTCCAGCGCAATCAAGCCGCTCTTGAGCTGCTCCCGCTTTTCCATGATCCGGGAGTCTGCGGCCACCAGCCTCGGGTAGACACACAGCCCGCCGTACTGGATGTCGTAGTCGTGCATGCCACCGCGAAAGGCCATGCCGCGGTATTTGACCACCCGAACCCGGCGCCGCTCCGCCCCATATTCCTTGACCGACTGCTCCAGCGTGATCACGCCATGCGCGATGCTGCGCACCTGCAGGTCGATGCCGGCAGCGGTGCGGTCGTCGAGCATCATCACCGTGCAGGAACGGCTGGCAAAAAACTGCTTGAGCGCCAGCACCTGACGCCGGTAGCGCAGCGGCGTATCGGCCAGTAATTGCAATTCCGACAGCGAATCAATCACCACCCGGGTCGGCTTGCGCTCCTCGATCGCGGCAAGGATCAGCTGCATGGTGGTGCCCATCTCGACCTCCGATGGATGAAACATGGTGTACTGGGCCTCGGGTTGCAGCAGGTTCTCCGAGGGCAGCACTTCCTGGATATGGATGCCCTGCATGTCCCAGCCGTGGGACTCGCCCACGCCCCGCAACTCGCCCCCGGTCTCGGCAAGTGTGATGTAAACCACCGACTCGCCGTGCCTGGCGCCTTCGACCAGGAATTGCAGCCCGGTGGTGGTTTTGCCCGTGCCGGGTTCGCCCTCAATCAGATAGATACGGTCCTTGGTCAAACCGCCGCCCAGAATGTTGTCGAGGCCAGCGATCCCCGTGGATAAGAGGGATGGGTTGGGATTGTCCTGAATCTTCATGTGTTCGAATAAGCAAAGTTATCTGCCAGAGATGGCGTCAAGCAGGACAAGCGGCAACGCAATCAGGCATCAGAAAGAGCCGTTCATCTCACTTTGAAAAATAATAGTCAGCGGTTTCAGGAAATTCCAGTTTTCCATCCGCAGGCTGCTGTAGGACTGAAGGCCGATTCGGTATCACCCGTTTGGCCATGGCAAATATTCGTGTGCAGCACATGTAGGCAAGATCATGTGCAGCCTGCCAAAACCGACAGACAGCAAAAAGCCACCAAGCGGTGGCTTTTTTGGGCGTGACTGAACTCAGCGCGTGAAAGGCGTCGGTTCGATGAATTTGCCGCCAGCGCCTACATCAGAGGGCTGGGCATTCGGATCCGGCGTGGACTGTGTCTTGTTGGTGCCTTCTTCGCCGAAAGTCTTGCGGGGGGTCGTGTTCTTGTCGACCGCGTTTTGATTGCTGTCTGCCGGCTGGCCCGATCCAATGCTTGCGTCACCCATGCTGCTATGCCTTGATAGTCACTTCAAACCGGGGTCAACTGGCAAAACCGGATGGACTGCCAGCCTCCTGCGCGAGCGCCTGTTGATCACCCCGGGGACTGCGAGTGACCAGAAACGGCCAGGCCGTACGCGCAGGACCAATGCGCCCGCCTGCAGGCAAACGCGTGTCTCCCGGTACGGCGTACCCGGAACGCAAAACCGGTTGGTGGGCCGTCATGTCAATTGCAAACTGGTTCATAAAATTCCCCCGGATGTGGCTTGCACTGCCTTCAGTGATCTTGAAGCCACTTTAGAGGGGGAATCGTTCCTCCCATGTCAGACGCAGGCGGGTCTTTTGTAGGACAGCCAGCGCTTTCTATCCCCCTGGACCGGCTGATCAGCGCATTGGAACGCCATTTTTTGCTTCCCGAACTTGAAACGGCCTCCAAACAGCCTTATGATTAGCACTCGATGGTATTGAGTGCTAACAATCACTTACGCCAGCCCATGCACAAGCACCCGCCGTCCTGCGATGGTGCTTTCTGATTCCAAACCTGTTTCAAAACAAGGAGCTCCCATGAAACTTCGCCCCCTGCACGACCGCGTGATCGTCAAACGTGTTGAAAACGAAACCAAAACCGCCTCCGGCATCGTCATTCCCGACAGCGCCGCTGAAAAGCCTGATCAAGGCGAAGTGCTGGCAGTGGGCCCCGGCAAAAAGAACGACAAGGGCGAAATCAGCGCCATGGCCGTCAAGGTCGGCGACCGCGTCCTGTTCGGCAAATACAGCGGCCAGACCGTCAAGGTCGATGGCGACGAACTGCTGGTCATGAAAGAAGACGACCTGTTCGCTGTTGTCGAGAAATAAAGCTACTTCGCGGCCGTCATGCGTCGTTGCTCCGTGCTCGCAATCCTCACGTACCCAAGTACGTTCCGGTTGCTGTGCGCGGTGCGCCTAGCCTGACAGCCGCTCGCTACGCTTTCTTTCCCAACAACGGTCCCGTAAAACTTTTTTGAATATTCTGGAGAATTAACATGGCAGCAAAAGACGTCATTTTCGGCGGCGAAGCCCGCGCACGCATGGTCGAGGGTGTGAACATCCTGGCCA
>NZ_JAQSDL010000107.1:0-1741 GCF_029945895.1 Polaromonas sp. | reverse complement strand
ATTTTCGGCGGCGAAGCCCGCGCACGCATGGTCGAGGGTGTGAACATCCTGGCCAACGCAGTCAAGGTCACCCTGGGCCCCAAAGGCCGCAACGTGGTTCTGGAGCGCTCTTTCGGCGCCCCTACCGTGACCAAGGACGGTGTGTCCGTCGCGAAAGAAATCGAACTCAAGGACAAGCTGCAGAACATGGGCGCTCAGATGGTCAAGGAAGTTGCTTCCAAGACCTCCGACATCGCCGGTGACGGCACCACGACCGCTACCGTTCTGGCACAAGCCATTGTTCGCGAAGGCATGAAATATGTCGCCGCCGGCATGAACCCGATGGACCTGAAGCGCGGTATCGACAAGGCTGTCACAGCCCTGGTCGAAGAGCTGAAGAAAGCTTCCAAGCCCACCACCACCAGCAAGGAAATTGCCCAGGTCGGCACGATTTCCGCCAACAGCGACGAAGAAGTCGGCAAGATCATCGCTGAAGCGATGGACAAAGTCGGTAAAGAAGGCGTCATCACTGTTGAAGACGGCAAGTCGCTGAACAGCGAACTCGACGTGGTTGAAGGCATGCAGTTTGACCGTGGCTACCTGTCGCCTTACTTCATCAACAACCCTGAAAAGCAATCCGCGATTCTGGATAACCCGTTTGTTCTGCTCTACGACAAGAAGATCAGCAACATCCGTGACCTGCTGCCTACGCTGGAGCAAGTCGCCAAGTCCAGCCGTCCCCTGCTGATCATCTCGGAAGACGTCGAAGGCGAAGCCCTGGCCACGCTGGTGGTCAACACCATCCGCGGCATCCTGAAGGTTGTGGCTGTCAAGGCGCCTGGTTTCGGCGATCGCCGCAAAGCCATGCTCGAAGACATCGCCACCCTGACCGGCGGCAAGGTCATCGCTGAAGAAGTCGGTCTGACCCTCGAAAAAGTCACGCTGGCTGACCTCGGCCAGGCCAAGCGCATCGAAGTGGGCAAGGAAAACACCATCATCATCGACGGCGCCGGCGCCGCTGCTGACATCGAAGCCCGCGTCAAGCAGGTTCGTGTCCAGATCGAAGAAGCGACCAGCGACTACGACCGTGAAAAGCTGCAGGAACGCGTGGCCAAGCTGGCCGGCGGTGTTGCCGTGATCAAGGTGGGCGCTGCCACCGAAGTCGAGATGAAAGAGAAAAAAGCCCGCGTGGAAGACGCCCTGCACGCCACCCGCGCTGCTGTGGAAGAAGGCATTGTGGCTGGTGGTGGCGTGGCTCTGCTGCGCGCCAAGCAGTCCGCTGGCACCATCAAGGGTGACAACCCTGACCAGGACGCCGGCATCAAGCTGATCCTGCGTGCCATCGAAGAGCCGCTGCGCATCATCGTTTCCAACGCCGGCGAAGAGCCAAGCGTGGTGGTGAACGCCGTGCTGGCCGGTAAAGGCAACTACGGCTACAACGCCGCCAACGCGACCTACGGCGACATGATCGACATGGGTATCCTGGACCCCACCAAAGTGACCCGCACCGCACTGCAAAATGCAGCGTCTGTGTCGTCGCTGATGCTGACCACCGAGTGCATGGTGGCCGAGGCTCCGAAAGACGAGTCCGGTGCCGGCGGTGGCGGCATGGGTGGTGGTGATATGGGCGGCATGGGCGGCATGGGCGGCATGGGCATGTAATCCGGCTACTGCGCAGGCGCCATGCGTCGTTGGGCGGTGCTCGGAATCCTCACGTACCCCAAGGTACGTTCCGGTTCCTGCGCTCCGTCCGCCTAGCCTG
>NZ_JAQSDL010000106.1 GCF_029945895.1 Polaromonas sp. | reverse complement strand
GGGGGCCCATGGCCGAGGTGGCCAAGCTGTTTGCCGGCATTTTCCTGACCATCATCCCGGTCATTGCCATGCTCAAGGCAGGTGCCGCCGGGCCATTTGGCGCCGTGGTGTCGGCCGTCACCCGGCCCGACGGTCAACCCGACCCGGCCATGTATTTCTGGGCTACCGGTGCACTGAGTTCCTTCCTCGACAACGCGCCGACCTACCTGGTGTTTTTCAACACCGCAGGCGGGGACCCCGCCACGCTGATGACCACGCTGGCACCGACGCTGGCTGCCATCTCGGCCGGCGCGGTGTTCATGGGCGCCAACACCTACATCGGCAATGCGCCCAATCTGATGGTCAAGGCCATTGCCGAAGACCGCGGCGTGAAGATGCCGAGTTTCTTTGGCTACATGGCGTGGTCGGGTGCGGTCCTGATCCCGCTGTTTATCCTGATGACTTTCATCTGGTTCCAGTGAAGTCGTTTCAATTTTTCAGAGACAAACCATGAACAAACCCAAAGTCCTCGTTGCCCGGGCGATTTTTCCCGAAGTCATCACGCATCTGCAGCAGCATTTCGAGGTGCATGCCAACCAGGCGGATGAGACCTGGTCGAAAGCGCAGTTGACTGAAAAGCTGCGCGGCATGGACGGCGCCTTCACCACCGGTGGCGATCGCATTGATGCCGAGGTGCTGGCGGCCTGCCCGACACTGAAGATCTGCGCCAACATGGCGGTGGGTTACAACAACCTCGACATCGATGCCATGACGGCGGCTGGTGTGCTGGCCACCAACGCACCGGATGTGCTGACCGAAACCACCGCCGACTTCGGCTTTGCGCTGCTGATGGCCACGGCCCGCCGTATCACCGAAAGCGAGCATTACCTGCGTGCCGGCAAGTGGAGCAAGTGGAGCTACGACATGTTTGCCGGCTCCGACATCCACGGCAGCACCCTGGGCGTGCTGGGCATGGGCCGCATCGGGCAGGGCATCGCCAGGCGCGGGGCACACGGCTTTGGCATGAAGGTGATTTACCACAACCGCTCGCGCCTGGACGCTGCGCTGGAAGCAGAGTGCAAGGCGAGTTACGTCAGCAAGGAAGAACTGCTCCGGACCGCCGACCACGTGGTGCTGGTATTGCCGTATTCACCGGCCTCGCACCACACGATAGGCGCTGCCGAGCTGGCGCTGATGAAACCGACAGCGACGCTGGTCAACATCGCGCGCGGCGGCATTGTGGACGATGCCGCGCTGGCTGCTGCGCTGCGCGACCGGCGTATTGCGGCGGCGGGCCTGGATGTGTTTGAAGGCGAACCCCAGGTCCATCCTGACCTGCTCACGGTGCCGAACGTCGTGCTGACGCCGCACATTGCCAGTGCCACGGTGCCTACACGCATGGCCATGGCCATGCTGGCGGCCGACAACCTGATCGGTTTCTTCAAGGATAAAAGGCCGCTGACGCCCTTGAATCCTGCGGTGTTAGCTACGAAATAAATAGCACTGATGAACTCCTTGCAAGCCTGGCTGGTCCTCGCAGCGTTGCTGCTTGTCCTGCTCCTTCTGGTCTGGCTGCTGCTGCGCAAGCCGGACGACAGTGGCCGCGAAGAACTGCTCGCCGGCCTGGCCGCCGGGAACGACAAGCTCGAGCGCGAGCTGCGGCGGGAAATCGGCGACAGCTCGCGCGCCAGTCGGCAGGAGCTGGCTACGAGTCTTGCCACTTTCCAGCAAACGCTGGTGCAGCAAAGCGCCGAGGCCATCCGCACCCAGAATGCGCAGATCGATGCGTTCGCCCAGCAACTGACGCTGCTGCAGAAAACCCTGTCCGACACACTGACCACACAGCTCCAGTCCGTCAGCGAATCGAATGCGCGGCGCATGGGAGAAATCCGGGAAACGCTGGAGAAACAGCTCGCGCAGCTGCAGCAGACCAACTCGGCCAAGCTCGACGAAATGCGCCAGACGGTGGACGAAAAGCTGCAGACCACGCTGGAAACGCGATTGGGCGAAAGTTTCAAGCAGGTGGCCGACCGGCTCGAGCAGGTGCACAAGGGCCTGGGCGAAATGCAGACGCTGGCGCAGGGTGTGGGCGACCTCAAGCATTTGCTGACCAATGTCAAGGCGCGCGGTATTTTTGGCGAGGCGCAGCTCTCGGCCCTGCTCGAGCAGGTGTTCACCGTCGACCAGTACGCGGCACAGGTCATCACGCGCCGTGGCGGCAAGAACCCGGTGGACTTTGCGATCCGTCTGCCTGGCCGTTCGGACAACGGTGACCCGGTCTGGCTGCCGATCGACGCGAAGTTTCCCAACGAGGACTATGAACGCCTGCTCGACGCGCAGCAGCGCGCCGACGTGCTCGGCGCCGAGGTGGCAGGCAAGGCGCTGGAAGTGCGCATTCGCATGGAGGCCAAATCGATTTCGGAAAAATACATCGAGCCGCCCTACACAACGGATTTTGCGATCCTGTTTTTGCCGACCGAGGGGCTGTATGCCGAAGTCCTGCGCCGGCCCGGCCTGATGGAGGTGCTGCAGCGCGAGCACCGCGTGACGCTGGCCGGCCCAACCACCTTGCTGGCCATGCTGAACTCGCTGCAGATGGGCTTTCGAACCCTGGCGCTGGAAAAACGCTCCAGCGAAGTCTGGCAGGTGCTGGGCGCGGTCAAGACCGAATTCGGCAAGTTCGGCGACGTGCTGGCGAAGGTCAAGTCGCAGACCGAAACCGTGCTCAATACGCTGAGCAGCGCCGAGCAACGCAGCCGGGTCATGGGCAAGGCGCTGCGCAACGTCGAGGCCTTGCCGGAGCTTGACTCTGCGCGGCTGATTCCCATGGACCGGGAACCGGACGAGGGCTGATCGGCTCCCTGGTGGCCTGAGTTGCATGACGCCAGAACTTGCCCGCCTGATCCTGGCCCAGATCTGCCTGCACGCCTGCATGGCTGGCACCCGCATGGCCGCGCCCTTGCTGGCGCTGCGCGAGGGTTACAGCCCGGCTGCGGTCGGCGTGTTGCTGGCCTTGTTTGCGCTGACCCAGGTGTTTCTGGCCCTGCCCGCGGGGCGTTTTGCCGACCGGAATGGCCTGCGTCGGCCCATGGGTTACAGCGTCGTCGCAGCCGTGCTGGGGGCCGGGGTGGCGGTGGTTTTCCCGGTGTTTCCGGTGCTCTGTCTGTCGGCGCTGCTCACTGGCGGGGCAACCGGCGCCGCCGTGATTTCACTGCAGCGTCACGTCGGGCGGGCCGCGACCGGGGGCTTGCAGTTGCGACAGGTGTTCAGCTGGCTGTCGATCGGCCCCGCGATTTCCAATTTTGTCGGACCGTTTTCTGCGGGGCTGCTGATCGACCATGCGGGCGCCATGCCCAACAGCATCTCAGGCTACCGTGCCGCTTTTTTCCTGATGGCGGTGCTGCCGCTGGCCAGCTGGTTTCTGGTGCGCAAGACGCGCGAGCTGCCGCCTGTCATTGCCGCACATGGCACCCGGCGGGGCAGCGCCTGGGACCTCCTGCGCGACACGACCTTCCGCCGCCTGATGCTGGTCAACTGGTTTCTGTCTTCCTGCTGGGACGTGCACACCTTTGTCGTGCCGGTGCTGGGCTTTGAACGAGGCATCAGCGCCTCGGTGATCGGTTCCATCCTGGGCGCCTTTGCCGTGGCTGCCGCAGCGATCCGGATGGTGATGCCGCTGGTGGCGGCGCACCTGCGCGAATGGCGCGTGCTGGCCACGGCGATGCTCGTGACTGCGGTGCTGTTTGCCGTCTACCCGTTCATGCGGACAGCCTTGGGCATGGGCCTGTGTTCGGTGTTGCTGGGCTTTGCGCTCGGCACGGTGCAGCCCATGATCATGAGCATGCTGCACCAGATCACGCCCGAGGCCAGGCACGGCGAGGCGCTGGGCCTGCGCCTGATGGCGATCAACGCCTCGAGTGTGGTCATGCCCATGCTGTTCGGCACCCTGGGTGCGGTCATCGGCATTGCGGGCGTGTTCTGGGCCACCGGCGCGGTGGTGGGCGCGGGCAGCCGTGCCGCCTGGCTGCTGCGGCCAGCTACAACTGATAAAAGGTCTTGATCGCGTCCCAGGCGACCTGGGGGTCGTCGACGTACTGGAAGAGCTTGAGATCCTCGGGTGAAATCGCACCTTCATCGATCATCACGTCGAAGTTGATCAGGCGTTGCCAGTACTCCGTGCCGAACAGGATGATGGGCACCGGTTTGGCCTTGCGTGTCTGCACCAGCGTGATGACCTCGAACAGCTCGTCGAGCGTGCCAAAACCGCCCGGAAACGCCACCAGCGCCTTGGCGCGCATCATGAAGTGCATCTTGCGCAGCGCAAAGTAGTGGAACTTGAAACTCAGCGAAGGCGTGACGTAGGGGTTGGAGTTCTGCTCATGCGGCAGCGCGATGTTCAGGCCCACCGTCGGCACGCCCATCTCCTGCGCCCCCCGGTTGGCGGCCTCCATGATGCCGGGACCGCCCCCGGTGCAGATGAACAGCTGCTCTTCGGGCGGCCGGGTCTTGCTGTGAGCGCCGACCAGGCGCGAGAACAGCCGGGCCTGGTCGTAGTAGGCGGCGTTGCGCACCTGCCGCTCTGCCAGTGCCAGGGCCTGCGCATCGCCGGATGCCTGGGCGAGCTTCAGGGCCTCCTCGGCCTGTTCCGGGGCCGGGAAGCGCGCGCTGCCAAACACCACGATGGTGTTCTCGATGCCCTGGGACTGTTGTTCCATGTCCGGCTTGAGCATTTCCAGCTGGAAGCGGATGCCACGGGTCTCGCGGCGCAGCAGGAACTCGGGGTCGGCGAAGGCCAGCCGGTAGGCGTTGGCTTCCAGCGGCATACCCTTGTCGGAATGAGCCTGCAGTTCTGCCCACGCGTCTGCGATCCGGCTGGCGGATAGGTCGTCTGTTTGTTCCATAGGTGGTTCAGTAAGTTTTCGGGATGCAAAAAGGCTCCATCAGGAGCCTTTTTGTCAGAATGTCGGGATGTTGCGGATCAGACGCGTTTGCGGTATTCGCCGGTACGCGTGTCGATCTCCACCACATCACCTTGCGCGACAAAAATTGGCACGCCGATTTCAAAGCCGGTGGCCAGTTTGGCCGGTTTGAGCACCTTGCCGGACGTGTCGCCTTTGACGGCAGGCTCGGTCCAGGTGATCTCGCGGTTGACGCTGGTGGGGAGTTCGACCGAGATGGCCTTGCCGTCGTAAAACACGACTTCGAGTTCCATGCCATCTTGCAGGTAGTTCAGCGAGTCGCCCATGTTTTCGGCTTCGACTTCGTACTGGTTGTAGTCGGCGTCCATGCAGATATACATCGGATCGGCGAAGTACGAGTAGGTGCAATCCTTCTTGTCCAGGATGACCTGGTCGATCTTGTCGTCGGCCTTGAACACCTGCTCGGTGTTGAAGTTGGCAATCAGGCTTTTGAGCTTCATGCGCACGGTGGCCGAGTTGCGGCCGCCGCGGCTGTATTCGGTCTTGAGCACCACCATCGGGTCCTTGCCGTGCATGATGACATTGCCAGCGCGTATTTCTTGAGCGATTTTCATAACAGTTTCTAGTAGTGAGTTGGCCGCCAAATGCCTCTGGGGTGACGCGGGTCCGCGGCGGGGAATGCGGCATTGCCCAAACCTGGGGCGATGCAAAGCCACACATTTTAACTTTATTTCGGGCAAGCACCCGGAACGGCCCCGACCTCCTTGCCGGGCCTGCTTAAGGGTGGTTTAAGTGTCCCGGAGACAGACTTCAGGGCTTCCTGACTCCAGGCTGACTTTCCATGGTCATCCCCACCGCCCCGATGATGAATTTTTCCGCCACCGGCGCCCTGGCGCCGGCCCCCGTCCTGCCCTCAAAACCGTGGTTTCAGCGGCCGTCCCTGCAGGTCGAAACCCTGGTGCTGCTGTGCGTCGGCTTTCTGCTGCTCAGCGGCAACGGGCCGTTCTGGCGCGCCGCGCTGGCTGGCCGGGGGTGGGCGCTGGTGGCGACCTGGGGTTTTGCGGCTGCCCTGTTTGTCGCTTTCTCTGCCTTTTATTTCGCTTTTCTGGCGCTGCTGGCAACACGCCTGACCGTCAGACCTTTGCTGAGTCTGCTGGTGCTGTGTACGGCTTTTGCAGCCTGGTACATGGACCATTACGCCATTTACCTGGACCGCGCCATGCTGCGCAATGTGCTGGCCACCAATGTCAACGAGGCCCGGGAACTCTTTGTCTGGGGCATGGTGCCGCACGTTCTGCTACTGGGTGTCCTGCCGGCGGCGCTGATCTGGTGGCCCCGGTTGAAGCAACGCACCCTGGGGCGGGCGCTGGCCGTCCGCCTGGGCTGGATCGCGGCCGCGCTGGCAGTGGGCGCAGCCAGCCTGCTGCTGGTGTTTGCCGACTTTGCCTCGCTGATGCGCAACCACAAAGAGGTGCGTTATCTGCTGACGCCGGGCAATGTGGTGGCCGCGCTGGCCGGCAATGCACTGGGCGGCGTGCAGCGGCCATCGCAGCCCAAGCTGCCGGTTGGCGAGGATGCCCGCCTGGGTGCCAGCTGGAGCGCCCGTACCCGGCCGGTCATGTTTGTGCTGATCGTTGGCGAAACCGCGCGCGCGCAGAATTTTTCGCTCAACGGCTACGCGCGCCAGACCAATCCGCAGCTGGCCAGGCAGGACGTGATCAATTTCCCGCATGCCACCGCCTGCGGCACCTCGACCGAGGTTTCCCTGCCCTGCATGTTTTCGCCCTACGGCCGTAGTCACTATGACGAGGAAAAGATCCGCGGGCATGAATCGGTCTTGCACGTCTTGGCCCGCGCCGGCTTCAAGGTGCTCTGGCGCGACAACCAGTCCGGCTGCAAGGGCGTCTGCGACGGTCTGCCTGCCGAGCAGCTGGACGACGCCAAGGTGGAGGCACTGTGCGCGGAGGGCCATTGTCTGGATGAGGTGCTGCTGCAGGGCATGGAAGGCATTGCCCGGGACAACAAAGGCAACCTGCTGGTCGTCATGCACCAGCTCGGGAGCCACGGACCGGCCTATTTCAAGCGTTATCCGGCGGTGTTCAAGCAGTTCTCCCCGGCTTGCCAGAACGAAGACCTGAGCGTCTGCACGGCTGCGGAAATTGTCAATGCCTATGACAACTCGCTGCTCTACACCGACTTCTTTGTTTCAAAGGTCATCGATTTCCTGGCGGGCGCGCAGCAGCAGTACGACACGGCCATGCTGTATGTCTCGGATCACGGCGAGTCGCTGGGTGAGGGGGGCCTCTACCTGCATGGCATGCCTTACCCGATCGCGCCCGCTGTGCAGACACAGGTGCCGTTTGTGATGTGGTTGTCGCCGGGGTTTCGTCGCAGCTTCAAGATCGACCAGGACTGCCTGCGCTCGAACGCGGGCGCCGCGGTCAGCCACGACAACCTGTTTCATTCGCTGCTCGGCGTGCTCGATGTCCAGACCCTGGCCTATGACAAGTCGCGTGATCTGTTTGCGCCTTGCCGCCCGGCACCCTTGGTGGCCCTCAACGGGCCGGAAAAAGCACACTGACCCGCAAGCCGGTGCCGCCGCCCGGCGCTTCGTCCAGCCTGATGTCGGCGCTATGGCGTTCGGCGACCGCCCGGGCGATAGCCAGGCCCAGCCCGCTGCCATGCGACGCATGGCCGTCGGCACTGACACTGCTGCCCCGGTAAAAGCGGTCAAACACCCGTTCCCGCTCAGCGGCGCTGATGCCCGGCCCGCTGTCGGTCACGCTCAGGCAGGGGCGGCCCTGCTCAACCCGGGTGGTCACGTCGATGCGCCCGCCTGCAGGCGTGTGGCGCAGGGCGTTGTCGACCAGGTTGTTCAGCAGGATGGCCAACTGCTGCACATCGGCGTGGACAGTGGGTGTTTCTTCGGTCACCGCGCCCAGGTCAATCTGCCGGTCATCGGCGCGGGCGCTGAAACGGCCCACGGTGGATCGTGCCAGTTCTGCCAGATCAACCGCTTCCCGGCGCAGGGCCGGGGTTTCCGGCGCCAGCCGTGACAACTGCAGCAACTGCTCGACCAGGTGCTGGGCGCGCTCAATGCCGGCGCGCAGCTGCACCAGCGCCTCCTCGCGCTGGGCCGTATCGCTGGCGCGTTCGAGCAATTGCAACTGCAGCCGCAGCGCTGTGATCGGCGTACGCAGTTCGTGGGCCGCGTCGGCCAGGAACAGCCTCTGCAGTGACAGGGCCCCGCCCAGTCGGGCCATCAGGTCGTTGATGGCGCCTATCAACAGGTGCAGCTCCGGCGGGTGGGCCGACAGGGCGATCGGATGCAGCGCCTCGACACTGCGCGCCGTGACCTCACTGGCCGCCAGCGCCAGCGGCGCCAGGCCACGCCGCAGCGCCAGCGTCAGCATGCCGGCGAGCAGGGCCAGCATCACGAGGGCAGGCAGGATCAGCACGGAGCCTGTTTCACGCGCCAGCGCCTGACGCTCGCTGTCGCGCTGGCCGGCCTGCACAATGCCGTCCTCAAGCACGATGGTGTAGAGGTGCCAGCGCTCGTGGCCGATGTTGACCACGCTCAGGCCGCTGCGCGAGCGAAAGGGCAGGTTGACGGCCGGGTCGGACCGGTGCAGCAGGGTGCCGCTGCGCGTCCACGCCGCGGTGACAAACTCAAACTTGCCGTATTCCTCGTAAACCCGCGGCAACTGCTCGGCCAGGCTGGGGGTGCGCGCCATGCCGTAGGTGCCGTGGTGGTTGGCCACCGCGAGCGCGACCTGCTTGAGGTTGTCTTCGAACACCTCGCCCATTTCGTGCGCCAGCGTCCAGTACGAGATGCCCACCAGCAGGCTGGCGCCCGCCACCAGCGCACCCATGGCCCAGACCAGAACGCGGCGGTGGATGGACTGAACGGGACTTGTGCTCATGGCCTGCTCCTTGTGTTGTCGTTCGCCCTGGCCGCTACCCCCGGCAGGCCGGGGCCCCTCCCTGCGTAGCTCATGGTGCCACCACCTTGTACCCGACACCGCGCACATTGCGGATGGTGTCAGCGCCGAGTTTGCGGCGCAGCTTGTGCAGGTAGACCTCGACCGCATTGCTGCCGATCTCCTCGGCCCAGCCGTAGATGGAGTCTTCCAGCTGGGCTCGTGACAACACGGCGCCGGGCCGTTGCATGAGGGTCTCCAGCAGTGCGAATTCGCGGGCGGACAGGTTCACGGCTTCACCTTTCAGGCTGACTTGTTTGTGGACCGGGTCAAGGATCAGCTCGCCACATTGCAGCAGGGGGGAGCCGCCGCCGGCATGGCGGCGCAGCAGCGCGCGCACCCGGGCGATCAGCTCATCCAGGTCGAAAGGCTTGAGCACATAGTCGTCGGCGCCCGCGTTGAGCCCGGCGATGCGGTCGGCGACCGCGTCGCGTGCCGTCACGATCAGCACCGGCACGGCGTTGCCGCGCGTGCGCAGGCCCTTGAGCACCGCCATGCCATCCTGGCCGGGCAAGCCGAGGTCCAGCACGGCCAGGTCGTAGACGCCGTTGGCCAGCGCGCGCTCGGCGGCGTGCCCCTCCATCACCCAGTCCACGCTGAACCCGGCGTCGGCCAGACCCTGGCGCATCGCCCGGCCAACCATGGTGTCGTCTTCCACCAGCAGCAGCCTCACGGTGCAAGCCCCTGTTTCTGCGTGACAAAGTCCAGCAGCTGCGTGGCCAGGTCGGCCTGTTCCTTCAGGCGCTGACCGGCCGCGCGGGCGCAGCCGGACCACAGAGGCAGGTCGGGAGCCGGCAAGTCGCGCTGCAGGCCGTTCCACACCTCATGAAAACGCCGCAGCGACGGCGGGGCCTGCAACATGTCCAGAAAGGCTTGCAGCTTGGCCTGATGGGCGTGGTCGGCCTGGGGGTAAATCTGCCAGACGAAGGCCTGGCCGGCCCAGAGCGCGCGCACCACCGAATCCTCGCCGCGTACAAAGTTCAGGTCGCAGGCCCAGAGCAGGTGGTCGAAATCGTCCTGGCGCAGCCAGGGAAGGTATGAAATTGATAGCGGCTCGCGCCCGTCCTGCTTGGGCTGTGGCCACTTTTTGTCATGAACGGCGGTCTGGACGGCGGCCGTGGCGCGGCCCGCGGTCACGAGCAGGCGCACCGGCGCGGCGGCGCTGCCCATCTGCACCAGGTGGTCCAGCAGCTGCGCCAGGGCGGGGGGCTCGTAACAGAACAGCGACACCAGCATCTCGCCATTCCAGTCAATGCCGCGCCCGGCCAGCCAGGCCTGCCGGTCAAAGGCCGCCTGGCGCGCTGCCAGCGTGGACTCGCGCAGCAGCCCGCCAGTGGCGGCGCTGAAGCCGGGGTAGAAAAACCACTTGGTCCAGCCGGCAGCCGGGCCGCGTGGCACCGGCGAGGGCAGGGCATGGCAGCGCTCCACCCAGGGCTCGGCGGACAGGTATTCGAGGTTGATCCATACAGGTTTTTGGCCTGTAGCCCTTTCCCTGTCTGCGCAGGCAGCTATGAATTCAGGAGCAATTTCGCAGCCAAAGGCCTCCACCAGCACCTCGCAGGGGGCGGCACCCAGACGCAGGACGTTCATGCCCAGCGGCTCCAGCCAGGGCAGGACGTCGACACCGTCGCAGCCTTCGGGCGCCATCCAGTGCAGGGCCGACGCGTCGTCCACCCACAGCCGCACACGCTGCCCGCGCGCCGCCAGTTCCGCGCTGAGCCGCCAGCAGACGCCGATGTCGCCGTGGTTGTCGATGACCTTGCAAAAAATGTCCCATTGCGGGCGATGATCCATGCCCGGATTGTCCACAATACGGGGGCTGCCAGCCGGAGTTGTCCGGAATTGCCGATACTTCTTCCGGAAGACGGCCCCCACCGGCCCAACGCGCACCCACCACCATGACCCCATCCCACGAATTTGACCCCCAGCTGCTCAGCGAAGTTGCGGCGCTGCCGGCCATGCCCGGCGTTTACCGCTACTTCGATGCGGACGGCGCGGTGCTGTATGTCGGCAAGGCGCGCGACCTGAAAAAACGGGTCTCCACTTACTTCCAGAAGAACCACGGTGGCACGCGCATCGGCCACATGGTGACGAAGATCGCGCGCATGGAAACCACCGTGGTGCGCTCCGAAGCCGAGGCGCTGCTGCTGGAAAACAACCTGATCAAGACGCTGAACCCGAAGTTCAACATCCTGTTCCGGGACGACAAGAGCTACCCCTACCTCAAGCTCGCGTCGCACACCTTTCCGCGCGTCGCCTACTACCGCGGCGCGGTCGAAAAAAAGCACAGCTACTTCGGGCCTTATCCCAGCGCCTGGGCGGTCAAGGAGACCATCTTGCTGCTGCAGAAGGTCTTCAAGCTGCGCACCTGCGAAGACACGGTGTTCAACAACCGCACCCGGCCCTGCCTGCTGTACCAGATCAAGCGCTGTTCCGCGCCCTGTGTCGGCCATGTGACGCCCGAGCAGTACGCGCTGGACGTGGCCAACGCCGAGCGTTTTCTGCAGGGGCAGGCCGGGGACATCCTGACCGAGCTGGAAAAGCAGATGCGGGGCCGTGCCGAAAAGCTGGAGTTCGAGCAGGCGGCAGAGCTGCGCAACCAGATCTCGGCGCTGTCCAAGGTGCTGCACCAGCAGTCCATGGAAACCGGCGGTGACAAGGACGTGGACATCCTGGCGGTGAAGGTGCATGGCGGCAAGGCCTGCGTGAATCTGGCCATGGTGCGCGGCGGCCGGCACCTGGGCGACCGGCCGTATTTCCCCACCCATGTCGAACACGCGGCCGACCTGGCCGGACTCGATGAAGACATTGGCGAAGCTGCTGAAGGCGCAGAGGGCGCTGAGGGCGCTGAGCTCGCCGTGCCTGCAAAGACCAAAAAGCTCGAGGCCCTGGTGCTGGAAGCCTTCATCGCCCAGCACTATGTCGGCGTGCCGGTGCCGCCCGTGCTGGTGTGCAGCGAACCGGTGGACAGGGAACTGATCGCCGCGCTGGTCATGCAGACGGGCAACAAGGTCACGGCGATCCACCAGCCGCGCGAGCAGCGTCGCATCTGGCTGGAGATGGCGCAGACCAACGCCGACCTGCAGCTGGCCCGGTTGCTGGCCGAGCAGGGTTCGCAGCAGGCGCGCACCCGCGCGCTGGCCGAGGCGCTGGACCTGTCGCTGGACAAGCTCGATGCGCTGCGCATCGAATGTTTCGACATCTCGCACACGGCGGGTGAATCGACCCAGGCCTCCTGCGTGGTGTTCCATGGCCACAAGATGCAAAGCGCCGAATACCGCCGCTACAACATCGAGGGCATCACGCCGGGCGACGACTACGCTGCCATGCGCCAGGTGCTGATGCGCCGCTACAGCAAGCTCGCTGAAGCGGCGCGCAACAACACCGCCCGGCTGCCGGACCTGGTGCTGATTGACGGCGGCAAGGGGCAGGTCTCGATGGCGCGCGAGGTGTTCGAGGAGCTGGGCCTCGACCTCGGCCTGATTGCCGGCGTCGAGAAAGGCGAGGGGCGCAAGGTCGGGCTCGAGGAGCTGGTCTTTGCCGACGGCCGCGAGAAGGTCTACCTCGGTCGCGACTCGGCGGCCCTGATGCTGATTGCCCAGATCCGCGACGAGGCGCACCGTTTTGCCATCACCGGCATGCGGGCCAAACGCGCCAAGGTGCGGGTCGGTGCCAGCCGCCTGGAAGACATCGCCGGCATTGGCCCCAAAAAACGCGCCAACCTGTTGCAGCGTTTTGGCGGCATACGCGGCGTGAGTTCGGCCAGCGCGGAGGACATTGCCACGGTGGAGGGCATTTCCCGCGAGCTCGCCGAAGAAATCTACCGCGCCCTGCACTGAACCCGGTTCATGGCCTGAGACGTATTTGCGCCACGAAGCGGTGTGAAAGTGGGTCAAAGCGGCGGTATTTGACGGGTGCTGACGGCGTGCATGTTCGGCCCGGCGCCGCGCATGTCAAAATCGGGCCATGTTCCTGACCATACCCACCGTGATGACCTGGACGCGCATTGTGGCGATTCCGCTGATCGTGGGCATTTTCTATCTCGACATGACGCCGGCCAGCCAGAACCTGATTGCCACCGTCATGTTCGTGGTGTTTGCTGCCACCGACTGGCTCGACGGCTTTCTGGCACGCAAACTCAACCAGACCTCGTCCTTCGGCGCCTTTCTCGATCCGGTAGCCGACAAATTTCTCGTGTGTGCCGCGTTGCTGGTGCTGGTGCATCTGCGGCGCGCCGATGTGTTTGTGGCGCTCATCATCATCGGGCGCGAGATCGCCATTTCCGCCCTGCGCGAGTGGATGGCGCTGATAGGTGCGACCAAAAGCGTGGCGGTGCACATGCTCGGCAAGATCAAGACCACGGTGCAGATGATCGCGATTCCCTTCCTGCTGTTTGACGGCATCCTGTTCGGCGTCATCAACACCAACGTCTGGGGTACCTGGCTGATCTGGCTGTCGGCCATCCTGACGGTCTGGTCCATGGCCTACTACCTGAAAAAAGCCATTCCCGAAATCCGCGCGCGCGCCAAATGAGTTCTCCCGGCTCGAACAGCGCCCTGATCCGGGCCATGCCTGCCGTTTTTGTGCTGATCTGGAGCACTGGCTTCATCGTCGCCAAATACGGCCTGCCTTATGCGCCGCCGCTGACCTTTCTGGCGATCCGCTACGTGTTGTCGCTGGCCTGCTTCCTGGTCTGGATCGCCATTGCACGAGTGGCCTGGCCTGCCAGCCGCTCGCAGTGGCTGCATCTCGGGGTCACCGGCATCCTGATTCACGCGGGTTACCTCGGCGGCGTCTGGTCGGCCATCAAGGGCGGCATGGGTTCGGGTCTGTCGGCACTGATCGTCGGCCTGCAGCCGGTGTTGACCGCGGTCTGGGTCTCGCGCATGGGCGACGGCAGCCAGAGCGACAACCGTGTCAGTGCACGCCAGTGGCTGGGCCTGGTGCTCGGGCTGGCCGGCCTGCTGCTGGTGGTTTCGCGCAAGTTTGGCGCGGGCAACGAGGCGACCGCCTACACCCTGGTTTGCGCTGTTTTTGCGCTGCTCAGCATCACCATCGGCACGCTGTACCAGAAGCGTTTTGTCCGGGCGGCCGATGTGCGCAGCGCCAACGCCATCCAGCTCGGCGCGGCGCTGCTGGTGACGCTGCCTTTTGCCTGGTTCGAGGCAGAGCCCGTGCTGCTGACCCCGGAGTTCCTGGGGGCGCTGGGCTGGTCGGTGCTCGCGCTCACGCTGGGCGGCAGCTCGCTGCTTTACATGCTGATCCAGCGCGGTGCGGCCACGGCCGTGACCAGCCTGCTGTACCTGGTGCCGCCCACCACCGCACTGATGGCCTGGTTGCTGTTTGGCGAGTCCATCACGGTGGTCACCGTGCTGGGGACGGCGCTGACAGCACTCGGGGTCTGGCTGGTGGTGCGCAACGGCATGCGTGCCGCCTGAGGTCCTTCGGAATCAGGCGGGCAGCCGCCAGGGCTCGTGCCTGAATTTTTCTGCCAGGCAGTCAATCAGCAAACGTACCCGCTTCGGTGTCTGCGGCCGGAAGGGCGCCAGCCACTGGATGTCGGCGTCCAGCATGGCGTACTGCGGCAACAGCCGCACCAGCTTGCCCGAGTCGAGCTGCGCCTGCACGTCCCACAGGCTGCGCAGCATCACGCCGCGTCCCTGCAGACACCAGTCGCGTACCAGCTCGCCCGAGTTGGATGACAGCTTGCCCTGCACGCGAACCCGCTGATCGGCGGGGGCCTCTGCTGTAGTGCCGGATTTTCTGCGCGCGCCGCGCAAGGCCTGCAGGTGCCAGGTGTCGAACTGGCGATCGTTCTCCCGCGCGATCAGGCAGTTGTGCTGCGCCAGTTCCGCCGGCGTGGCGGGTTGGCCGTGCTGGCGGACATAGGCCGGCGCCGCCACCACCACGCGCTGGTTGCCGGCCAGCTTGCGTACCGTCCACTCGCTCGCGCGTTGCGGCCGGGGTGACCAGAGCCAGACGGCACCGTCAAAACCTTCCGCCGCCAGATCGGGCAGCTGTTCATAAAGCTGCAGCTGGATCTGGATGGCCGGGTGCCTGGCCTGGAATTCGGCCAGCACTGGTCCCAGCCAGAGGCGGCCGAAGCCGAAGGTCGCCGCCAGCCGGATCAGGCCAGAGGCTTCCGACTTTCGCTCCTGCAGGGACTGCTCCAGCGCATCGAACTGCGCCAGCATCAGGCGCGCACGTTCGCACAGCAATTCGCCGTCGAGGGTGGGGGCCACCCGCCGGGTGCTGCGCTGGAACAGCAGCAGACCGAGTTCGGCCTCCAGCTGGGCCAGGCGCTTGGTCACGGCAGAAGGCGCCATCTGCAATGCCTCGGCGGTGGCCACGAGGCTGCCATGCTGTTGAATAGCGACCACCAGGGCCAGGTCGGCACGTTCCATCATTTCCAATTTAAGAATAATCAATTCTCTTATTATTTCTTGATTCAAGGGAGACTGGCAATCACAATCGCTGCATGTTTGAAGCCTTCGAGACCTTTGAAACCAGCCGCGGGGAGCTCAGGCTGCATGGCCGCAAGGGCGGGCAGGGCGCGCCGCTGTTGCTCCTGCATGGCCATCCGCAAACCCACGTGATGTGGCACGCGGTGGCCCCCGCGCTGGCCAGGCACTTCACCGTGGTCATGATGGACTTGCGCGGCTACGGTGATTCCGGCCGGCCGGCGGCCGACCCCGGGCACCTGGCTTATTCAAAGCGCGACATGGCGCGCGACGCGCTGGCGGTCATGCGGCACCACGGCTTCGACACTTTCCAGGTGCTGGCACACGACCGCGGTGCGCGCGTGGCGCACCGGCTGGCCGCCGATCACCCCGCGGCCGTGCAGCGCCTGATGCTGCTCGACATCGCGCCCACCCTGGCCGTGTATGAGAACACCTCGGAGGCTTTTGCGCGTGCCTACTGGCACTGGTTCTTCCTGATCCAGCCGCCGCCCCTGCCCGAAGCCCTGATTGAATCCGATCCGGTACGTTACTTGCGCAGCGTGATGGGTAAACGCCATGCGGGACTTGAGGCATTTGCGCCGGCCGCGCTCGCCGAGTACGAGCGCTGTATCCAGATTCCCGGCACGGCAGAGAGCATTTGCGAGGACTACCGCGCGTCAGCCACGGTGGACCTGGTGCACGACCGTGCCGATGTGGCCGCGGCAAAGCGGCTGATGCAGCCTTTGCATGTACTCTGGGGCGAGCACGGGGCGGTTGGCCAGTGTTTCGACGTGCTGCGCCTCTGGCGTGAACGGGCTGTTGACGTCTCGGGCCTGAGCCTGCCCTGTGGGCATTACATTGCGGAAGAGGCGCCGGCACTGCTGCTGGCGCAGGCCCTGAATTTTTTCAAACCCTGAAATCAAGGAAGACAAACATGAGCAAGACCACCGGAAAGAAAAGAATCGCAGTCATCGCCGGCGACGGCATCGGCAAGGAAGTGATGCCTGAAGGCATCCGCGTGATGGAGGCCGCTGCGGTCAAGTTCGGCATCGACCTGCAGTTCGACCATTTCGATTTTTCCAGCTGGGACTACTTCGAGAAACACGGCAAGATGCTGCCCGACGACTGGAAAGACCAGATCGGCGGACACGATGCGATTTATTTCGGCGCCGTGGGCTGGCCCGACAAGATTGCCGACCACGTGTCGCTCTGGGGTTCGCTGCTGCTGTTCCGCCGCGAGTTTGACCAGTACATCAACCTGCGGCCCGCGCGACTGATGCCCGGCATCATCGCGCCCGTGGTGCGGCGCGATGGTTCGGCGCGTGCCCCTGGTGAAATTGATTTTTACATCGTGCGCGAAAACACCGAGGGCGAGTACTCGAGCATAGGCGGCAAGGCCTTCCCTGGAACGGACCGCGAGTTCGTGTTGCAGGAGTCGGTGTTCACGCGCATCGGCGTGGACCGCGTGCTCAAGTTCGCTTTCGAGCTGGCGCAATCGCGTCCTAAGAAACATCTGACAAGCGCGACCAAGTCCAACGGCATCTCCATTTCGATGCCTTACTGGGATGAACGTGTCGTCGAGATGGCCAAGGGTTACCCGGGCATCAAGCTCGACAAGTTTCACATCGACATCCTGACCGCGCATTTTGTCCAGCGTCCGGACTTCTTCGATGTGGTGGTGGCCAGCAATCTGTTCGGCGACATCCTGAGCGACCTGGGTCCGGCCTGCACCGGCACCATCGGCATCGCCCCCAGCGCCAACCTCAATCCCGAGCGGAAGTTTCCTTCACTGTTCGAACCGGTGCACGGTTCGGCGCCGGACATTGCGGGCCGCGCCATCGCGAACCCGATCGGGCAAATCTGGTGCGGCGCGATGATGCTGGAATTTCTCGGGCACAAGGATGCGCATGACGCGGTGCTTGCCGCGATTGAAAAAGTCCTGGCTCCCCACAGTGGTGCGCCTCGCACCCCCGATCTGGGAGGCACCGCCAGCACGGCCGACGTGGGCAAAGCCATTGCGGCGGCGCTTGCCTGAAAACGTGCTGTTCAGTCTGCGGGAGGCCATCCCTGAAATACAGGGTGTGCTTACGAATAGGGCCTGAAAGCGTGAAAAATAAGGCTAGAATCCGCCACCGCACGTTGTAAAAATCTGATGTTGTATTGACACGATGGGAGTCCATGGCTCTAATTGGAATCAGCAGACGATCTGCACATGCCGCCTCCCGCTGCCATCTTTGTGACAGGTGTCCAGGGGAGATATTCAAGAGACAACCAGATTAACTTTCAACAACGAGGGGCTCCTTGTGAACAAGACTGAACTGATCGAGCACATTGCCAAGAACGCTGACATTTCCAAAGCTGCCGCAACGCGCGCGCTGGAGTCAACCATTGGCGCTGTCAAGTCAACCCTGAAAAAAGGAGGCTCCGTGTCTCTGGTGGGTTTTGGCACCTTTGCAGTGGGCAAACGTGCTGCCCGTACCGGCCGCAACCCGCGCACCGGCGATGCGATTAAAATCAAGGCAGCCAAGGTGCCCAAGTTCCGTCCAGGCAAAGCGCTCAAGGACGCACTGAACTGATGGGCATGAAGTAAAAGTTGAGGTGGGGTGCTTAGCTCAGTTGGTAGAGCAGCGCCCTTACACGGCGTAGGTCGGCGGTTCGAGCCCGTCAGCACCCACCACCGACTGGACAAAAAGGCGAACAGATGTTCGCCTTTTTCATTGATGGCTTCACGCAAGTTTTAAATGGCCGATTGACAGCCGCACAGGAAATTCGAGATGTTTGATTTCATTCGCAAGCACACCAAGGTCACGATGGCGTTGCTGTTTTTGCTGATTGTTCCGTCCTTCATATTGGTCGGCATGAACAACAACGGCCCCACCGCTGGTGGCGGCGGGGTTGTAGCCGTGGTCGACGGCAAGGACATCACTCAGCCCGAATGGGATGCTGCGCACCAGAACGAAGTGAGCCGCCTCAGCGCATCGATGCCGACGCTCGATGTCAAGTTGCTGGACACGCCGCAAGCGCGTTATGGCACGCTGGAGCGCCTGGTGCGTGACCGTGTGCTGGCGGCCGCAGCGGCCAGGAGCGGCCTGGTGGTTGCGGACCAGAAGTTGCAGCGACTGTATGCCGAGGACAAGGCCATCGCCGCATTCAGGCTGCCTGACGGCAAGTTTGACCGCGCGGGTTTCATTGCACAAACAGGCATGGCACCGGAGCAGTACGAAGCCGGCCTGCGCGCGGACCTGGCCTCCAGGCAGGTCTTGCTGGGTGTCTCCGGTACAGGCTTCGCCTCCAAGGCCGTGGCGGACGTTTCGCTCAACGCCTTTTTCGAGAAGCGCGAAGCACAGGTGGCGCGTTTCAACACGGCGGACTATGCCGCCAGGGTCAACCCCAGCGATGCGGACCTGGAGCAGTTCTACAAGGACAACCAGGCCCTGTTCCAGGCGCCTGAAGAAGCCAGCATTGAATACGTGGTGCTGGATCTGGAGGCGGTCAAAAAAGGCATCACAGTCAACGAAGCCGACCTGAAGACCTATTTCGAACAGAACGCACCGCAACTCGCGGGCAATGAAGAGCGCCGCGCCAGCCACATCCTGATCGAAGCACCGGCCTCCGCACCCGCTGCCGACCGCGAAAAAGCAAAAGCGAAAGCCGAGCAGCTGCTGGCGGCCGCCAGGAAAGCGCCGGACTCGTTTGCCGAGCTGGCCCGCAAGAACTCGCAGGACACCGGTTCTGCCCCGGCCGGCGGCGACCTGGACTTCTTTGCACGCAATGCCATGGTCAAGCCTTTCGCCGACGCCGCGTTTGCAATGAAGAAGGGCGACATCAGTGACGTGGTGGAAACCGAGTTCGGCTACCACATCATCAAGCTGACGGACATCAAGGTGCCCAAGCAGAAGACCTTTGACGAGATGAAGCCCGCTCTGGAGGCAGAACTCAAGCAGCAACAGGCACAGAAGAAATTTGCCGAGACGGCGGAAACCTTCAGCAACGCGGTGTACGAACAGTCCGACACCCTGCGCCCGATTGCCGAACGGCTCAAGCTCGAGGTCAAGACGGCTGCGAAGCTGACGCGTGTCCCCGTGGCTGGCGCCAGCGGCGTGCTGGCCAATCCGAAATTCCTGGCGGCGCTGTTCTCTCCCGATTCGGTGGAAAAAAAGCGCAACACCGAAGCCCTCGAAGCGGGCCCCAGCCAGCTGGTGGCCGGGCGGATCACCCAGTACACACCGGCCCGGACGCTGCCGCTCGCAGAAGTCAAAGACCGGGTGCGTGCCCGCCTGCAGCAGCAGCGCGGCGCGGAGATGGCCCGCAAGGATGGTGCCGAGAAGCTCGCGGCCTGGAAAGCCAGTCCGGCAGCCGCCACTTTCCCGGCGGCAGTGGTCATCTCGCGCGACCAGACGCAACAGTTGCCCACGTCGGTTGTCAGCGCCGCATTGAGCGCAGACGCGGGCGCCGGGCCCACGCTGGTGGGCGTGGACCTGGGCGCGCAGGGTTACGCCATCGTCCGTGTACTAAAGGTGCTCCCGCGCCCGGCACAGGCCGCCGACGTTGCCCAGCAGGACCAGGCCCAATACACCCAGTGGTGGACCTCGGCGGAAAGCCTCGCGTACTACAACATCCTGAAAGAGCGCTTCAAGGCCGACATCAAGGTGGCCAGGCCTGCCGAGCAGAAGGCCGGCGCTTAAAGCAGCGGGTGCGGCGCATAAGGCGCGCAGTTCCCGCTATAATGTGAGGCTTCGGTGGCTGTAGCTCAGTTGGTAGAGTCCAGGATTGTGATTCCTGTTGTCGTGGGTTCGAGCCCCATCAGCCACCCCAGTATTTCAAGAAAAAAGCCCCTGCAAAGGGGCTTTTTCTTTGGGCAAAACACAAACGTGGCTCAGGCGCTCAAGGGGGCGAGACCGGACAGGCGCCAGTATTCCCTGATTTCCTCCAGCCTGGCTTCGAAGTCGCGAATATCGAGCGGCTTGCTGACGTAGCTGTTGAGCCCGCCTTTCAGGGCCAGGATGGCGTCCGACTGCTCGCTCGCAGAGGTCAGCATGATCACAGGCACAAAAAACGTACGGGGATCATCACGCATGCGCTGCAGCACTTGCAGGCCGTTCATCTTGGGCAGCCCGAGGTCGAGCATGACGAGTTCGGGCTGTTCGTCAGCGTTGCGGTCGCTGTAGAGGCCCTGGCAGAACAGGTAGTCCAGTGCTTCCAGACCATCACGGGCCACCACGATATCGTGGGGCACGCCGTTTTGCTCGAGGATGGTCAGGGTCAATTCAAGGTGATCTGGATTGTCTTCCACCACCAGCATGGTTGGTGTGCCCATTGTTGTCCTCCATTGCCAAGGAAAGATCAATATACCCCCAAAGTATGTCGCGGTGCCGAATGTTCTGGGGCGATTGCTGCGCAAAAGTACCTAGTTCCGGGCACCCGCGGCGATTTGGCGGGCTGCTACTCAGTTGACCATCACCAGTTTGCCCTTGACACCGCGCGAGCCCATGTGGGCGTACGCGGCCTTGAGTTCGGCCATGGGCATGGTGCGGTCGATGACAGGCTTGATCTTGCCTTGCGCGTACCACTGCGCCAGTTCGGCCATGGCGGCGGCGCTGGCCTTGGGCTCGTTTTTCGCAAAGCCGCCCCAGAACACGCCGACGATGGACGCGCCCTTGAGCAGGGTCAGGTTCAGTGGCAACGAGGGGATGGGGCCGGAAGCAAAGCCCACCACCAGGTAGCGACCGCGCCAGGCGATGGAGCGGAAAGCCGGCTCTGCAAAATCACCACCCACGGGATCGTAAATCACGTCGGGGCCCTTGCCGTCGGTGAGGGTCTTGATGGCCTCGCGCAGGTTTTCGGTGCTGTAGTTGATGGTGGCGTCGGCGCCTATGGATGTGCACAGCGCACATTTTTCGTCGGTGGAGGCGGCTGCGATCACTTTGGCACCCATGGCCTTGGCGATCTGGATGGCCGAGGTGCCGACGCCGCCGGCCGCGCCCAGCACCAGCACGGTTTCGCCGGCCTTGAGCTGCGCGCGATCCACCAGCGCGTGGTGCGAGGTGGCGTAAATCATGATGAAGGCAGCGGCATCGACATACGGAAAACCGTCCGGCAGCGGCATGCACAGGGCCGCCGGTGCGATGGTGTGGGTGGCAAAACCGCCGGTGCCCGACAGGCAGGCGACGTTCTGGCCGACCTTCAGGTGTTTGACGCCTTCGCCGACCGCCTGCACGATGCCGGCGTACTCAGAGCCCGGCACAAAAGGCAGTGGGGGTTTCATCTGGTACTTGTTCTGCACGATCAGCAGGTCGGGGAAATTCAGGCTGGCGGCCTTGATTTCTATCAGCACCTCGCCGGCCTTGGGTGCGGGGGTGGGCAATTCTTTCCAGGTCAGGGCGTCAACGCCGGTGGGGTTTTCACAAAGCCAGGCATGCATGAGGGTCTCCATTGAAATCAGATAGACACATCATAGGGATGTTGGAAAGCTGAATAAGCGCACCGGTACTCGGGTTTGTCACCCGTGAGACCTTAAAATCGGGCCATGAAAATCCTGATCTGCAACGACGACGGCTACCAGGCCTCCGGCATCATCGCCCTGTACGAGGCCCTGAAAGACATTGCCGACGTGGAGGTTGTTGCCCCCGAGCAGAACAACAGCGCCAAATCGAACGCACTGACCCTGCATTCGCCGATGTACGTGCAGACGGCGGCCAACGGTTTTCGCTACATCAACGGCACGCCCGCCGACTGTGTGCACATTGCGCTGACCGGGCTGCTGGGCTACCGCCCAGACCTGGTGGTCTCGGGCATCAACAACGGCGCCAACATGGGGGACGACACGATTTATTCGGGCACCGTGGGCGCCGCCATGGAGGGTTATCTGTTCGGCATTCCCTCGATTGCGTTTTCACAGACCGAGAAAGGCTGGGCCCACATCGACGTGGCCGGGCGGCGCGCGCGCGACCTGGTGCAGCAACTGATTCCCTCGCTCGAAAAAATTGCCGACGGTGGCTTGCCGACGCTGGCGCCCTGGCTGCTCAATGTGAACATTCCCAACCTGCCCGATGAGCAGCTCAAGGGCTACAAGGTCTGCCGCCTGGGGCGACGCCATGCGGCGGAGCGCGTCATCACGCAGACCAGCCCGCGCGGCGAAACCATGTACTGGATAGGCGGTGCGGGGCCAGCCAAGGAAGAGGGCGAGGGCACGGACTTTTTCGCGACCAAACACGGCTTCGTCGCCATCACGCCGCTGCAGGTGGACCTCACCGACCACGAACGCCTGCCGTACTGGGCCCAGACCGCCGCCCAGCTCACACAGGGCCAGGCCGCCGCACCGGTCGTCGCATGAAGCCGCCCCTCAAGCCGAACTTGACCTCGCCGGCTCCAGCCAACGCCGCCCCGGCCCGGCGGCCGGGTTTTCCGGTTCGGCTGGAACCCGCGGCAGGCACGCCATCTGCTACAAAAAGTGTAGCTGGCCGCGCCCATCCAGAAAGGGATACAGGCATTTTTGATCTTAAAGTGCCAGCCAGGACGGCGTCCGCCCCAAGTGGCGTTGGCCTGGACTCCAGGGCGGTACGGGCGCGCATGGTCAGCAAGCTGGCGGCGCAGGGCATCTCGGACGCCCAGGTGCTCGCTGCCATGGGCCATGTCGAGCGCCACCGGTTTGTCGACACGGCGCTGGTCAACCAGGCCTATGAAGACACCAGCTTGCCGATCGGGCTGGGCCAGACGATTTCCAAGCCCAATGTGGTGGCCCGCATGCTGGAGCTGCTGCGCCAGGGGGCCGGCAGCCCGGCAGGCAAGCTGGGTCGTGTGCTGGAAATCGGCACCGGTTGCGGTTACCAGGCCGCGCTGCTGGGCCAGCTCGCCAGCGAGGTCTACAGCATCGAGCGCCTGCGCGGGCTGCACGACAAGGCGCGCGAGAATCTGCGCGCTTTCCGCCTGGCCAATGTGCACCTGCTGTTTGGCGACGGCATGGTGGGTTATGCCAGGGGCGCGCCTTACGCGGCCATCATTGCAGCCGCCGGCGGCGAGGCGATTCCGCCGGCCTGGATCGAGCAGCTCGCGGTCGGTGGTCGTCTGGTGGCGCCCATGCATGTGGCAGGTGGTGCCCAGGCCTTGGTGGTGCTTGACCGGACCCCACAGGGTGTTACACAGACCGTTCTTGAGGCCGTGCACTTTGTACCTCTAAAATCAGGAACCAGCTGAGCGGGCATGAACCCGGGTGCGTGCATGGTGCCTCCCGGCGCCAGGAACGCAGAATAAACAGACAGCTTTGTAGAACAGGGTGAATCAAGCAATGAACGAACAAGCCGGATCGGCCATGACAGCGTCTTTTTACACCGCTCCTGACGGCCGTCCCGGCGGCCAGCGTGCGGGCCGCCTGCTGACGACCTGTTTTCTGGCCGCCGCGGTGCTGCTGCTGTCTGCCTGCGGCACGCGCAGCCTGGGTCGCGCGCCGGTGGAGGACCGCGGCGCCGGCATGGGGCGTGCCCCGGTGGGTGCCGTCGATACCGCGGGCGTCAAACCGCTTCCGGGGGCGGAAAATGCCGGCAAACCCGGCTATTACACCGTCAAGCCCGGCGACACCCTGATCCGCATCGGGCTGGACACCGGCCAGAACTGGCGCGACATCGGGCGCTGGAGCAATCTTGAAAACCCCAACCTGATCGAAGTCGGCCAGGTGTTGCGTGTGGCGCCGCCGGTGGAAACCTCCGTGGCCGTGTCGCGGCCCGTGACGTCCGGCTCAGTCACGCCGCTTCCGCCGACACCCGCCGGCAGCGCCCCGGCCCCGGTGACTGCCAGCGCCAGCGCCGCCAAACCTGCGGCATCGGCCTCCACGCCGGGCGCCGAGGACGATCTCGCCTGGATCTGGCCGGCGCAGGGCCAGGTGCTGGCGGGTTTTGACGAAGCCAAGAACAAGGGCGTGGACATTGCTGGCAAGACCGGCGACCCGGTGATCGCGTCCGCCGACGGCCGCGTGGTGTACGCCGGCGCCGGCCTGCGTGGTTACGGCAACCTGATCATCCTCAAGCACAACAACACCTTCCTGACCGCCTACGCTCACAACCACACGCTGCTGGTCAAGGAAGACCAGTCGGTGCGCAAGGGCCAGAAGATTGCCGAAATGGGCGCCAGCGACACCGACCGCGTGAAACTGCATTTTGAAATCCGCAAACAAGGCAAGCCGGTGGACCCGGCCAGGTTCCTGCCGGCCAAATAATCGGGCCGCCGCCGCGATATCCCCAGGGAGCCCTGCAGTGCAGGGCTCCCTTTTTTTTTCTTGCCACTGCGTCCGGGGCCAACCCGAAGTCCCGTGGTTGAATTTCATCAGGGTCATGCATCAAATCGGCTCTCTGCCCTTGCAGGATGGGCGCAAGCAGCTATCAATCTGGTAGCGACCCGGCGCGCTGCATGGCCCCGTCGTCGCTGCGCCCGTGGAACTGCCGCCGGTCGATGCCGTGGTCAAAAGCACCGGCTGGCCCGGCCGGGGCATGCGGGCGTCGCCGCCTGCGCCTGTCCTGAAGCCGAAGCCAAGCCTTTCATTGCGTTTGGCGGCTTCTTGCGGCTGTACCGGCCTGAGACAATGGGGCATGTCCAGAAGAAAACACCATCAGCCGCAACATCCGCCCGCACCCGCACAGACCGACTACCCGCCCGATCTGCTCACCATCGAGTCGCTCGACATCGAAGCCCAGGGCATTGCGCACCGGGACGACGGCAAGGTGGTGTTCATCGAAGGCGCCTTGCCCTTCGAGACCGTCAGCGCCAGCGTCTACCGCAAGAAACCGAGTTTTGAAAAAGCCACGCTGATGGCAGTGCTGCGTGAGTCCTCGCAGCGGGTACGGCCGCAGTGCCCGCATTTCGGCCTGCACACCGGCGCCTGCGGCGGCTGCAAGATGCAGCATCTGCATGTGGGTGCCCAGGTGGCCGTCAAGCAGCGGGTGCTGGAAGACAACCTCTGGCACATCGGCAAACTCAAGGCCGGCAACATCTTGAGGCCGATTGAAGGGCCGGCCTGGAATTACCGCTACCGCGCCAGGCTGTCGGTGCGTTATGTGCGGAAAAAGGGCGAGGTGCTGGTGGGTTTTCACGAGCGCAAAAGCGGCTATGTCGCCGACATGCGCGAGTGCCACGTGTTGCCCCGGCATGTCAGCGACCTGCTGCTGCCATTGCGCGCACTGATCGCCAGCATGGACGCGAAGGAAACCCTGCCGCAGATCGAGCTGGCCTGCGGCGACACGGTCACGGCCATGGTGCTGCGCCACATGGAGCCGCTGTCGGGCGGTGACGTGGAGAAGCTGCGTGCCTTTGCGCTGGCCCATCCCGGCCTGCAGTGGTGGCTGCAGCCCGGCGGGCTGGAGACGGTCAAGCTGCTCGATGAAATGACTGATCCGGCGCAGCAACTGGCCTACGGCCTGCCCGACTACGGCATCACCATGCCCTTCAAGCCGACCGACTTCACCCAGGTCAACCCGCATATCAACCAGGTGCTGGTGTCGCGCGCCTTGCGTCTGCTGGGCGTGCAGGCGCACGAGCGCGTGATCGACTGGTTTTGCGGGCTCGGCAATTTCACCCTGCCGCTGGCGACCCAGGCGCGCGAGGTGCTGGGCATCGAGGGCAGCGAGGTGCTGGTTGCCCGTTCGCGCGAAAATTATGAGTCAAACAAGGCCTCGGCCCAGAAGGGGCGGGCGCTGGCAGCTACCAAATTTGTAGCGCGTAACCTGTTCGAGATGACGCCCGGCATGCTCGTGAAGGACGGCGCCGCCGACAAGTGGCTGGTTGACCCGCCGCGCGAAGGCGCATTCGAGCTGTTCAAGGCCTTGGCTGCGCTGCACCAGCAGATCGTCACCGGCGTGCCTTGTGACGACGCCGGTGGACAGCAAAATCTGCAGATCGGCAACTGGACACCGCCGCAGCGCATCGTGTATGTCAGCTGCAACCCGGCAACGCTGGCGCGTGATGCGGGCGTGCTGGTCAATGATGCCGGTTACCGCTGCACAACGGCCGGCGTGGTCAACATGTTTCCGCACACCGCGCATGTGGAATCGATGGCCGTTTTCGAGCGGCTGCCGGTCGGCGCCGGGCACTGAAAACGTCAAAAAGGCTGCCCGCCATGACAGCGGACAGCCCGGGGCAGGCCCTTGGCCGGCCACTCAGTGGGTGGCAGCCGCCTTGCCTGGCGTGTGTGCCTTGTAGATGCCTGCATCGGCGGCACCGGCGACTTCCAGCGTGCCGACCAGCCCCTTGCCGGCCCGGGACAGGGCGTGGTCCACCAGCAGGTAGCTGCCGGGGTAGTCCACCTTGAACTCGACGATGGTGGCACCACCCGGCGCAACCAGCGTGGTCTGCACGTCACGCTTGACCGAGCTGACAGAGCCTTCGCTGTAGACCTTGTCGAAAATCTCGCCGATCACGTGGAAAGACGAAATCTTGTTCGGGCCGCCCACACCAAAGAAGATGCGCACGGTCTCGCCCACATTGGCGGTGAGCTTGTGCTCCCTGGTCAGCGAACCCACCGCGCCGTTGAAGACGTAATAGTCAGGCAGCTCGGCCGCCATCTTGTCCAGGTCGAACTCCTGGTGCGTTTTGGCTCCGTGTGGCCGCGTGGTGTACATGTCGCCCTGCATCACGTAGTACTCGCGGTCCACCTTGGCCAAGCCACCTTCGGGCTCGACCAGAATCATGCCGTACATGCCGGCCGAGATGTGCTGCGGCACCAGTGGCGTGGCGCAGTGGTACACAAACAGCCCCGCGTTCAGCGCCTTGAAGGTGATGGTTTTTTCCTGGCCGGGGCCGACCTGGGTGTGTTCGCCGCCACCGTGGCCGCCGGTCACCGCGTGCAGGTCAATGGAATGGATCATCTTGCTGTCGCGTGCGTTGGCCAGGGTCAGCTCGATGGTGTCGCCGATGCGGGCGCGCAGCATGGGACCAGGCACCTTGCGGTCAAAGGTCCAGTAGGTGAAGCTGGTGCCGTCGTCAAGCTTGCCGGTCAGCTCCACGGTTTCCAGGCGGTACTTCAGGTGCTGCGGGGCACGTGCGCCTATGGGGGTGGGCACGGCCGCCGGATCCATCGCCACGCTCACGGCGGCCGCATCGGCGGGCCGCACGGCGGGCGCGGTGTACAGCTCGGCGCCGGGCCCACCGCTCATCTTCGCTGCGGCCTTTGGGGCCGCCCCGGCGATGCTGGTGCCAGCCACCTCAAACACGCCTTCCATGCCGATCTGGCGGTGGCCCGCGATGGTGCAGTAGTAGGCAAATTTACCGGCTTGCGTGACGGTGAAACGCAGGGTGGTGGGGCCGCTGGCGGCATCGAATTTCTGCGACTGGACCTTCAGGTCCGGAATGGCGATGTCGTGCTGTGCGCCTTCGCCGCTTTTGAGGTGGATCTCCACCGTGTCGCCCACATTGGCGCGCAGCAGCGGGTTGGCCTGGCCGCGGTCGTCGATGAACACCATCTTGCCGTTGACGATGCCGGTTTCAAGCGTGTACTTCCTGACGGCGCCCTTGGCCTGCTCAGTGGCCGGAGTGGGCGATGCACCGCTCGGGGTCGCTGCGACCGGTGCCGAAGCGGCGCCCAGACTGGCCAGCGCGAGGGCGGCAGCCAGGGCCAGGAGTGAAAAATTCCTTGAATGAGGGGTACGCATACAAACAACCTTCTTTCTACTTTGAAGGCATCCGGATCTCTGTTGTCCGGGTGCCTGTATGCAGTGTAGTTAGAAGATGGATTTAATGTGCACCTTTATAAGGGTTAACGCTAACCTTGTTGATCCAGCGCAAGCTGGCCTGTCCGACGATTTCAAGTCAAAACCAGCTCTACCCCTTTTGGAGTATGGAAAGTTTGCTATCGAATAAATAGCTTTTGAAAGCACCCTGATTTGTGGGGTTCCGGACTTGCTGCCAGGACGCTGGCCGTGTGCGTGGAATTGCCCGGGCGCGACGGCCCATGAAAAAAGGGCCCGAAGGCCCTTTTTTTCAATGGGGACAGGCAGGCTCAATCGCGCTCGCCGCCCATGATGCCCAGCAGGGCCAGCAGCGCCTGGAACACGTTGAACAGGTCCAGGTACAGGGCCAGTGTGGCGCTGATGTAGTTGGTCTCGCCGCCATCGAGGATCTGCTTGAGGTCATACAGCATGTAGGCGCTGAAGATACCGATCACGGCGACCGAGATCGCCATCATGCCGGCGGTGGAGCCGACAAACACATTGATGATGGCACCCACCATCACGACCAGGGCGCCGACAAACAGCCATTTGCCCATGCCCGAGATGTCGCGCTTGATGACGCTGGCCAGGGTGGCCATGACAAAAAACACGCCGGCGGTGCCGCCCATGGCGGTCATGATCAGCTCGCTGCCGTTCTTGAAGCCGAGAATCATGCCGATCATGCGCGAGAGCATCAGGCCCATGAAGAAGGTAAAGGCCAGCAGCACCGGCACGCCGGCGGCAGAGTTCTTGGTCTTTTCAATGGCGTACATGAAGCCGAAGGCGCCACCGAGGAAAACGACCAGGCCCAGCCCGCCGCTCAGGGCGGCGGTGATGCCCGTGGCCACGCCCACCCAGGCGCCCAGCACCGTCGGCAGCAGGCTCAGTGCCAGCAGCCAGTAAGTGTTGCGCAGAACCCGGTTGCGTTGCTCGGCAGAGCCAACGTAGCCATGGTCCAGGGTTTGAACATTGTCATTCATAGGGTCTTCTCCAGTAGAGGCCTGCATATGCGGGCAGTTTCATTTTAGGGGACAGCGGCGGTTTTCAAGGATTAACCCTGTGGACTGCCTACTATTTGTCAGGGTTCTATAAGTTTTCAGGTTGGCAATAGGACCCGGAACTGCCCGCAAAGTTGCGTATGCTTGACGTTTTACCCAAACAGAACCTGGAAACCATGAAATCAAAAACAGTGCTGGAATTTTCCGATGTGCAGGCCATCGCCGCTGCCGCCGCCACAGAAGCGGCCAACAACAGTTGGGCGGTGACGATTGCGATTGTTGACGACGGCGGCCATCTGCTGCACCTGCAGCGCCTGGACGGTGCCGCGCCGATTTCCGCCCACATTGCGCCCGCCAAGGCCCACACGGCGGCCATGGGCCGGCGCGAGAGCAAGATTTACGAAGACATGATCAACGGGGGACGTTTCTCCTTCCTGAGCGCGCCGGAACTCAAGGGCCTGCTCGAAGGCGGCGTACCCATCCTGAAGGACGGCCAGTGCCTGGGCGCGGTCGGTGTCAGCGGCGTGAAGTCCAGTGAAGACGCGCAGATCGCGCGTGCCGGCATGGCCGCCATCGGTCTGTAACGCTTGTTTGCCAAATAGCGAATGCTATTTAATGGGTAGCTGGCTGCGCCCGTCAGGAAAGGGCTGGAGCCTGTTTTGAATAGAAAAGCCGACCCGCGGGTCGGCTTTTTGCATGGTGTGTGGCAAAAAAAGCCTGGCTAATGCAACTGCCCGAAAGGCGGGTGGCTGGCTGGCAAAAAACGACCTGTGAGACCGTTGCCGGCCCCGGATCGTCCCACGATGAAACTTGTCGGCTATTTGGTCAGGATCAGCTTGCCCAGACGGGTTGCCTGCAGGCGGTAGGTCGAGCCGTTGTGCACGATGTCCACGGCTTTCTGGCCGCGCAGCAACTCGTTGCTGTCCACGGCGGAGGGGGTGGCTTGCGCGTGCTCGTTGCGGCGGGACGGCAGGTTCAGGGTGGCGGAGGCAGGCTGTGCAGGGGACATGGGGGTGGACCGGGGTGGGTCTGATGGGTTGTCGTTATCGTAATGATAACTATTCTCAATTAAAAGTCAAGCGCGACTCTGGTTTTTCTGAAAAAAATACGCCGTCGGGCTTGTTGAAGAACGCGGGCAGCACGCAGCCAAAATGCTGGCATGGTGAAGCACCAGGCGGGTCACGCGGGAGCACGCAGCCGCTGACCGTCAGGGCTGGACCGGTTCGGTGATGAAGCCGATCTTGCGCAGCCCGGCCTGCTGCGCCGCCGCCATGGCCTGGGCCACCCGTTCGTAACGCACCGCCTTGTCGCCGCGGATGTGCAGTTCGGGTTGCGGGTCCTTCGCCGCCGCCGCCTGGAAGCTGGGCGCCAGCGCGGCATCCTCGATCCTGGCCTCGTTGAGGTAGTAGGCGCCGTCGGCATCGACCGTGAGCCGCACCGTCTCGGGCTTGACGTTCTGCACCTCGTTGGTGGCGCGCGGCAAATCGATGTTGACCGCGTGTTTCATCACCGGCACGGTGATGATGAAGATGATCAGGAGCACCAGCATCACGTCGACCAGCGGCGTCATGTTGATCTCGTTCATCACCTCGTCGGTGTCGTCCTGGGTTCCGAAAGCCATGTTGCGTGCTCCTTGTGCGTCAGGCTTTTTTCATGGGCACGACATTGGCGGGCCCGCTGCTGGTGACGCGTGCGCCGGTCACGAAGTAGGCATGCAGGTCGTGGCCAAAACGGTTGAGCTTGTGCAGCACACCCTTGTTGCCGCGCACCAGCGCGTTGTAGCCCAGCACGGCCGGAATGGCGACGGCCAGGCCCAGCGCCGTCATGATCAGCGACTCGCCGATCGGACCGGCGACCTTGTCGATGGTTGCCTGGCCGGCCGTGCCGATGGCCAGCAGCGCGTGGTAGATGCCCCAGACCGTGCCGAACAGGCCGATGAAGGGGGCGGTGGAACCGACCGAGGCCAGGATGGCCAGGCCCGATTGCAGGCGCGAGGTGAACTCGTCGATGGTGTTGCGCAGGCTGCGCGTGACCCAGTCACTGACGTCCAGCGCGTCGTGCAGGTGCGCCCGGGTGTTGCGGTGGTGCGCGGTGGCCTCGCGGCCTTCGATGGCGAGCTGGCGGAAGGGGTTGGCCGGGTCGTTGCCCAGCCGGGCCAGGCCGGCGGCGAAGTCTTCGCTGTGCCAGAAGTCTTCGGCGCTGCGGGCAATCTTCTTGTACTTCAGCACGTCCAGCGTCTTGATGATGATGACCATCCAGGAGGCCAGCGACATGCCGATCAGCAGCAGCGCCACCGCCCGGGTGATGAAGTCGCCCTGCGTCCAGACGTTCATCAGGCCAAATTGTGAATTCATGAGTTACTCCAGAACAAAATTAATCGGGGCTTTGAGCAGGAACTGGGTGTCGTCATTGACACCCGCCCGCCGGAAAGGGGTGACCTGTGAGGCCATCACGGCTTCGCGTGCCGCACGGTCCAGGCGCTCGAAGCCGCTGGACTTGAAGACTTCGGCACGTCTGGCGTGGCCCGAGGTGCTGTAGTAAACCGCAATGATGACCACGCCGGCTTCGCCGCTGCGTTTGCTCAGGGCGGGGTAGACCGGACGCGGCGGGCGGATGTACTCGGTTTCGCCCTGCGTGATTTCCACCAGACGCGCCGGGGCGGGCGGGGCGGGAGGCGCCGGGGCAGGCGCCACCGGGGCCACCACCACGGGTGCAGGCGGCTGCGGTTCAATCACGCCAGTGGGCGCATTGGGCGCCGGCGCGGGGTCGCGAATGGCCACGGGCATGGGCGGCGGAGGCAGCTTGACGGTTTTGGTTGCGGGTTTGGGGGGCGGTGGCGGCGGCGGGGGCGCCACCTTGGGCGGCTCGATTTCAATGATGCGCGTCAGCAGTTCGGCCGGCACCACCTGTTCCACCGCCCGGCGCAGCAGGCCGTTCTGCAACGCCCACAACGCAGCCACGTGGAAGATGACCACGCTGGCGGCAATCACGATGTTGCGGCTGATTGGCAATCGCACGGGGCTTGTCGGAAGTGCAGGGGTGTTGGAGCCCGAAATGGCGGGAGCGTTCATCGGAAGTCTAGTGGATGCGAGGGGAGGAACGCGTGTGCGGCAACAGGGGGCGCGCTGGCTGGCGCCGGAAGATCCACCAGAGCGGGCTGATGGTCAGGATCAGGCTGCCGGCGAGGCTTGCAAAGAGGGTGAGAGAGGATTCCACGGGCTGCCTTCCAGAGAGGAGTCGGCGAGCTTGATGTTGGCCGTGGGACAGGTGGCGCTGCATTGCGCCACCACGTCCCGGGCACACCCTTCACACTGGCCGCACTGCGTGGCGACGCCGAGTTCGAACTGGATCTCGTCAAAGCCCATTCCCGCGCGGGCGTGGCGGGCAATTTCGCGGTCGGAGATTCGGCGGCAGACGCAGACGATCATGGGATTGGCTTGCTGGTTGATGGGGGAAAATTTCAGGGGTCGATGTTATTATAAATACGAATCGCTCGCATTTGCAATCATTATCTTTTTTTATCCACACAGTGCACTGGCATTCTTCAGGAAAAGCAGCCCAAAGGGGTCTTCGCCCTTGTCGGAAGGGCGTCAGTTGCTATCCATGGAGAAGCAACCGGGAAGCGGGAAAAAAGAGAAAGAGGGGGGGCGGCGAGGCGTTCAGACCTCGGCCCACATCCTCAACAGGTTGTGGTAACAGCCGGTCAGGCGGACGACCTCCGGGCTTTCGGCGGCCCCTGCGGGCTTGTCCGCTGCCTGCTGCAGCTCCTTCTGGCGCAGGGCCGTGATGGCCATGTCCATGTCGTACAGCAGGCGGCGCTGGGCGTCCTGCCGGACCATGCTCTCGATCCAGAAAAAGCAGGCCAGGCGCTCGCCGCGCGTGACGGGCTCCACCCGGTGCACCGAGCTGCCCGGGTACATCACCAGGTCGCCCGCCTCGAACTTGATGCGCTGCTCGCCGTAGGTGTCCTGCACCACCAGTTCGCCGCCGTCGTAGCTGGCCGGATCGCTGAGAAACAGTGTGCAGGAGATGTCGGTGCGCACATGCCGCGCGCTGGCGGCATGGGTGCGCACGGCGTTGTCGATGTGGTCGCCGAAGTGGTTGCTCTCGCCGCCGTAACGGTTGAACAGCGGAGGGTAGACCGATTTGGGCAGGGCCCCGGTCACAAACATCGGGTTGCGCGCGAGCGCCACCGACACCATCTGCCGCGCCTGCTGCGCGGCGGGCAAGGCTTCGGGCAACTGGCGGTTGTTCTTGACACTGGCGCTCTGGCTGCCGGCCGTGACACGGCCATCGGTCCAGTCGGCGGCAAGAATGAGCTGGCGGATCTGTGCAAGTTCATCCGGCTGGAGGGCGTGAGGAATGCGAAGCAGCATGGCGGTGATTTCCAGAAGGCATCGGGCGGTCCACCGATGGCGGACCGCCCGAAGTTTAAGCGCCCTTGAACGGCGCGGCGCTCAGAATTTGCTCGTCAGGGTGACTCGCACCGCGCGGGCGTCGCCCGGTGCCGCAAAACCCCGGTACAGGGTGTTGTAGTAGACCTTGTCAAACAGGTTGTCGATGTTGAGCTTGATCGTGTTGCCGGCGTTGACGCGGTACTCGACCAAGGCGTCGGCCTTGACGTAGCCGGGCGCCCGGTTGCCGGTGGTCACGCTGTTGGCGGGTTTGTTCTGGCTCACGGCGGTGAATCCCCCGCCAACGCGCCACTTGCTGTCCAGGCGGTAAGTGGTGAACAGGTTGGCCTGGCGGCTCGGGCTCAGGCCCGGGTTCTGGCCGACTTCGGCCTGGCCCGCAGCGTTCGAGCCGGACTTGTCGATCACGGCCCTCAGAAAACCGATGCCCGCAAACACATCCCACTGCGGTGTGATGCGGCCGGCGATCTCGAACTCCAGCGCATCGGTGTGGCGCTGGCCCGATAGCAGGTAGGAGTTGTTGGCGGTGTCGATGTCGGTGTTGCGCTCGTTGTACTTGTCCGTGCGGGCCAGCGCGGTGCGCAGCGACAGGTCGCCGCCATAAAGCTCCCATTTCGCGCCGATTTCCATGTTGCGGCTGCTTTCGGGTGGCGTGTTGGCGGAACGCGGGTCGTACTGGTAGAGGTCGCCCGAGGTGTTGAACGAGGTTCCCCACGCGGCGTAGTAGCTGACTTCTTCGGTGGGCTGGTACATCAGGCCCAGGCGCTTGCTCAGCAGGCTGTCCGAGCGCGACAGCGCGGTGTTGTTGGGGGCCGTGTTGCCCGAGCGGTCGAAGTCCCCCTGGAACTGGTCCACACGCAGGCCGCCCACCAGCTTCCACTGGGGTGTCAGTTCAATCGTGTCCTGCACGTACAGGCCCAGCGTGCTTGCCTTGAAGGACGTGGCCACGCGCTCACTGAGGTTGCCGCTGATGCCGGTGCTGTCCGGGTTGCCTGCGGTGGTGGCCGGTTTGGCCGCGACCAGCGACGGATAGGTCGAACGGCTGGAGTTCTCCACCGCGTATTCGGCGCCCAGCAAGATGCTGTTTTTGCGGCCGAACCACGAGGTCGTGGTCAGGTAGTCACTCTGCAGGAAGGTGTGGTGCTCTTCCCCGGCCTTGGCGTTGGTGCGCCGGTTCACTGCCGTGCTGTCATTGATATTGGCCACTGTAGTGCCGGCCGCGAAGCTCGATTGCGTGGCCCACATGGAGCGCGAGTAGTAGCCGTCGCGCACGGTTGTCTTCAGGCTGCTGCCGTCGTTCCAGCGATGGGTGTGCGACAGCGTCAGCGCATCGGCCTTGTCCTTCTGGAAGTCGCTGTCCAGGCCGTACCAGTAGCGGTTGGTGGGCGCCGGCGCCGGACGGTTGTTGAGCCAGGCAAAGCCCCAGTCGGGCTTGTCGTTGTAGTGCAGGTGGTAGTAGCTGATCTCGAATTCGTTGGCGGTGCCTATGCCGAAACGGTAGTCCAGCGCCAGACCGCGGCGATGGGTGGAGGCGCCGGTGTTGTCGCCGCGTCCCTCGCCGTCGGTGGCCATGGCGTTGATGCGCAGGGCCGCGTCGCCTTCGAGCTTGAAATTGAAGTCGCCCTGGTAGCGCTGGTAGCCATCGGTGCCGACCGTGGCATTGACCTCGTGCTCGGTGATCATGCGCGCCTGCTTGCTGACCTGGTTGATCACGCCGCCGGTGGAGCCGCGGCCGAACAGCATGGAGGCCGCGCCGCGCAGCACTTCCACGCGGTCCACGTTGAAGAGATCGCGGTTGTACTGCGCGATGTCGCGCATGCCGTCCTGGTAGATGTCTCCGGCCGCGCTGAAGCCGCGCAGGCGGATGTTGTCCCCGACGCGTCCGCCTTCACCGGCCTCGAAGGTGATGCCGACGACGTTTTCCAGTGCGCCCTTGAAGCTGTCCTTGCCCTGGTCGTGGATCAGTTTTTCATTGACCACGGTCAGTGACTGCGGGATGTCCTTGGCGGGTACCGGCACCTTGCCGACGCTGGTGATGCCACTCTGGTAGGTTTGCGCGGCGCGGTCGCGCGGGGCGATCACGGTCACCGGGGCCAGGGTGTTGTCGCTGGCCGATGTGGCCACCGGCGCATCTGTGGCGCTGCCTGGCGGGGTCTGGGCCCAGCCAGCCATGGAGGCGGCAAGCATCAGTGCGCCCAGTGGCAGTACCGCTTTTTCGGACGCTGGCAAGGTGCCGAAGGCGCCGGGGTCGGAAGGCGCACAGGCGCGAACGCGAGAGGGTTTGCTGCGCGCAGCGCGCGTCTTGAGATCAGGAAAGTGTGCCAAGTGGCCTCCAGCAGGGTCCCGCCGGATCGGCGTGGAATGGTTTGAGTCGTTGGCTTGGCTGGCTCGGCGGTTCGTGGCGAATGCGAGCGGGCTGGCTGGTCAGGTGTCACTGCGAGTGTATATCAAATGATAATGATTCGTAATAACTTGCAAGGGAGAAATGGTGTTTTCCTGGCCATCATGCGCAGACGTGGCGAAAACGGAACAGGAAACAGGAAACAGGAAACAGGAAACAGGAAAAGCGATGGCGCCTGCCTTTGCCGGGAGCCGGCATGGGTGCCAGAAGCTGCAGCTTGGCAGCGTTTTGTTTCAGCGGCGCCGAAACACCCCGATCTTGTGTTCCTGCAGGGCCGGCGCCGGCCTGGAGGCATTGCTGTCGCAACTGCCGCAACCCGAGCCGCAGCCGGAGGGTTGCCGCGCCAGTGTCTGCAGGCGCGCGGACGCCTGCAGGCGCGGAAAGCGTGACATCAGCGCCACCGCTGCGCGCCGCTTCAGGGCGGCAGGCAGCAGGCGCCAGAGGGAATAGGCCGTGCACAGCGCGACCACGGCATAAACCAGCAGGGATTGCAGCAGTGTGGCCGTCATGCGGTCAGCGCCAGCACGGCGCGGTAGGTGACAAACGAGGCGGCGTAAGCCAGCGCAAACAGGTAGGCGGCCATCAGCAAGGGGTAGCGCCAGGAGTTGGTTTCGCGCTTGACCACGGCCAGGGTCGAGATGCACTGCGGCGCAAACACATACCAGGCCAGCAGCGAATAGGCGGTGGCGGTGGACCAGCTCTGGGCGATCAGCGGGCTCAGGGCCGCGGCGGCGTCGTCACCCGAGGCCGACAGCGAATAGACGGTGCCCAGTGCGCCGACCGCGACTTCACGCGCAGCCATGCCGGGCACCAGTGCGATCGAGATCTGCCAGTTGAAACCGATGGGCGCAAACACCACTTCAAGCGCCTTGCCTATCATGCCGGCGAAGCTGTACTGGATCGCCGCGCCAGTGGCGCCCTCGGGAGCACCTGGAAACGTCGAGAGAAACCACAACACCACCATCAGCGAAAAAATGATGGTGCCGACGCGGTGCATGAAAATTTCGACGCGTTGCCACAGGCCCAGCAGCAGGTTGCGCAGGTTCGGCACGCGGTAGGGGGGCAACTCCAGCATCAGCGGCTGGTAGCTGCTTTTGGACCAGGTGCGCTTGAAGACCCAGGCCACCGCCATGGCCGACACAATGCCCAGGACGTAAAGCCCAAACAACGTCAGGCCCTGCAGGTTGAAGAAGCCCACCTTGCGGTCGGGAATGAAGGCGCCTATGAGCAGCGCGTACAACGGCAGCCGGGCCGAGCAGGTCATCAGCGGCGCGATCATGATGGTGGCCAGGCGGTCGCGCCAGTGCGGGATGGTGCGCGTGGCCATGATGCCGGGAATCGCGCAGGCAAAACTCGACAGCAGCGGAATGAAGGCGCGCCCCGACAGCCCGACCTTGCCCATGAGGTTGTCGAGCAGGAAGGCGGCGCGCGGCAGATAACCCGAGTCTTCCAGCAGCAGGATGAAGAAAAACAGAATAATGATCTGCGGCAGGAACACCAGCACGCCGCCGACGCCGGCGACGATGCCATCGACCAGCAGGCTTTGCAGCAGGCCGGGCCGCACATGACCCTGCACAAAAGAGCCGACTGCTGCGACGCCTTCCTTGATCAGGTCCATCGGCAGGTTGGCCCAGGCAAACACCGCCTGAAAAATCAGGAACAGCACGGTCGCCAGCAGCAGCAGGCCGGCGACCGGGTGCATCACGACCGCGTCGATGCGGTGGTTGAAGCGCTTGACCTGCCCGGCGTTGGGCACCGCGGCGGCCAGGATGGCCCTGACCTGCACCTGCAGCGCGGCCATGTCCGGCGTTCCATCTGCTCCTGTTTTGATAGCTGTTGGCGAAGACGGGGATTGGGCTGGAGGCATAAAAGCCTCACTACTTTGCGCTGCAAAGGCTTTCTGGGCCGCTTGCAGCAGGGCGTCACGCCCGCTCTCGCCGGCCTTGCCGCGCCAGGCGGCAAACCAGGGGTTGTGCACGGCGACGGTTTCGACCACCGGCATGCCGAGCTCGGCCGACAGCCGGGCGATGTTGATCTGCAGGCCGCGCGCGCGTGCCACGTCCATCATGTTGAGCGCGAGCACCATGGGCCGGCCCAGGGCGCGCAACTGCAGCACCAGGCGCAGGTTCATGCGCAGGTTGGTGGCGTCCACCACCGCGATGATGCCGTCGGGCCGGCTTTCCCCGGCGCGCAGGCCCAGCACCACGTCATGCGTGACGGCTTCGTCGGTGGTGGCCGGGCTCAGGCTGTAGGCACCCGGCAGGTCCATCACGGCCAGTTCGCGGCCGTCGGGCAAACGGGCACGGCCTTCCTTGCGTTCAACCGTCACACCGGCATAGTTGGCCACTTTCTGGCGCGCGCCGGTCAGCAGGTTGAAGAGGGCCGTCTTGCCGCAGTTCGGGTTGCCGACCAGGGCGATGCGCAGCGGGCCTGCGGTGCTGGAGGCAGCGTTCATGCGGGCACTTTGACCTGGATGCAGCTCGCCTCATGGCGGCGCAGCGCAAACACGGTGTCGCCGACCTGGACCGCCAGCGGCTCGCGCCCGCCCGGGCCGCGCTGCAGCACGCTGATGGTTTCGCCCACCATGAAGCCGAGTTCTCCCAGCCGCTGCAACACGCCGGCAAAGGCCTCACCGCCCTGGCTGGCCAGACCGGTGATGGTGGTCACCCGGTGAACGGGCAGGTCGACCAGGCAAAGCGTGCCGGGGTCGGGCGCTGCGGCCGGGGAAAGCGAAGCGACAGGTGTCATAAGGCGGAAAGCGGCGGGGGAAGGGTGAGCGGGGTTATCCGGCAAGTACGCCATTCTTTATGAGAATCATTACTATTTGTATTGTATGCCTTCCCGCGCCAGACCGGGGCGCGCCGGGCGATCTGCGCGGCAAGTGCGCGGTGCCGGAAAATTGCTATGAATTAAATAGCTGGCTCCGCTTTACCGACGGGCGCTGCAAGCTGTTTTTGCCTGAAAATGAAGGGCGGTGGAGGTGCTGATGGCCCGGCTGCGCTGACTGCCCTGGCTGCACGGAGGTGGCCGACGGCCGAAAAAAAGCGGGGACTTGCCCCGCCTGGTTCTTCCGGCTCCGGGCCGTGTCAGCTCAGCTCGCCCATCTGGCTTTGCAGGTAGTTCTGCAACCCGACCTTGGCCACCAGCTCGATCTGGGTTTCCAGGAAGTCGATGTGTTCTTCGGTGTCGTCCAGAATGCCCTGCAACAGGTCGCGCGAGACATAGTCACGCACGCTTTCGCAATGGGCCATGCCGTCCTTGATCGTGGCCTGGGCGCCGGTTTCGGCCTTCAGGTCGCAGGCCAGGGCTTCCGGAACGTCCTCGCCGATCATCAGCTTGCCCAGGTCCTGCAGATTGGGCAGGCCGTCGAGCATGAAGATGCGGTCCATCAGTTTGTCGGCGTGTTTCATCTCGCCGATGGACTCCTCGTATTCCTTCTTCGCGAGCTTGTCCAGGCCCCAATGCTTGTACATGCGGTAGTGCACGAAGTACTGGTTGATGGCGGTCAGTTCGTTCTTGAGTTGGGCCTGCAGGTGGGTGATGACTTGTGCGTCGCCTTTCATGGCATTTCCTTTTTGTTTCTGTTGTCGATGCTGCATTGTCTCCCGGCTGCCGCTTCTGCTCAAGCATGTCCACACGCGTCCGGTCGGCCTGCGTGTGAGTGTGATAACCGTTCGTATTGCCAGAGACCGCTGACCCGGAAAAGGCAAAGCCCGCCGGAGGCGGGCTTTGCAGCGCAGCTTGTCGGGCGGGTCAGTGCGCGATCGCCGGACTGCGGATCAGGTAATCAAACGCACCCAGCGCCGCCTTGGCACCGTCCCCGGCCGCAATGATGATCTGCTTGAAGGGCACAGTGGTGGCGTCCCCCGCGGCGAAGACGCCGGGCAACGAGGTCTGGCCGCGCGCATCGACAATGATCTCGCCGTGTTTCGAGAGATCCACCACACCCTTGAGCCAGTCGGTGTTGGGTACCAGGCCGATCTGGATGAACACGCCTTCGAGCGGCACGGTCTTGAGTTCGCCGCTGGTGCGGTCTTTGTAGACCAGGCCGGTGACCTTCTGGTCGCCGGTGATCTCGGTGGTCTGCGCGTTGGTGAAGACCTCGACGTTGGACAGGCTCTTCAACTTGTTCTGCAGCACCGCGTCGGCGCGCAGCGCGGTGTCGAACTCGATCAGCGTCACATGGCCCACGATGCCGGCCAGGTCAATCGCCGCCTCAACGCCGGAGTTGCCGCCGCCGATGACGGCCACGCGTTTGCCCTTGAACAGCGGGCCGTCGCAATGCGGGCAGTAGGCCACGCCCTTGTTCTTGAACTCCTGCTCGCCGGGCACGTTGATGTTGCGCCAGCGCGCCCCGGTGGAGATGATCACCGACTTGCTTTTCAGCGAGGCGCCGCTTTCCAGCTGGATCTCGATCAGGTCCTTGCCGGGACCGCTGTGGGGAATCAAGGCCTTGGCACGCTGCAGGTTCATGATGTCGACGTCGTAGTTGCGCACGTGCTCCTCAAGGGCGTGGGCGAATTTGGGGCCTTCGGTTTCCTTGATCGAGATGAAGTTCTCGATGCCCAGGGTGTCCAGCACCTGGCCACCGAAACGCTCCGACGCCACGCCGGTGCGGATGCCCTTGCGTGCCGCGTACACGGCCGCTGCCGCGCCGGCCGGGCCGCCGCCGACGATCAGCACATCGAAGGGTGCTTTTTCAGCGATTTTTCTGGCTTCGCGCTCGACGCCGCTGGTGTCGATCTTGGCGAGGATTTCTTCCAGGCTCATGCGGCCGTTGCCGAACATGGTGCCGTTCAGGAAGACCGTGGGCACGCCCATGATCTCGCGCTCTTTGACTTCTTCCTGAAAGGTGCCGCCTTCGATCATGGTGGTCTTGATGCGCGGGTTCTGCACCGCCATCAGGTTCAGCGCCTGCACCACGTCGGGGCAGTTGTGGCAAGTCAGCGAGACGTAGATTTCGAACTCGAGATCGCGGTCGAGCGCGCGGATCTGGTCCAGTATTTCCTGTTCCACCTTGGGCGGGTAGCCGCCGATCTGCAGCAGCGCCAGGATCAGCGAGGTGAACTCATGGCCCATGGGCAGGCCGGCAAAGCGCGGGCCGTGGTTTTCGCCCGGGCGGTTGATGGAAAACGAGGGTTTGCGGTGCGGGTCGTCGCGGCTTTCGGTCAGCGTGACCAGTGGCGACGCCTCTGCGACATCCTTCAGCAGTGACAGCACTTCGCCAGAGGCCTCGCCGTCGTCCAGTGAAGCGACGATTTCGATGGGGGCATTGGCGCGTTCGAGGTAGCTTTTCAGTTGGGCTTTGGTGGCGTCGTCAAGCATGGCGGACTCACTTTCAGTTTCAATGGGGAACAAAAAAGCCCGGGGCACACCAAGGTGTGCATCGCCCGGGCTTGGACCGCGGGGGCTTAGATCTTGCCGACGAGGTCGATCGAGGGAGCAATCGTCTTGGCGCCTTCGTTCCACTTGGCCGGGCAGACCTGGCCGGGGTGGGCGGCGGTGTACTGGGCAGCTTTGAGCTTGCGCAGGGTTTCCTTGACGTCGCGCGCAATCTCGTTGGAGTGCACTTCAGCGGTCTTGATGACGCCATCGGGGTTGATCACGAAGGTGCCGCGCAGTGCCAGGCCTTCTTCGGGGATGAACACGTCAAAGGCCTTGGTCAGCGTGTGGGTCGGGTCGCCCACCAGCGGGAACTTGGCCTTGCCGACAGCGGGAGAGGTTTCATGCCACACCTTGTGCGAGAAATGGGTGTCGGTGGTCACGATGTAGACCTCGGCGCCTGCCTTCTGGAATTCGGCGTAGTTGTCTGCAGCGTCCTCGACTTCCGTCGGGCAGTTGAAAGTGAATGCAGCCGGCATGAAGATCAGGACCGACCATTTGCCCTTCAGCGATTCGTCGGAAACTTCGATGAACTTGCCATTGAGGAAGGCTTGGGTTTTGAAAGGCTGGACTTGCGTATTGATCAGGGACATCGGGATAACTTCCTATGGGCGGGTTAAAAGTACTTGCGAAACGATAGTATAACTCTTTAAAAGTACATTGTCTGATAGGTAATTGCTATTATTGGAATAGGCGTCACGGCGCGCGGCGCCAGTGCTGCGCCGGCGACTGCGGCCGTCAGCCCGTTCTTGCATGCAAATAATGCTTTTTCCCCTTATGGGGCGTACGCAGGCCGCTATCAAAAGAAGAGCGGTCGAGGTGCCTCAGTACTCCAGCCGCTCGGGCCGGATTTCCTGCAGGATGGTGGTGGCGATCTCTTCGATGGACTTGGTGGTGGTGGACAGCCAGCGAATGCCTTCGCGCCGCATCATCGCTTCGGCCTCGTGGATCTCGTCGCGGCAGTTTTCCAGACTCGCGTACTTCGAGTTCGGCCGGCGTTCGTTGCGGATCTGGGCCAGGCGCTCGGGCGCGATCGTCAGCCCGAAAATTTTCTTGCGGTGCGGTACCAGCGCCGGCGGCAACTGGCGGCGCTCGAAGTCCTCCGGGATCAGCGGGTAGTTCGAGGCTTTCAGTCCGTACTGCATGGCCAGGTACAGCGAGGTCGGCGTCTTGCCGCTGCGGCTCACGCCCACCAGGATCACGTCGGAACCGGCCAGGTCCCTGTTGCTTTGCCCGTCATCGTGGGCCAGCGAGAAGTTGATGGCTTCAATCCGGTCGTCATAGGCCTTGCTTTTGGAGGCATCCGAAAAACGGCCCACACGGTGGTTCGACTTGATGCCCAGTTCGGTTTCCAGTGGCGCCACAAAGGTGCCGAACATGTCCAGCATCATGCCGTGGCAGTGGGCCTTGATGACGGCCAGGATCTCCATGTTGACCAGCGTGGTGAACACGATCGGCCGGTTGCCCTCCAGCAAGGCCGCGTGGTTGATCTGACGCACGGCCTGATGCGCCTTGTCCACGCTGTCAATAAAGGGCAGGCGCACGTGACGCGCGGTGAACTCAAACTGGGCCAGGATGGCGTTACCAAAGGTTTCAGCGGTGATGCCGGTGCCGTCGGAGATGAAAAATACGGTGCGGTTGGGCATGTCGGGCCTGGTTTGATGGCAAAGCGCCTACACGAAGCATGCAGGCGACGTTCTACAATTGGCTGATTATCCAGATTTGCGACACCATGCCCCGCTACAACCCCCTCCAAGAACCACAAGGTTGCTTGCCGCGCATGGCCGATACCCCCGTTTTTAAACCTCCCGGAGTATTTTCATGTCCAAGCTTTTTGAGGCGACCGCCCTGGTCGTACCGTTTGAAAACCTGAGGATGACAGACGTCGAGTCTGTCGGCGGTAAAAACGCCAGCCTCGGCGAAATGATCTCGCAGCTGCCGACCGGCCCCAAGGGCGTGCAGGTGCCCACCGGCTTTGCCACCACCGCCCACGCCTTTCGCGTGTTCCTGGCCCACGACGGGCTGGACAAGAAAATCAACGCCGTCCTCGACAAGCTGGACACGGACGATGTGCGTGCACTGGCGGTCGCCGGCGCCCAGATCCGCACGCTGGTCGAGGCCCAGCCTTTCCCGCCTGACCTCGAAAAAGCCGTACGCAGCAGTTTTGCTGCATTGAGCGCGGGCAACGCCCAGGCCAGTTTTGCCGTGCGCTCTTCGGCCACCGCTGAAGATCTGCCAGATGCGTCATTCGCAGGCCAGCAGGAAACCTTTCTGAACGTGGTCGGCATCGAGGACGTGCTGCACAAGATGAAAGAGGTGTTTGCCTCGCTGTACAACGACCGCGCCATCAGCTACCGCGTGCATCAGGGCTTTGCCCATGCCGACGTGGCCCTGTCGGCTGGCGTGCAGCGCATGGTGCGCAGCGACATCGGCGCGGCCGGCGTGATGTTCACCATCGACACCGAAAGCGGTTTTGAAGACGTGGTTTTCATCACCTCCAGCTACGGGCTGGGCGAGACGGTGGTGCAGGGCGCGGTGAACCCCGACGAGTTCTATGTGCACAAGCCCATGCTCAAGGCCGGGAACCGCGCCGTGATCCGCCGCAACCTGGGCAGCAAGCTGCTGCAGATGGAGTTCACCACGGCGGAGGAAAAGAAGGCCGGCGGCAAGCTGGTCAAGACCACCGACGTGCCGGCCGAACTGCGCAACCGCTACTCGCTGACCGACGCCGACGTCGAGCAGCTCGCGCGTTACGCCGTCATCATCGAAGACCACTACGGCCGTCCCATGGACATCGAGTGGGGCAAGGACGGCACCGACGGCCAGCTTTACATCCTGCAGGCGCGCCCCGAAACGGTAAAAAGCCAGTCCAAGGGCAAGGCGGAGATGCGCTACAAGCTCAAGGGCACCGGCACCGTGCTGGCCGAGGGCCGCGCCATCGGCCAGAAAATCGGCACCGGCCCGGTGCGGATCGTGCACGACATCAAGGACATGGACCAGGTCCAGCCCGGCGATATTCTGGTCACCGACATGACCGATCCGAACTGGGAGCCGGTCATGAAGCGCGCCAGCGCCATCGTGACCAATCGCGGCGGGCGCACCTGCCACGCCGCCATCATTGCGCGCGAGCTCGGCATCCCGGCGGTGGTTGGCTGTGGTGACGCCACCGAGCGGCTTCTGGACGGCATGCTGGTGACAGTGAGCTGCGCCGAGGGCGATACCGGCAACATCTACGACGGACTGCTGGAGACCGAAGTGACCGAGGTGCAGCGTGGCGAGATGCCGCCGATTGACATCAAGATCATGATGAACGTGGGCAACCCGCAGCTGGCTTTTGACTTCTGCCAGGTGCCCAACCACGGCGTGGGCCTGGCGCGGCTGGAGTTTGTCATCAACAACAACATCGGCGTGCACCCGAAAGCCATCCTCGACTACCCGCAGGTCGATGCCGACCTGAAGAAGGCGGTGGAAAGTGTGGCGCGTGGCCATGCCTCGCCGCGCGCTTTTTATGTCGACAAGGTGGCCGAAGGCATCGCAACGATTGCCGCGGCCTTCTGGCCCAAGCCGGTGATTGTTCGCCTGTCGGACTTCAAGTCCAACGAGTACCGCAAGCTGATTGGCGGCTCACGCTACGAGCCCGAGGAGGAAAACCCGATGCTCGGTTTCCGCGGCGCGGCGCGTTACCTCAGCCCCGATTTTGCCGAGGCCTTTGCCATGGAATGCGAAGCGCTCAAGCGCGTGCGCAAGGACATGGGCCTGACCAATGTCGAGGTGATGGTGCCTTTTGTTCGTACCCTTGGCCAGGCCAAGGCGGTCACCGAGCTACTGGCCCAACACGGCCTCAAGCGCGGCGAGGATGGCCTGCGCATCATCATGATGTGCGAGGTGCCGAGCAATGCGGTGCTGGCTGAGCAGTTCCTCGAGTACTTCGACGGCTTCTCCATCGGCTCGAACGACCTGACCCAGCTCACGTTGGGCCTGGACCGCGACTCCGGCCTGGACATCCTGGCCAAGGACTTTGACGAGCGTGACCCGGCCGTCAAGGCCTTGCTGAGCCAGGCGATTGCGGCCTGCAAGCGCCAGGGCAAATACGTCGGCATCTGTGGTCAGGGCCCCAGCGACCATCCGGACTTCGCACTGTGGCTCAAGGAGCAGGGCATCGGGTCGATTTCGCTCAATCCCGACACCGTCATCGACACCTGGAAGCAGTTGGCGAATTAGGCGGCTTTGGCTCCCTGCGCCAACCACCTCAGGCGCGGGGAGGGCGTGCCATGCCCGTTTGTAGGTACTTGGTTCTAGTTGCCTTCGCAGGTGTAGCCAGAACCAAGGGAAAGTCCTAGGCAGGGTTTCAACGGGGTTTGCCGCCATGTGCGGCAGTTTGTAAGAAGTCGGTAAGCACCGGGGCAACAATCAGGCCATTGTTGCCAGGGGTCTTATGCTTTTTGCCGCGTCCACTCTTAAATTGATAGCAGAGATCGCATTGCTCGCATTGTTCGGGCAGTGGGTGCTTGGCTTGCTGGCGGGCGCCAAAAAAGACGGCAATCTGTTCTACCAGATCCTGCAGATCGTCGGCAAACCCTTTGTGGTGGCTGCGCGCTTTATCACTCCGAAACAAATCATTGACCGCCACGTTCCGCTCGTGGCGTTTTTGTTGCTGCTGTTTGTCTGGGTGGCCGCGACCCTGACACGCATCCGGATCTGTCTTGAAATTGGTGTGGAGCTTTGCAAATGAACACAATCCTGGCCTACTGGTATCTCAAGCTGCAGGCGCTGGTCCTGCTGGTGTTCGGCAAGCAGCGGGCAGCCCTGGAGAAATTCGACCAGATGCTGGTGCTGCGGCCGGGCGACCGTTACGCCCTGGCCAGCCGCGCCCACATCCTCGCGCAGGAGGGCGACAAACACGGCGCCATCGAAGCGCTGCGCCTGCTGGCGGAGCGTTTTCCCGACAATGCCGCAGCCTGGTTCAACCTGGCTTACATGCTGGAGGACATCGGCGGTCACGCCGACGCGGAGCCCGCCTTTCGCCGCGCGCTGGACATTGAACCCAAGATGGATCGGGCCTGGTACGGCCTGGCACTGCTGCTGATTCGTGACCGCCGCTTTGACGAAGCGGTTCAGGCACTCAAGAAAAATACAGAACTGCAACCCATGAGCCCGTTTGGCTGGTATCAGCTGGCGCGGGTTCATGTCGACAGGCAAGACCCTGATGAGGCGGTGAAGGTCATTCGCCACCTCAAACGGTTTGAGCCTAAAGTGGCCGCCCAGCTGGAACGCGAGACGGGATTGCGCGTAGCGCAGTCTTCCTGAAAGCAAACCAGCTGAGTGGTTATTTGACGGCCGGGGTCTGTGCCCAGGCTTATAAAAGAGACGCGATCCGGCTTGCAGGCCACGCTTGGGGACAAGTGGTGATCGTGATGTGCCCGAAAGGGTGTTGTTAGATGGAGGCAAGTGTTATGCAGTTGACTGACAACCATCGCCGTTATTGGCGAAAGAACCTCAACATCACGGCAATCCTGCTCGTGATCTGGTTCGTCGTGACGTTCGTCGTGAGCTACTACGCCCGCGAGTTGAGCTTCACTTTCTTTGGCTGGCCTTTCAGCTTCTGGATGGGAGCGCAGGGGGCTTTGGTGGTTTACGTGGCGATCATCGGCTATTACGCCTGGTACATGGGCAAGCTCGACATCGAACACGGTGTTGAAGAAAGCGAGGAATAATCATGGCTGGAATGTTTGGTTCTGACGCCGGCACGAATACCGCCGCCTCCAATGCTGCCTTCAAGGCCGGCCTGAGCAAGGTCTACAAGTGGTACACCGGGGGCTTCCTGGCCTTCGTGGTCGTCCTGGCCGTCCTTGAACAGATGGGCTTGTCCCGCCAGTGGATCGGCCTGATCTTCCTGCTGGCCACCATCGGCCTGTATGCCGGTATCGGCATCATGAGCCGCACGACCGACGCTGCCGAATACTATGTCGCGGGGCGCCGGGTCCCGGCCATGTACAACGGCATGGCGACCGGGGCCGACTGGATGTCTGCCGCGTCCTTCATCGGTATGGCCGGAACGCTCTACCTGACGGGTTACAGCGGGCTGGCCTTTATCATGGGATGGACCGGGGGTTACTGCCTGGTGGCCCTGTTTCTTGCGCCCTACCTGCGCAAGTTTGGCCAGTTCACGATTCCCGACTTTCTGGGCGAGCGCTACGGCGGCAACCTGCCACGCTTTCTGGGTATCGTCGCTGCGATTCTGTGCTCCTTCACCTACGTGGTGGCACAAATCTACGGCGTCGGCATCATCACCGCTCGCCTGACTGGTGTGGCCTTTGAACTCGGGATTTTCCTGGGTCTGGGCGGCATTCTGGTCTGCTCCTTCCTGGGCGGCATGCGTGCTGTGACATGGACACAGGTGGCCCAGTACATCATTTTGATCGTGGCTTACATGATTCCGGTGGTGTGGCTGTCGGTCAAACAGACCAGCGTCCCGATTCCGCAGGCGATTTACGGCTTCCAGCTGCAAAAAGTCACGGCCAAGGAAAAGGAGCTGACCAACAACGCCAAGGAAATCGAAGTTCGCGATATCTACAAGCAGCGTTCGGCTGCCCTGGATGCCAAGCTCAAGGATCCGGCCGCCGCCCTGGCTGCCGACAAGGCCGCCGCAGAGAAAACCGTGGCAGACCTGAAGGCCGCCAATGGCGCATTGTCGGAAATTTCGGCGGCTGAAAAAGCGCTGGCAGCCTTGCCTAAAGATGAGGCTGCCGCCAAGAAAGCGTGGGCTGCTGCCAAGGCTGGGGCCGACACCAAGGCCAAACCGCTCAATGGCATGCCACCGCACGCCCAGCAGTTTGCCGGTGATCCCAATGGCGATGCCAAGGCCCAGCATGCATACGACGTTTCGCGTCGAAACTTCCTGGCACTGATTTTCTGCCTGATGGTGGGAACCGCCGCGCTGCCGCACATCCTGATGCGTTATTACACGGTGCCCAGCGTGAAGGAAGCGCGGCAATCCGTCACCTGGTCGCTGTTCTTCATTTTCCTGCTGTACTTCACGGCGCCGGCGCTGGCTGTGCTGGTGAAATATGAAGTCTTCACGGTGCTGATTGGCACGCCCTTCAACCAGCTGCCGGAATGGATTTCTGCCTGGAACAAGGTCGATCCGACGCTGCTGTCGGTGGTGGACATCAACAAGGACGGCATTTTGCAGCTCAACGAGATGTCCATCGGTGGTGACATCATCGTGCTGGCCGCGCCCGCGATTGGCGGCCTGCCTTACGTGGTGTCCGGCCTGGTGGCTGCCGGTGGTCTGGCTGCGGCGCTGTCAACTGCCGACGGCCTGCTGCTGACGATTGCCAATGCGCTGAGCCATGACCTGTACTACAAGATGATCGACCCGAACGCATCAACCGCACGCCGCGTGACCATCTCCAAGGTTCTGCTGCTGGTGGTTGCCCTGTGTGCCGCTTATGTGGCATCGCAGAAACCGGCCGACATTCTGTTCCTGGTGTCTGCGGCGTTCTCGTTCGCTGCTGCGGCGTTCTTCCCGGCCCTGACGCTGGGGATCTTCTGGAAACGTGCCACCGGTATCGCTGCCTCCCTGGGCATGATCGCCGGCCTGGGAACCACGTTCTTCTACATGATCACCACCCAGCCCTGGATGCGCGGCCTGTTCGGCATCACCTCACCGGTTCAGCTCTGGTGGGAAATCCAGCCGATCTCGGCCGGTGTCTTCGGTGTGCCTATCGGTTTTGCCGTGATCATCCTGGTCAGCCTGGTCACCCCTGCGCCAAGCCGCAAGGTCCAGGAACTGGTCGAGCATGTGCGCTACCCAACCCTGCGTGCTGATCCTGTGCGCTGAGTCCTGAACTGACCGGGCGACCGGTCAGCTTCAACGAAAAAGCCCGGCAACGCAAGTTGCCGGGCTTTTTTCATGGGCGAGCGTTTGCGACAGGCCATCCAGGGACAAGTCCCCACGGCGTAATCCTTCGCCAAGCTCAGGATGATTGGATATGAAGTGGACGTTCGCGAGGGCTCTCCAGCCAAGCAGGTGCCGCGGATCTGGCTCTGCCAGTCCGCAGGCGCAGCGCCCCCTCGGGGGACAGAGAGCTACACGAAGTGAGCGAACGTGGGGGCTGGTATATAATCATGGGCTTCGCCTTGCTGCACCCTTAACGACGCTGGGGCAGCTTCAACCAAACCACAAGGAGAGTTTATGCGTCATTACGAGATCGTCTTGCTGATCCATCCGGATCAAAGCGAGCAAGTCCCAGCCATGCTGGAACGTTACAAGGGCATGATTACCGCCGGCGGTGGAAAAGTGCATCGTGTTGAAGATTGGGGCCGCCGCCAGCTGGTGTACCTGATTCAGAAACTCGCCAAAGCCCACTACCTGTGCATCAACATCGAAGCCAGCCAGGCCGTGATGGAAGAAATTGAACACGCGTTCAAGTTCAACGACGCCGTGCTGCGCCACCTGACCGTGGTCAAGAAAAAGGCTGAAACCGGCCCGTCCCTCATGATGCGCAACGTCGAGAGGGAAGAAGCCCGCAAGGCACAGCAGCAGGAGTATGCGGCCTGACCCTTCATCGGGTTGCCCCACATGCTGTTGAACAACTGATTGCTGCGCATCGTCGCAAGATCACGATTCTGCAGTGAACCGCGTTGAATTGACCGCTTGTATCGCCGAGGCCAGTCCTCTTCGTTACACCCCCGCTGGAATCCCCGCTGCCAATTTCGTCCTCGAACACGAGTCGGAAATGACAGAAGCAGGTTCCACCCGGCAGGTCAGATTGACAATGAAGGCGGTGGCTTTTGGTACGCTGGCTGAGCAAACAGGCCAGTTGCCCCTAGGCAAACCCTTCAGGTTCACCGGTTTTCTGGTCAATGCCCGCGGCAGCAAGAGCGTTGTTCTCCATATCCAAGCCATCGAATCAGTACCGAACCCCCTTTAAGGAGTCCATCATGCCCGGACCAAAACGTTTCAACAAAGACAAGCGCCCCAAGCGCAATACCCAATCCCTGCTGTTCAAGCGCAAGCGGTTTTGCCGTTTCACCGCTGCCGGCGTTGAAGAAATCGACTACAAGGACATCGACACCCTGCGCGATTTCGTAGCCGAGAACGGGAAAATCATTCCCGCACGCCTGACCGGCACCCGCGCGATTTTCCAGCGTCAGATCAACACCGCCGTCAAGCGCGCTCGCTTCCTCGCGATGCTGCCTTACAGCGACCAGCACCGCAGCCTGTAAGGAACACGACCATGCAAATCATTCTGCTCGACAAAGTCGTCAACCTGGGCAACCTGGGTGAAGTCGTCAAGGTCAAGGACGGTTACGCCCGCAATTTCCTGATCCCTTCCGGCCGCGCCCGCCGCGCAACCGCTGTGGCGATCAAGGAGTTCGAGGTCAAACGCGCCGAACTTGAAAAAGCCGCCGCTGCCAAGCTGGCCGACATGCAGGCCCAAGGCGAAAAGCTCGGCGGTACCACCGTGAAGCTCACGCAAAAAGCCGGCGTGGACGGCCGTCTGTTTGGTTCTGTCACCAACCACGACATTTCTGCCGAACTGACCAAACAGGGCTTCCCTGTGGCCAAGTCGCAGATCCGCATGCCCAACGGTCCCTTGAAGACTGTTGGCGACCACCCGGTGACTGTTGCGCTGCACACCGATGTGGCTGTGGACATCACCGTGACGGTGTACGGCGAATCTGCCTGATCGGCCTCGTTGCCCCTCAAAAGCCGCTCACTGAGCGGCTTTTTCAATGGTGCGGCCGTCAGACATAGTTGTGCACATCTCCCGCGGGGATTTACACCGCATTTCCCACGCTTGTTCACAACTTTATCCACCGCGTTTTCGCTGTGGCGGCGTAGTATTTAGCACTCTCTCAGGAAACCCATGTCCGCCGTACTTTCAACCGCTCCCGATCCCCGTTACAGCGCCGACCGGCAGATTGCCCAGTTGCGCATCCCCCCGCATTCGATCGAGGGCGAATCGAGTGTGCTGGGTGGCCTGCTGCTGGACAACGGCGCGTGGGACCGGGTCGGCGACCTGCTGGTGGACGAGGACTTCTACCGCTACGAACACAAGCTGATTTATGCCGCCGTGGGCGCCCTGATCAATGCGACCAAACCGGCCGATGTGATCACGGTGTACGAGCACCTGCAGAACCAGGGCAAGGCGGAAGACGTGGGCGGCCTGAGTTACCTGAACTCGCTGGCCCAGTACGTGCCCAGCGCCGGCAACATCCGCCGCTACGCCGAGATCGTGCGCGAGCGCTCCATCCTGCGCAAGCTGGTGGCCGCCAGCGACGAGATCGCCACCAACGCCTTCAACCCGCAGGGCAAGGCGGTGGCGATGATTCTGGACGAGGCCGAGCAGAAGATTTTCAAGATTGGCGAGCAGGGCTCGCGCATGAAGCAGGGCTTCCAGAGCATGGACACCCTGGTGGTCAGCCTGCTGGACCGCGTCACCGAGATGTCGGAAAACCCGAACGACGTGACTGGCGTGCCCACCGGTTTCTACGACCTCGACAAGATGACCTCCGGCTTTCAGGCGGGCGACCTGGTGATCCTGGCGGCGCGGCCGTCCATGGGGAAAACCGCGCTGGCCATCAACATTGCCGAACACGTGGCGCTCAACGAGGGGCTGCCGGTGGCGGTGTTTTCCATGGAGATGGGCGCCTCGCAGCTGGCGGTGCGTATCGTCGGCTCGATTGGCCGCATCGACCAGACCCATCTGCGCACCGGCGCACTGACTGACGAGGAGTGGCCGCGCCTGACCGAAGCCATCGAGAAGCTGCGCAACATCTCGCTGCACATCGACGAAACCCCCGGCCTGACGGTCAGCGAGCTGCGCGCCAACGCGAGGCGGCTGGCCCGCCAATGCGGCAAGCTGGGCCTGATCGTGGTCGACTACCTGCAGCTCATGAGTGTGTCCAGCGGCATGGCCGAGGAAAACCGCGCCACGGCTGTCGGCGAAATTTCGCGCGGCCTGAAGATGCTGGCCAAGGAACTGCAGTGTCCGGTGATTGCGCTGTCACAGCTGAGCCGCGGCGTCGAGTCACGCACCGACAAGCGCCCCATGATGAGCGACCTGCGCGAGTCCGGTGCGATCGAGCAGGACGCCGACATCATCATGTTCATCTACCGCGACGAGTACTACACCAAGGACGCCTGCAAGGAACCCGGCGTGGCCGAGGTCATCATCAGCAAGCAGCGTAACGGTCCGACCGGCACGGTCAAGCTGGCGTTTATCAACCGCATCACGAAGTTCGAGAGCCTGGCGCACGGCGGCAGTGGAGATTTCTAGATAAAAGAGGGCTCCAGCCCTGTATTTACCGGCGGCTATAGCTACTTATTTGATAGCAGTCAGGACGGCAATCCTATTCCAGGTCCTCCATGGCCAGCATGTGGTATTTCTGGGCGAAGGAAAAGGGCTGCTTCCTGACCACGGTCATCACGTGTTCCGTCTCATTCTCGGAAGGAGCGTGCACCATCAGGGCGTGCTGGCCGGCGCGGGCCAGGGTGACATATTTCTGGACCGTGGCGCCTTCGGTGCCAACCGAGGGCAGGACCACATCCGACTCGCCATCGACCCGGCCGATCTCGCGCAGGATGGTGTCGGGCTCCAGCAGCATGACGGCTTCGGTGTCGAAGCCGCTTTCTTCCAGCTCACGCGCCGCCTGCTCTGCCTGGGCACCCTCGGGAAACATGATGAAGGCATAACCTGTGGGGTAGAACACGCCCGACAGGGTCAGCATCTTGGGATGGAGCGCAAATGTTTTCATGATGAATCCTTTCGTGGTGATCCATCATTAGTGCACGCCGGTGCCGCCTTGTCTGTAGGCCGGGTCGCACAAATCGCATGCAGCGCCGGACCTTTGTACGACAGGGCTCAGGGCAGCTCTTCAGTCCGGAGGCTGGGTTCGGACAGGACGCGCGCGGTGCTGGACAGGCTGTCGAGCAGCCGGTTCGCAAAATAGCTGCTCTGGGTGTCCGGTTCCAGCGCCGCGATGACGAGGTTGGCCAGCGGCTGGTTCAAGGGCACGTAGTAACTTCCGGACGGTGCGTCGATCACGCCGCGCACCAGCGCTACCTCGGCCCGGACGATCTGCCCGGCATCGGCGATGCTGCCGCGTACGTCCTGCCGGACCCCGGCCGAACGGGCCGTCTCGCGGTAGAGGTCGCCCAGCATGGACGCCGGCTCGGCCACCCGCAGCACCTGCACGCCGTGCAGGCGCAGCCGCTCCACAGCCGTTCGCGATCCCGCCGACAGCCAGTAGCCGCAGGGGCGCACTCGGGTCTTGATCTTGCGCAATGTGAGTGCCGAGTTCCACTCGACTTTCACGGTCCTGTCGGCACCGGTGACCGGGTCCAGCATGACGAGATCCTTTTGGGTGAGGGTGGGCGCGGCCTCGATCACGGCTTCATCCTTGCAGGCCAGGGCGCTCATCTCTTTCTCGATGTAGGGCTGCAACTGGCCCAGTTCGCTAGCCCGCTGGGCGGTGCTGGCGAGCACGCTGGAGATCGCCGTGACATGAGTGTGCACGCGGCGCTGGATGTGCAGCCGGGCTATGCCCACGCCGCGGGTTTCGATCAGCAGACTGACCGCGTTTTTCAGGCCGCTGACGTTGCGGCCGGTGTCGGGCTGCGTACCGCCCATGGAGACGGTCTTGTCCGCCAGGTCCGTCGACGTGGTGTAGTACCACTCGGTACTCAGTCCCTGCGCCTGGAGGGCAGTCACCAGCGGGCGGCGGTACCACTCCTCGGAGGCTTTGGTCAGGAACTCGGGGATGTTGGCGGTGGTCGCGTACTGCAGCAGCGCGTCGTACTTCTGCACCGTACCGAATTTCTGCAGAAAACGGCCCACCACCGTGTATTCGTGGGCATCGACCACGACCGTCGGGTGGTAGTCGCGCGCGAGCCGGGCCAGGGCCTGCGCTTCCGGGGTGTTGAGCAGCAGGTGGTCGCGGTTCATGTCCAGTCCGCCCGTGGTGACGCGCTGTCCGGCGGCCGAGCCATCGGGGTTGGCGCGCGGCACGATGATGACGTTGACACGCTCGAGCACCGGCCGCAGCAGGCCCTGGGTGAGTTCGCGGGCCACGACCAGCAAGGCTTCGGTGCCGGCGGGTTCATCGCCATGCTGCTGGCCGACCAGCAGCACGGTGGGGTGGCCCGTGGCTGCGATGGCGGCCGCATCGGTGCCGGCGGCACGCGTCAGCACCAGGGCTTCCAGGGTCTCACCGCGCTGTGACTGGCCGATGGGCAGCACGGCGGCCTTCAGGCCTGGTGAGCGCGACGCCGCTGTGCTGAGCTCACGCAGCCAGGTCTGGATTTCTGCATTCGAGGTGAAGCTGCTGCGCCCTTGCTGCAGGCCGGGCGTGTTGTAGATGACGGAAGGCGCCGGGAAGCGGGCCGCGACGGCAGCGCTGTAGGGGGCGGCGCCGGCCGGTGGCAAGGGGGCCAGCGCCGGCCGGTCGGGGACGGGCTGGACGACAACGGCGGGAATGGGGGCGGGTACAGGTGCCAACACTGGCGCCGGCGCAGAGACCGTTCCCGTGGGCGTCGGCCAGGGCGGCAACGGCACCGACGTGCAGGCCGCCAGTGCCAGCAGCAGCGGCAGCAGAACGACGGCGCGTGAGGCGGTCCCGTGATGGCGCAGGAGGAGGGACGGTGGTTCCGGAGGGCTGAGGGGACGGTTCATCCGCAGGGGCAGGTCGGTCTTGGTCATGGCGTGGTGTTGGGAAGGCCGGCGCAGGTGCGGCCCAGGCTGCCATTATCCGGCTTGCGCGCCCGTGCCGGTGTCGGTGCCTACCCTCTGGGGCGTCATTTTCGTCACCCGTTCGCGGCGCCGGACCGGCCCGCGTGAGAAACTAGGGGCCTCCATGCCCCCTGAATCCGCTGTTTCCTCCATGAATTCCGGTCTTTTCCCCGCACACCGCCTTAGCGTGGCCCCAATGATGGACTGGACCGACCGGCATTGCCGCTACTTCCACCGCCTGCTGTCACGCCACGCCTTGCTGTACACCGAGATGGTGACGACAGGCGCGCTGGTGCATGGCGACGTGGCGCGGCACCTGCGCTTCAACGCCGAAGAACACCCGGTGGCGCTGCAGCTGGGCGGTAGCGAGCCGGCCGACCTGGCGCACTGCGCGCGGCTCGGCAAGCAGTGGGGCTACGACGAAATCAACCTCAACTGCGGCTGCCCCAGCGAGCGGGTGCAGCGCGGGGCCTTCGGCGCCTGCCTGATGGCCGAGCCGCAACTGGTGGCCGACTGCGTCAGGGCCATGGTGGATGTGGTCGACGTCCCGGTGACGGTCAAGCACCGCATCGGCATCGACAAAAGCGAGAGTTATGGCTTCGTGCGCGACTTTGTCGGCGCGGTCAGCGAGGCGGGTTGCCGCACCTTCATCGTGCATGCGCGCAACGCCTGGCTCAAGGGCCTGAGCCCGAAGGAAAACCGCGAGGTGCCGCCGCTGCGTTACGAGCTGGTGCACCGGCTCAAGCGGGAGTTTCCCGACCTCACCATCGCCATCAACGGCGGCATCACCACCGGCGAACAGGTGGCGACGCAATTGCGCGAACTCGACGGCGTGATGGTCGGCCGCGAGGCCTACCACAACCCCTGGTGGCTGGCCTCCTGGGATGAGAGCTTTTTCGGCGCGGCGCCCAGCGAAGCGACCCGTGAGTCCGTCGAGGCGCAGATGGCCGACTACATGGCCAGGGAGTTCACTGCCCACGGCACGCCCTGGCCGACGATCGCCCGCCACATGCTGGGCCTGCGCCACGGCCTGCCCGGTTCGCGGCGCTGGCGCCAGGTCTGGAGCGACCACAAGCTCAAGACCCTGCACCCGCGCGAGGTGATGGCGCTGGCTCATGCGCCGGGCGTTGCTGGCGAAAGCGCTGAATCCTCGTTGCAGGCTGCGGTGACGGCCAATGTCTGATGCCGCGCAGCGCGAGACGCGCCGGGCGCTGCTGCTGCTGTGGCTGGTTCCGGCGCTGTGGGCCGTCAACTACATCGTGGCGCGCAAGGCGCCCGGGGTCATCGGGCCCTACATGCTGGCCCTGGGCCGCTGGGGCCTGGCCGCCCTGATCCTGGTAGCGCTCACGCGGGCGGAGCTGTGGGCGCAACGCGCGGCGATCGCCCGGGCCTGGCGGCAATACCTGGTGCTCGGTTTCCTGGGCATGCTGGTGTGCGGTGCCTGGGTGTATGAAGGGGCGCGCTCCACGGGGGCCATGAACATTGCGCTGATCTATTCGGCCTCGCCGGTGCTGATCGCCCTCGGGGCGATGTGGTGGCTGGGCGAGGGTTTCGGCGCGCGGCAGGCGGCCGGTGTGCTGCTGGCGCTGACGGGCGTGGTGCATGTGGTCGTCAAAGGGCGCTGGACAGCACTGGCCGACGTGCAGTTTGTGGCAGGAGATGCCTGGATTCTGGCGGCCACCGTGTCCTGGGCCGCTTATGCGCTGCTGCAGAAAAGGTGGCCCAGTTCCCTGAGCGCGACGGCGCGGCTGGCCGCCATCTGCATGGGCGGCACCCTGGTCCTGCTGCCTCCGGCCGTGTGGGAGGCGACACGGCCCGGCGCGGACGCCCTGGGTGGCCAGGCCTTGCTGCTGGTGGTGGTGGCTGCGCTGATCCCCGGCGTAGGGGCCTACTGGATCTACGGCTGGGCGCAGAAAATCCTCGGGGCCAGCCGGGTGGCCGTGGCGCTGTACCTGGGCCCGCTTTACGCGGCGGGGGCGGCCTGGTTGCTCGGTGAACCGCCGGGCTGGCACCATGCCGCCGGCGCACTGCTGATCCTGCCGGGGGTGTTTCTGGTCACGCGGCCGATCAAACAGCCTGTCAAGCCGCCGCTTCCAGCCCGTTCCTGAAGTGTTCGCGCATGCGCTGCACGGTGGCATCGGCATCGCGTGCGCTCAGCGCCGCCATGATGGCGCGGTGTTCGGTCAGTGATTCTTCGATGCGGCCGCTTTTGAGCAGGGAGTTGTGGCGGTTCAGCTTCATGACCTTGCGCAGATCGGCCACCATCTGGTCGCGCCAACGGTTGTTGGCGATTTCCAGCAGGCGCATGTGGAAGGTTTCGTTGATCTGGAAGAAGCGCTCGCGGTTGGCCACGGCTTTTTCGAGCTCGCGGTGCAGGGTTTGCAGCTCCTGCAGCTGGGCCTCGGTGGCCTGGGTCGCCACCACGCCAGCGGCGTCGCTTTCCAGCAGCGAAAGCAGGTGGTAGACATCGGTCAGGTCGCGTTCGGACACCTCGGTGACGTAGGCGCCGCGTCGCACCTTCATGGTCACCAACCCTTCAGTGGCCAGCACCTTGAGGGCTTCACGCAGCGGCGTGCGGCTGATGCCATATTCTTCGGCCAGTTTGAGCTCGTCGATCCAGCTGCCTGGCGCCAGTTCGCGGCTGAAAATACGCTGGCGCAAAAGCTCCGCCACCTCTTCGTAAAGGGCTCTAGGGGTCAGTGAAACAGCGGCCATGGTCGTGGTAAGGGGTCGATTGCAGCCGGAGGGCTGGACTGCGCGATCTTATCCGAAACTAAATTTTGCATCAATAATTATAAATAATGTAAACTGGCGAAATCGGCAGCCTCGCTGCGCAAACCCATCGAAACACGCGCCATGAGCACCCCAAAACCTCCCGCCAGCCCTGAATTTGCCTCTGCCAGCCTGGAGGCCTGGGCCAGGGCAGCCGCCAAATCGGCGCCCGGCGGCGACGTCAACGCGCTGAACTGGCAGACCCCCGACGGCATCAGCGTCAAGCCCTTGTACACCGCGGAAGACTTGAAGGACCTGCCTTACACCAACACCCTGCCGGGGTTTGAGCCTTTCATCCGCGGTCCGCAGGCCACCATGTATGCGGTGCGCCCCTGGACCATCCGGCAATATGCTGGCTTTTCCACCGCTGAAGAGTCCAATGCGTTCTACCGAAAGGCGCTGGCCGCCGGCGGGCAGGGCGTGTCGGTCGCCTTTGACCTGGCCACACACCGCGGTTACGACAGCGACCACCCGCGCGTGACGGGCGACGTCGGCAAGGCCGGCGTGGCCATCGACAGCGTCGAGGACATGAAAATCCTGTTCGACCAGATCCCGCTGGACAAGGTATCGGTGTCCATGACCATGAACGGTGCGGTGCTGCCGGTGCTGGCCGGTTATGTGGTGGCGGCCGAAGAGCAGGGCGTGGCGCAGGATCAGCTCAGCGGCACCATCCAGAACGACATCCTCAAAGAGTTCATGGTGCGCAACACCTACATCTACCCGCCCGCGCCCAGCATACGCATCATCGGCGACATCATCGAGTACACGGCCAAACACATGCCGAAGTTCAACTCGATCAGCATCTCGGGCTACCACATGCAGGAAGCCGGCGCCAACCAGGCACTCGAGCTGGCCTTTACCCTGGCCGATGGCAAGGAGTATGTAAAGACGGCGATCGCCAAGGGCCTGGACGTCGATGGTTTTGCCGGACGTCTGAGTTTCTTCTGGGCCATCGGCATGAACTTCTACCTCGAAGTCGCCAAGATGCGCGCCGCGCGCCTGCTCTGGTGTCGCATCATGAAAGAGTTCAACGCGAAAAGCCCGAAGAGCCTGATGCTGCGCACGCATTGCCAGACTTCCGGCTGGAGCCTGACCGAGCAGGACCCCTACAACAATGTGGTGCGCACCACCATCGAGGCCATGGCCGCCGTCTTCGGCGGCACCCAAAGCCTGCACACCAACAGTTTTGACGAGGCGATTGCGCTGCCGACCGAGTTCTCCTCGCGCATCGCCCGCAACACCCAGCTCATCATCCAGGAAGAAACCCACATTCCGCATGTGATCGACCCCTGGGCCGGCAGCTACATGATGGAAAAATTGACCCAGGACATGGCCGACGCGGCGTGGGCCATCATTGAAGAGGTTGATGCCATGGGCGGCATGACCAAGGCCGTGGACAGCGGCTGGGCCAAACTCAAGATCGAAGCCGCCGCCGCTGAAAAGCAGGCGCGTATCGACAGCGGCAAGGACGTGATTGTTGGTGTCAACAAGTACAAGCTCAAGACCGAAGATGCGATTGAAACCCGCGACATCGACAACGTCGCGGTGCGTGACGGACAGATCACGCGTCTCAAGGCCATCCGCGCCAGCCGGGACAGCGCAGCGGTGCAGGCCGCGCTGGACGCGTTGACGGCCGCTGCCGAAAAAGGCGACGGCAACCTGCTCGACTTATGCATCAAGGCCGTGCGCCTGCGCGCCACGGTGGGTGAGGTCAGCGATGCGCTTGAAGAAGTTTACGGGCGCCATCGCGCCGATACGCAAAAGGTGACCGGTGTGTACGCTGCAGCTTATGACTCGGCCGAAGGCTGGGAAAACCTCAAGTCTGAAATCAACGCCTTTGCGGAAGCGCAGGGCCGGCGCCCGCGCGTGATGATTTCCAAGCTGGGCCAGGACGGCCACGACCGCGGCGCCAAGGTGGTGGCCACGGCCTTTGCCGACCTGGGTTTTGATGTGGATATGGGGCCGCTGTTCCAGACGCCCGAAGAATGCGCGCGCCAGGCGATTGAAAACGACGTGCATGCGGTCGGTGTCTCGACCCTGGCCGCCGGCCACAAGACGCTGGTGCCGGCCATCATTGCCGAGCTCAAGAAGCAGGGCGCCGACGACATCATCGTGTTTGTCGGTGGCGTGATTCCGCGTCAGGACTACGACATGCTTTATGAAGCCGGCGTGAAAGGCATTTACGGCCCGGGCACGCCGATTCCGGCCAGCGCCAAGGATGTGCTCGAGCAGATCAAGGCTGCGCTGAAGTGATTTCCGGCGATCTGGTGGGTGCGGTTCTGCACGGCGACGCTGCCGCGCAGCGCCGTGCCATCGCCAAGGCCATCACGCTGCTGGAATCGACCCGTGCCGACCATCGGGCACAAGGCGACGAACTGCTGACCGCTTTGCTGTCGCACACCGGAAACGCTTTCCGCCTCGGCATCAGCGGCGTTCCCGGTGTCGGAAAATCCACCTTCATCGAGGTGCTGGGCCTGCACCTGATCGCGCAGGGCCACCGGGTCGCGGTGCTGACCGTAGACCCGTCTTCCAGCGTCTCGGGCGGCTCCATCCTCGGCGACAAGACACGCATGGAGCAACTGTCGGTTCACGAGTGCGCCTACATCCGGCCGAGTCCGTCCAGCGGCACCCTGGGCGGCGTGGCGGAAAAAACGCGCGAGGCCATGCTGGTCTGCGAAGCGGGCGGTTATGACGTGGTGATTGTCGAAACCGTGGGGGTCGGCCAGAGCGAAACTGCGGTCGCCAACATGACCGACATGTTTGTGCTGATGCAGCTGCCCAATGCCGGCGACGACCTGCAGGCGATCAAGAAGGGCGTGATGGAGCTGGCCGACCTGGTGGTCATCAACAAGGCCGACATCGATGCCGACGCCGCGATGCGCGCGCAGGCTCAGATCGCCTCGGCCATGCGCCTGTTCGGGCTGGTCAACAACGCGATGGGCAGCGCACAAGCGGCAGCGTACGACTCCTTCTGGCATCCGCAGGTGATCCAGCTCAGCGCGCTGCACAACCAGGGGGTCGATGGCTTCTGGGCTGCGGTGACGAAGTTCAGAAACATCCAGACCGCCAACGGCCGTCTGGCCGAGCGCCGCCGGCACCAGTCCCTGGCATGGATGTGGGAGCGTATTGACGCCGGGCTCAAGCAGGCCTTCCGGCAGGACCCGGCGGTCAGCGCCTTGCTGCCCACCCTGGTGGCCGAGGTCGAAAGCGGGCGGCTCCCGGCCTCCACTGCGGCAAGAAATCTGCTTGCAGCCCAATCGGGACGGGCGCAAGCTGCTATTAAATAAAGAGCATATAGAAAGCAAACCATGCAAGACATTCTTGAACAACTCGAAACAAAACGCGCCGCTGCCCGCCTGGGCGGAGGGCAGAAACGCATCGATGCCCAGCACGGCAAGGGCAAGCTCACGGCGCGTGAGCGGCTGGAGCTGCTGCTCGACGAAGGCACGTTTGAAGAATGGGACATGTTTGTCGAGCACCGCTGCACCGACTTCGGCATGGCCGACAACAAGATCCCCGGCGACGGTGTGGTGACCGGCTACGGCATGATCAACGGCCGCTTGGTGTTTGTGTTCAGCCAGGACTTCACGGTGTTCGGCGGCGCCCTCAGCGAGGCCCATGCCGAGAAAATCTGCAAGGTGATGGACCAGGCGATGAAGGTGGGCGCACCGGTGATTGGCTTGAACGATTCCGGCGGCGCGCGCATCCAGGAAGGCGTGGCATCGCTCGGTGGTTATGCCGATGTTTTCCAGCGCAACGTCATGGCCTCGGGCGTGGTGCCGCAGATCAGCATGGTCATGGGCCCCTGTGCTGGTGGTGCCGTGTATTCGCCGGCCATGACCGACTTCATCTTCATGGTCAAGGACAGCAGCTACATGTTTGTCACCGGTCCCGAGGTCGTGAAAACCGTGACCCATGAAGAGGTGACGGCCGAGGAACTGGGGGGCGCCACCACCCACACCACCCGCAGCGGCGTGGCCGATCTGGCGTTTGAAAACGATGTCGAGGCGCTCCTGATGCTGCGCCGGCTCTACAACTACCTGCCCCTGAACAACCGAGAGAAGGCGCCTATCCGCCCGAGCGCCGACCCGGCTGCTCGAATGGACCTGAGCCTGGACACGCTGGTGCCCGAGAACCCGAACAAGCCCTACGACATGAAGGAGCTGATCACCAAGACGGTGGACGACGGCGACTTCTTCGAGCTGCAGCCCGAATACGCCAAAAACATCATCATCGGTTTCGCCCGCATGGAAGGCCAGAGCGTCGGCATCGTCGCCAACCAGCCGCTGGTGCTGGCCGGCTGCCTGGACATCAAGAGCTCGATCAAGGCGGCGCGCTTCGTGCGTTTTTGCGATGCCTTCAACATTCCGGTGATCACCTTCGTGGACGTGCCCGGCTTCATGCCCGGCACCAGCCAGGAGTACGGCGGCATCATCAAACACGGCGCCAAGCTGCTGTATGCGTACGCCGAATGCACGGTACCGAAAATCACCGTGATCACGCGCAAGGCCTACGGCGGTGCCTACGACGTGATGAGTTCCAAACACCTGCGCGGCGACGTCAACTTTGCCTGGCCCAACGCCGAGATCGCCGTGATGGGCGCCAAGGGCGCCGTGGAAATCATCTTCCGCGAAGACCGCAAAGACCCGGTCAAGCTGGCTGCGAAAGAGGCCGAGTACAAAGCGCGTTTTGCCAACCCCTTTGTGGCTGGCGCGCGCGGCTTCATCGACGACGTGATCCTGCCGCACGAAACCCGCAAGCGGATTTGCCGCTCGCTAGTGATGCTGAAAGACAAGAAGCTTGAGAACCCGTGGCGCAAACACGGGAACATTCCGCTGTGAACGCGCGGGGCCGGGCTCGCCTTGCACCAGCTCTGCTGGGGCTGTTTCTCACGGGCAGCGCGCATGCCGTCCTGGATCGCGTGGACATGCCTGCCCATGAGGAAGCGCTCACCAGCGAGGCCGTCGTCCGCGGCGTCAAGGCGACCGCAGCGCAGTGCGCAAGCGTGCCGAATGCAGTGTGGGCGCAACCGGAGGGAGAACGCGGCGAATGTCTGCGCTACTGGCACGCCGGGCTCAAGGACGGAGCGAACCCAAGGGCGCTGTTCTTCTTCGCCGGGGACCTCCTGGCCCAGGACATCGTGGTCGATAAAACGTATGCGGGCATGACACCGGCCAAGGTACAGGCAGTCATCGACACCGTGCCGCAGCGGTTCGGTGTGCCCTATATTTTTATTGGCAGGCCGGGTACCTTCGGGTCTTCCGGCTCGCACAAGGAGCGCAGGCGCCAGCCCGAAGCGCGGCTGGTGTCCGCTGCGATCGATGAAATCAAGAAGCGCCATGGCATCGAAGAGATCTCGATTGCCGGATTAAGTGGCGGTGGCCATGTGGTCGCTTCGCTGCTGGGTTACCGCTCCGACGTGGTTTGTGCGGTCCCGACCTCGGCCGTGTCCTCGCCGTCCATGCGCATGAAGCTGCGGGGCTGGACGGTCGATGCGACAGGTTATTCCGATTCGTATGAACCCATTGAGCACCTGAACAAGACCCGCATGAACCCGGGCTTGCGGGTTTTTGTGCTGGGTGATCCTGCCGACACAAATGTCCCGTGGGCGGTGCAGACCGCACTGGCCGACCGGCTGCAGGCCATGGGGGTGCAGGCCCAAATTTTGAAAGCCGAAGGCGTGGGGCCCGAGCGTCACATCATCGTCAGCTCGGCACTGCTGATCGGGGCCTTGTGCACGCTGAACCAGACTACCGAAGACATACAGCAACGCGCGGAAAAAGGCCTTAAAGGCTGATGCGCTGCGTTCCCTGATCGAAAGAGAAAAATGTTTACCAAAATCCTGACAGCGAATCGCGGTGACCAGCCGCAAAGCGGCGCAGCAGCGAAGCTACATCGCATGACGCACGCAGTGGGTGCAGGCGATTTCACCTCTATGGAGAAGGCATATGTTTGAAAAAATCCTGGTGGCGAATCGGGGCGAAATCGCCTGCCGCGTCATCCTCACGGCCCGCAAGATGGGCATCCAGACCGTGGCGGTGTACTCCGACGCCGACAAGGATGCGCGCCACGTCGAACTGGCCGACGAGGCCGTCCACATCGGACCGGCGCCCAGCCGCGAGAGTTACCTGCAGGCCGACAAGATCATTGCGGCGGCCAGACAGACAGGTGCGCAGGCGATTCACCCGGGCTACGGCTTTCTCAGCGAAAACGCCGGCTTTGCCAAACGTGTGGAAGAGGAGGGTCTGGTGTTCATCGGCCCCAAGCATTATTCGATTGCCGCCATGGGCGACAAGATCGAGTCGAAAAAACTCGCCGGTGCGGCGGGCGTGAACTGCATTCCCGGTGTCAATGACGCGATTGAAACTGCCGAGAAGGCGGTCGAGATTGCCAGGGGTATTGGCTACCCGGTGATGATCAAGGCCTCGGCCGGCGGCGGCGGCAAGGGCTTGCGTGTGGCCTTCAACGACAAGGAAGCGCTCGAAGGCTTTACCTCCTGCCGCAACGAAGCACGCAACAGCTTCGGCGATGACCGCGTTTTCATCGAAAAGTTTGTCGAGGAACCACGGCACATCGAGATCCAGCTGATCGGCGACAGCCAGGGCAATGTGATTTACCTCAACGAGCGTGAATGTTCGATCCAGCGTCGCCACCAGAAGGTGATCGAGGAGGCACCGTCGCCCTTCATCAGCGAGGCCACACGCAAGGCCATGGGTGAGCAGGCCGTCGCGCTGGCGAAGGCCGTCAAGTACGAAAGTGCCGGTACCGTGGAGTTTGTGGTCGGCAAGGACCAGAGTTTTTACTTCCTCGAGATGAACACGCGGCTGCAGGTGGAGCATCCAGTGACCGAATGCATCACCGGCCTGGACCTGGTCGAGCTGATGATCCGCGTGGCAGCCGGCGAAAAGCTGCCGCTGGCGCAGAAGGACGTGCAGCGCAATGGCTGGGCCATCGAGTGCCGCATCAATGCCGAAGACCCTTTCCGCAATTTCCTGCCGTCCACCGGCCGGCTGGTGCGCTTCCAGCCGCCCAGGGAGAGCATGTTTGCGTCGGACACGTCGCAGTTGTACGGCGTGCGTGTCGATACCGGCGTGCAGGACGGCGGCGAGATTCCGATGTTTTACGACTCGATGATTGCCAAGCTCATCGTTCACGGCACCGACCGCCGGGACGCGATCGCGAAGATGCGCGAGGCCCTGAACAGCTTTGTGATTCGCGGCGTGTCCAGCAACATCCCCTTTCAGGCGGCCCTGCTGGCGCACCCCAAATTTGTCGCCGGGGACTTCAACACCGGCTTCATTGCCGAAAACTACGCCCAGGGTTTCCGCGCCGAAGACGTGCCGCATGACGACCCGGACTTTCTGGTGGCGCTGGCCGCTTATGTGAACCGCCGCATGCTGGGTCGTGCTGCGGGTATCAGCGGCCAGATGCCCGGGCACGGCGTGACTGTCGGCGAGGAGTTTGTGGTGGTCAACCTGGGCGCCGAGGGCAACAACACCTCGCAGGCGGCCATGGTGCGGGACTATCAAGCAAAATCGGGCTCCAGCCGAGTGGAGACGGGCGCTGGCAGCTATGAAATATGTAGCAACTGGCATCTGGGTGGGGCCCGCATCCGCGGCACGGTCAATGGCGACCCGTTCGCCGCGCAGGTTGAGCGCGGCGTGGGCCGCAATCCCATGGCCATCCGTATAGCCCACAACGGCACACGGCTCGATGCGATGGTTCTCACACCTCGCGCGGCGAAGCTTCACGCACTGATGCCCTACAAGGCGCCGCCGGACATGAGCCGCTTTGTGCTCTCGCCCATGCCCGGGCTGCTGGTGGAGGTCGCGGTGCAGCCCGGCCAGAAGGTGCAGGCCGGCGAACGCGTGGCGGTGATCGAGGCCATGAAGATGGAGAACGTGTTGTTCGCGACGGCGGACGGTGTGGTCGGCAAGGTGCTGGCCGGCAAGGGCGAGTCGCTCAGCGTGGACCAGCCGATTGTGGAATTCGTCTGATGGCCCGCCCGTTCAAGGTGCTGGGCATCCAGCAAATCGCCATAGGCGGCCCCGACAAGCAACGTCTGCAAAAACTCTGGGTCGAGATGCTGGGCCTGGAAGTCACCGGCACTTTCCGCAGCGAGCGCGAAAACGTCGATGAAGACATTTGCGCCATCGGCAGCGGGCCGTTCAAGGTCGAGGTGGACCTGATGCAGCCGCTGGACCCGGACAAAAAACCCGCCGTGCACACCACGCCGCTGAACCATGTCGGGCTGTGGATTGACGACCTGCCCAGGGCTGTGGAGTGGCTGACCGCCCAAGGCGTGCGCTTTGCCCCGGGCGGCATCCGCCCCGGCGCGGCGGGTTTCGACATCTGCTTTCTGCATCCCAAGGCGAATGACGAGTTTCCGGTCGCAGGCGAGGGTGTGCTGATCGAGCTGGTGCAGGCGCCGCCCGAGGTGGTTCAGGCCTTCTCCAGGCTGGCCGGCTGAAAAGAGAACGCGCCCTTCGGGATAACCCGGCTTCAGTTTTCAGGCTCCGCAGCCGTTAAGTGAGAGCACCCTGATCCGTTGGTGCAGCACTGCAACCGGGCTGGTACTGGCTGGCTGTCGGGCAATGCTTGCTGGCGGTTCCCTGTGTACGCACGGCCGTGCGGGTGTCTGCCACGCGGGTCCCCTGACACCAGTCACCGGGCCGGCGCAACGGCACCTCGGGCCGGTTTTCAGGCCGCGACTCCGGAGAATCCTCATGATATTTGGCAAGCTGCTTTATCCAGCCACCTGCTTGCTGCGCCGGCTGCGTCTGGCAGGCAAGCTGGCCCTGCTGGGGTGTGTGGCGGCGTTGCCGCTGCTGCTGCTGGCGCTGCAGCGCCTGCTGGGCAGTAGCGGCTTCAGCAGCCCGGGCAGCGTGCTTGCCATCGGCGGTGCGGGGCTGCTGCTGTTGCTTTATTTGCTGCTGGCTTTTCACCGCAGCCTTGCGCAGGATCTGCAGCAGGTGATCCTGGCGAGCCGGCAATTGGTGGCCGGCGATTTGCGTCTGGACCTGGCGAGACGCGGTCCCGACGAGGCCGGCCAGCTGGCCCAGGCCATGGGCGAGTTGGGCTGCACCCTGTCCGGCATGGTGGCCAATGTACGCAGCAACGCCGCTTTTGTGGCCCATTCGGGCCAAAGCATGGCCATAGGCAACCGGGACCTGTCGGACCGCACCGGGCGGCAGGCGGCCAACCTCGAGGAAACGGCGGCCAGCGTGGAACAGCTGTCGGCCACGGTTCAGGCCAATGCCGGCATGGCCGGTCAGGCCAGCGCCCGGGCCGCCCAGGTGCGGGATGTGGCCGACCAGGGCGCGACGGCCATGGCGCAGGCCATCGAGTCGGTGGAAGCCGTGCAGGGCAGCGCCAAACGCATGGGCGACATCGTCGGGGTGATCGACGGGCTGGCGTTCCAGACCAACATCCTGGCGCTCAACGCGGCCGTGGAGGCGGCACGTGCCGGCGAGTCGGGCCGAGGCTTTGCGGTGGTGGCCAGCGAGGTGCACTCGCTGGCGCAGCGTTCGGCCGACTCGGCCCGGGAAATCCGCCAGCTGATCGGTGTGTCGTCGGGCCAGGTGGCGGCCAGTGCGGAAAAAATCCGTGCGGCGGGCATCAACATGAACCAGATCGTTTCGGGCATCCGCGACGTGGCGGCCAACATGTCGCAGATATCGGCCTCCAGCGCCGAGCAGAGCACGGGCCTGACTGAAATCACCTCGGCCGTGCACCAGCTCGATGAGATCACCCAGAGCAATGCCCGGATGGTGGAGCGCGCGGTCAGCCAGGCCGTCAACCTGGAGGCGCGGGCCGGCACGCTGGTGCAGTCGGTGGCCTTGTTCAAGCTGCAGCAGGGGTCGGCCGAAGAAGCGGTGGCCCTGGTGGCGCGTGCCGTGGCGCACCGCCAGCACAGGTCGAAAGAGGCCTTCCTGCGCGACCTCACGCTGCCCGCCAGGGGGTTTCACGACCGCGACATGTATGTTTTTGCACTCGACAGCCACGGCAGCTACCTCGCCTTCGGCGGCAACCCGTCGAAGGTCGGCACACGGGTGCAGGACATCCCCGGCATCGACGGCGGGAAATTGCTCCAGTCCATCATCGACCAGGCCAGCGACGAGCCGGGCTGGGTGGAGTACGGCATCACCCACCCGATCACCGGCAAGGTTCAGACCAAGATGTCTTTTGTCCAGCAGGTGGACGATGTGTTTGTGGGCTGCGGTGTCTATAAAAACCTCGTGGCGGGCTGATGCGGGCACCACGGGGTTGAGGAGGAACTGAGGGATTCACCCGAGAGCGCTGTTCGCCGGGCCAGGCGTAAACTGGCCTGGCCTCCTGACCCGGTGGTGTTGCAGCGGGGCGAAGGAGACAGCGTTTTGCAGCCAACCAACGTCGCCCAGCCGTCCTACTTCCACAAGGTCGTCGATTGCCAATGGGCCTGTCCCGCCCATACCCCCGTTCCTGAATACATCCGCCTGATCGGCCAGGGGCGCTACACCGACGCCTACATGGTCAACTGGGTGTCCAATGTGTTTCCCGGCATTCTGGGCCGCACCTGCGACCGGCCCTGCGAGCCGGCCTGTCGCAGGGGCCGCGTCGAGGAGAACAATGGCGAGCAGCCGGAACCGGTGGCGATATGCCGCCTCAAGCGGGTGGCCGCCGACATGAAAAATGATGTCCGCCAGCGCATGCCCGAGGTCGCTCCCCGAAACGGCAAGCGTATTGCCTGCATCGGTGCCGGCCCGGCCTCGCTGACAGTGGCACGCGACCTGGCCCCGCTCGGTTACGAAGTCACGGTCTTTGACGGCGAGGCCAAGGCCGGCGGCTTCATCCGCACCCAGATTCCGCGCTTTCGCCTGCCCGAGTCGGTGATCGACGAGGAAACCGGCTACATCCTGGACCTGGGCGTGAACTTCAACAGCGGCCAGCGCATCGCCTCCATGAAGGGCTTGCTGGCGCAGGACTACGACGCGGTGTTTGTCGGCTGCGGTGCGCCGCGCGGGCGCGACCTGGACCTGCCGGGCCGCAGCGATATCAAGGAGAACATCCACATCGGCATCGACTGGCTGGCCTCGGTGTCCTTCGGCCACATCACATCCATCGGCCAGCGCGTGATCGTGCTCGGAGGCGGCAACACGGCCATGGATTGCTGCCGCTCGGCACGGCGCCTGGGTGGCAGCGACGTGAAGGTGATTGTGCGCAGCGGCTTCGACGAAATGAAAGCGTCGCCCTGGGAGAAGGAAGACGCCCAGCACGAAGGCATTCCCATCATCAACTTCCATGTGCCCAAGTCTTTCGAACATGACCAGGGCAAGCTCACCGGCATGACTTTTGAAGTGGTCCAGGCGGTCTACGACGGCAGCGGCAAACGCAGTCTGGTGCCGACCGGCGCGCCGGACGTGCGGGTGGAATGCGACGCCGTGTTGATTGCCGTCGGCCAGGAAAACGCCTTTCCCTGGATAGAGCGCGACTGCGGCGTCACCTTCGACAAATGGGGGCTGCCGGTGCTGGGCAAGGAAACTTTCCAGTCCACCGTGCCCCATGTTTTTTTCGGCGGCGATTCGGCCTTCGGTCCGAAAAACATCATCACGGCGGTGGCGCACGGCCATGAGGCAGCGGTGTCGATCGACCGCTTTCTCCACGGTGAGGACATCCACCGCCGGCCCGACCCGATGACCAACCTGATGTCCACCAAGATGGGCATTCATGAGTGGAGTTATGACAACGACACTTCCAACGATGCCCGTTTCAAGGTGCCCTGGGCCAAGGCGGAAATTGCGCTGGCCAGCATACGTGTCGAGGTGGAACTCGGTTTCGACGCCGCAACGGCCTTCAAGGAAGCCGGGCGCTGTCTGAACTGCGATGTGCAGACGGTGTTCGCTGCGCCGGCCTGCATCGAATGCGACGCCTGTGTCGATATCTGCCCGATGGACTGCATCAGCTTCACCGCCAATGGCGAAGAGGCCGATTTGCGCACGCGGCTCAAGGCTCCGGCGCTGAACCTGGTGCAGGACCTCTATGTGTCCGGCGAACTCAAGACCGGGCGGGTGATGGTCAAGGACGAGGATGTCTGCCTGCATTGCGGCCTGTGTGCCGAGCGCTGTCCGACCGGCGCCTGGGACATGCAGAAATTTCTCTTGCAGACCACGCAGGCCGGGCCGTCCTGTCGCGCTGCCAACAAGGCTGACACACGCGCAACAGGAGTGCCGGCATGAAAAAAAGAATTGAAGCGGTCAACGACTTTGTAATCAAGTTCGCCAACGTCAACGGCTCCGGCTCCGCCTCGGCCAACGAGCTGTTTGCCAAGGCCATTTTGCGCATGGGGGTGCCGGTCAGTCCGCGCAATATTTTCCCCAGCAACATCCAGGGCTTGCCGACCTGGTACGAAGCGCGTGTGAGTGACAGGGGTTACCAGGGCCGGCGTGGCGGCATTGACATGATGGTGGCGATGAATCCGCAGACCTGGGATGCCGATGTGGCCGAACTGGAGCCCGGTGGGTACCTGTTTTACGACAGTACCCGGCCCATGCCGCCGGAAAAGTTTCGCGAAGACATTCATGTCATTGGCATGCCGCTGACGGAAATCTGCAACGCCGTTTACAGCGACCCGCGACAGCGCCAGCTTTTCAAGAACATCGTGTATGTGGGGGCGCTGTCGGTGCTGCTGGAAATCGAGCCGGAGGTCCTGGAAAAACTGTTCGGTGAGCAGTACAAGGGCAAGGAGAAACTGCTGGCGTCGAATGTGCAGGCGCTGCATCTGGGGCGGGACTTTGCCAGCGAGCACCTGAAGGGTCCTCTGGGCATTCGTGTGAAGCGCAGCAACCAGGTCGGCAACAGGATTTTTGTGGATGGCAACAGCGCCGCGGCGCTGGGCTGCGTCTATGGCGGCGCCACCGTTGCGGCCTGGTACCCCATCACCCCCTCGTCCTCGGTGGCCGAAGCCTTCCAGTCCTATTGCGCCAGGTACCGGGTGGACCCTGCGACCGGCCGGCACAACTACGCCGTGGTGCAGGCCGAAGATGAAATTGCCTCCATCGGCATGGTGGTGGGCGCCGGCTGGAACGGTGCACGCGCCTTCACCGCGACCTCGGGGCCAGGGGTGTCGCTGATGACCGAGTTCCTCGGCCTGGCCTACTTTGCCGAGATTCCGGTCACCATCATCAACGTGCAGCGCGGCGGCCCGTCCACCGGCATGCCGACCCGCACCCAGCAGGCCGACCTGATCTCCTGCGCCTATGCCTCGCATGGCGACACCAAACATGTGCTGCTTCTGCCGGAGGACCCGCACGAGTGTTTTGAACACGCCGCGGCGGCGCTGGATCTGGCCGACCGGCTGCAGACGCCGGTGTTTGTGATGACCGACCTGGACATCGGCATGAACCAGCGCCTGTGCGAACCCTTTGCCTGGGACGACAGCCGCAGCTATGACCGCGGCAAGGTCATGACAGCGGACGAACTTGAAGCCGGCAAGGATTTTGGCCGCTACAAGGACGTGGACGGGGACGGCATCCCGTGGCGCACCTTGCCGGGCACACATCCGAGCAAGGGCAGTTATTTCACGCGCGGCACCACACGCAATGCCTACGCGCAGTATTCAGAGCGCGGGCCGGACTATATCTACAACGTGCAGCGCCTGCTGAAGAAGTTCGAGACCGCGGCCACGCTGGTGCCGCAGCCGGTGCTGCGGCCCGCCGCGCGCCCGACCCGGCTGGGCGTGATCTATTTCGGCTCCACCAGCCCGTCCATGAATGAGGCGCTGGATGTGTTGACCGAAGCCGGGATCCACATCGATGCACTGCGGCTGCGGGCTTTTCCTTTCCCTGCCCTGGTCGCGCAATTCATTGCCGGGCATGACAGGGTGTTTGTGGTCGAGCAGAACCGCGATGCGCAAATGCATTGCCTGCTGGTCAACGAACTCGATGTTGATCCGGCGCGTCTGGTGCGGGTACTGCATTACGACGGCACGCCGATCACCGCGCGTTTCATCACCGCGGCCATCACCGCGCACGTGAAGGCGCAGGCGGACAAGGCTCAAGAACAGGGCAGGGAGCACATGACATGACTTATCTGGCCAAGCCCCGCTTGCACCACCCGTCGCTGACCGTCAACAAGGTCGGCTACACCCGGCGCGACTACGAGGGAAAAATTTCCACGCTGTGCGCCGGGTGCGGGCACGACTCGATCTCGGCGGCCATCATCCAGGCCTGCTGGGAACTCGACATAGCACCGCACCGCGTCGCCAAACTTTCGGGCATAGGCTGCAGCTCCAAGACGCCGGACTATTTTCTCGGTGCCTCCCATGGCTTCAATACCGTGCATGGTCGCATGCCCTCGGTGCTGACCGGCGCCAACCTGGCCAACCGGGACCTGCTGTACCTCGGTGTCTCGGGGGACGGTGATTCTGCGTCGATTGGCCTGGGCCAGTTCGCCCACGCGATGCGGCGCGGCGTCAACATGGTCTACCTGGTCGAGAACAACGGCGTGTACGGCCTGACCAAGGGGCAGTTTTCGGCGACAGCCGACCAGGGCTCCAAAAGCAAGAAGGGTGTGGTCAACAGCGACAGCCCGGTCGATCTGGTGGCCCTCGCGCTGCAGCTGGGCGCGACCTACGTGGCGCGCGGCTTTTCGGGCGACAAGGCCCAGCTGGTGCCGCTGATCAAGGGGGCCATCGGCCACGGCGGTGCAGCCTTCATTGACATCATCAGTCCCTGCGTGGCCTTCAACAACCATGCGGGGAGCACCAAGAGCTACGACTATGTGCGCGAGCACAACGAGTCGGTCAACCGCATCGACTTCATCACCGGCCGCGAGGAAATCACCGCCAGCTACGCGCCGGGCGAGGTGATCGAGGTGGTGCAGCACGACGGCTCCAGCCTGCGCTTTCGCAAGCTGCAGGCAGACTACGACCCCACCGATCGTTACGCGGCCCTGAGTTACATGAATGCGCACCAAGCGCGCGGTGAGGTTGTCACCGGGCTGCTTTACGTGGACCAGTTGGCGACCGATCTGCATGTGGCGCTGAACACCAGCGCTACACCGCTGAACCAGTTCGATGCCTCGGCGCTGTGCCCGGGCGGGCGCGCGCTGGACAAGGTCAATTCATCCCTGCGTTAACCGATGCCCGATGGACAGGAGGAACCTCATGTCTGAACGTACCGTGTTTCAATCCATTCCGCACCGGCATGTGGTGAGTTGCCCGCCGCAGGCCAGCGTCTGGCAGGCCGCCTGTCTGATGACCAAGGCCAACTGCGGCAGTGTGCTGGTCATTGACGTTGCCGGCGTCATGCAGGGCATCCTGACCGAGCGTGACCTGATGACCCGTGTGCTGGCCAAGGCCCTGAATGCCAAAAAAACCCCGGTGTCCGAGGTGATGACGCAGAACCCCCTGTGTGTGGTGCCCGAGTTGGCGGTGTCGGATGCCGTGCTGATCCTGCTCGAGCGCGGCTTCCGGCATTTGCCGATTGTCTCGTCGGCCGGAAAAATCCTGGGGGTGTTCTCGATTCGTGATGCCTTGCCACGAGAGATTGACAGCGCGGTCAGCCTGGCCGAGTTCCGGGACTCGGTCAATGACGCGCTGGGCTGACGCTGCAATGAACTAGGCGCTACCGTTACCCGGCTCACGCCTGGCCCGTGCGCGCGCCAGTGCCGCTTCGATCACGGCGCGTTTCTGGTCCAGCACCACAGGGTCCGTGTGTCGGGAATGCCCGGGCAGGTCGGCTAGCGCGGCCTCGGCTTTTTCTTCAAGCCTTTTCTGGTTTTTACCCTCGTCCAGCAAGCGCCGGTAGCTATGAATTTCATAGCGTTTTCGGGCCAGCCCGGCGTCGGCTTCCGACCAGGCGGCCCAGCCGGTGCGCTCACCCGTGACGTTTTCCAGGCTGATGCAGTCCACCGGGCACACCGGAAGGCAGAGTTCGCAGCCGGTGCAGCAGGACTCGATCACGGTGTGCATCTGCTTGTTGCTGCCAACGATGGCGTCCACCGGGCAGGCGTCGAGGCACAAGGTGCAGCCTATGCACCAGGCCTCGTCGATCACGGCCATCTGTCGCGGTCCTTCGTTGCCGTTGTCGGGGTTGAGGGGGAGGGCGGGGCGGCCGGTGATCAGGGCCAGGCGCGTGATGCCTTCGGCACCGCCCGGCGGGCACTGGTTGATCCCTGCCTGGCCATCGGCCAGGGCCTGCGCGTAGGCCGAGCAGTCAGGGTAGCCGCAGCGTGTGCACTGCGTTTGCGGCAGCGCGGCATTGAGCCGTTCGGCAAGCAGGTTCACGACGCCGCCCCCACCGTTGATGCGCTTTATTTCCTGGCGACGCTCTTTTTGGCGACGCTGCGGGTGGCGGGCCTGGTTGCCGTCTGGGGGGCTGGTTTCACAGCGGACTTTGTTGCCTTCTTTGGAGCGGCCTTGCCGTTTGCAGAAAGGGACGGCCCCTGGTTGTGCTCAAGAATGAAAGCCTTGACCTGCGGATACACGATGTCGCGCCAGCGTCGGCCGCTGAAAATGCCGTAATGTCCGGCGCCCTTGACTTCCATGTGCTTCTGGCGTGCCTTGGGCACGTTGTAGCAAAGGCCATGGGCGGCTTCGGTCTGGCCGGAGCCGGAGATGTCGTCGAGCTCGCCTTCCACCGTGAAGTGGGCCGTGGTGGTGATGTCCTCGGGGCGGACCCGCTCGATTTTGCCGTGCCTGGACTTCACGTCCCAGGTACCGTTGACCAGCTTGAACTCCTGGAACACGGTCTTGATGGTGTCCAGGTAGTAGTCGGCGTCCATGTCCAGCACGGCGTTGTACTCGTCATAAAACCGGGTGTGGGCTTCGGTGCTGGCGTCATCGCCCTTGATCAGATCCTTGAAATAGTCGTAGTGGCTTTTGGCGTGGTTGCTCGGGTTCATGGCGACAAACCCGGTGTGCTGCAGGAAACCGGGATAGACGCGACGGCCGGCGCCGGGGAAATTGCCCGGCACCTTGTAAATCACATTGTTCTCGAACCACTCATAACTCTTGTTCATGGCCAGGTTGTTGACGGCGGTCGGCGACTTGCGCGCGTCAATGGGTCCGCCCATCATGGTCATGGACAGCGGCGTGGTTTCGCCGCGGCTGGCCATCAGCGAAATGGCGGCCAGCACCGGCACGGTGGGCTGGCAGACGCTGATCACATGGCAATTGCCATAGATGCCCTGCACGTGGGTGATGAATTCCTGCACGTAGTTGACGTAATCGTCGAGCGAGAAGGCGCCGTCCGACAGCGGCACGGTGCGGGCGTTTTTCCAGTCGGTGATGTAGACCTTGTGGTCCTTCAGCATGGTTTTGACGGTGTCGCGCAGCAAGGTCGCGTAGTGACCTGACAGCGGGGCCACGATCAACACGGCCGGCTGGCTCTTGAGTGTGGTCAGGGTGGCCGGATCGTCGGTGAAGCGCTTGAAGCGGCGCAGCTCGCAAAAGGGCTTGTCCAGCTCAACCCGTTCGTGCACCGCCACACCGGTACCATCCACATCGACGGTGGTCAGGCCGAAGACCGGTTTTTCGTAGTCCTTGCCGAGGCGGTAAATCAGGCTGTAGCCGGCTGCCGCCCGCTGCGCCAGCGGGCTCTTGCTCAAGGGCGAGAGGGGATTGTTGTAGAGCTTGGCGGCGGCCTGGGCGAAGTCGACAAACGGCTCCATCAGCGAACGCTGGGTTTCATAAACTTGATAAAGCATGGTCTGACCTTTGTACAGCGATATGTTGCAGTGCAACAAATAATAACAGGTGTGCTTACGATTAAATGGAGGGCAAACACCAATACGGAGGGGCTGGAGGACACTTCTTTCTGCCATTCGATGGAAAATTGCACATGTCCGGCCTCTGTATGTCTGAATATCTCCCCGGCAGACAGGCACAAAGGCCTTCCTGGTGCCGCGTAAAGCGCCCTGGCCAACGGCACGGGGTGCCCTGATGGATAGTTTATGAACGAAATGACCGGCGCCCTGGCGCTTGACGAATTCACCTCCCTGAAAAAATCGGACCGGATGCCGGTGCTGTTTGTCGGCCATGGCAGTCCCATGAACGCGATTGGCGACAACGAATACCGCCGTAGCTGGCAGGCGCTGGCTGCGGAATTTGGCGACAAATTCCCGCCGCCGCAGCTGGTGCTGTGTATTTCAGCCCATTGGCTGACAGAAGGCTGGTGGGTGACCGGCATGGCGCAACCCAAGACCATCCATGATTTCGGTGGTTTTCCGCAGGAGCTGTTCGACCAGCAGTACCCGGCGCCGGGCGCACCCGCCGCCGCACGCGAGATCAGCCGTTTTGTCAGGCAGCGCGCTTCGGCGCCCTTGGGGGTGGACCTGGACGCCTGGGGCCTGGACCACGGCGCCTGGTCGGTACTCCAGCCCATGTTTCCCGACGCCGGCATTCCGGTGCTGCAGCTAAGCATGGACTACAGCCGTCCGCCCTCCGACCACTACGCGCTGGCGAAACAGCTCAAAGGCCTGCGCGAGCGTGGCGTGCTGATCGTTGGCAGCGGCAACATCGTGCACAACCTGCGCCAGGCGCAGCGTGGTGCGGCCGGCAACCAGGCCTACGACTGGGCACTGGAGTTCGACCAGACCACCGGGGGCTACATTCAACAGGGCAACCTGGACGCGCTGCAGAACTTCCAGAAACTGGGCCAGCTGGCGCTGATGGCGCACCCGACCCATGAACATTACCTGCCCCTGCTGTATGCGGCAGCGGCGGTGGACAGCAGTGAAGCGCCACGTTTTTTCAACACCAGTTTCCAGTTCGGCTCGATCTCCATGCGCTCCGTGATCTGGGGCTGAACCAGGAACACATAGACACATGCCAAGCCGCCAAACCGTCCAGGAATTCATCGCGCTGGTGGAGCAGGGCCATTACGTCGAGGCCATCGAGCAGTTTTATGCGCCCGACGCCAGCATGCAGGAAAACAGCCAGCCACCCCGGCGCGGCCGCGACGCGCTGGTGACCTACGAGCGGGCCGTCATGGCCGCCTGCAGCGCGATGCGCACCTTGCCGGTGGAGTCTTTCCTGGTCGATGGCGACTTCGTCGTGATCCACTGGGTCTTCGAGTTCACCCGTGTTTCAGGCTCGATGCTGCGTATCGACGAACTGGCGCACCAGCGCTGGGAGGGTGACAGGATTGTGGAAGAGCGATTCTTCTACGATCCGACGACGGTCGGTGCCTGATCCGGGGTGGCCAAGGTTGCATCGCCTTTCGCTATCAAATAGATAGCTTTCTTCGCTTTATCCATAAGGGCTGCAGGCACTTTTTCTATAAATCCTGGCTTGCAGCCGCAAGTGGCATCGGTTCGGGCCGCCTCAGCCAGTTCCAGCGCGCCTGATAGTCCCGCACCTTGTGGTCATACAAGGGCCCGTGGTCCACGCGAGGGTTGGGGCTGAGGATGCCCCGGTACATGTCGTCCAGTCCGTAGGGCGCGTAAACCTGTATGTGGCCGGCTTCCCGGCGTAAACCGACGCTGGTGCTGCCCACCAGAAAGCGGTCCACGCCCTCACAGGCGTTTTGCAGCCGCGGGCAGGGCCGCCCGAAATACGCCGGGTACCAGGTATGCACACGCGCCTGGTTTCTGACATCGAGCTGGACGCCCAGGCCGGAAAAAAGAGCCTGTGCCCGCCGGTTGACGGCTTGCTCCGAGTGATCGGAAAGGTCTTTGGGGTCGAAGTAGAAAATATCGTAGTCGCGGATGCCTGTATCGGGTGAGCAGCCGTCCAGCAGGTTCCAGACGGTCTGGAACAGGCAACCCCCGACCAGCCAGGCGTCGGGCAAATCCAGTTCGGGAAGTCGCTCCAGCAGGGCCCGGTTGCAGGGGTTGCGCAGGGCATCCTGCACAAACCGCTGCGGCAGGCCGGCCTCGCCGATTTACATCACCTTGGCGATGGACGCGCAGACGTGGGCGATGTTGTGGCTGTTCAGCGCGGCCACACACATGCGGCCGGTGTCGGTGCCGTAAACGCCGAATTCATTGCGCAGGCGCACCATCTGGTCTTTCGTCAGGCCGGAGTAGCTGAACATGCCGACCTGCTTGGTGATGAAGCTCATGTCTTCTTTCACGCCAGCGGCTTTCAGGCCGTCCACCAGCTTCTGGCGCATGTCCTTGATGCGCACGCGCATCTCGCCCAGCTCTTTTTCCCAGAGCACGCGCAGTTCGGGGTTGTTCAGCACGTTGGCGACCACGGTGGCACCGTGGATCTGCGGGTTGCTGTAATTGGTGCGAATCACGATCTTGAGTTGCGACAGCACCCGATCGGCCTCGTACTTGTTCTCGCACAACACCGACAGGGCGCCGACGCGCTCGCCGTACAGGCTGAAGCTCTTGGAAAACGAAGTCGAGACAAAGAAGGACAGGCCGGCAGCGACAAACTTGCCGATCACGGCGCCATCTTCCTGGATGCCCTGGCCGAAGCCCTGGTAGGCCATGTCCAGGAAAGGGGTCAACTGGCGGGCCTTGACGGCGGCAATCACCTGGTCCCACTGGGCGCTGGTGATGTCGTAGCCCGTCGGGTTGTGGCAGCAGGCGTGCAGCACGACGATGGTGCCGGCGGGAGCGGCGTTCAGCGCCGCGAGCATGCCCTCGAAGTTGACACCGCGCTTGGCGGCGTCGTAGTAAGGGTAGCTCTCCACCGTGAAGCCGGCCTGGGCGAACAGGGCGCGGTGGTTCTCCCAGCTCGGGTCGCTGATCAGGACCTTGGCGCTCGGGCTGAGCTTTTTCAGGAAGTCGGCGCCGATTTTCAGGCCGCCGGTGCCGCCTATGCCTTGGGCGGTGGCAACGCGCGCACTTTTGACGGGCTCGCTGTCGGCGCCGAAGACGAGGGCCTTGACGGCCGCGTCATAGGCAGCCACACCGTCCATGGGCAAGTAGCCGCGCGGCTTGGGCGACGCCATCATGGCCTTTTCGGCGGCCTGCACACACTGCAGCAGGGGCAGCTTGCCGTCATCGTCGTAATACACGCCGACGCCGAGATTGACCTTGTTCGGGTTGGTGTCGGCATTGAATTGCTCGTTCAGGCCCAATATGGGGTCACGGGGGGCCATTTCGACGGCGGTGAAAAGCGACATGAAAATCCTCTGGAAGGGTGGTTTGTGTTTTTTTTAACGGCCCGGCGCGCCAATTGGTTTACCGGCTGTTACGCAGACATCCCGGAGACTGGCGGTTCAAGTTTCCGCCGGCCACCCAAATGTCGTATTCTGTTCGGTTGCCCCGGATTTTAGCGGGCCTATTTTGAGTTTTTTATGCCAGAACTGATTGAAGTCATGCCAGAGTCCAGCCAAGCGCCTGTCAACGGCGAATTTGTGCGCTTTCCGGACTCCCCGTTCGAGCTCTTCATGCCCTACCCCCCGGCGGGGGACCAGCCCGTGGCGATCGAGCAACTGGTCGAGGGCCTCCATGACGGCGAGGTCTTCCAGACCCTGCTGGGTGTAACGGGCTCCGGCAAGACCTTCACCATGGCCAACGTGATTGCCCGGATGGGACGGCCGGCGATTGTGTTTGCCCCCAACAAGACGCTGGCGGCTCAGCTGTACAGCGAGTTCCGCGAGTTCTTCCCGAAAAACGCCGTTGAGTATTTCGTCAGTTATTACGACTACTACCAGCCCGAGGCCTATGTGCCCCAGCGCGACCTGTTCATTGAAAAAGACTCTGCGATCAACGAACACATCGAACAGATGCGCCTGTCGGCGACCAAAAGCGTGCTGGAACGGCGCGACACCATCATCGTGGCGACCGTCAGCGCGATTTACGGCATAGGCGCGCCCGAGGACTACACGCAGATGCGTTTCATCGCACGCAGCGGCGACAAGATGAACCAGCGCGACGTGATCTCGCGCCTGATCCGTATGCAGTACGCGCGCAACGACCAGGACTTTGCGCGCGGTACCTTCCGCGTGCGCGGCGACGTGATCGACGTGTTTCCGGCCGAACATTCCGAACTCGCCATCCGCATCGAACTGTTCGACGACGAGATCGAAACGCTTTCGCTGTTCGACCCGCTGACTGGGCGCATCCGCCAGAAGGTGCCGCGTTTTGTGGTCTACCCCAAGAGCCATTACGTGACGCCGCGCGACAAGGTCATGGCGGCGGTCGAAACCATCAAGCTTGAACTGTCCGAGCGGGTGGCGCAATTCGTCGGTGATGGCAAGCTGGTCGAAGCCCAGCGCATCGAGCAGCGCACGCGTTTCGACCTGGAGATGCTCAGCGAGATTGGCCACTGCAAGGGCATCGAGAACTACACCCGCCACCTCTCCGGCGCGCCGCCGGGCTCGCCGCCCTCGACGCTGTGCGACTACCTGCCGAAAGACGCGATCATGTTTCTCGATGAGAGTCACGTCATGATCGGCCAGCTCAACGCCATGTACAACGGCGACCGCTCGCGCAAGACCACGCTGGTCGAGTACGGCTTTCGCCTGCCCAGTGCGCTGGACAACCGGCCGCTGAAGTTCGAGGAGTTCGAGACCAAGATGCGGCAGGCGATTTTTGTCTCGGCCACGCCCGCTGCCTACGAGCAGCAGCACGCCGGCAAGGTGGTCGAGCAGGTGGTGCGGCCCACCGGGCTGGTAGACCCCGAGGTGGAGGTGCGGCCGGCCACGCACCAGGTCGACGACGTGCTGCAGGAAATCCGCATCCGCGTCGACAAGAACGAACGGGTGCTGATCACCACCCTGACCAAACGCATGGCCGAGCAGCTCACCGATTACCTCACCGACAACGGCGTCAAGGTGCGTTACCTGCACAGCGATGTGGACACGGTCGAGCGTGTGGAAATCCTGCGTGACCTGCGCCTGGGCGCCTTCGACGTGTTGGTCGGCATCAATTTGCTGCGGGAAGGCCTGGACATCCCTGAAGTCAGCCTGGTCGCCATCCTGGACGCCGACAAGGAAGGTTTCTTGCGCGCCGAGCGCAGCCTGATCCAGACCATAGGCCGGGCCGCCCGCAACCTCAATGGCCGGGCCATCCTGTATGCGGACCGCATCACCGACTCCATGAAGAAGGCGATGAGCGAGACCGAACGCCGCCGGAACAAACAGATCGCTTTCAACCTCGAACATGGGATCACGCCGCGCAGCATCGTCAAGCGCATCAAGGACCTGATTGACGGTGTGTATAGCGAAAAATCCGGCAAGGAAGCGGAAAAGCTCGAGTTGCAGAAGGCCCTGGTGGAGGACATGAGCGAGAAAGACATTGCCCGGGAAATCAAGCGGCTGGAGAAACAGATGATCGAACACGCCAAAAACCTGGAATTCGAAAGGGCGGCCGGCGTTCGCGACCAGTTGCATGTGCTCAAGGCGCAGGCTTTTGGCGCGCCGGGTGTGGACAACGTGCCGCCGGTGGCGAGCTGAAAATGAAACGGGGAAGCGGGACTTTCGTCACGGATTCGGCTTTGTTTGTCTTGGACAAAGTGGTGTGAGCGGTACAATGACGAGTGAATCGGTCGGGCATCTGTGCTATACTTGACGAAAACAGTCAAGAACAAGCAGAACAACAAAAGCCCTGTAGCCGATCAGGCCGACAGGCCGGGGCGGGTGGAGAAAAAGTTCCCTTTCAAGCCACGAGCTTGGCAGGGTGAGCCAAACGACAGTCAAGCCAACTTTTAAGGAGCTTGAAAATGCGCCTCACGACCAAAGGCCGCTTTGCGGTCACCGCGATGATTGACCTGGCCCTGCGCCAGAACAACGGCCCCGTTACCCTGGCGGCCATCAGCCAGCGCCAGCAGATTTCGCTGTCCTACCTTGAGCAGTTGTTCGGCAAGCTGCGCCGCCATGAACTCGTCGAGTCCACCCGTGGCCCCGGCGGCGGTTACACCCTGGGCCGCAAGGCGGCAGCCATCACCGTTGCCGACATCATTGTGTCGGTGGACGAACCCATCGACTCGACCCAATGCGGCGGCAAGGAAAACTGTCTCGGTGACGGTGGTCGTTGCATGACGCACGAGTTGTGGGCTTCGCTGAACAGCCGCATGGTGGAATTTCTCGACTCCGTGACCCTGCAAAAGCTGGTCGACGACCAGCTCGCCAAGGGCGTCGTGGTCGAAAACACACCCATGGTGAAGAAAGCCATCTTCACAGCGCCGGTGGCCAAGCCGATGCGCGTCAACGCGCCCAATTCGGTGTTTGCCCTGGGTAACGCGTTCTCCAAGTCCTGATCCGGCCGGTCGCTGCCGGTGGAAAACCGGGGGCAGACTGCCGTCCATTTTTGATGCTGATGCTGCAAGCCAGCCCTGAAATAAAAAGCTAGCCACATGGAAACCCCACACTTCCCCATTTACATGGACTACAGCGCCACGAACCCGTGCGACCCGCGCGTGGTGGACGCCATGATTCCCTGGTTGCGCGAGCATTTTGGCAATCCCGCTTCACGCAGTCATGCGTGGGGCTGGGAAGCAGAAGCTGCGGTGGAAAAAGCCCGCGAGCAGGTGGCCGAGCTGATTGGTGCCGACCCGCGCGAGATCGTCTGGACCAGCGGTGCCACCGAGTCCAACAACCTGGCGCTCAAGGGTGCTGCGCATTTTTACAAGTCCAAAGGCAAACACCTGATCACGGTCAAGACCGAGCACAAGGCCGTGCTCGACACCTGCCGGGAGCTGGAGCGCCAGGGATTTGAAGTGACTTATCTCGACGTGCAGGCCGATGGTCTGCTCGACCTCGAGGTGCTGAAGGCGGCGATCCGCCCCGACACCATCATTGTCAGCGTCATGTTCGTCAACAACGAAATTGGCGTGATCCAGGACATCCCGGCGATTGGCGCCCTGTGCCGCGAAAAAGGCATCATTTTCCATGTGGACGCCGCGCAGGCCACCGGCCGCGTCGACATTGATCTGGCGACCTTGCCGGTTGACCTGATGAGCCTGACCTCGCACAAGACCTACGGCCCCAAGGGCATAGGCGCGCTGTATGTGCGCCGCAAGCCGCGGATTCGCCTGGAAGCCCAGATGCACGGTGGCGGCCACGAGCGCGGCATGCGTTCGGGCACTTTGCCGACGCACCAGTGCGTAGGCATGGGCGAGGCCTACCGCATCGCCAAGGCGGAAATGCACGAGGAAAACAAGCGCATCCGTGCCCTGCACGAGCGCATGCTGGCGGGACTGAAGGACGTGGAAGAGGTTTTCCTCAACGGCCATGCCGACAAGCGCGTGCCGCACAACCTCAACATGAGCTTCAATTATGTCGAGGGCGAGTCCCTGATCATGGGTATCAAGGGCCTGGCGGTGTCCAGCGGATCGGCCTGTACGTCGGCCAGCCTGGAGCCCAGCTATGTGCTGCGTGCCCTGGGCCGCAGCGACGAGCTGGCCCACAGCAGCCTGCGCATGACCATAGGCCGCTGGACAACCGAAGAAGAGATTGATTACGCCGTGGCGACGATCAAGGAAAACGTCGCCAAACTGCGTGACCTGTCGCCGCTCTGGGATATGTTCAAGGATGGCGTGGATCTGTCCACCATCCAGTGGGCTGCTCACTGAGACCGGCCGTACGTAACGCACCAACAGCTTGAAGAGGTAAACAAAATGGCATACAGCGAAAAAGTGGTGGACCACTACGAAAATCCCCGCAACGTCGGCTCGTTTGAAAAGGGCGACGACTCGGTAGGCACCGGCATGGTCGGCGCACCGGCCTGCGGCGACGTCATGAAGCTGCAGATCAAGGTCAACCCGCTGACGGGCGTGATTGAAGACGCGCGTTTCAAGACCTACGGCTGCGGCTCCGCGATTGCGTCGAGTTCACTCGTGACCGAGTGGGTCAAGGGCAAGACCCTGGACGAAGCGGCCAGCATCAAGAACAGCGCGATTGCCGAAGAGCTGGCCCTGCCACCCGTGAAAATCCATTGCTCCATCCTCGCTGAAGACGCCATCAAGGCGGCCGTCAGCGACTACAAGCTCAAGCACGCCCAATAACCTTCATTGACCCGCGCGAACCATGTCCGTTACCCTCACAGACGCCGCAGCACGTCACGTCACCCGCTACATGGCCAAACGCGGCAGGGGCGTGGGTGTACGCCTGGGCGTCAGAACCACCGGTTGCTCCGGCCTGGCCTACAAACTCGAATATGCCGACGAGATTGCGCCGGAGGACGTGGTGTTTGAAGACAACGGCGTGAAGGTGCTGGTGGACCCGAAAAGCATGGCTTACATCGACGGCACCCAGCTCGACTTTGTGCGTGAGGGCCTCAATGAAGGCTTCAAGTTCATCAATCCGAATGAACGCGACCGCTGCGGATGCGGCGAATCTTTTCGGGTGTGAAGCTACTGCGCAGGCGTGATCGAGGCGCGGGCAGTGCTCGCCATCCTCACGTACCTGAAGTATGCTCCGGTGGCTCCGCGCTGGCCGCACCTCGCTGACGCCCGCTCGCTACGCTTCCTATCCCGAAAACGGGCTTTCCGTGACAAGTCTCCAATCCAACGATTTCGAACTTTTTGACCTGCCTGTGCAGTTTGCGCAGGACAGTGCCGCACTCGATGCGCGTTGGAAGGACCTGCAGCGCGAGGCGCATCCCGACCGGTTTGCGGCGCAAGGCGCTGCCGCCCAGCGTGTGGCCATGCAGTGGTCGGTACGCATCAATGAGGCCTACCAGCGGCTGAAAAATCCGCTCAAACGTGCAATCTACCTCTGCGAGCTGCACGGCGCGCCCATCCAGGCGGAGAGCAACACGGCCATGCCGCCGGATTTCCTGATCCAGCAGATGCAGTGGCGCGAGGCGCTGGAAGAAGCCCAGGGACTCGACAGTCTGGAAGAAATCGCCGCCCAGACCCTGGACAGCAAGCGCGAGCAGCTATCAAAAATAGAGCGCTCGCTGGATCGGGACAAGGACTATCCGGCTGCTGCCCAGCAGGTGAGAAGCCTTATGTTTATTGAGCGCTTTGGCAGCGAGATTGATGCGCGCATCGACTCGCTGGGACAATAGCCTGTCCCAGACCTCCAGCGCGACCCAAAACATTCATGGCCTTACTGCAAATTTCCGAACCCGGACAGACCCCCGATCCGCACCAGCGGCGCATTGCCGTCGGCATTGATCTGGGCACCACCCATTCGCTGGTGGCCAGCGTGCGCAGCGGCGTGGCCGAATGCCTGCCCGATGCGCAGGGCCGCGTCTTGCTGCCCAGCGTGGTGCGTTACCTGGTGGATGACAACGGCGCCACCAGCCGCCAGATCGGTTTCGATGCACTGGCTGCGCAGGTGCAGGACCCGCAAAACACCATCGCCTCGGTCAAGCGCCTGATGGGCCGTGGTATTGACGACATCGGCAACCGCGCGCAATTGCCTTACCAGCTGATTGACCAGCCCGGCATGGTCACGCTGCAGACCGTGGCCGGTGAAAAAAGCCCGGTCGAAGTCAGCGCCGAGATCCTGGCGACTTTGCGCTACCGGGCAGAAGACAGCTTTGACGACGAGATCTTCGGTGCGGTCATCACCGTGCCGGCGTATTTTGACGACGCCCAGCGGCAGGCCACCAAGGATGCCGCGCAACTGGCCGGGCTCAACGTGTTGCGCCTGATCAACGAGCCGACCGCGGCGGCGATTGCCTACGGCCTGGACAACGCCAGCGAAGGCGTTTACGCGATCTACGACCTCGGTGGCGGCACATTTGATATCTCCATCCTGCGCCTGACGCAGGGCGTGTTTGAAGTGGTCGCCACCGGCGGCGACTCGGCCCTCGGCGGCGACGACTATGACCGCGCGCTGGTCGAATGGGTGCTGGTCAAGGCCGGCCTGGCTGCCGACACCCTCACACCGGGCGACAAAGCCGCCTTGCTGCAGGCGGCCCGAGCCTGCAAGGAGGCCTTGTCTGCTACGGATTCAGTAGCATTCTCCGCCCGTCTGGCAAGGGCTAACGTGCAATTTGACATGAAGGCCGCGGACTTTGAAGCGGCCACGGCCGGGCTGACCCAGCGCACGCTGACGGTGGCGCGCAAGGCCCTGCGCGATGCCGGGCTGGGCAAAGACGAGGTCCAGGGCGTGGTGCTGGTGGGCGGGTCCACGCGCATGCCGCAGGTGCGCCGCGCTGTCGCCGGCCTGTTTGGCCGCGAGCCCCTGACCAACCTGAACCCCGATGAAGTCGTGGCCCTGGGCGCGGCCATTTCGGCCAACCAGCTGGCCGGCAACAGCACCGGCAGCGACCTGCTGCTGCTCGACGTGATTCCGCTGTCGCTGGGCATCGAAACCATGGGCGGCCTGGTCGAACGCATCGTGCCGCGCAACCAGACCATCCCGACCGCGATGGCGCAGGACTTCACCACCTACCAGGACGGCCAGACCGCGCTGGCACTGCATGTGGTGCAGGGCGAGCGCGACCTCGTGGCCGACTGCCGCAGCCTCGCGCGTTTCGAGCTGCGCGGCATCCCGCCGATGGCCGCGGGCGCGGCACGCATCCGCGTGACCTTCACCGTGGACGCTGATGGCCTGCTCAGCGTCAGCGCGAAAGAGCAGGGCAGCGGCGTGGAAGCGCGGATCGACGTGAAGCCCTCCTACGGTCTGTCCGACGACGACATTGCCCGCATGCTGCAGGAGAGTTTTTCGACGGCCCAGCAGGACATGCAGGCGCGCGCGCTGGCCGAGGCGCAGGTCGATGCCGACCGCATGATCCTGGCAACGCGCAGTGCGCTGGATGCCGATGCCGACCTGCTGACCCCCGAGGAAAAAGCGGAGATCGATCGCCTGATGGCCGACCTGGCGGCCGTCCGGCAGCAGGGCGACGCCGCGCAGATCGAAGCCGCCATCAAGGCCCTGGCTGCCGGTACCGAGAACTTTGCGGCCCAGCGCATGAACCGCGGCATCCGCCAGGCCCTGGCCGGAAAAAACATAGCGACGGTCTGACCCACGGACCGAACACACCATGCCCATCATCAAAATACTGCCTCATCCTGAATACTGCCCCAACGGAGCCGAAGTGTCCGCGCCTGCCGGCACGTCCATCTGCGAGGCGCTGCTCGAGAACGACATCAACATCGAACACGCCTGCGACATGAGCTGTGCCTGCACCACCTGTCACGTCATCGTGCGCGAAGGCATGCGCTCGCTCAACGAGATGGACGAGAGCGAGGAAGACCTGCTGGACCGCGCCTGGGGCCTGGAGCCCAACTCGCGCCTGAGCTGCCAGGCCATCGTGGCCCAGACCGACCTGACGGTCGAGATTCCCAAATACTCGATCAACCACGCCAAGGAAGTGCATTGAGGCACTGAGCGGCGCGGTGTGCCGGATCGCCCGGTTTGCGGTCAGCGCACGTAGCCGCCGTCCTTGCGCAGCATGGACAGCTCGGAAAAATTCATGCCCTGGTGATCGGTCGGACCGTAGCGCACGAAGACGCCGCCCAGGTCCAGTGACTTGAAGCTTTCAAGCGCTTTTTTCAGTGATTCGGCTGTCGGGTTGGCGCCGGCGCGTTTGAGGCCTTCGATCAGCACCTTGGTGCTGACGTAGCCTTCGAGGCTGCCATAACTGAGTTCCGTGACGCCCATCTTCTTCATGGCCGCCTGGTATTCCGCGAGGACCGGCAGCGCCGGATTCCAGGGGTAGGGCACCACCTGTGACACCACCACACCCACGGCATCCGCGCCTATGTCCTTCTGCAATTGCTGCCCGTTCAGGAAAGAGAAGGAGTAAAACCGGGCTTCTGCCCCGGCGGCGCGGTAGGCCTTGATGAATTTGGCGGTGACCGCATTGGTTGCCGACAGCACGATGGCGGCGGGCTTGAGTTTGGCCAATTCGACCGCTCTGGCTTCTGCGTCGGAGCCGTCGTTCTGGATGGCGGCGCTGCCGACCATCTTGCTGCCCCGCTCCTCGATGAATTTGCGCGTGCTTTCCATGGCCGAGCGGGCGCCGGGATTGTCATTGTGTGCAAAGGCAATACGCGTGATGCCCACCGTGAACAGGTGGTTGACGATGCGCCCGTATTCCTCATCGAAGCTGATGCGCACCGGAAAACCGTATTCGGAAAATTTGACGACCGGTCCGGCGCCCGTGTAGGGTGCGACCAGCGGGATCTTCAGTTCATTGGCCGCCTTGAGTGCGCCGACCGACGAGGTGGTGCCAATCGGCATCAGGATCGCCACGGCGCCTTCCGCCTCCAGCTTTTTGACGTTGTCTGCTGCCCGGACAGCGTCGTAGGCGTCATCCATCTGTTTGAGTTCCACGGGGCGGCCATTGACACCACCGGCTGCATTGACGGCCCTGAGCATCGCGCGTATGCCCGTCAGCGGCTCGGTCGCCAGCGATGCCAGCGGACCGCTTTGTGGATAGGTCTGGCCGATCAGAATCGGTTTGGAATCGGCCTGGGCCGACAGGCTGGCGGACAGTGCCACCACGGAAGCGAGGATGCGAAGGGCAGGGGTCATGGTTTTCCGCTGTATTGAAAAAGAAAAGACACGTTGAAAATGCCGGGCACATGGCGATACCTGTGCCGGTTTGTTTAGGTTTAAATAATTGGTCCTTAATGTACTGCAAGAAGCGGGCCCGGCATGTTTTTCCGCTTGACCGGTCGGCGGCAAGGCGTCGGCGTGGAGCGATAATCCCGGCATGCGCCAAATCGTTCTTGACACTGAAACCACCGGTCTGTCCGCTGAAAACGGCGACCGCATCATCGAAATCGGCTGCGTCGAGCTGATCGGCCGCAAGCTCACCGGCAACAACAAACATTTCTACCTGAACCCCGAGCGCGACAGCCACGAGGACGCGCTCAAGGTGCACGGCATCAGCAACGAGTTCCTGCAGGACAAGCCCAAGTTTCCGGCCATCGCTGACGAACTGCTGGCTTATCTCGACGGCGCCGAGCTCATCATCCACAACGCGCCCTTCGACATCAGTTTCCTGGACAAGGAACTCGAGCTGATGGAACGTGTCTCGATCCGCAACTGCGTGGCCAAGGTCACCGACAGCCTGATGATGGCCAAGGAGCTGTATCCCGGCAAACGCAATTCTCTCGACGCCCTGTGCGACCGCCTGGACGTCGACAACTCGGGCCGCACACTGCATGGCGCCCTGCTCGACGCCGAACTGCTGGCCGACGTCTATATCAACCTGACACGCGGGCAGAATTCGCTGGTGATGGACCTGGGCGGCAGTACGCAGGACGGTGGCGCCGCAGTAGCCATGGACCTCAGCGGTTTTGATTTGCCCCTGCTGCTGGCCAACGATCAGGAGATCGCCGCCCACGAAAGCCTGCTGGCAGACATCGATAAAAGCAGCAAAGGCAAAACTGTCTGGCGCGAACTTGCCGGTGCGTGACAAAAAACCCTTATAATCTGAGGCTGACCAAACAGGGCGGTTAGCTCAGGGGTAGAGCACTGCATTCACACTGCAGGGGTCGCAAGTTCGAAACTTGCACCGCCCACCAGAATTGAAGCCCCAAGTCGCTTGCGACTTGGGGCTTTTTCTATGGCCGGCGCGATATGTCTTTCGGTGGACCAGCCGACACCCGCTGTGCAGGCATGGTGCGAGCAGCATGAGTTTGCTATTAAAACAATAGCTGCCTGCGCAATACCAGCAAGGGCTGGTGGCCGATTTGGCTATATTTCTTGATGCATGCCAGGCTGGCGGCATTTGCCGCCAGCCTGGCGCGTCTTGGGGTTTCGGCGCTTTACTGCGCTGCCCAGCCGCCGTCCATGTTCCACGCCACGCCGCGCACATTGTTGCCGGCCGGCGAGCAGAAAAACACCGCCAGCGCGCCCAGTTCCTCGGGCGTGGTGAATTGCATCGACGGCTCTTTTTCGCCCAGCAGTTGCTGCGTGGCCTGTTCGTTGGAGATGCCGCCAGCCGCGGCCTTGGCATCCACCTGTTTTTGCACCAGCGGCGTCAGGACCCAGCCCGGGCAGATGGCGTTGCAGGTCACACCGGTGGTGGCGTTCTCGAGAGCCGTCACCTTGGTCAGGCCGACGATGCCGTGTTTGGCCGCGACATAGGCAGATTTTTCCGCCGAGCCCACCAGGCCGTGCACCGAGGCGACGTTGATGATGCGGCCCCAGCCCTTGCCGCCATTGGCGGCCTGCATGGCCGGCAGGGCCAGCCGTGTGGCGTGGAAGGCGCTGCTCAGGTTGATCGCCAGAACGGCGTCCCAGCGTTCGACCGGAAAGTTCTCGATTTTTGCTACATGCTGGATGCCGGCGTTGTTGACCAGGATGTCCACCTGTCCGAATTGCGCCGCGGCAAAAGTCATCATGGCCTCAATCTCGGCGGGCTTGCTCATGTCGGCACCGTGGTAGGCCACCTTCACACCCAGCGCAGCAATTTCCACCTTGGGTCCTTCGGTGTCGCCGAAGCCGTTGAGCACGATGTTGGCACCCTGTGCCGCCAGCGCCCTGGCGATCCCCAGTCCGATGCCGCTGGTGGAGCCGGTCACGAGTGCAGTTTTACCTTTGAGCATGAAGTTTTCTCCGGATGATTTACGATGCCTGTCAGACGCTGAAAAATCAGCGGCCCGCGCAATTATCAAGCCTGCAACCCGGATTCCCTGGCCATGACTGAACCTACGCTGAACTACGTATCCTGCCCCGACGTTTCGGGAGGGCACCGCATGGCGTACTGGGAGTGGGGCGATCCGGCCAACCCGCATGTGGTGCTGTGTGTGCACGGCCTGTCGCGCCAGGGCAGGGATTTTGACGTGCTGGCAGAGTACCTGTCGGACGAGGTCCGGGTCGTGTGCCCCGACGTCGTCGGCCGCGGCCGCAGCGACTGGCTCCAGGACCCCATGGGTTACCAGATTCCCCAGTACGCGGCGGACATGATGGCACTGCTGGCGCACCTGCACCAGCAAGCGCCGGTCACGACGCTGGACTGGGTTGGCACCAGCATGGGCGGCCTGATCGGCATGGTCATTGCTGGCCAGCCTGAGCTGCCCTTGCCAGCGCCTGTTCACAAGCTGGTCCTGAACGATGTGGGGCCGGCCATTGAGTGGCAGGCCATTGCGCGTATTGCCGCCTACCTTGGCAAGGCCGGGCACTTTGGCTCGCTGCAGGAGGCTGCTGATGCGATGTGGGCGATCTCGACCAGTTTTGGCCCGCACACGCCCGAACAATGGATGGCTCTGTCGCGCCACATGGTCAAGCCTGTGCCCGGTGCAGACGATGGCCGTGTGATGCTGCATTACGACCCGGCCATTGCGGAGCCGGTCCGGGCGACGACCGAAGCGGCGGCGCGCGAAGGCGAGGCGCTGCTGTGGCAACTTTTTGACAACATTCGGGCGCCGACGCTGGTCGTGCGTGGCGCACAATCGGATCTGCTCAGCCATGCCACGGCGCTGGCCATGACGCAACGTGGTCCACGGGCTCGCCTGGTGGCGTTTGACGGGGTAGGCCATGCACCGACACTGGTGGCGATGGATCAGGTCAGTGCGGTGGGCGATTTTCTTCTTGTCTGAAACCTTTCATTGAAAAATTCCCAGTGACGAAACATGCCGGGGCCGGGCCTGGCGCTCCGCCCAAATCGCTTTTGAAGTCCCAGACAGGCGTGGCGCCCCAGACGCCCATGACGCCACTGCCCAATGCGTCCATCGTGACGGCCACGGCCGACAGCCTGCCGGACCAGCCGCACGCGCTGGCCCGCGCCAGGGCCTTTGCCGAGCCGCTGATCGCCAGCGAAACGCTGGACACCGGTGAAAACATCCTGGCCCATGCGGACGCCGTCGCGGCCATTCTCAAGGCCATTGGCGGCTCCGAGGCCATGCAGGCGGCCACCTACCTCGTCCACGCCTGCGCGCACCTGAACAAGCCGCAGGAGGTGATTGCCAAGGCTTTCGGTGCCAACTTCGCCGCCCTGGCCATGGAGACCACCAAGCTCGTCCATGTGCAGAAGCAGGCCCGCGCCGCCGACGACAGGGCCCAGCTCGAAGACCCGGCGGCGCAGACTGAAAACGTGCGCAAGATGCTGCTGGCGTTTTCGCGCGATCTGCGGGTCGTCATGCTGCGCCTGGCGTCCCGCCTGCAGACCTTGCGTCACTTTGCAGCCATCCGGCAACCATGCCCGCTGGCCGTGGCGCGCGAGTCGCTCAACGTTTTTGCGCCGCTGGCCAACCGCCTGGGCATCTGGCAGATCAAGTGGGAAATGGAAGATCTGGCCTTCCGTTTTCTCGAGCCGGACACCTACAAAAGCATTGCCCGCCTGCTTGATGAAAAACGAGCCGGGCGCGAGGTCTTCATGGAAGCGCTGCGCGCCCAGCTGGAGCGCGACCTGAACAGCAACGGCATTGCGGCGCTGGTGCAGGGCCGGCCCAAACACATCTACAGCATCGTCAAGAAGATGCGCGGCAAGGGCCTCGATTTCGACCAGGTGTTCGACATCCGCGCCCTGCGCGTGATCGCCGCCGACGTCAAGGGCTGTTACGCGGCACTCGGCTTTGTGCATTCGCATTTCACGCCGGTCGAGGGCGAATTCGACGACTACATCGCCAAGCCCAAGTCCAACGGCTACCAGTCGCTGCACACGGTGGTGCGCGATGCTCAGCAGCGGGCGGTCGAGATCCAGATCCGCACCCAGGCCATGCACGACCATGCCGAGCATGGCGTGGCTGCCCACTGGGCTTACAAGGAAGCGGGCACCAAGGGATACGGCGGCGTGTCGGCCAGCAGCGAGTACGACGCAAAAATTGCCGTGTTGCGGCAGTTGCTGGCCTGGGAACGTGATTTGTCGGGGCCGGTGGCGGCCAAGTCGCGCGACGCCAACCAGGGCCTGTTCGAGGACCGCATCTACGTCCTGACGCCGGAAGCGGCCGTCGTCGAACTGCCGCAGGGCGCGACCGCGCTCGACTTTGCCTACAGCGTGCACACCAGCCTGGGTCATCGCTGCCGCGGCGCACGCATCGACGGCGCCATGGTGCCGCTGAACACGCCGCTGCAAAACGGGCAGACGGTCGAGGTCGTCACCACGAAGGAGGGCGGCCCGTCGCGGGACTGGCTCAATCCCGAGCTCGGCTTCCTGGCCAGCCACCGCGCGCGGTCGAAAGTGCGCGCCTGGTTCAACGCCCAGGCCATGGCACAGACGGTGGCGCGCGGGCGCGAAGCAGTGGAAAAACTGCTGCAGCGCGAGGGCAGAACCGCGATGAAGCTCGAGGACGTAGCGACGCAGCTGGGCTTTAAAAGCGCAGAGGATCTGTTTGAAGTGGTCGGCAAGGACGAACTGTCGCTGCGCACCATCGAGAACATGCTCAAGCCGCCCGAGCCGCCCCCCACGCAGGACGACTACGTGCTGGCCAAAAAGGCCAGGCCCGACAAGTCTGGGGGCAGCAAAGGCGGGGTACTGGTGGTGGGCATCGACTCGCTGCTCACCCAGCTCGCCAGGTGCTGCAAGCCCGCGCCACCGGATGCCATCCTCGGTTTTGTGACCAAGGGGAAAGGCGTGAGCATCCACCGAAGCGATTGCAGCAACTTCCGCAACATGGCCGGCGGCAGCCCGGATCGCGTGATCGAGGTCGAGTGGAGCCAGCCGAAAAATGCGGGCGGCTCGGTCTACCCCGTGGATGTCGCCATCGAGGCGTCTGATCGCCAGGGTTTGCTGCGCGACATCTCCGAGGTGTTTGCCAGGGAAAAAATGAACGTCATTGGTGTGCAGACCACGTCGGTCAAGGACAACCGCGGCGGCACGGCCTGGATGACCTTCACGGTGGAGGTGGCTGACTCGGGCCGGCTCAACCAGGTGCTTGCGGTCGTCGCCGAAGTCAATGGTGTGCGTTCGGCGCGCAGGCGCTGATTTGTCCGCAAAAATTTCGGCCAGGGTGCAAAAAGGCCGGGTTTGCGCTGCTACAATGACGAGGTCGAACAGTCCTTAGGCGCGTAGCTCAGCTGGTTAGAGCACCACCTTGACATGGTGGGGGTCGTTGGTTCGAGTCCAATCGCGCCTACCAATTTCCTGTAGTTGTTTTCCTGTCAACTGTGCATTCCACGGTGCTCACAGGGTAAACCAAGGGGATTGCAGGTAAGCATACTTCCTAGAATGTGGTGACCCTGTGCATTGGTGCAGGCAGTCATTCACAGGAGTTCGCACAGTGCCCAAGAGCAAGCCCACCAGTCAGTCCAGGAGCCAGTCAACCGACCCGGCTCCCCCCGTTGGCAGTACGTCGGGGAAAATACCGGGCAGCAAGGGCGGTAACGGCAAGGCGGCCTCGCCGCGTGTCATCAAGAAATACCCGAATCGCCGTCTCTACGACACCGATACTTCAGCCTACATCACTCTGGCCGAGGTCAAAAACCTCGTCATGGACAGCACCGACTTCGTGGTGCGCGATGCCAAGTCCAATGAGGACCTGACACGCAGCATCCTGCTGCAGATCATTCTGGAAGAGGAAGCCGGTGGCGCGCCCATGTTCACCGAGGCGGTGTTGTCCAACATCATCCGTTTTTACGGCAATGCGATGCAGAGCTTCATGGGTTCCTACCTCGAGAAAAACGTCCAGTCCTTCATGGACTTGCAGCTCAAGATGTCCGAGCAGTCCAAGGGCCTGACGCCGGAGGCGTGGGCGCAGTTTGTCAATGCCCAGTCGCCCACCATGCAGGGCATGATGGGCAGCTATGTCGAGCAGTCGAAAACCGTGTTCACGCAAATGCAGGAGCAGATGCAAAAACAAAGCGAGCAGATGCTGGCCGCCCTGGGCCTCAAGCGCTGACCGTGTCCAGGCCATTTCGCGCGCAGGCAGTCGCACCCTGCGCGCTCTGAGACAATAGAGGGCATGAGCCAAGCCCTAGCTACCCCACCTTCCTCCACCTTGAACACGGCGCCGCGCGTCGGGTTTGTCAGCCTCGGCTGTCCCAAGGCCCTGACCGACTCCGAGCTGATCCTGACGCAGCTCAGCGCCGAGGGTTACCAGACCTCCAAAACCTTTGAAGGCGCCGACCTGGTGATCGTCAACACCTGCGGCTTCATCGATGACGCCGTCCGTGAAAGCCTGGACACCATTGGCGAGGCGCTGGCAGAAAACGGCCGTGTCATCGTGACCGGCTGCCTGGGCGCCAAGGCGGGCGAGGGCGGCGGCAACCTGGTGCGCCAGATGCATCCGAGTGTGCTTGCCGTGACCGGCCCGCACGCAACGCAGGAAGTGATGGACGCGGTGCACCTGAACCTGCCCAAGCCGCACGACCCGTTTGTCGATCTGGTGCCCAACGCCTTCGGCATTGCGGGCATCAAGCTCACACCGCGGCACTATGCCTACCTGAAGATCAGTGAAGGCTGCAACCACCGCTGCACCTTCTGCATCATTCCGTCGATGCGCGGCGACCTGGTGTCGCGGCCGATCGGCGACGTGCTCAATGAGGCGCGCGCGCTGTTTGAGGGCGGTGTCCGGGAGCTGCTCGTCATTAGCCAGGACACCTCGGCCTATGGGGTGGACGTGAAGTACCGCACCGGTTTCTGGGACGGCAAACCCGTCAAGACCCGCATGCTGGAGCTGGTGCAGGCGCTCGGCGAGATTGCCGAGCCCTACGGTGCCTGGGTGCGCCTGCATTACGTCTACCCGTACCCCAGTGTGGACGAGATCCTGCCGTTGATGGCCACCGGCAAGGTGTTGCCTTACCTGGACGTGCCCCTGCAGCACAGCCACCCCGATGTGCTCAAGCGCATGAAACGACCGGCCAGCGGTGAGAAGAATCTGGAGCGCATTGCGCGCTGGCGCGAAATCTGCCCCGAGATCGTGATCCGCAGCACCTTCATTGCCGGTTTTCCCGGCGAAACCGAGGGTGAATTCGAGCACCTGCTGGATTTCATGCGTGAAGCGCAGATTGACCGCGCCGGCTGCTTTGCCTACAGCGCGGTGGAGGGCGCCACCGCCAACGACATTCCCGGTATGTTGCCCCTCGAAGTGCGCGAGGAGCGCCGCGCACGTTTCATGGCCGTGGCCGAAGCGGTCTCTGCGGCGAAGCTGCAGCAGCGTGTGGGGGCGACCATGCAGGTGCTGGTGGACTCGGCTCCCGGCATGGGTAAAAAGGGCGGCGTGGGCCGCAGCTACGCCGACGCGCCGGAGATTGACGGTGTCGTGAAATTGCTGCCACCCGAAAAAATCAGCAAGACGCTCAAGGTCGGGGAATTCACCAAGGCCCGGATTGTCGGCACCCAGGGCCACGATCTCGTGGCGGTGCCGGTCTGAGGCCGTCCGCATGGGGCTGGCACAAGTGCTGAAAAAGCACCTGGAAAGCAAAAAGGCCACCGGGTTGGCGGTGGCCTTTTTTGTACCAGCTTTCGCTGGATTTGATGTATCTGGTGCCCGGGAGAGAACTCGAATCTCCACATCTTGCGATACACGGACCTGAACCGTGCGCGTCTACCAATTCCGCCACCCGGGCACAGCCAGCAGTGTACCATTACAGAATCGGTTTTCCTGTCCGGATTCCAAAAAATTTCAATCGAGGTGCGGACCATGAGGCGCATCCCATGCCAGGCTCGCAACTTCACGCCATGGTCCCGCAAACTGCCGGCTTTTGACATGCAGAAATATACGGACACGACGGATTTCCCGCCGGCAGCAAGCCGGTTCCGGAATTCTTTCCCCCATTAATCATCTCAAGAAGTGAGACCCGTTATCAAAACAACTACCCACAGCAACGGCCCAGGCGCCGGACTGCTCGCCGAATTTGAAGGCACTGTTTCAGGCCATCGCGATGGCCACGGCTTTGTCCAGCGCGATGACGGCGAAGCCGACATCTACCTGCCGCCCAACGAAATGCGCGCCGTGCTGCACAAGGACCGCGTCAAGGCGCGCATCGTGCGGCACGACCGCAAGAACCGCCCCGAAGGCCGCGTCACGGAAATCATTGAACGTTCGCCCAATCCCATCATTGGCCGCCTGTTGCAGGAAAGCGGTGTCTGGCTGGTGGCGCCCGAGGACAAGCGTTACGGCCAGGACGTGCTGATCCCCAAGGGCGCCATCGGCACGGCCAAGCCCGGACAGATCGTGGTGGTGCAGCTCACCGAGCCGCCGGCGCTGTTTGGCCAGCCGGTCGGCCGCGTCAAGGAAGTGCTCGGTGAGATCGACGACCCGGGCATGGAAATCGAAATTGCGGTGCGCAAATACGGCGTGCCGCATGAGTTCAGCGACGCCGGACTGGCGCTGGCCCGCACCCTGCCGGACGCCGTGCGGCCCGCCGACAAAAAAGGCCGCGTCGACCTGACCGACATTCCGCTGGTGACCATCGACGGCGAAGACGCGCGCGACTTTGACGATGCCGTGTATTGCGAGCCGGCCAAGGTCGGCCGCGGCAAGGGCTGGCGCCTGCTGGTGGCGATTGCCGACGTGAGCCACTATGTGGAAACCGGCAGTGCGATCGATATCGATGCCTACGACCGCGCGACCAGCGTTTATTTTCCGCGCCGCGTGATTCCCATGCTGCCCGAAAAGCTCTCCAACGGCCTGTGTTCGCTGAACCCGAACGTCGAGCGTCTGTGCATGGTCTGCGACATGCTGGTCAACGCCAAGGGCGAAGTCCACGCCTACCAGTTCTACCCGGCGGTGATGTTCAGCCACGCGCGTTTCACCTACACCGAAGTCGCCGCCATCCTGGCTAACACGCGCGGCCCGGAAGCGGCCCAGCGCAAGGCGCTGGTGCCGCACCTGCTGGACCTGCATGACGTCTACCAGGCGCTGCTCAAGGAGCGTGGCGTGCGCGGCGCGGTGGACTTTGAAACCACCGAGACACAGATCGTCTGCGACGAGGCCGGGCGCATCGAGAAAATCGTGCCGCGCACCCGCAACGTTGCCCACCGCGTGATTGAAGAGGCCATGCTGGCGGCCAACGTCTGTTCTGCGGACTTCATTTCCGGCAGCAAACACGAAGGCCTGTTCCGTGTGCACGAAGGCCCGACGCCCGAGAAGAAGGACATTCTGCGCACCTACCTGAAGGCTTTGGGCATTGGCATGACGATCACGGAGAACCCCGCGCCGGGCGAGTTCCAGCAGATCGCCATGGCCACCAAGGATCGGCCCGATGCGATGCAGATCCATTCCATGCTGCTGCGCTCCATGCAGCAGGCGATCTACACCCCCATGAACGCCGGCCACTTCGGCCTGGCCTATGAGGCCTACACGCACTTCACCAGCCCGATACGCCGCTACCCGGACCTGCTGGTGCACCGCGTCATCAAGGCAGTGCTGACCAAGTCCCGGTACCAACTGCCGGTGTTGCCTACCCCCGGGGAGGCCGAGGCCAAGCTGTCGAAACGGCTGGCCTCGCGCGTCACCGAGCCGGACCAGAAACCGAAAAAGCCAACCGCCGACCAGCTCGCCTGGCAGGCGGCCGGCCTGCATTGCAGCGCCAACGAACGCCGTGCCGACGAAGCCAGCCGCGACGTGGAAGCCTGGCTCAAGTGCAAATACATGCGTGAGCACCTGGGCGAAGAGTTCGGCGGCGTCGTCACGGCGGCCACCAGCTTCGGCATTTTTGTCACGCTCGATGCGATGTATGTCGAAGGCCTGGTGCACATCACCGAACTGGGCGGCGAGTATTTCCGCTTTGACGAGGCACGCCAGGAGCTGCGCGGCGAACGCACCGGCATCCGTTATGCCATCGGCACCCGGGTGCGCGTCCAGGTCAGCCGGGTCGATCTCGACGGCCGCAAGATCGATTTCCGCCTGGTGCGCGAGGGCGAAGAGCTGCTGACCCGCGCCATGAAGGACAAGGCCGGTGGTCGCAGCGCCGAGCTGCCCGAGCAGGAGCGCGCATCGCCGCGCAAGGCCGGCGAGCAGCGTGGTGGCAAGCGCGACGACAACAAACGCACGGGCAAGGGCACCGAGCAGCGTGCCGGCGCGCGCGAGGGCAGTGGGGCGGGCAGCCGGACGGCCAAGTCGCCGATCCAGGCGCTGAAGGCGGCGGTCAAAAAATCTGCTTCCAGCGCCGGGCGCAAGCAGAGCAAGAAACCCAGGCGCTGAACGCATGACCCTTTCTGATCTTTCGCCCGCTATCGCCGCCATGCCCACCATGCCAAGGACCCAACAACCATGCTGATCCGCATCCTGGCCTTTCTGGTGGACAGCCTGTTCTTTGTGCTGATAGGCGCGGCCCTGATGCGTGCCTGGATGAACCGCCTGCGCATCAACATGAGCGCGCAGCCCGGCACCTTTGTGATGGCCGTGACGGACTGGCTGGTCAAGCCCCTGCGGCGCATGCTGCCCAAGGCGGTCGCGCAGTCACGCGTGGACTGGGCCAGTCTGCTGGCCGCCTTGCTGCTGGCGCTGGTGTATGCGTTGGTCTGGGCGGCCCTGTTCGGCGCCTTGCTGAACCTGACGGCGGCCATGCTGCCGGCCTTGCTGTTGATGAGCCTGAAGATGCTGCTGCGGGTTGCGCTGCAGCTGGCCTTCATGGTGGTGCTGATTTACGCCATCATTTCCTGGCTGCAGCCCGGTTCGCCCATGTATGGCCTGCTGGGCCGGCTGGCCGAGCCCCTGCTGGCGCCGCTGCGGCGCATCATTCCGGCCATCGGCGGTGTCGACCTGTCGGCGCTGGTGCTGCTGCTGCTGCTACAGATCGGGCTGATGGTTCTGGGCTAAGGCAGAGGCGGTCAGCGTCTGCCCGGGGTGGCAGGCCGGCCAGTCATCGGCCAGCTGGCCATGCCGGAAAACGGCGCTGCAGGCAGCGTCAAAGGCCGTCTGTCCGCCGGCCAGCCGGGCACCCACCATGCCCGCCAGCACATCGCCGGTGCCGGCCGTGGCCAGGCGCGCGTTGCCGGTGGGGTTGATGGCGCTGACCTGGTCCGGCGCAGCGATCACCGTGCCCGAGCCCTTGAGCACCACCACACAGGCGAATTTTTCAGCCAGCTGCCGCGCGGCCAGCAAACGGTCGGCCTGCACCGCGGCGGCGTTGCTGCCGAGCAGGCGCGCGGCCTCCAGCGGATGCGGTGTCAGCACCGTGCGGTAGCCGCGGCCCTGGCGGGCCCGCAGCAGGGTTTGCAGCTGGGTGTCGGCGGCGATGGCGTTGAGCGCATCGGCGTCCAGCACGGCGGTCTGCGCGCCCGACAACACGCGCGGCAGCACGGCGGCCACGGCGTCGCCGCCGCCGCAGCCACACACCAGCACCTGCGTCTTGAGGTCGAGCGCGTCGGGACTGCGGAACATCAGCTCGGGCTGCTGCGGGTCCACCGTGAGGCCGGCGCCGCCAAGCAGGGCCACAAACACCCGGCCGGCGCCCGCATGCAGGGCGGCGCGCCCGGCCAGCAGGGCGGCGCCGCTCATGTGGGTGGCGGCTTGCGGGCTGGACTGCCCGCCGAGGATGGCGACATCGCCAAAGCTGCCTTTGTGGCTGGTATGCGCTGCCTGGTCACGTCCGTGTGATTCGGCGCGGTCCCGGCCCAGTAGCCAGGCGTCCGGCGCCAGCGCCGGTTCAGGTGTGACGCCGAGGTCGTCCCACCAGACCTGTCCGGCCAGGTCGCGGCCGGCGGCCGTGAACAAGCCTGGCTTCAGCGTCAAAAGGCTCAAGGTAAATCGGGTACCAGCCCTTGCGGGTAAAGCGCGGGAAGCTATCAATTCAGGAGCTAGTGGTGCGCCCGTGTCGGCGTCCAGTCCGCTCGGGATATCCATCGCCAGGACCGGTTGCACGCTGGCCTGCAGCAGCGCCAGCCACTGGCCGAGCAGATCGGTCTGGCCCCTGGCCGCAAGGGGGCGGCGTACCGCGCCTATGCCCAGCAGGGCGTCGATGGCGAAGTCAAAGCCGGCTGGCGGTGTGCCGGCGAAGGGCACGCCGGCTGCACGGGCGCGTGCCAGCGAGGCCAGTGCATCGGTGGGAACGCGGGCTTCGTTTTGCGCGCCCAGCCAGGTCACCCCCACGGTTTTGCCCCACAGGTGCAGATGCCGGGCCGCTTCCAGGCCGTCGCCGCCGTTGTTGCCCGGCCCGCAGGCAATCCAGATGCACTGCGCGTGCGGCGCCAGCGCCAGGGCCAGGCGCGCGCTCGCCAGCCCCGCACGCTGCATCAGGGTGTGCGCTGGCAGGTGGGCTGCCGCCCGCTGCTCCAGCAAGCGCGTCGAAGCCACCCCGTGGAGCGGCAGGCTGAGGGCAGGGGTGACGGCTAACATGCGCCGATTGTGCCGCCTTCAGGCGGCCGGGGAGGCGAGCCGGCTCAGGTCCAGCCCTTCGAGGTCGATTTCCGGCGTCTGACCGGCCACCAGGTCGGCGACAGCCCGCGCGCTGCCGCAACTCAGTGCCCAGCCGCTGGAGCCGTGGCCCAGGTTGAGCCACAGGCCGGGCAGGCCGCTGGCGCCGAGGATGGGCGGGCCGTCCGGCAGCATGGGCCGCACTCCTTTCCACTCCTGCACATGGGCGGTGGTGTTGGACGTGTGGGCGGCGCCTGGGAACCAGTCCTGCAGGACCTTGTAAAGCGTCTGGATGGCCGCGGCGCTCTTCCTGTCGGGCCTGCCGCCGATTTCGGCGCTGCCGGCCACGCGCACACGGTTGCCCAGGCGCGAGATCGCAACCTTGTAGCGTTCGTCCATCAGGGCGCTGCGCGGTGCGTTCAGAGGCTCGCGAATCGGAGCGCTCAGCGAATAACCGTACACCGCCGCCAGCGGGACCTTGATGCCCAGCGGCCTGAGCAGCGAGGCCGAAGCCAGGCCGGCGCACAGGACGACTGCGTCAAAATTTCGCGGCCTCGCTTCGCCTGCTATCAAAAAGGTAGCTGGTTGCGCCCGATCCATCTGGGTCACAGCCGTATTGAACTCAAAAGTCACACCCAGGCGCTGGGCCTCGGCCTTGAGCAGCAGGGCGAATTGGCGGCAGTTGGCCACTTCGTCGTCGGGCAGGTGAACGGCGCCCAGCAGGGGTGTGTCCGGGTTCAACGCCGGCTCGATCCGGCGCGCTTCGTCGGAGCCGATCTGCCGGAAGCTGACCCCCGCATCACGAAGCACCTGCAGGCCGGGTTCGACCATCAGGCCGTCCTGTTCGGCGCGCAGCAGCACCATGTAGCCGGGGCTGCGGTCGTACTCGAGCTGGCACTCGGCGGTGATCTGGTGCAGGCGCGCGCGGCTGTAGAAAGCCAGGCGCTGCAGTCGCGCTCGGTTGGCCAGATAGGTTTCCAGGCGGCAGGCTCGCCACCATTTCCACATCCAGGCCAGCTCGTGGCCGGCCAGCGGCAGGCTGAGCCGGACCGGCGCGTGGCGGCCCAGCAGGTGACCCAGCACCTTGCCCGGCATGCCGGGCGCCGCCCAGGGGGTCACGTAACCCGGGGCCACCACGCCGGCATTGGCAAAACTGCTTTCTTCGGCAGCGGCGCCGCGGCGCTCGAAAACCGTGACCTCATGGCCGTCCCGGGCGAGTTCCCAGGCGGTGGTGATGCCGATGATGCCGGCGCCGATGACGGCGACCCTCATCGGACGGTCCCTGCAGGGCGGGGACGGTGGCTGGGGCAGAAACTCGGTGCGTTCATGTTTGTGGGTTAAATCGGATGCAAGCTCGCACGGGTAAAGCGCAGGCTGCTATTGTTTTTGAAGTGTGGACGGGAGCGGACACCCGGGCCGGCGCGTAGCCGGCAGCAGTGGCTGAGGGGCGGCAGGGCTCGGGCGGGGAGGTTGGCACAGTCAGGGATGTTATACTCAGCAGGCTGTGCAAAAGGCAATTTCGCCGTTCGTGCAGTAAATCGCAAATCAGCCACTCAAGGTGTTGCCCGAGCGCTTTCAACAGATGCTCTCAGGCGATAAGCGCTGATTTTAGACACAACCTTTGGAGTATCTCTATGTCAACAAGCATGCGTGAAATGCTGGAAGCCGGCGTCCATTTCGGTCACCAAACCCGCTTCTGGAACCCCAAGATGGCCCCGTACATCTTCGGCCACCGCAACCGTATCCACATCATCAACCTCGAAAAATCGCTGCCGATGTTCGAGGACGCGATGAAGTTCGCCAAGCAGCTGTCCGCCAACCGCGGAACCATCCTGATGGTGGGCACCAAGCGCCAGGCCCGCGAACTCGTTTCCGCCGAAGCCAAACGCGCCGGCGTGCCTTTTGTCGACCAGCGCTGGCTGGGCGGCATGCTGACCAACTTCAAGACGGTCAAGACCTCGATCAAGCGCCTCAAGGAAATGAAGGCCCAGCAGGAAGTCGGTCTCGACACCCTGAGCAAGAAAGAGCAACTCACGTTCAAGCGTGAGATGGAAAAACTCGAAAAAGACATCGGCGGCATTCAGGACATGAACGCCTTGCCGGACGCGATTTTCGTGATCGACGTGGGCTTCCACAAGATTGCCATCCTCGAAGCCAAAAAGCTGGGCATTCCGCTGATCGGCGTTGTTGACTCCAACCACTCGCCCATCGGCATCGACTACGTGATCCCCGGCAACGACGACTCGTCCAAGGCCGTGGCCCTGTACGCACGCGGCATCGCCGACGCGATCATTGAAGGCCGCGCCGCCGCTGGCAATGAAGTCGTCAAGATGGTTTCCGCCGAAAGCAGCGACGAATTCGTCGAAGTGGAAAACGCCGCCGCCTGATCGTTGCGGCCCTGCGCCTGACGCGAAAAAGGGGCTCGCGTAGCCCCTTTTTCACAGCCTTGTGCGAAGGCACCCCCAATTTATTTGAAGTCAACACGACACACGGAGAACTGAAGATGGCAATCACAGCAAGCATGGTCGCAGAGTTGCGCGCAAAAACCGACGCACCGATGATGGAGTGCAAGAAAGCACTGACCGAGGCCGACGGCAACTTCGAAAAAGCCGAGGAAATCCTGCGCGTCAAGCTGGGCAACAAGGCCGGCAAGGCCGCTTCCCGCATCACCGCAGAAGGCGTGATTGCCTTCCACAGCGAAGGTGCCGTGGGCGCGCTGGTCGAGATCAACTGCGAAACCGACTTCGTCACCAAGAACGACAGCTTCCTGGCCTTCACCGACGCGGTGGTCAAGGGCATCGTCAAGAACAACCCGGCTGACGTGGCCGCGATCGGTACCATGCCCTTGACGCTGGACGGTTTCGGCCCGACGGTGGAAGACGTGCGCAAGGGCCTGATCGGCAAGATCGGCGAGAACATGAGCGTGCGCCGCTTCAAGCGTTTTGAAGGGGGCAAGCTGGCCTCTTACCTGCACGGCACGCGTATCGGCGTGGTTGTCGAGTACGAGGGCGAGGAAGTGCCCGCCAAGGACGTCGCCATGCACGTGGCCGCGATGAAGCCGGTGTCGCTGTCGAGCGACCAGGTACCTGCCGAGCTGGTGGCCCGCGAGCGGTCCGTCGCTGCGGCCAAGGCTGCCGAGGATGCCGCTGTGGCCACCGCAGCCGGCAAGCCGGTGCAGTCGCCCGAAATTGTTGCCAAACGTATTGAAGGCGGCGTGCAGAAATACCTCAAGGAAGTGTCCTTGTTCAACCAGCCTTTCGTGAAAAACGACAAGCAGACGGTCGAGCAGATGCTCAAGGAAAAAGGCACGACCGTGAAGGCGTTCACGCTGTATGTGGTCGGCGAAGGCATCGAGAAGAAGGTCGACGATTTTGCGGCTGAAGTGGCCGCCCAGGTGGCCGCCGCCAAAGCGGCCTGATCACGCCCGCTGATCCGAAAGGCCGCTAAACTTACGCCCATAAAAACGACAGGAACTCCCCCATGCCAGCCTACAAGCGAATCTTGTTGAAACTTTCAGGCGAAGCCTTGATGGGAGACGATGCCTTCGGCATCAACCGCGCGACGATTGTGCGCATGGTCGAGGAAATTGCGGATATCACCCGCATGGGCGTGGAAGTGGCTGTCGTGATCGGCGGCGGCAATATTTTCAGGGGTGTCGCAGGCGGCTCGGTTGGCATGGACCGTGCCACCGCCGACTACATGGGCATGCTGGCCACCGTGATGAATGCCCTGGCACTGGGCGACACCATGGACAAGGCCGGCCTCACGCCGCGCGTCATGTCGGCCATCGGCATTGAACGCATCGTCGAGCCGTATGTCCGCCCCAAGGCGCTGCAATATCTCGAAGAGGGCAAGGTCGTCATCTTCGCAGCCGGCACCGGCAATCCTTTCTTCACCACCGACACCGCGGCCGCCCTGCGCGGCGCGGAAATCGGAGCCGAGATCGTGCTCAAGGCCACCAAGGTTGACGGCGTGTACAGCGCGGACCCGAAGAAAGACCCGACGGCCACACGGTACACCAACATCACCTTTGACGAGGCCATGGGCAGGAATCTGGAAGTCATGGACGCGACTGCCTTTGCGCTGTGTCGCGACCAGAAACTGCCGATCAAGATTTTCAGCATCTTCAAGCACGGCGCGCTCAAGCGGGTGGTGCAGGGCGAAGACGAAGGGACGCTGGTTCACGTCTGAAGCTGATCATGGCCAGGCCATCCCCGTCCAGTTTGCAAAACAAAGATTCATCCGGAGATAACCATCATGAGCATTCCCGATATCAAGAGCCAGGCCGAGCAGAAAATGCAGCAGTCGGTGGAGTCCTTCAAGCATGCCCTGACGAAAATCCGCACCGGCCGTGCCAACCCGGGACTGCTGGACACCGTGCATGTGGACTACTACGGCGCCATGGTGCCGATCAGCCAGGTCGCCAATGTGGCGCTGCTCGATGCGCGCACCATCAGCGTCGCGCCCTGGGAAAAAGGCATGGGCGCCAAGATTGAAAAAGCCATCCGCGACTCCGATCTCGGACTCAACCCGGCGTCGCAGGGAGACCTGATTCGCGTGCCCATGCCGGCCATGACCGAAGAGCGCCGCAAGGAGCTGACCAAGGTGGTCCGTGCCGAGGGCGAACACGCCAAGGTCGCCATCCGCAATCTGCGCCGTGACGCGAATGACGGCGTCAAGAAACTCGTCAAGGACAAGCTGGCCTCGGAAGACGACGAACGCCGCGCCCATGACGAAGTGCAGAAGTTCACCGACCGTTTCATTGCCGAAGTCGACAAGCTGGTCGCAGGCAAGGAACAAGACATCATGGCAGTCTAGATTGCCCCCACGTTCGCTCACTGTGTGTCGCTCGCAGCCCCCCGAGGGGGCCGCTGCGCCTGCGGCCCGGCGAAGCCGGCTCCGCGGCCCCTGCCTGAAAAGACAGTTGTCCTCTAGCGCGCACACTGTGCGTAGTGACTGACTGACTGCCGACATGGCTCAAACAAGTTCCACTGCCGTTCCACACCATGTCGCCATCGTGATGGATGGCAACGGCCGCTGGGCCACGCGGCGTTTCCTGCCGCGCATCGCCGGTCACAAGCAGGGTGTCAGTGCGCTCAATCGTTGCGTGCAGGCCTGCATGGCCCGCGGCATCGGCGTGTTGACCGTGTTTGCCTTTTCGTCCGAGAACTGGAACCGGCCCCCGGACGAAGTCTCCGGGCTCATGGAACTGCTGGCCCTGTCGTTGGCCAGGGAAGTGCCGTCGCTCAAGGCCAACGGCGTCCAGCTGCATTTTGTCGGTGACCGACAGCGCCTGTCCGACAAGTTCCAGGCCGGGCTGGCGCAGGCCGAGCAGGCCACCGCCGACAACCAGCGCCTGATTCTCAACGTGTGTTTCAACTATGGTGGTCGCTGGGATATCGCCCAGGCGGCGCGCAAGCTGGCGGCCGCGGGCCAGGAGATCACCGAAATGGCGCTGGACCGTGCGCTGGCGCTGGCCCATGTGCCCGACCCGGACCTCCTGATCCGCACCGGCGGTGAGCTGCGCATCAGCAATTTCCTGCTCTGGCAGGCGGCGTACTCCGAACTCCATTTTTCCGACAAGCTTTGGCCCGACTTTGACGAGGCGGCGCTCGATGAGGCCATTGCGGTCTACCGCAGCCGCGAGCGCCGTTTTGGCCAGACCTCCGCGCAAGTCGTCGCGCCATCCCCCAACCCCGACATGAAGGCTGCCTGATGCTCAAGCAACGCGTGATCACGGCGCTGGTGATGCTGGCCATCCTGCTGCCAGCGCTTTTTTACAGCACCCCGGTGCCGTTTGCCGTGGTCGCCCTGGTGCTGATTGCCGCAGGCGCCTGGGAGTGGGCGCGCCTGAACGGTTACGGACAGCTCAGTGCGCTGGTGGCCGGCTTTGTTTGCGTGGTGCTGTGCGGCATGTCCTGGGACCTGGGAATGCTCGACGAACCCTTGCCTTTGTTGTGGCGGCTGGCCGGTGCAGGCTGGGTGCTGGCGGGCGCCTGGCTGCTGCGCGGCGGCGTGACGGGCTGGTCGCGCATTCCGCGCACGGTGCGCCTGGTGGTCGGTGTATTGGCGCTCTGGCTGGCGTGGCTGGCCGTGGCGCAGGCCCGTTTCATCGGTATCGAGTTCCTGCTGTCGGTGCTCCTGCTGGTCTGGGTCGCCGACATCGGCGCGTATTTCGCCGGCAAGGCGCTGGGCGGGCGTTTCAGCAAGAGCAAACTGGCTCCTTCGATCAGCCCCGGCAAAAGCTGGGAGGGCGTCTGGGGTGGCATGGCGGGGGTGCTGGTGTTGTGCGTGGTCTGGCTGCTGCTCGACACCACCGGCGGTAGTCTGTACGCGCGCCTGGCGGCGCAGCACGGCCTTGCCGTGACGCTGCTGGCCATGGTGTTTCTGGCGGCGCTCAGCGTGGTCGGTGACCTGGTCGAATCCCTGATCAAGCGCAGCGCCGGCGCCAAGGATTCCAGTGGTTTGCTGCCGGGTCACGGCGGGGTGCTGGACCGGGTCGATGCACTGTTGCCTGTGCTGCCGCTGGCCATGATGCTGGTGACGGTCTGATGTATATGGCCCCCACGCTTGTCGCTTCGCGTACTACGCTGCCCCCAGAGGGGGCCCTCGCGCCTTGGGGCGGCCCGGCGTCGCTCGATTTCCCATGAAGAAACAACGTGTCACGGTGCTGGGCTCGACCGGCTCGGTCGGGGTCAATACTCTGGACGTGATTGCCGGCCACCCCGAACGTTTTGAGGTGTTTGCGCTCAGTGCGGCCACGCAGACCGATTTGATGCTGGCGCAGTGCCTGCGCTTCAAGCCATCGTACGCCGTCATGGCAAGCGCACCGCACGCCCGCGTGCTGGCTCAAAGTCTGAAGGAAAACGGGCTTTCAACCGAGGTCCTGTCTGCGCCGAATGCTCTTGAAATGATAGCGTCGGATGAGCGGGTGGATACCGTGATGGCAGCCATCGTGGGCGCCGCCGGGCTGGGCGCCTGCATGGCGGCTGCGCGCGCCGGTAAACGCCTGCTGCTGGCCAACAAGGAAGCCCTGGTGGTCGGCGGCGAGGTGTTCATGCAGGCGGTGCGCGAGGGCGGCGCGCAGTTGTTGCCCATCGACAGCGAACACTCGGCGATTTTCCAGTCCCTGCCGGAAGACCCGGCCGCCTGGATGGAGCGCATCGACAAGATCATCCTGACGGCCTCCGGCGGTCCGTTTCGCACCCGGGCGCCGGCCACGCTGCGTGACGTCACCCCCGACGAAGCCTGCGCCCACCCGAACTGGGTGATGGGCCGCAAGATTTCGGTGGACTCGGCCACCATGATGAACAAGGCGCTCGAAGTGATCGAGGCCCGGTACCTGTTCGGTCTGGCGCCAGCGCAGATCGAGGTGGTGATTCACCCGCAAAGCATCATTCATTCGATGGTTCAATACCGCGACACCTCGGTGGTGGCGCAGCTTGGCACGCCCGACATGCGGGTGCCGATCGCCTACGGACTGGCCTGGCCGGGCCGGATTTCCTCGGGTGCGCAGGCGCTCGATTTCCGGGCGCTGGCCACCATGACGTTCGCGGTCCCTGACAACGAGCATTTTCCCGGCTTGCCGCTGGCCTGGGAGGTGCTCGATGCGCCGGTCGGCACCACGGCGGTGCTGAACGCTGCCAACGAGGTGGCGGTCGCTGCCTTCCTGGAAAAACGGATACGCTTTGACCAGATTCACGCCGTCAACCGTGGAACTCTGGACACGGTGAGCGCCTCTGAAATACGGGGCATGGGTGACTTGCTCGCGCTGGATGCGCAGGCGCGCGCTGCGGCCGCCCGCATCGCCGGTAATCTGACGACTTGACAGGAGTTATTCCATGCTGACCTTGGTCGCCTTTGTTGTTGCCCTGGGGGTCCTGATAGCGGTGCATGAGTATGGGCACTACCGCGTGGCCGTGGCCTGCGGCATCAAGGTCCTGAAGTTCTCCGTCGGATTCGGCAAGCCCCTCTACACCTGGCGGCTCAAAAACCGCCCCACCGAATTTTCCATCGGCATGCTGCCGCTGGGCGGCTACGTCAAGATGCTCGACGAGCGTGAAGGGCCGGTCGATCCGGCAGAACGCCATCTGGCGTTCAACACGCAACCCTTGCGCTCGCGTGCGGCGGTGGTGGCGGCCGGGCCGGCGGCCAATCTGTTGCTGGCCATCGTGCTGTATGCCGTGGTCAACTGGAGCGGCCTGCAGGAGCCGGAGGCCATCCTGGCCAGTCCCGTCGCGGGGTCCATCGCCGAGCGTGCCGGCCTGCGCGGCGGCGAGCGGGTGCAGCAGGGGGCTTTGGACGGGGAGTCCTTGCAGAACATGCGTTCTTTCGAGGACCTGCGCTGGCTCCTGACTCAGGGCGCGCTCAATGGCCGTGACGTGCGGCTGGCGATAGGCGGACCCGACGCGGCGGCCGCAGCGACGCGAGAACTGGTGTTGCCGCTGGGCCAGCTCCAGGCTGCCGACGCCGATGCCCAGTTGTTTCGCAGGATCGGCCTCATCGGGCCCTGGACCCAGCCTGTGATCGGTGAACTGATGGCCGGTGGCGCTGCCGAGAAATCGGGCCTTCGCAGCGGTGACCTGGTGCTGCGCATCGGCAGCCTGGCCATCGTCGACGGCCCGCAACTGCGTGAAACCATCCGGGCGTCCAGCGGCACCCAGACCTGGGGCATCGAGCGGGCAGGGCGGGCGATGCAGGTGCCGGTCACGCCCGAGATCAGGCAGGAGGCCGGCCGGTCGGTCGCCCGCATCGGCGCCTATGTTGGCGCACCCCCCGCCATGGTCACGGTGCGGTACGGCCCGGTTGAAGGCCTGTGGCAGGGTGCGGTCCGTACCTGGCAGGTCTCGGCGCTGACGCTGAAAATGATGGGCAAGATGGTCATCGGCGAAGCCTCCCTGAAAAACCTCAGCGGACCGCTGACGATTGCCGACTACGCCGGCAAGTCGGCGAGTATCGGATGGACCGCCTATCTGCTGTTTCTGGCGCTGATCAGCGTGAGTCTGGGTGTGCTCAATTTACTGCCGCTGCCGGTTTTGGACGGGGGGCACCTGATGTATTATCTTTGGGAGGCGATTACCGGCAAAAGCGTGTCTGACGCGTGGATGGACCGGTTGCAGCGCGGAGGCGTTGCAATCCTGCTGGGCATGATGTCCGTTGCCCTGTTTAACGATGTCTCCCGGCTTTTGGGTTAACTCCATACTTTTCATGCAAAAACAAATCAAACGATTCAAGGTCCGCAGCGTTTCCGCGGTGGTGGCCAGCTTTCTCATCGCGCATGCAGCCTGGGCCGTGGATCCCTTCACCGTTCGCGACATCCGCGTCGAAGGCCTGCAGCGCGTCGAGCCCGGGACCATTTTTGCGTCGCTCCCTTTCCGGGTGGGTGAGACCTATAACGACGACAAGGGAGCCGGTGCGATCCGCGCTCTGTTCGGGCTGGGCCTGTTCAAGGATGTGCGCCTTGAAGTCAGCGGTGATGTGCTGGTCGTGATTGTCGAGGAGCGTCCCACGGTTGCCGACGTGGATTTTGTCGGGGCCAAGGAGTTTGACAAGGAAGTGCTCAAAAAAGCGCTGCGCGAAATCGGCCTCACCGATGGCCGGCCTTTCGACAAGGCGCTGGCAGACCGGGCCGAGCAGGAGCTCAAGCGGCAGTACATCAACCGCAGCCTGTACGGCGCCGAGGTGGTGACCACCGTGACCCCGATCGAGCGCAACCGGGTCAACGTGACCTTCAGCGTGACCGAGGGCGATGTTGCCAAGATCAAGGAAATCCGCATTGTCGGCAACAAGGTGTTCAGCGAGTCCACATTGCGCGGCCTGTTCGACCTGGACACCGGCGGCTGGCTGAGCTGGTACACCAAGTCGGACCGTTACTCGCGTGCCAAGCTCAATGCCGACATTGAAACCCTGCGCTCCTACTATCTGACGCGCGGTTACCTGGAGTTCAAGGTCGACTCCACCCAGGTCGCCATCTCCCCGAACAAGCAGGATATTTCGGTCACCATCAACATCTCCGAGGGCGAACGTTTCACCGTGTCCGGTGTCAAGCTCGAAGGCAATTTCCTCGAACGCGAGGACGAGTTCAAGTCCCTGGTCACCATCAAGCCGGGCGAACCCTATAACGCCGACCAGGTGGCCCAGACCGTCAAGGCCTTCGTCGAATATTACGGCAGTTTCGGGTTTGCCTTTGCCAAGGTGGACGCCCAGCCCGAAATCGACCGGACCAACAACCGCGTGGCTTTTGTGCTGCAGGGCGAGCCCTCGCGCCGCGCCTATGTGCGACGCATCAACATCAGCGGCAACAACCGCACGCGCGATGAAGTGGTGCGCCGGGAGTTCCGCCAGTTCGAGGCTTCCTGGTATGACGGCGACAAGATCCGCCTGTCGCGTGATCGCGTGGACCGTCTCGGGTTCTTCACCGAAGTCAACATCGACACGCAGGAAGTGCCGGGCACGCCTGACCAGGTGGACCTGAACCTCGCGGTGGTGGAAAAACCCACGGGCAACCTGCAGCTCGGTGCCGGCTTTTCCAGCGCCGACCGCCTGTCTCTGGTGTTCGGTTTCAAGCAGGAAAATGCTTTCGGTACCGGCAACTACCTGGGCCTGGAGGTCAACACCGGCAAGTACAACCGGCAACTGGTGCTGAGCACCGTGGACCCCTATTTCACGAATGACGGCATTTCCCGGACCATCGACGTGTATACACGCACTTCGCGCCCCTACAACAGCCAGATCGGCGTGTTGAACACCGACTATGCGCTCAAGACCACTGGCGCCAGCATTCGTTTCGGTGTGCCCTTCAGCGAAGTCGATACGGTCTATTTCGGCGGGGGACTCGAGCAGATCGATATTTCCGGCACCAACCTCCCGGTGGTCTATCAGACTTATATCAATACCTTTGGGGCCAAGAGCAATTCCGTGCCCTTGACCGTAGGCTGGTCGCGTGATGAGCGCGACAGCGCCATCGTCCCGAGCAAGGGGCGCTTTCAGCGCGTCTATGGCGATTGGGGCGTTGCAGGAGATGCCCGCTTCCTGCGCGCCAACTACCAGTTCCAGCAGTACATCCCGCTGAACAAGCAGTTCACCATTGCGCTGAACACCGAATTGGGCTGGGGCAAGGGCCTGAACGGACAACCTTTCCCGGTGTTCAAGAATTTCTACTCCGGCGGCCTGGGTTCGGTGCGCGGCTATGAGCCGGGTACCCTGGGTCCCCGTGACAGCCAGGACAACTCCATTGGCGGGCCGAAAAAGATCACACTGAACGCCGAAATCCTGGCGCCGTTTCCCGGCGCAGGCAACGACAGGACCCTGCGGCTTTTCGGTTTCGTCGACGCGGGCAATGTGTTTGGCGAGAACGAGAAATATTCACTCAGCGAGATGCGCTCATCGGTGGGTTTCGGTGTGAGCTGGATCTCGCCGCTCGGACCGCTGCGGCTGGCGTTTGCCCATCCCCTGAACAAGAAGCCGACGGATAAAATCCAGAGACTGCAATTCCAGATTGGTACATCCTTCTAATGAAATCCTTTTCACTCAAGTTCTTCCTTGCTGCCGTGATGGCGCTGGCCGCGTTTGCGGCAGCCGCGCAGGACTTCAAGATCGGCATCGTCAACATCGACCGTATCTTTCGTGAAGCCAACAGTGCCAAGGCGGCCCAGGCCAAGCTGGAGCAGGAATTCGGCAAGCGTGAGAAGGATCTCACCGACGTCGGGACGCAACTCAAGGCCATGGCCGACAAGTTCGACCGCGAGGCGCCCACCTTGGCGGAGAGCCAGCGCGTGGCCCGCCAGAAGCAGCTCGTGGAACAGGACCGGGATTTCCAGCGTAAGCGCCGTGAATTCCAGGAAGACCTCAACGCGCGCAAGAACGAAGAGTTGCAGCAGGTCATCGAGCGCGCCAACAAGGTTGTCAAGACCGTTGCCGAGGCCGAGAAGTACGATCTCATCCTGCAGGAAGCGGTCTACGCCAACCCCAAGCATGACATCACCGACAAGGTGATCAGGGCGCTCAACGCCGCCAGATAAGCCCGCACTCAGGGACACACCAGGTGTGACGCTCAGACTCGGGGACATTGTTGCAGCGCTGGCCGGCGAATTCGACGCCCGGCTGGTCGGAGACCCGGATGTCCTGGTCGAGCGGCTTGCCCCGCTCGAATCGGCCGGCGCGGCCGAGCTGACTTTCCTTAGCCATCCGAAATACCAGGGCAAACTCGCCCGGTCAGCCGCCGCCTGCGTAGTGGTGGGGCCTGGCGCGGCCGAGGCGGCGATGCTGCGCGGCGCCTGCATCATCGTTGAGGACCCGTATTTCTACTTTGCCCGCGTCACCCAGCTCTGGAAGCGCGAGCACGCGCGGTCGGGCTCTTCCGGGGCGACCAGCGGGCTCCCCATTCACCCCAGCGCCTTTATCGACCCCCAGGCTCGCCTGGCGCCCGGTGTGGTGGTGGGTGCCTTTGCATGCATTGGCGCCCAGGCGGTGCTCAATGCCGGTGTTGAGGTCGGCGCGCACAGCGTCATTGGCAACCACGTCCGGATCGGCACCGGGACGCGCCTGTCGGCCCGCGTGACCGTTGCCGACGGCTGCTCCCTGGGTGAGCGATGCATCGTCCACCCGGGTGCCGTGATTGGCGCCGACGGTTTCGGCTTTGCGCCACATGCCGGTCGGTGGGAAAAAATCGAGCAGTTGGGCGCCGTGCGCATCGGCAACGACGTCGAGATAGGCGCCAACACCTGCATCGACCGGGGTGCGTTGCAGGACACCGTGCTTGAAGACGGCGTCAAGCTGGACAACCTGGTGCAGATCGGCCACAACGTGCGCGTGGGCGCGCACACGGCCATGGCCGGTTGTGCCGGGGTGGCGGGCAGTGCCACCATTGGTGCCCATTGCACCATTGGCGGCGGTGCGGTGGTGCTGGGACATTTGAGCCTGGCCGACCACGTGCATATTTCCGCCGCTTCAGTGGTGACCCGCTCGATTCACAAGCCGGGGCATTACACCGGGCTCTTTCCCATCGACGACAATGCGCAGTGGGAAAAAAATGCAGCCACACTCAAGCAGCTTCACGCCTTGCGTGAACGCCTCAAGGCGCTCGAGCAAACGACTGACAAAGCCTCTGGAAAGACCGAAGAAAAATCATGATGGACATTCACCAAATTCTCAAGCAGCTCCCGCACCGCTTTCCCTTTCTGCTGGTGGACCGGGTGCTGGAACTGGAAAAAGGCAAGCGCATCAAGGCGCTGAAGAACGTCACGATCAACGAGCCGTTTTTCACCGGGCATTTCCCGCACCGGCCGGTGATGCCGGGTGTGCTGATGCTCGAAGCCATGGCGCAGGCCGCCGCCCTGCTGGCTTTCGACATGCAGGGTGTGACGCCCGATGACAAGACCGTGTATTACTTTGCCGGCATCGACGGCGCGCGCTTCAAGCGGCCGGTGGAGCCCGGCGACCAGCTGATCATGGACGTCACGCTGGAGCGGCTCAAGGCCGGTGTGTTCAAGTTCAAGGGTGTGGCCCGGGTGAACGACAACATGGTCTGCGAGGCCGAGCTGATGTGCACCATGCGCAGCATTGCTTGAATGGCCCCCACGCTTTTCGCTTCGGGTAATGCGCTGCACCTTGCAGGCCGCCGCTCGCCAGAGGCTTCGCTTCTGGTGCCTGTCCAAACCTGCTCAAGCAGGTTTGGAGCCGCAGGTACCAGCCCCGAGGGGGCCGCTGCGCCTGCGGTCTGGCGAAGCCAGTCCCGCGGCCCCGGCTTGAAGAGGCGCTTGCCCGCGCTGCTGGTGGCCCACGTCTTCGCTGCACAGTATCTTTTTTCATGATGGCTATACATCCCACCGCGCTGGTTGATCCCCAGGCCCAGCTCGACAGCAGTGTCAGCGTGGGACCGTACACCGTGATCGGTCCGCACGTCAAGGTCGCGGCCGGCACGACGATTGGCGCGCATTGCGTCATCGAGGGCCACACGACGATAGGGCGCGACAACCGCATTTTCCAGTTCAATTCGCTGGGTGCCATTCCGCAGGACAAGAAGTATGCGGGAGAGCCCTGCGAACTGGTTATCGGCGACCGCAACACCATCCGTGAGTTCTGCACCTTCAATATCGGATCGCCCGGCGACACCGGGGTGACGCGGATCGGCAACGACAACTGGATCATGGCTTACGTGCACCTCGCGCACGACTGCGATGTCGGCAACCACACGATTTTTGCCAACAATTCGCAGCTGGCCGGCCATGTACATGTCGGCGACTGGGTCATCCTGGGCGGCTTCACTGTGGTGCACCAGTTTGTCCGGCTGGGTGCGCACAGCATGACCGCCATGTGTTCGCTGCTGTTTGCCGATCTGCCGCCGTTCGTGATGTGCCAGGGCCAGCCCGCGGGGGCGCGTTCGATGAACTATGAGGGCCTGCGCCGGCGCGGCTACACGCCGGAGCGCATCGCCGCCGTCAAGGGCATGCACAAGGCCCTGTACCGGGAGGACCTGACGCTGGAGCAGGCCAGGGCGCGCATCGCCACGCTGACGGCCCGGCATCCCGAAGCCGAAACCGATGTCCAGATGATGCTCGGGTTTCTGGAAGCCACTTCGCCGCAGCGCGGCATCGTGCGTTAGGCCTCTCGTGCCGGACGCACCCAGCTCTCTGCCGGCCCGTGGAGTGGCCGGCACCCCCAAGGCCCCCGCGTTTGCCCTGGTCGCCGGCGAAACCTCCGGTGACCTGCTGGCCGGTTTGCTGCTCGACGGTTTTCATGCACGCTGGCCGGGGCTGACGGCGGTTGGCATAGGCGGGCCACAAATGGCAGGGCGTGGCTTCTCCGCCTGGTGGCCCAGCGAAAAGCTGGCGGTGCGCGGTTATGTCGAGGTACTGCGGCACTACCGCGAAATTGTCGGCATCCGCCGCCAGCTCCGGCAGCGGCTGCTGCAGTTGCGGCCCGATGTGTTCATCGGCGTCGATGCACCCGACTTCAACCTCGACCTGGAGGCTGACCTCAAGGCCGCCGGCATACGCACCGTTCATTTCATCAGCCCCTCGGTCTGGGCCTGGCGCGCCGACCGTGTCGAAAAAATCCGCCGCAGTGTGGACCATGTGTTGTGCATCTTCCCCTTTGAGCCGGCCTTGCTGGCGCAGCACGGCATTGCCGCCACCTATGTGGGCCACCCGCTGGCCGGCATGATCCCGATGCAGCCCGACAAGGCGGCGGCCCGGCAAGCGCTGGGCCTGGCAGCGGATGATCAGGTACTGGCTGTGTTGCCGGGCAGCCGTCGCTCCGAGATCCAGTACCTGGCTGACAGGTTCTTTCGGGCTGCAGCCCTTGTCCAGCGGGCGCAACCTGCTATCAAAATGGTAGTTCCTGCGGTGCCCGCCTTGCGCCAGCAGATCGAACAGGCAGCGCGGGACGCAGGTGTGGGGGCACAAGTGCAGATCGTCACCGGGCAGTCGCACACGGTGCTGGCGGCTTGCGATGTGACGCTGATTGCCAGCGGCACCGCAACGCTGGAAGCGGCGCTGTTCAAGCGACCCATGGTGATTGCCTACAACATGAACTGCCTGTCCTGGCAGATCATGCGCCGCAAGAAGCTGCAACCCTGGGTGGGCCTGCCCAATATCCTGTGCCGCGATTTTGTCGTGCCCGAGCTGTTGCAGGAAGCTGCCACGCCGCAGGCGCTGGCCGGTGCGGTGTTGCAGTGGATGGATGCGAAAATATCCGCACCCGAAAAAATAGCCGCCGTCGAGCAACGATTCACCCAGCTGCACCACGAACTGCGGCGCGACACCGCCCAACTGGCCACCGATGCGATCCAGAACATTCTTGAAGGCTGAACAGGTCACCCTCTCCTGGGACACGCCCGGACTGTGGGCCGGCGTGGACGAGGCCGGCCGGGGGCCGCTGGCCGGCCCGGTGGTGGCCGCTGCGGTGATCCTGGACGACCTGCAGCCCATCAGGGGCCTGGCGGACTCCAAGGTGCTGACGGCGCGGCGCCGGGAACAGCTCTACGAGGAAATCCTTGCCAAGGCGCTGTGCTGCTCGATCGCGCAGGCCAGTGTCGAGGAAATCGACAGGCTCAACATCCTGCAGGCCACGATGCTGGCGATGAAACGCGCGGTCGAGGGTTTGCGCCTGAAGCCCGTGAAAGTCCAGGTCGATGGCAACCGGCTTCCGGTGCTTAGCATGCTGGCCGAAGCCATTGTCAAGGGCGACGCGCTGGTACCGGCCATCTCTGCCGCGTCCATCCTGGCCAAGGTGCACCGGGACCGCTGGTGCGAGCAGTTCCACCTCGAATACCCGCAATACGGTTTTGCCGGCCACAAGGGCTACGGCACGGCCGAACACCTGGCGGCGCTGCGCGCGCACGGAGCCTGCCCGCAACACCGCCGCTCTTTCAGCCCGGTGGCCGAGGTGCTGCGTTGAGTGCCGAATCGCCGGCAGCCCCGGTTTTTGTCAGCTCGCGCGACAACGCCCTGGTCAAGGATTTGCGCAGGCTCTCGCAGGACAGCACGGCCTACCGCAAGCAGGGACGGGTCTGGCTGGAGGGCGATCACCTGTGCCGCGCCGCGTTGCTGCGCGGGCTGACACCGGCGATGGCCGTGTTTTCAGAGTCATTTTGGCCACAAGCCCCCGCCGAATGGGCGCGAGCAGCTATCAAAACCATAGTGATCGCGGATGCCCTCCTGCCCGAGATCAGTGGGCTGGAGTCCCCGGCGAAAATGGGTTTCGTGCTGGACCTGCCGGCGCCAAAAGCCCTGATTCCTGGCGCGGCCTCGCTGATTCTTGACCGGGTGCAGGATGCCGGCAACGTCGGCTCCATGCTGCGCAGCGCTGCAGCCTTCGGTTTCAGTCAGGTGATTGCGCTCCGGGGAACGGCGGCGCTGTGGTCGCCCAAGGTGCTGCGGGCGGGCATGGGCGCCCATTTCGGGCTTCAGCTGCTCGAAGGGGTGGAGCCGCAGGCGCTGGACGGCTTGATCGTTCCCATCCTCGTGACCAGTTCTCACCAGGGCGCTTTCCTGCACCAGCAAACCTTGCCCATGCCCTGTGCCTGGGCCATGGGGCACGAGGGGCAGGGCGTCAGCGACGACCTGATGGCCCGGGCCAGCCTGAAGGTCCGCATAGACCAGCCGGGCGGCGAGGAGTCGCTCAATGTGGCGGCTGCCGCGGCCATCTGCCTCTACGCCAGCTCGACTTCCCGCAACTAGCCAAGCTCAAGGGCGTTCCGGGTATTTCTTTACCAGTTGGGGCCGCGGGTCCGGCTCCGCCGGCCCGCAGGCGCGCGGCCCCCTCGGGAGGCAGGAAGCTACGCGAAGCGAACGAACGTGGGGGCGACGATTTTCCGACGGGCCGCCCCCAGGAAAATCAGCCCCCTCGAGGGGCAGGGAGTGACACGAAGTGCACGACCGTGGGGGCGACGATTTTCCGACGGGCCGCCCCTAGGAAAATCAGCCCCCTCGGGGGGGCAGGGAGTGACACGAAGTGCACGACCGTGGGGGCGTTATATAATCAGGGGCTTTTCAAAACACAGCTTCGCCCGAGCGCATACCAAGCCAACACCCTCACAAAAGCAGCCCGCAAGAGTCTTGACAGAGACGTTTCTTGTGCACGCTTGGGCGAACCGTAACCAACCCGGAGAACCCAGTGCTTTTGTCTCTACAGGGAAATACCCCTCACGCCATCCTGGCGCTCGCAGACGGCACGGTCTTTATCGGCAATTCCATTGGAGCCGTGGGCTCCACGGTCGGTGAGGTGGTGTTCAACACCGCCATGACCGGCTACCAGGAAATCCTCACGGATCCCAGCTACTGCCAGCAGATCGTCACCCTCACGTACCCTCATATCGGCAACTACGGCATCAATGCCGAAGACGTGGAGGCAGAAAAAGTCCATGCCGCCGGGCTGATCATCAAGGACCTGCCGCTGATCGCGTCGAATTTTCGCAGCACCATGACCCTGTCCGAATACCTGGTCAGGGAGGGCACGGTGGCGATTGCCAACATCGACACGCGCCAGCTGACACGCATGCTGCGCACCCAGGGCGCACAAAACGGCTGCATCCTGGCCCTGCCTGCGGGCGAGGACGTGTCGCCTGAACATATTGAACAAGCGATTCTCGTGGCCCGCAGTGCCCCCAACATGGCCGGCCTCGACCTGGCCAAGGTGGTCTCCTGCAAGCAGTCCTATGAGTGGACCCAGACCGAGTGGAAGCTGGGTTCGGGTTACGGCGTGCAGATCACGCCAAAATTCCATGTCGTCGCCTTCGACTTCGGCGTGAAGAAAAACATCCTGCGCATGATGGCCGCGCGCGGCGCCCGCATCACGGTGGTGCCGGCGCAGACGCCCGCTGCCGACGTGCTCAAGCTCAAGCCCGACGGCATCTTCCTGGCCAACGGACCGGGCGATCCGGAACCCTGCGACTACGCGATTGCAGCGGTGCGCGAGCTGATCGACACCGGCATCCCGACCTTCGGCATCTGCCTGGGTCACCAGATCATGGCGCTGGCCAGCGGCGCGAAAACCTTCAAGATGAAGTTCGGCCATCACGGCGCGAATCATCCGGTGAAAGACCTCGACAACGGCCGCGTCAGCATCACCAGCCAGAACCACGGTTTTGCGGTGGATGAAAAAACCCTGCCGGCGAATCTGCGCCCCACCCACATCAGCCTGTTCGACGGCACCTTGCAGGGCCTGGCCCGCACCGACAAGCCGGCCTTCTGTTTCCAGGGACACCCGGAAGCCTCGCCCGGCCCGCACGATATTTCGTATTTGTTCGACCGTTTCACCGCGCTGATGGAACAGGCTCAGGAGAAGAAGAATGCCTAAGCGCACAGACATCAAAAGCGTCCTCATCATCGGCGCCGGCCCCATCATCATCGGCCAGGCCTGCGAGTTCGACTACTCCGGCGTGCAGGCCTGCAAGGCGCTGCGTGAAGAGGGTTACAAGGTCATCCTGATCAACAGCAACCCTGCGACCATCATGACCGACCCGGCCACGGCCGACGTCACCTACATCGAGCCGATCACCTGGCAGACGGTGGAAAAAATCATCGCCAGGGAGCGGCCCGACGCCATCCTGCCGACCATGGGCGGGCAGACTGCGCTCAATTGCGCGCTGGACCTCTGGCACAACGGCGTGCTCGACAAGTACAAGGTGGAGCTCATAGGCGCGACACCCGAAGCGATCGACAAGGCCGAAGACCGGCTGAAGTTCAAGGACGCGATGACCAAGATCGGTCTGGGCTCGGCTCGTTCGGGCATTGCGCACAGCATGGAAGAAGCCTGGACGGTGCAGAAGACGCTCGGTTTCCCGACCGTGATCCGTCCCAGCTTCACCCTGGGCGGCACCGGCGGCGGCATCGCCTACAACTCGGAAGAGTTCGAAGTCATCTGCAAGCGCGGCCTGGAAGCCTCACCGACCAACGAGTTGCTGATTGAAGAGTCGCTGCTCGGCTGGAAAGAGTACGAGATGGAAGTGGTCCGCGACAAGGCCGACAACTGCATCATCGTCTGCTCGATCGAAAACCTGGACCCCA
>NZ_JAQSDL010000105.1 GCF_029945895.1 Polaromonas sp. | reverse complement strand
CGCTGCCCCCCGAGGGGGCGCTGCGCCTGCGGGCCGGCAGAGCCGGACCCGCGGCCAGAGGTAGAGCCCCCACGCTTGTCGCTTCGCGTACTGCGCTGCCCCCCGAGGGGGCGCTGCGCCTGCGGGCCGGCAAAGCCGGACCCGCGGCCCTGGCTTGAAAAGTCCGCGCCAGCGGAGAACCTGATCAGCCTTTTTGCTTGTCCGGCGGTTTGAGGCCCGCCACCGTGGCGCGCGGATGCGCGGCGTCGTACACCTTGGCCAGGTGCTGGAAATCGAGCCGGGTATACACCTGCGTGGTGGTGATGTTGGCGTGGCCCAGCAGCTCCTGCACCGCGCGCAGATCGCCGCTCGACTGCAGCACATGGCTGGCAAACGAATGCCGCAGCATGTGCGGATGCACCGGCGTCGCCAGGCCGGCCTGCAGGGAGCGTTGTTTGAGCCGCACGCGGATGTGTTGCGGCGTGAGGCGGCTGCCGCGCTGGCTGATGAACAACGCCGCGTCGTCCCTGGCCCAGGCGCCGCGCACCGCCAGCCAGGCCTGCAGCGCCTCCAGCGCCTTGCTGCCCACCGGCACACTGCGCCGTTTGGAGCCCTTGCCGAGCACATGCGCTTCCGCCGCCTGCAGGTCTATCCAGCCGCGCGCCTGGCTGCTGGCCAATGCGTCCAGCCCGGTCAACTCGCCGATGCGCAGGCCGCAGCCGTAAAGCAGTTCGGTGATGCACTGGTCACGTGCCAGCAGCGCCGGGTCTTCGCCGTCCGCGCCTGCGAAGGCCGCCAGTTGCACCGCTTCATCGACGCTGAGCGCCTTGGGCAGCGGCTTGGCAGCTTTGGGGGCGCGCAGGTCCTGCACCGGGTTGCTGGCCACCAGGCCCTCACGGCCCAGCCAGGTGTAGAAGCCGCGCCAGCCCGAGAGGATCAGCGCAATGCCGCGCCCGCTGCGCCCGCCGCTGTGCATCTGCGCCACCCAGCGCCGCATGTGAGGGTTCTGCACGTCGGTCAGCGCCACGCCGGCCTGCCGGCAGTTCGCCTGCAGTTTTTGCAGATCCAGCGCGTACAGCTCGACGGTGCGCTGCGCCAGGCGTTTTTCGACTCGCACATGTTCGAGGTAACGCTCGACCAGCGGATCGCTGTCGGGGACCGGCGCGTGCAAGGCCGCCTCAGCAAAACCTGGGGGTGCGTCCTGCCTGGCCATGCGTGAAAAGGCTAGTCAGCCATGGGCCGCAGGCGCGACAGCGCCGCGCCGGCCAGCTCGCCGATGCGTTCGAGGAAGTCGGTACCCATGCTGGCGCTGAAACGCTCAGGGTCGGGCGAGGCCAGCACCAGCATGCCGAAAGCCTGCGGCGCCTTGCCCGGACGCAGGGGGATCAGCGCCACCGACAGGGCCTGCGCTGGATCGGGCAGCCAGTTGACGGCCTCGAAGCCCGAGTTGACGCCGCAGTACGGCGTCGTCAATGAAGAGGCAAAAGTCTGCGTGTCTTCGCTGACGCCGGTGGAAAAATCTTCCATCGAAAAAATGCCGTTGACATGCCAGACCTTGATGGCCGCCTGGGGCACCGCGAACTGCGTCTGGATCTCGCGCACGATGGTGTCAGGCAGGTCGCGCGCGTGGGCCGTCAGCAGCAGGTTCAGCGTGCACTCCTGCAGCTTGTCGGCAATGGCGACGTTTTCATTGCCGTGGCGGATCATCTCGACCACCCTGGACTCCAGCGCCTTGATCTTGTCGCGCAACATGCCGGCCTGGCGCTCCTGCAGGCTGACCGCCCGGCTGCCGTGGCCACTGGACAGCTGCACGGTCGCCAGCAGCTCGGCGTGGCGCTCGAAGAAGTCCGGCGTGTTGGCCAGGAAGTTGGCGATGTCGTCTTCGGTGATCGGGTTCTGGATCGAGTGTTCGCTTGGATTCATGTTCTTGGTTTTTCCGTTAGGTCAACAAAATCTGCAGATTCAAAGGTGGTCGGGGACTTCAATCGAGGCTTCAAACACCGTGGTCGCCGGGCCGGTCATCAGCACCGGCGCCGGCGCGGCATCCACGCCGCCCTGCCATTCGATGCTCAAGGTGCCGCCGTGTGTGATCACATCCACACGCGCGTCCAGCAGGCCCAAGCGTATGCCAGCGACCACAGCCGCGCAAGCCCCGCTGCCACAGGCCAGGGTTTCACCGGCGCCGCGTTCATACACCCGCAGGCGGATCTGGCTGCGCGACACCACCTGCATGAAGCCCGCATTGACCCGGCGCGGGAAACGCGCATGGCCTTCGATCAGCGGTCCGTCCTGAAGCACCGGCGCCGCTTCCACATCGTCCACCAGTTGCACCGCATGGGGGTTGCCCATGGACAAAACTGCTATCAAAACAGGAGCTGTTTGCGCCCGACCAGCAAGGGCCAGAGGCCATTTTTTCCATGAATTCACAGCCTGGGGCGTCAAGCCGCTGGCATCAAAGGGCACACGCGCCAGGTCAAAGATGGGCGCGCCCATGTCCACGGTCACGCGGCCGTCGGCCTGCATGCGCGGCTCAATCACACCCGACAGGGTTTTGACACGCACCGACTCCTTGGTGGTCAGCCCCTGCTCGCGCACAAACCGCACAAAACAGCGCGCGCCGTTGCCGCACTGCTCCACCTCGCCGCCGTCGGCGTTGTGGATCACGTATTCAAAGTCGATGCCCGGCTCGCTGGCCGGCCGCACCGACAAAATCTGGTCAGCGCCAACGCCGAAATGGCGGTTGGCCAGAAAGCGGTACTGGCCGGGCGTGAGGTTCAGCCGGCCCGCGGTCTCGTCGAGCATGACAAAATCATTGCCCGCCCCCTGCATCTTGGTAAATCGGATCAGCATGCCCGTATTATCCGCCGGGCTGCACCCTGCCCCGCACAACAGAAAGCCCCCCATGCGCATTCCCGACTGGACCCCCGCCCTCAAACCCCAACCCCAGGACCTGGTGGACGCCGTCCTCAAGCGCCGCGGCGGCACCCTGATCAACCTTGATAAGGCCCTGCTCTGGAGCGAGCCGCTGGCGCGCGGCTGGAACGTTTACCTGGGCGCGGTACGCACCGGCCTGCCGACCAGTCGCAAGCTGCGCGAACTCGGCATCTGCACGGTCGCCCTGCTGACCGGCGCGGCGTATGAATACAAACACCATGCGCCGGACTTTCTGGCGGCCGGCGGCACCCAGGCCGAACTCGATGCCTTGAACTTGCTGGTCAAGGCCGATGCACGCGCTTCGGCAGAGCACCCTGCCCTTGGCGCGGTCGAGCAGCTGGTGGTGCGGTACGCCGCGCAGATGACTGTCGACGTGAAAGTCAGCGACGATGTGTTCGAAGGCCTGCGCCAACATTTCGATACGACTGAGCTGGTCGAGCTGACCAGCGCGATTGCGACCTACAACATGGTGGCGCGTTTTCTGGTGGCGCTGGGCGTGTCGCCCGAAGAACATGATTGATCAAGCGCGCAAGGTTGGACACAGGTATTGAATGTCTGGCTTCAGCGTGTAGTCACCAGGACGAGAATGAAATCCATGCAGACACGCTCCCGTTCACCTCTAAGCGCCGGCTTGCCATGTGCCCCGGCACTGCTGGTGGCCGCTGCCCTCACGGCTTGCGCCACCGCACCTGCTGCCGACCCTGCGCCGCCCACACCAAGGCCCGCAGTGAGCGCCCCGGCGCCAGCCGCCTCGGGCGAACTGGATCAAAACCAGCGCTTTGCACGCTGGATTGCCGACTTCAGCGCCAGCGCGCGCACGGCAGGCATCAGCGACGAAACGCTACAGCTCGCCTTCAATGACATCCGTTTCATCCCCCGCGTCACAGAACTCGACGGTGCCCAGCCCGAGTTCACCCGCGCCGTCTGGGACTACCTCGACAGCGCGGTCTCGGCGCAACGTATCGTCCGCGGCCAGGACCGGTTGCTGCAAGCGCGGCCTGCGGTGGATGCCGCTGCTGCGCGTTACGGCGTGCCTGCCGAAATCCTGGCGGCGATCTGGGGCATGGAGAGCAACTACGGCAGCAACACCGGCGATATTCCCACCATCGACGCCCTCGCCTCGCTGGGTTTCGAGGGCCGACGCGAAGCCTGGGCGCGCAGCCAATTGCTTGCGGCTCTCAAAATTCTGCAGAACCGGGACATCAGCCGCGCACAGATGATCGGCTCCTGGGCCGGCGCCATGGGCCAGACGCAGTTTTTGCCCTCCAACTTTCTGGCCTACGCTGTCGATGCCGACGGCGACGGCCGGCGCGACATCTGGGGCAGCCTGCCCGACGTGATGGCCTCGACCGCCAACTTTCTCGCACGCTCAGGCTGGCAGGCCGGCCAGCCCTGGGGCGCGGAAGTGTATTTGCCGCAGGGCTTTGACTACGCGCTTGCCGATACGGCGACGCGGCAGCCGGCATCGGCCTGGGCGGCGCTGGGCGTGCGCTCTGTCAACGGTGCGCCGCTGCCCGACCTTCCCGACAGCGGCATCCTGCTGCCTGCCGGCGCGCGAGGTCCGGCTTTTATCGTCGGCCCCAACTTCCGCACCCTCCTGCGCTACAACAATTCGACCAGTTATGCGCTCGCGGTGAGCCTGCTGTCTCAGGCACTGGCCGACGGTCCGCCTGTGCAAGCCGCCTGGCCGCGTGACCTGCAGCCCTTGTCACGCAGCCAGTTGCTGGCGCTGCAGACAGCGCTGAATGCACGCGGCTTCGACACCGGCACCCCCGACGGCATGATGGGCCCGGCCACGCAAAGCGGCATTCGTGGCTACCAGCGCAGCGTGGGGATGGCGGCGGATGGGTATCCGACTTTGGAGTTGCTGCAGCGCCTGCAATGAGGCTGCAGATCCCGGTTTCTGGTGGCTCAGGGGCCGTCCCGGGAGGTGGCGGGCCAAAGAAATAGCTCAGCGGACGCCCGGGACTTGCGCTCTAACGCGCAACCTGGTTCAGGAATGCAATGAGCTCACGATTGACTTCGTCAGGGCATTCCTGCTGAACCCAGTGACCGCAGTTGGGCAAAATGGCCGTGCGCTTCAGTCCGGGAACGGTGGTGGCCATCCTGTCAAAGTTTGCGCGCGTACTGCGCAGAACCGGGTCCTGCTCACCAGCGATGAACAGCGTTGGTTGAGTGATGGTCGCGCCATCAAAGGATTTCATGATTTCCCAGTTGTTGTCGAGGTTGCGGTACCAGTTCAGCGGCCCTGTAAAACCGTTGCGGGTGAACTGCTCAACGTAATACTTCAACTCGGCGTCGCTCAGCCACTTGGGCATGACTTTCGGTTCAACAAGGGTCTCCAAAAGCCGTGACCGGCTTGAGCGGGGTGGCAGCCGTTGCAGCTCTGCCGCCGCTTCGGCAGAGGCGTTGTAATAGAACGCCTTGAGAAATCGCGGGATATCTCCCTCCAGTTCGGCCTCGGCGACCCCTAGCTCCTGAAAGTACACGATGTAGTTAAAGCTGCCTCCGACTGCCCGCCGGATGGCTGCCACAGGAGGAGAGCCGCGGCGCTGGTTGTACGGAACACTGAGCGCAACAATCGCTTTAAAGCGTTCCGGTGCCAGCAGCGCGGCGTTCCAGGTGAGAACGGCGCCAAAGTCATGACCAACAAGAACGCAAGTTTTTTCACCGAGAGCGTCCATTAAACCGGTGATGTCGGCAACCAATTCCTTGATGGCGTAGTCGGCAACAAGCTTCGACCCACCCGTCGCGCCGTAGCCGCGGAGGTCTGGAGCAATCACCCGAAAGCCGGCTGCAGCAAGCGCCGGTAGCTGGTGCCGCCAGGAAAACCAGCTTTCGGGAAAACCGTGGCAAAGGATCACGAGGGGACCGGTTCCCTGTTCCACGTAATGAATGCGCAAGCCGCGGACATCGGCAGTTTTGCTGCTCCAGTTGCCGCTGGGAAGAGTCTGAGCCACACTCGTTGATGTAAAAGGAAGCACAGTCGCCGCGATTCCGCACAGGCTCTGGGTCAAAAAATTACGGCGGTCGTCCCGCGGTTGGTCATCAACGATTCGATTCAAGCGTTCCATGAGGTGTCTCCGGGGGCAGGAAAAGATGGGCTGCAGCAATATAGCCTGACTGTAGAACCTCTGCTCGCCCTTAGAAGCTTTTTCATCCCTTGGCACAGCCCCGGCGCAACAATACGGCATCCACATGGGCAAGATGGGCACAAAACCACAGCACCTCTAGCCCGTTTCGTCACTTATCCCGGCCAATTAAAAGAGCCCACAGGCCCTTTTAATTTCGCATCAATCGTTCAATCCGCCTTGATCCCGTTGTCCTTCACCACCTTGGCCCAGGTGTCGATCTGTTTGTCGATGAACACGCGGGCCGCGTCCGGGGTGCCGGTCTGGATCTCGATGCCCTGCGCGCTGAGTTTTTTTGCAATGTCCGGGCTTTTCAGCGCCTTGTTGATTTCCTCGTTCATGCGTTTGATGACTTCGGGCGGTGTTTTGGCCGGCGCCAGAATGGCCCACCAGGCCGGGGCGTCAAAGCCGGCAAAACCGCTTTCGGCCACCGTCGGCACATTCGGCAGTTCGGGGGCGCGTTTGCTGGTGGTCACGGCCAGCGGACGCAGGCGGCCATTGTCGATGTGCGGCTTGGTGACAAACACCGAACCGATGGACAGCGGCACATGGCCGGCGACGGCATCGGTCATCAGCGGGCCGCCGCCCTTGTAGGGAATGTGTTGCCAGTCGATGTTGCCGCTTTTGGACAGCAAGGCCATGGCCAGATGGCCCAGGCTGCCGGAGCCAATGCTGCCGTAGCTGACGTTCTTTTTGGCCTTGGCGGCGGCCACCACGTCGGCAAAGGTTTTGTACTCCGATGCGGAAAACGTCGCCAGCACCATGGCCGAGGTGCCGATCAGCGAGACCGGCGTCAGGTCCTTGCGGGTGTCAAAAGGCATGCCGGGGATCAGGCTGGGGTTGACGCCGTGGGTGTCAAAGACCACCGCAAAGGTGTAGCCATCCCCCGGCGCTGCCGCCACGGCCGCCGTGCCGATGGAGCCGGACGCGCCGCCCTTGTTTTCGACAATGATGGTCTGCCCCAGTTGCTGCGACAGCGGCACCGCCAGAATGCGCGCCACCTGATCGACCGAGCCGCCGGGCGGAAACACGGCGACAAACTTGATGGGCTGTTTGGTGGGCCAGGCCTGTGCCATGGCGCTCATCGAGGTAGCGCACAGTGCGGCGGCCGTGATGGCCAGGGCGGTTCGGGAAATCCAGTGTTTCATGGTGAAGCTGTCCTGCAAATGAAGTGAGGACCAGTATCCGCAGCGTGCGCCTTGAAAACCATTGCGGTTAACACTTAGCATGCCAACGATCGACCCGGCACGCCGACGCCCCGCCGCGGTTTCGCGCAAAATCAGGCCATGGTCCGACCTTCCCAACTCCTCTACCCGCAGCGCGAACCCGCGCCCACCCGCCCTGCCGCCACCGTGCTGCTGCTGCGTGACAGTGCCCAGGGCATCGAAATCCTGATGACCCGGCGTTCGATGACGGCCAGTTTTGCGCCGGGCGCCTATGTCTTCCCCGGTGGTGGCATCGACGCGGCCGATGCGGCAGCACACGCGCAGTCCACCCGGCGCGCGACCCAGACCGACCTGCACCTGACGCAGGCCATCGCCGCCATCCGTGAAAGTTTTGAAGAACTCGGCGTGCTGCTGGCCCGCCATGCCGATGGCAGCCACGCCACCACGGCCGACATTGCCGCGCTGGACCGCAAGGCGCCGTTTGCCGCGCAGTGCCGCGAACGCGGCCTGACATTGGCCGGTGACCAGGTGTTTGTGCTGGCGCACTGGATCACCGACCGCGACCTGCCGCGGCGCTTCGACGTGCCGTTTCTTGTGGCGCGCATGCCGGAAGGCCAGGAGCCGGTGGCCGATGAAAGCGAACAGTTCGAGCCCTGCTGGGTGCGGCCGGCCGACGCGCTGGCACGGCACGAAGCCGGCGGATTTTTCATCATCTTCCCGACCATACGCACGCTGCAGCGGCTGCAGCACTTCGACACGGTGGACGCCGTGCTGCAGGCCTGCGCCGCGTCCGAGCAGCCGCTGTGGACCTCGTGCCCGCGCGCCGGTTTGCTGGCCGGCGCCGAAGCGCGCTACATGGAGCACGAGGCACCCTATGGCGAACTGACCCTGACCAGCCCGGACGGGCAAATGGTGCACACGCTGGACTGGCAGACCGCGCAGCCCGTCGCCCTGCTGAAAAACCTGATGCGCCTGACCGCGCCCAACCCCGGCGTGATGACCGGCCCCGGCACCAACAGCTACCTGGTCGGCGACCCGCACACCGGCTACATCGCCATCGACCCGGGCCCCGCCGACATGGACCATCTGCAACGCCTGTGGCGCGCGGCCGGCGGCGACATCCGCATGATTGTGTGCACCCACTCACACGCTGACCACTCGCCCGGCGCCAAACCGCTGCAGGCCCTGTGCAGCACCCCGCCGCCCATCCTGGGCCTGCCGTCGGCACCGACAGCGCGCGCCGCCAGCCAGTTCACACCGGACCGGTCGCTATCAAATCAGGAGCTGCTGGCGCTTACCGGACAAGGGCTGGAGGGCAAAATGACCCATACCCTGAAGGTCATCCACACGCCCGGCCATGCGGCCAACCACCTGTGCCTGGTACTGGTTGAAGACGGCATCCTGTTCAGCGGCGACCACATTCTCAACGGCAGCACCACGGTGGTGGACCCGCCCGACGGCAACATGAACGCCTACCTCGATTCGCTCGACGTGCTGGCCGCGGCTTGCGACGAACACGGCATCAACTTCATCGCCCCCGCCCATGGTTATGTGCTGGGAGAAGCCACCACCGTCATCGCCCAGCTCAAGGCGCACCGCCTCAAACGTGAGGCCAAGATCATCGGCGTGATGCAGGCGCAGCCGCAAGGCAGCATGGACGAGTGGGTGGCCGCCGC
>NZ_JAQSDL010000104.1 GCF_029945895.1 Polaromonas sp. | reverse complement strand
CCAGCGCAAGGCCTGTCATGACCCAGCCCCCCGAACCCGTCGCCGTCAGCGCCGTGCCCGCCATGGCTGCGTTGCTGCAGAAAATACGTGATGGCGACGATGTGGCCGCGGCCGAACAGGAAATCCTGCGCATCACGGGTCTTCTCGAAGACGAGCTGAACCAGCGCAGTGCCCAGGTGGTGGCCGCCAACAAGGAACTGGAAAACTTCTCCTATTCGGTCTCGCACGACCTGCGCGCGCCTCTGAGCACCATTGACGGCTTCAGCCGCTTGCTCGAGGGTGCCGTGGCCAAAGGCAATGCGGAACGCAGCACGCATTACCTGCAGCGCATCCGCCTGGGCGTAGGCAACATCAACGAGTTGATTGCCGCGCTGCTGGCGGTCTCGCGCCTGCTGCGTGCACCGCTGGCGCCGCAGACAGTGGACCTGGGTGCGCTGGCCGAGGCCGCGTTTGCCGCGCTGCAGGAGGTCGATCCGGAGCGCGCGGCCAGCATCACAGTGCAGCCCGCGCTCATTGCGCAGGGGGACCCGGCAATGCTCAAGCAGCTGGTCGATCACCTGGCCGGCAACGCGTGGAAATTCACCTCAAAAAAGGAACGCGCCGACATCATGGTGGGCAGCCAGGCCGGGCCGGGCGCAGAGACGGTTTATTTCTTCAGGGACAACGGTGCGGGCTTCGACATGGCGCATGCCGAAAAACTGTTCGGCATTTTTCAGCGCATGCATGTGAGCTCGGATTTCCCCGGCATTGGCGCCGGGCTGAGTATCGTGCAGCGCATTGTGGCGCGGCACGGCGGGCGGGTCTGGGCCGAGGCCGAGCCGGAGCGGGGCGCGACGATTTATTTCACGCTGCCGGGCGCCTGAAGATCTGCGGATTTTTTCCGCAGTCGGTGCTTGTCCCGGCGCCTGCTGGCACACCACAACTGCCAAACCAACGCGGGTGGTCAGCAAATGGGGACCCCGGAACAAGCCCGGGATGACAGCACCTCAGGCCGCTTCCTTGTAGAAGTAGTCGCGTTGGATGCCGCGCGGCGCCAGCGGCTCGACCGCCTGGTGGATCGCCCCGATGTGCTCGGGCGTGGTACCGCAGCAGCCGCCCACGATGTTGACCAGGCCCTCCTGGGCGAACTCGCGCAGCAGGCGCGAGGTGACGTCGGGTGTCTCGTCAAAACCGGTGTCGCTCATCGGGTTGGGCAGACCGGCATTGGGGTAGCAGCTGATGAAGGTGTCGCCGGCGACACGCGCCAGTTCCTGGATGTAGGGGCGCATCAGCGCCGCACCAAGCGCGCAGTTGAGGCCCACGGCCAGCGGCTCGGCGTGACGGATGCTGTGCCAGAAGGCGGTGACGGTCTGCCCGCTGAGGATGCGGCCTGAGGCATCGGTGACCGTGCCGCTGATGATCAGGGGCAGGCGTTCGCCGGAATTCTCGAAAAACTCGTCAATCGCAAACAGCGCCGCCTTGGCGTTGAGCGTGTCGAAAATGGTTTCGACCAGCAATACGTCGGCGCCGCCTCTGACCAGTGCCTCGGTCTGCTCGTAATAGGCCTTGCGCAGTTCCTCGAAGCTGGTGTTGCGCGCGCCCGGGTCGTTGACATCGGGGCTGATGCTGGCGGTCTTGGGGGTGGGGCCGAGGGCGCCGACCACAAAGCGCGGTCTGTCTGGCGTGGAAAATTTGTCGCAGGCGGCGCGGGCAATGCGGGCGGACTCGTAGTTCATTTCGACAGCCAGGTCGGCCATGTCGTAGTCGGCCTGGGCCACGGTGGTCGCGCCAAAGGTGTTGGTCTCGATCATGTCGGCGCCGGCGGCCAGGTAGCCTTCGTGGATGTCCTGGATCACATCAGGCCGCGTCAGGCTCAGCAACTCGTTGTTGCCCTTGACGTCCTTGGGGAAGTCCTTGAACCGTTCGCCGCGGTACTGCGCCTCGCTCAGCTTGAAGCGCTGGATCATCGTGCCCATGGCACCGTCGAGAATGGCAATGCGTTTTTCGAGGATGGCAGGGAGTGTGGCTCCGCGGGTGTAGATGGCTTGCTTCATGCCCCGATTTTAAGGCGCAGGCCATACACGGACAAGCGCACGGTCAATTCGAAAGGCGGGACGGACCCCATCCTTCAAGCCGGGGCCGCAGAACCGGCTTTGCCGGGCCGCAGGCGCAGCGTCCCCCGGCGGGACAGCGCATGACACGCAGTGAAAAGTGTGGGGGCCCTGTTTTCCCCTGACAATAGCGCTTCTGTCTGAATCCCCGCCATGAAACACCTCCAACCCAAAGAAGCCTGGGACTTCCTGCAACAGCACCCCGACGCCCTGTTTGTCGACGTGCGCATGGAAATCGAGTCGCTGTATGTGGGCCGCCCGCCCGGCGTGGTCAACGTGCCCTGGTACGAGTACCCTGACCTGACCCCCGACCCGGCCCGGTTTGCCGACACTGTCGAACGCGAGGCCAGTGGCAAGGACCAGCCGGTGTTGCTGATCTGCCGCTCGGGCCAGCGCACGCTGGCCGCCGGCCAGGCGCTGGAGGCGGCGGGTTTTGCCGAGGTCATCAATGTGGTGCACGGTTTTGAAGGCGAGCTTGACGAGCAGTTCCAGCGTTCCACCCTGAGCGGCTGGCGCTTTGACGGTTTGCCCTGGGAGCAGATGTAGCTGATTTTCTGAGGAAAATGAGGCTTCAGCCCTTACTGTACGGGCGCAAACAGCTATTGTTTTTGTAGCATCCTGCCGCCTGTCTTGACGCCCCCTACCTTGCCGCACACTTCACCCCACCCCACCCCGCTGGAGATCCTCGGCCAGGTTTTCGGCTATCCGGATTTCCGCGGTCCGCAGCAGGCCATCGTCGACCATGTGGTGCAGGGCGGCGACGCGCTGGTGCTGATGCCGACCGGCGGCGGCAAGTCGCTGTGTTACCAGATCCCGGCCATTGCCCGGCAAAACGCCGGCCACGGCGTGACGGTGGTGATCTCGCCGCTGATCGCGCTGATGCACGACCAGGTCGGCGCGCTGCACGAAGCCGGCGTGGCGGCGGCCTTCCTCAATTCGACGCAGACGCAGGAAGAAAGCAGCGCACTGGAAAAGCAGCTGCTGCGCAACGAGCTGACCCTGCTGTACGCCGCGCCCGAACGCATCAACACGCCGCGCATGAAAGGCCTGTTGGGCTCGCTGCACGAGCGCGGCCTGCTCAGCCTGTTCGCCATCGACGAGGCGCATTGCGTGAGCCAGTGGGGCCACGACTTCCGGCCCGAGTACCGATCGCTGAGCCTGCTGCACGAAACCTTTCCCGATGTGCCGCGCATTGCGCTGACGGCGACGGCCGATGCACTGACGCGCCAGGACATGATCGAGCGGCTCAAGCTGGAAGACGCGCGCGAATTCGTCAGCAGCTTCGACCGCCCAAACATTCGTTACACCATCGTTGAAAAGACCAACGCCACGCACCAGTTGCTGCGTTTCATCGAGAGCGAACACGCGGGCGAGGCCGGCATCGTCTATTGCCAGTCGAGGAAGCGCGTGGAAGAAGTGGCCGGCATGCTGGAAGACGCCGGCCTCAAGGCGATGGCCTACCACGCGGGCCTGGACAGCAGCCTGCGCCAGCAGCGCCAGGACCGCTTCCTGCGCGAGGAGGGCATGGTGATGGTGGCGACGATTGCCTTCGGCATGGGCATCGACAAGCCCGATGTGCGTTTTGTCGCGCACCTGGACATGCCGAAAAACATCGAGGGCTACTACCAGGAAACCGGCCGTGCCGGCCGGGACGGCCTGCCGGCCAATGCCTGGATGACCTACGGCCTGCAGGACGTGGTGAACCAGCGCCGCATGATTGACACCAGCGACGCGGCCAGCGAGGAGTTCAAGCAGGTGATGCGCGGCAAGCTCGACGCGCTCCTGACCCTGGCTGAAGACACGCGCTGCCGCCGCGCCAGCTTGCTGGCTTATTTTGGCGAAGAGATGGACAGCGGCCGCAGCGACGGGCCGCCCCAAGCAAGGCCAGCCCCCTCGGGGGGCTGCGAAGTACACGCAGTGACAAGCGTGGGGGCTCAATATTTCTGCGGCAACTGCGACAACTGCCTGGCCCCGCCCAAGGTGTGGGACGCCACCGAAGCCGCACGCAAGATGCTCAGCTGTATCTACCGCGTGCAGCAGGCCAGCGGCATCAGCTTCGGCGCCGGCCACCTGATGGACATCCTGCGCGGCAAGACGACCGAAAAAGTGCTGCAGCATGGCCACGACAAACTCAGCACCTTCGGCATCGGTGCCGACCTGGCCGAGGTGCAATGGCGCGGCGTGCTACGCCAGCTGATCGCCAAGGGCATGGTGCGGGTCGATCCGGACGCCTTCAACACCTTGCTGTTGTTGCCCGATGCGCGCCAGGTGCTCAAGGGCGAGGTCAGCGTGATGCTGCGCGAGCAGGCGCCGGGCGGTTCGGCTGACAGGCGCAAGGGCAGCAGCAAAAAAGGCACCAAGACCTCCGCCAAGGGCCTGGCCGAAGCCTCGCTCAACGCCGGCGCGCTGGAGCGTCTGGCCCGGCTCAAGGCCTGGCGCGCCGAGGTGGCGCGCGAACACAACCTGCCGGCCTTCGTCATCTTCCACGACGCGACCCTGCGGGCAATCGCCGAGCGGGCGCCGCAAAGCACGGCCGACCTGGAGGGCATCAGCGGCATCGGGGTGAAGAAGCTTGAAGCCTACGGCAACGAGGTTCTGCGGGTGTGCGGGCCCGCCTGAGCCCTGGAAATTCAGGCACCTGCGGCACAATAGGCGCGTGTCCAACGTACAAGCCCTCAACTTCTGGCGTGCCGCACTGGCACGCGGCGTGAAGGCCCTTGCGGGCGCCGTATTTCTTCAAGTGCTGCTGCTGGGCGGTCCCGCATGGGCTGGCGGGGAAGCGCTGACCCTGGGCCGCGACAAAGGCCCGGTGGCGCTGACACAGGCGCTGGAGTACTGGGTGGATGCGGGCGGCAGGACGCCGGTGGAACAAATTGAGGCCGGCACCGGGCGACTTCCCTTTGCCGCCGTTGTCGCCGTTGTCGCCGACAAAAAATACCGGCTTGACGACGCGGCGCTCTGGCTGCGCTTCGACGCCACGGTGCAGGACCCCCTGGTTCACTGGAAACTGGAACTGCCGATGTCCGGCGTGGACAAAGTCGCGCTGTACTACCGTGACAGCCTGGGCCGCTGGGTGGTGCAGCAAGCCGGCGACACCCTGCCCATGAGCGCATGGCCCCTGCCCGCCCGTTACCCGGTTTTCTCCCTGAACCACGAGGTCGGGGCCAGCGTGCGTTACTACCTGCGGGTGGAACATGCGCGCGTTCCTTTTTCAACCTTGCCCCGGGTGCTGAGCGCCGAGCGGGTGACCACTTCGCGCCAGCTGGAGCACCTGTTCCTGGGTGCCTACTTCGGGTTGGCCTTGCTGGTGACGGTATTGGCCCTGATCAATGCAGCGGCCTACCGAGACCGGGGTTTTGCGACTTATGCGGTTTACCTGGGCACATTTGCCAGCTCCCAGGCCGCCTTCAAAGGCCTGGGCGGCCTGTACCTGTGGCCGGAACTGCCGCAGCTCAACAACATGACGATTGTCCTGCTGCCGCTACTGGCCGCAGCAGCCGCGTTGTGGTTTGTGCGCACCGTCACCACCCCCGGACGCTTTTTCAGGGCACTGGACTGGCTGATCCTGGCACTGATGGGGCTGGCGCCGCTGGTCGGCCTGCTTGACGCTGTCTTCCCGACCCCCGAAAGTTTTGCACTCATCAACATTCTGGTCAGCGCCGGCATGGTGGTGCTGCTGATGGTGGTCGGGGTGTCGCTGGTGGAAGGCGACCGCCACGCACGCTGGATAGCGCTTGGTTTTTTACCCATCATTCTGGCCACCCTGTTCCCCTTGCTGCGCAATTTCGGGCTGATCGCGTCAAGCTTCCTGACCCAGAATGCGCTGATTCTGGGCTCGGCCGTCGAAGCGCCCATTCTTTTTTATGGCCTGCTGCGCCGCGTGACCCGGCGCGTCGAGCCCTCCACCCGGGCGAGCACCCTGCGCACCACCGACCCGCTGACCGGCCTGCTCACCACCCGGCCGCTGCTGGCCAGGCTGCGCCAGGCGCTGAGCACCTCCGAGCGCTACCAGCAACCTTGCGCGCTGCTGGTCATCGACCTGAGCAACCACGCCCGTCTGCAGCTCGAGCATGGCCGCGAAATCGGTGACCGCGCCATGGTCGTGGCCGCAGCGCGGATACTGGCCGTGACCAGGCCGACCGACACGGTGGCGCGTGTGGGTGACCGCCACTTTGCCTTGTTGCTGGAAGGGCCCATGACCAGCGACTCGGTGAACCGGCTGGCCACCAAAATCCTGGCCAGTGGCCTGCGAACCACGACTGAATTGCCCGATGCCGATCCGCTGCAGTTCCACATCGCAATCGGCTACCTGGCCGGGCCCGCACGCCTTGCCCCCGAGCAGGCGCAGGCCTGCCTGGACCGCATGATGCAGGTGGCGAAGGAAATGAACGACGGTTCGCGCAAGGCCATCCGTATGATCCAGCTCTGATTTGAAGGAGAAACAGGCGGCAGACCAGGTGCGCATTGCGCAGGCAGCTATGAAAAATATAGCGAAGGGGTCTGCTGGTTTCTTACTGCGTAAACCCCATGCTGCGCGCCTCCCGCACTTCGGGCTTGATCCGGTGTTCGGCTTCGAGCTGGCTCAAGAACTCTTCAGCGGTGAACTCCACCGCCAGGATATCGGTCTGCCGCCTGACTGCGGCAAAGTCACCGGGGCACAACTGCGCGAGCCTGGCCAGACGCAGACTCAAGCCGGCGTCCATCAGGCAAGCGTTGCCAGCCAGCGCTTCAGTCACAAACATCTTTTCGCGCTGTGTGGCGGTCAGGGGCATGAATTTGATCTTGAAGGTAAAGCGCCGCAAGGCCGCCTGGTCCAGGCTCTCCAGCAGATTCGTGGTGCAGACAAAAATTCCGTTGAAGCGCTCCATGCCTTGCAGCATTTCATTGACCTCGGTCACCTCGTAGGTGCGCTGCGCGCCGCGTCGGTCCTGCAAAAAACTGTCGGCCTCGTCGAGCAGCAGCACGGCTTTTTCGGCTTCGGCCTCGGCAAACATCGCGGCCATGTTCTGCTCGGTTTCGCCCACATACTTGCTCATCAGGCCGCTCGCCTGCCTGATCAGCAGCGGGCGCTCCAGCGTATTGGCCAGGTGCTCGGCCAGCGCCGTCTTGCCGGTGCCGGGTGCACCGTAAAAACAAAGGGCGCCATGGCCGCGGGCCTTCAGCGCAGCCACGATGCGCGGTATTTCAAAGCGCGACTCCACGTTAAGCATGGCCAGGTCGTAAGTGGTGACGCTGCGACGCCCGGCGGCGTCGGCCTTGTTGCCCAGCGCCTGGTCGGCGTTTTTGAGCTGCCGCTCGATCAGCGATTCGGTCAACGCAGCGTGGCCGCCCGACAAAATCGCGCCCATGCCGGCGCCATCGGTTTCGGCGCCCGGCGCGCTGGCAAGTTTGGCAAAACGTACCGCCGTGCGAATCTGCGCCGGGGTCAGGCCCTTGCGTGCGGTGAGTTTGGCAAGAAAGGTCTCGCTGACCGGCACGCCCTCCAGCGTCTTGCGCACCAGGGCCTCACGCGCACCTGGCGGCGGGGACTTGAGCTCCAGGTGGTAGGCAAAGCGGCGCCGGAAAGCCGGGTCAATCTGCTCGATGCGGTTGGTCACCCACAGGGTGGGCACGGTATTGGACTCCAGAATCTGGTTGACCCAGGCTTTGCCATTGACGGAGCCGGTCGCAGGCGCCGTCATCTGATCGGAGCGCGCCAACAGTTGCGCGGCCTCGCTGGAAATCGCCGGAAACACGTCTTCGACCTCGTCAAACAGCAGCGCGGCATGGGCGCTGCCTTTTAGAAACACCTGGGCGATCTGCAGTGAACGGTAACGGTCCTTGCCGCTCAGGGAGTTGCCGTCACGGTCAGCGTATTCGACTTCGAACAGATCGAGCCCGGCAGCCTGCGCGACCACCTTGGCCAGCTCGGTCTTGCCGGTGCCAGGGGGACCATACAGCAGCACATTGACCCCCATTTCCCTGCCCTCCACCGCATTGCGCAAAAGCGCCACCAGCACCTGCACATCGTCCCGGGCAAAGTCAAAATCGGTCAGCGCGAGGCTGCTGCGGTCCACCGGACGGGTGAACACCGCCATCAACTCGTTCTGGTCACGGTACTCACGCATCAGCACCGGCGGCAGTTTTTCGCTGACCTTCATCAGGTCGGCCAGGTCGGTGATGTTGTGCTCGGAAATCAGGTTTTCAACCATGCCGATACGCTCCAGGCGCGAGCCCGCGCGCAAGGCTTCGGCCACCTCGCTGGCCTTGACGCCGGCCACCTCTGCAATCGCGGCGTAGGCCTCCGGCGCATTGTTGACCTTGAACTCCACCAGCAGGGAACGCAGGTCGCGCTGGTAGCGCGCCAGCGTTCCGTACAACAGCAGGGCGCGTTCTGCCTGGTTCAATTGCAGCAGATTGGCCAGAGCGTCGATGTTTTTCTCGACCAGCGTTGACTGCTTCTTGAGCGCCTGGGCCAGCCAGTCGCCGGTGGCCGACAAAACCGACAGCAGGTCCCTGGGCTGGTCCTTGGCGTATTCGTCGAGGTAAAAGAATAGTGTTCCCTCCTCGTAGGGGCCGCGCCAGGCACCATGACGGCTCATGAACGCGGCGTCGCCCAGGGCCTCGTGGCCCTGCCAGAACTCATTGTCCCGGCAACGGCGTGCGAGGAATTCCCGCAGGCGCTGCAGGGCAGGCAAAGGCCACACCAGATGGCGGCCCGAGAGCGACAGCAGGCTGTTCAAGTCGCGCCGCACATTGAACTTGGCGCCCTGCCGGGCCGCCAGCGTCAGCACAAAATGCGAGCACATCAGGTCCAGCACCGGCGCCTCTTTCAGGCCGGGAGAAAGCAGCAGCGGACCATGCCTGTCAGCACTACCCGAACGCTTGCTCATTGAGACACCTCCGGCCCGGAAAAAGGCCACAGCAGTTACACATGCACCGTGAGAACGTATGCCCAACCATAACGCAGCTTCTTGCCCGATGGAAGACGCCAGGGCCTGTTCGCACCATTTATACATCCGGCATAAACAGTGTGAACAGGGCCTGCCTGAATACCCCGTGTGAATTGCGCCACAAAACCGCGCCACAATCGGCACTTCTCCCGGAGGGCTTTCCCATGCTTGCTTTGACCGATATTGAGGCTGCAGCGCTTCGCCTGCAGGGCCAGTTGCTGGATACCCCCTGTGTGGCGTCCAAAACCCTGTCGCACATCACCGGTGCGGACGTTTTCCTGAAGTTCGAGAACCTGCAGTACACCGCCTCCTTCAAGGAACGCGGCGCCTGCAACAAGCTGGTGCAGCTCTCGGGCGAAGACGGCCGACGCGGCGTGGTGGCCATGAGCGCGGGCAACCACGCCCAGGGCGTGGCCTACCATGCGCAGCGCCTCGGCCTGCGCGCCGTGATCGTGATGCCGCGTTTCACGCCTGGCGTCAAGATCGAGCGCACGCGCGGCTTTGGCGCCGAGGTGGTGCTGCACGGCGACACGCTGGACGAGTCGCGCAGCCACGCGCTGATGCTGGCCGAACGCGAAGGCCTGGTGTTCATCCATCCCTATGACGACGAAGCCATCATTGCCGGCCAGGGAACGGTGGGTCTGGAGATGCTGCACGCGGTACCCGACCTCGACACGCTGATCGTCGCCGTTGGTGGCGGCGGCCTGATCGCCGGCATGGCGACGGCCGCAAAGGCAATGCGGCCCGGCATGGAAGTCATAGGCGTGCAGACCTCGCGCTTCCCGGCCATGGTCAATGCCATCAAGGGCACACACTATCCCCAGGGCAGCAGCACGATTGCCGAGGGCATAGCCGTCGGCACGCCCGGCGTGATCCCGCAAGCCATCATTGCGCGCCTGGTGGACGATCTCGTGCTGGTGGACGAAGGCGACATCGAACAGGCCATCGTCATGCTGCTCGAAATCGAAAAAACGCTGGTCGAAGGGGCGGGCGCGGCCGGTCTCGCGGCCCTGCTCAAATACCCCGACCGTTTCAAAGGGAAAAAGGTCGGCCTGGTACTCTGCGGGGGCAACATCGATCCGCTGCTGCTGGCGGCCATCATCGAGCGCGGCATGGTGCGTGCCGGCCGGCTGGCGCGCATCCGTGTGAGCGCGCGCGACGTGCCCGGCTCACTGGCCAGAATCACCGCCATGGTCGCTGATGCCGGCGCCAACATCGACGAGGTGCATCACCAGCGGGCCTTCACCATGCTGGCTGCGCAGAACGTGGATATCGAACTCGTCATCCAGACACGTGGGCGAGAGCACATTGCGCAGGTGCTGGACGTCCTGAAAATCGCCGGCTTTGAAGCGGTGGAGCAACAATGATGGACGCCGACACCCTGCAAGCCGCCTTGCCCGGCTATTTTGCACCGTGGGTACAGGCGCTCGGCCTGCAGGTCGCTTCGCTTGACAGCCAGAGCGTGACCTTGCGCCTGCCCCAGAACGCGCAGCTCTCGCGGGTCGGCGGCATGCTGTGCGGCCAAGCCATGATGGCCGCCGCCGACACCGCCATGGTGCTGGCGCTGATCAACCATTTTGGCGCTTTCAGACCTTGCACCACGGTACAGATGAACAGCAGCTTTCTCAAGCCCCTGTCGAACCAGGACGCACTGGTCGAGGCACGCGTGGTACGCGCCGGGAAGTCACTGGCCTTTGGGGAGATCGACATTCGCGGTGCGGACGATGGCAAGAGCATTTGTCGCGCCACGACAACCTACGCCTTGCTTTAGTCCTTCAACGCAGGTGTTTGCCCATTTTGGCGGCAAACAGCTGGCCCATACTCACGCTGCGCCGGCCGGGCAGAAGTTCGAAGCTGTCTCCCCCGCTCAAAGTGCCTGGCGTGAGAACGGACAGGTAAAACCCGCAAAAGCCACTCTGCGCCATCAGCCGGGACGCCCCCGCAAAACCCATCGCTGCGTTGAGTTTGTAGCAGGGCTCGCGCGGGATCCGGATCTGCAGTTCACAGTGAGGAAACCTCAGCACATCACCTGCCCATACGTCGCTTTCCAGCAGACCCTGCAACGTGAGGTTTTCGCCCAGACGGCCAAAAGGCAAGCTGTCGTCGATCTGATCCAGTCCCCGTTCCCTGCGCGCAGCCTGCCAGAACGGGTAGTGTTCGGCCGGGTAGGCATAGACGGCTTTTTCAAGCCCGCCGTGCACCGAAAGGTCGGCCTGTTCGTCACCGAGCAGGCCCAGAGGCAATACGGGCACCGGGCCAGCCACGGCCTGTTTGCCCATGGCCGTGAGTATCTGGCGCCCTCCCATGCTGACGCGCCGGGCAGTGGCAAGCTGCACAGAAAGCAGTCGCTGTGATGGCAACAAGCTCAATTCCATCCAATCACGTCGAAACCCTTGTCGCCCATGCAACGCTGCACGTAGGTGCGGTAGGTGCTGCTGGGCCGGTCAGGGCGGAACGCGCCCTGAACAGCGCCCGCGGAACCACCAACGGCGGCGCCGCCTGCACCGGCGCGGATCACGCCTTCGGTACCCCGGCCAGTGATCAAGGCGCCCACAGCGGCGGCCACACCGCCAGTGGCTGCGCCGACACCGGCCCCCCGGGCCACCGCGTTGGTGTTCTCGGCAGGCGTCAATCCTGCAGCAGCAGCCCGGGCCATGCAGACATCCGCCTCGGCCCGGCCCTGCGCGTCGCCGACGCGATGGAGCGTGGCGTTGGGATACAGAACGGGGCGCGCTGAGGGGCTGGCCGAGCCGGTACTGGCGCAGCCCGGCAAGACGCCCAGTACCAGTGCAAGAACACAGCCGCCGGCGCGGAGTGACATCTTACGGTGCATGTTTTCGACTCCCGGGTTGAATTGCAATAGCGCCAGCCGGATGCGACCGGACGGCACAACAACGGCTTGCCGTCCTCGTTTGCGGAGCGCGTTCATCCAGGCAGCTTGTAGCCGTCAGGGCCAAAAAAGGTAAAATTCTGCAATCTCGATTTTTCCCGTTTGCAGGAACCACCATGTCAAGCCCCGCCGATCACTCTACCAACGCCGCCCACAGCAGCCCCACACCCGCCCAGGAACAGGACGCGGTAGAAGCCATTGTGCCGCTGATGCCCATCGTGTTGCCGGTCGCTGGCGGCGTCTTGATGTTCCTGCTGGCTTTTATCGCCATCTACATGGCTTGAGTTGATTGAGGCAAGGCGTGATTCGCCCCGGGCATAAGGGAGGGTCGGGTCGGTATTTAAACGCGCTTGGACTTTGGTTCATCGCACCGCATCAAATACACTTTTGCCCATGTTGAGACGTTCGGCGTAAACGCAACCGACACCGTCTCCACTTACGCGGTCCCGCTCTGGGTCGCCGCGCGTAGCCTCCACGGCGAGCTTATCCGTCCCAACATCTGCCAACCCAGGCCCATTGGGTTTGGCCGACGGATTTTTCCAAGCGGCAATGCACCCCGAAACCCGCCTTCAGAGCGTTCAAAGCCACGCACTAACGCATGCTTAGGCGCCGAATCGCTATTTCATCTTTCCCGGTCACGACTGCACGAACCTGTGCGCTGCATATGCATAACATCATGCAGGTTTTGCATATCTTTTGGCTGTAACACCGAGGTAACCCATGCCGATGTTCTTAAAATGATTTTTCCAGCCTCCCCTTGGACGTCTGAAAAGCGTGCCACAAACTGCTTTTTTCGACCTTGGCCCCGCAGCACATCCAGGCTGTGGCCCCGCCTGCAAAACCAGGACTTGCCGATGGCAGCCCTGCTTGCTGTCCGATGGCTTGAAGCCTTGCGTGATGCGCGCCCGCAAGCCTTATTTCGACAAACGCCTCGCAGCCACCTCCCTGCTGGCCGCGGGACGGCGTTTTCCGAAATGACGCTTTTTAACTTTGGAGCTTTTCGATGAACCACCCCGCGATGCAAGGGCTTAACCTCAACACACCCGGTTATGTCAGGAACGCCAGGCTCATTGCCTGGGTGGCAGACATGGCTGCACTTTGCAAGCCGGACAATGTGTACTGGTGCGACGGCAGCGACGCGGAGTACCAGCGCCTGTGCCAGCAACTGGTCGACGCCGGTACCTTCAAAAAGCTCAACGAAGCCAAGCGGCCCAACAGCTTTCTGGCCTGCTCCGACCCGAGCGACGTCGCACGCGTGGAAGATCGCACCTACATCTGCTCGGCCAACAAGGAAAACGCCGGCCCGACCAACAACTGGATGGCCCCGGCCGAAATGCGCAGCACGCTGCAGCCGCTGTTTGACGGCTGCATGAAGGGTCGCACCATGTATGTGGTGCCTTTCAGCATGGGTCCGCTGGGATCGCACATTGCCCACATCGGCATTGAACTGACCGACAGCGCCTATGTGGCAGTGAACCAGAAGATCATGACGCGCATGGGCAAGGCGGTGTTTGACGTGCTCGGCGTCGACGGTGCATTCGTGCCCTGTGTGCACACCGTGGGCGCACCGCTGGCCGAAGGCCAGAAGGATGTGAGCTGGCCCTGCAACAAGACCAAGTACATCGTGCACTACCCGGAGACGCGGGAGATCTGGTCCTATGGCTCGGGCTACGGCGGCAACGCCCTGCTGGGAAAGAAATGTTTTGCACTGCGAATTGCCTCGAACATGGGCCGCGACCAGGGCTGGCTGGCTGAGCACATGCTGATCCTGGGCGTAACCAATCCCCAAGGCAAGAAATACCATGTGGCGGCGGCCTTCCCGAGCGCCTGCGGCAAGACCAACTTCTCGATGCTGGTGCCGCCAGCCGGCTTCGACGGCTGGAAGGTCACCACGATTGGCGACGACATCGCCTGGATCAAGCCCCATGCCGACGGCAAGATGTACGCCATCAACCCCGAAGCAGGCTACTTTGGCGTGGCCCCCGGGACCAACTTCCACACCAATCCGAACTGCATGGCGAGCCTGGACAAGAATGTCATCTTCACCAATGTGGCGCTGACGGACGACGGCGACGTGTGGTGGGAAGGCATGGAAAAAGACGGCGGCAGCCTGCCGGCCCATCTGATCGACTGGCAGGGCAAGGACTGGACGCCGCAGATCGCGAAAGAAACCGGGGCCAAGGCCGCGCACCCCAACGCCCGTTTCACGGTGGCGGCGCTCAACAACCCGGCGCTTGACCCGGAATGGGACAACCCGGACGGAGTAGCCATTGACGCGTTCATCTTCGGTGGCCGCCGATCTACTACCGTGCCACTGGTCACCGAGGCCCGGAGCTGGATGGAAGGGGTTTACATGGCTGCGACGATGGGCTCGGAAACCACGGCCGCCGCCGTCGGCCAGATGGGTGTTGTTCGCCGCGACCCGTTTGCCATGCTGCCTTTCTGCGGCTACAACATGAGCGACTACTTCCAGCACTGGCTGGACATGGAGCACAAGCTTGAAAGCCTGGGCCACGCCTTGCCCAAGATCTTCTGCGTGAACTGGTTCCGCAAGGACGAGGCGGGAAAGTTTGTCTGGCCGGGTTATGGCGAGAACATGCGTGTGCTCAAGTGGATGATCGACCGCCTCGAAGGCCAGGCGAAGGGCCAGGACACCATTTTCGGCATAGCGCCGCAATACGCCGAAATCAACTGGACCGGCCTGGACTTCAGCGCCCAGCAGTTCAACACCGTGACCAGCATTGACAAGGCCGCCTGGACTGAAGAATTGAAGCTGCACGCCGACCTGTTCAAGCAACTCGAACATCACCTGCCGAAAGAGCTGGGGGAGACCAAAGCCGCGATTGAGCGCCGTCTGGCGGCCTGACCGGCCCCCGGAAAAGACAGGGTGCGGCGCATGATCTGCGTTGCGCCCCCAGGATGGGCAAGCCGCCCGGACGCAAAAAAGCCACCCGACCGGGTGGCTTTTTTTTTGCGGCAAGGCAGGCGCGGTAAGCGCGCCTGACCCCTCAAATGTAGTAGCTCGGGTATGCGCGCAACACGCGGCTGCCAAGGTCAATCGGCCTGGCTTCCCGCGCTTTGACCGCTGCGGCGACCGCGACGGACGGCAAGGCGGCCGCTTCATCCATGTTTTCCTGACGCGCCATGGCGCCCTGCAGGTCGGCCATCACACGGGGATCCGCCTTGGCTGCTTCCCACAGCCGGACATCGGCACGCGCCTGGGCAATGGCGCTGGACCAGGCATCCAGTGCGGTCAGCACTCGCGCCGCCAGCTGACGGGCCGTCCCGGCAAACAGGGCCATGACGGAGAAAGCGACCGCCCACATGGCGACCCAGACCACCAGCAAGTGGCCCTCAGCCCAGTTCTCGACAAGCTGGTCGGCCACCACCACCATGGCCGCCACGATGGCTGCCAGCAACAGGCCTGCGAGGCCGCGGGTACTGTCAAAGCCCTTGCGCAGCTCACGGGCCGCGCCCACCGCAGACTCAAAGCGGACCACGCCGGGATGTTCGGCGGGATAGTTGATGTTGACAAAACTGGTCATGATGGTTCCCCTGAAGAGTGCGCCATCGCCGGTATTGGCTTGGGCACAGAGGGATATTAGGGTTAATACTAGTGTTATTCAACTTTATCTTTGTGATTAGATATATTCACCATTGTGATAACTTCGACTGAATGAGACCGATTGGGACATACCTCGTGAACCCGCCGAACTTCCGCACCCTCGACCTGAACCTGCTTCGCGTGTTTGACGAGGTCATGGCCGAACGCAGCCTGACACGGGCGGCACGCAATCTGTCGTTGACACAGCCGGCCGTCAGCAATGCGCTGCGCCGCCTGCGCGAGACGCTGGGCGACGAGCTGGTGCAGCGCAGTGGGCAGGGCATGGCGCCCACACCGCGCGCGCTCGCGATATGGCCGGCGGTGCGCGAAGCGCTGCAACAGTTGCAGGAGTCGCTCATTCCCAGCACCTTCGTGCCCGGCGAGGCCCATTCCACGTTTGTGCTGGCCATGGCCGACGCAACGGCCGCGGAGCTGATACCCGGGCTGGTGGACATCATGGAGCATGAGGCGCCGGGAGTGTCCATCCGCGTGGTGCCGCTGACAACGCGCGATCCGCGCAAACTCCTTGACGAGGATGCCTGCGATCTGGCGATCGGCTACTTTCCCGCCGTTCTGGCCGACCTGACGGCCCGCGCCCAGAGCGGCGAGGTCATGCCTTTCCTGCACCAGCGGCTGTATGACGGCGAATATGTGTGCGTGATGCGCGCCGGCCATGCGCTGGCCAGCGGCCCTTTCACATTGAACCGGTTTTGCGCAGCGCGCCACATGCTGGTGAGTTTTTCCGGCCGCGCCTACGGGTTCATCGACGAGTCACTGGCGTCGCTGGGCCGCCAACGCAAGGTGGTGCTGACCGTCAACCAGTTCTTCACCGCCGGCCGGGTGGTCGCCAACTCCAATCTGCTCACCGTGCTGCCCCGCCATTTCGTGCGGGTCACCGGCATCGCCGAGCAGCTGGTGCTGCGGCCCCTGCCCTTTGATGTGTCCCCGGTGCACGTCGATGCGGTGTGGCACCGCCGCTCCCAACAGCATGGCGCCCATGTCTGGCTGCGCCAGGCCCTGGTGCGGGCCGCCGACAAGGCCTTTTCGGGCTGACCCCGCCGAACGGCGCAGCAACGGTCGAACCTGGCGGCCACCGGAGCCGGCATCAACCTTGAGGAACCGTTAGCGCACCACGCTGAGGTAAGCGCGCGCCGCACGGCGCAGCTCCAGAGCCTGCTGCGGGTTGCGTCCGGCCCGGGCTTCTGCGCGCTCCATCAAGTTGTGGGCCACGCCGTGAACCGGCGCCACGGCACTGGGGAAAGGAAGAAAACGGAAAACCTGCGAAAAAAGCGTGTACATGTCATGGGCGCCAGAGCGGCGGAAAATTGCGATACCCCTACATTAAGGGTTTTCCCTAGGTTTGCAAGCCCGGTATAGGCCAATACCCATGCACAGAACGCATAGTTAGCCTGCCAGCCGGCATGGGCAGGGCTTTCCGCCCTCCGGCGCGTGTGGACTATCCCCGGACGGACAAGACGCCGCCGACTCTTGCCAAATCCGGCTTCCTGCACAATCGGTGAGGTGAACATCCAGCTTCTGTCCGACCTGCACCTTGAATCCAACCCGCATTTCCTGGCCCAGCCCGCCCCCGGGGCTGACCTGCTGGTGCTGGCAGGTGATATCGGCTCCTACCAGCCGGGATCGCTGCTGGAAGGGCTGAACGACAGCGACTTCGGCCTCGCCCGCTTTTCTCCCCTGCCGGTGGCGCAGGGCGGCGCGGCCTGGCCCACGCCGGTTTTTTTTCTGCCGGGCAACCACGAGTACGACGGACAGGATTTTGAGAGCACCCACACACGCCTGCGCGAGACCTGCGAGCGGCTGGGTATGGTCTGGCTGGAACGCCAGGCTATCGAGTGGCAGGGCGTCCGTTTTGTCGGCTGTACCCTGTGGACCGACTTTGACGCGCTGACCGCCGCACAGGAGGCCGACGGCAGCCTGACCACAGGCGATGTCCTCAAGGCCCGTGACAAGGCCTTTCGCGCCGCCAATTTCTACCTTCGCAAAAACCACGCCTTCCGGGACGGCCAGCCCATGCTGGCCGATGCCGTACGCGAACTCGGGTTGCAAAGCCAGGCCTGGCTGCGGCAGGCGCTGGCGAGCCCGTTCGACGGCCCGACCGTGGTCGTCACGCACTTTGCGCCCAGCTTGCTCAGTGGCGATCCGCGCTACGGCCTGGTGCCCGGCACAGCGGGGTTCTGCAACGCCCTGGACGATCTGCTGGCGCAGGCGCAGCTGTGGCTGCACGGTCACCTGCACTGCCCCAATGACTATGTGAAAAACGGCTGTCGGGTGGTGGCCAACCCTCTGGGTTATGCCCGCAAGGGTGAACAGGACGGATTCAAGCCGGGTTTATTGATCGGAATCGGGGCTTAGCCCACAACTGGCGGGCGCAAGCAGCTACAAAAATCATAGCAAGCCGGCAGGGCCGGCGTTCATATCCCCGGGTTATCCAGCGTGAAGAAAAAGCGTGCTCCCGCGCCGGGAACCGACTCAGCCCAGATCTGCCCACCGTGGCGCGCAATGATGCGCTGGATGTTGGCCAGCCCCACGCCCGCGCCGGGAAAGTCCTGCGGGGCGTGCAGGCGCTGGAAGCTGCGAAACAGCTTGTCGACATGGGCCATGTCAAAACCCTCGCCGTTGTCGCTGACCACGTAGACGGCTTGCCCGTCGCCCGCTGGCGCGGACTGCCGGCCGAAACTGATCTCGGTGTGCTTCTGCCGCGATGTGAATTTCCAGGCATTGCCCAGCAGCTCCTGCATCACCAGCCGCAGCAGCATCGCGTCAGCCTGCACCACCAGCCCCTCCTCGATGCTGATGCGGCGCGCGCGCGCGGGGTCTTCCTGTTGCAGGGCACCCATCACACTGTGCGCGACGGCGCTGAGATCCACCATCTGCACACGCAGGTGCACGCGCGAGAGGTTGGCCAGCGCCAGCAGGGCTTCGGTCAGCTCCCCGGCCTGCCGGACGCCGGCCTTGATGCGGTCGATGTAATGCCTGGCGCGGTCGTCCGTCACCCGGCGCTCGAGCAGACCACTGAAGCCGCCAATCGCAATAAAGGGCTGACGCAGGTCATGGGCCACCGAGTGGGCAAATTCCTGCAGATCCCGGTTGGACGCCTCGAGCTGGGCGGTCCGTCGCCCCACCCGCTGCTCCAGCTCGGCGTTGAGCCGCGCGATGCGTGCTTCCGAACGCTTGCGGGCGGTGATGTCGCGCAAGACAATGTTGGCGCAGGGCGCGTTGTTCGAATCCAGGAAGATCGACGACGACAGCTCGCACTCGAAAGTTGTCCCGTCGCCGCGCACCATGCGCAGCTCCCCGCGCGCCTTGCCTTCACGTTGGCGTTCATCGAGCAGCGCCTGCAAACGTGCGTCGCCGGGGTCCACCAGCCCGCCCCGGCTGCGCTCGCGCAACTCCTCCACACTCATGCGAAACAGCTCGCAGGCGGCGGGGTTGGCATTGAGCACCTGTCCATCCGGCCGGGTTTGCAAAATGCATTCGAGGCTGGTTTCGAACAGCTGGCGAAAGTGCTCCTCGCTGTTGCGCAGGGCCAGCTGGGCGGTCTGGCGTTCGGTGATGTCCATCAGGGTGCCCGCCATCAGCGCCGGCTGGCGATTGCCAACCCATGCGCAGACGCGGCCGCGCAACAGCACCCAGATCCAGCGGCCGTCCTTGTGGCGCAGTCGCACCTCGCAGTCAAAGTAGGGCGTCCTGCCGTCAAAGTGCTGCTCAAGCAGCCGATCGGCGTGGAGCAGGTCCCCGGGATGGGTCAGGGAACGCCAGGTCTGGATGTTCAGGGGACGCAACTCGTCGAGCGCGCGGCCGGTGATGGCCGCCCAGCGTTCGTCGAAGCGGGCGTCCCCCGTCTGCAGATTCCACTCCCAGGTGCCGACATTGGTCCCCTCCACAATGCTGAGCAGGCGCTGCTGCTCCCGGGCCAGGTCCAGCGTCATGCGCTGGGCCACAGACAACGCGCGGGCCCGGCTGCTGCCGAGCAGCCAGATGCACAAGGCCGCCAGCAGGCTCAGCAAAACCCCGCTCAGCCCCAGCAAGGCAGGCATGAGGCTGGCCGCCTCGGCTTCAAACGCAGGGGTGGTGCTGACACGCAAGGTCAAGGTGCGCCCGCCAGCCGACACCGGCCGGAAGGTACTGAAAAGACGTCCCGTGGCGTCGTTCGGCGCAGACTCACCCCGGACTGCCGCCAGATGCCGGCTCTGGTCGTAAACCAGCGTCTGGGCGTTCACCTGTTCCGCGTCAAAGAGCTCAAAATACGCCTGCCCCTGGGTGGCCTCGACCGCCCCTTGCAACACCTCGTTGACCACCATGGGCGCAAACAGCACGCCAATCAGGAGCGCCTGGCGTTGCGCCGGCGTGGAGATGTCACCACCCGCGCGGTAGACCGGCAACAGGTAAACCCATCCCGGCCTTTGCTGCTGATCATGCACAAGGATGGTTTTTCTGGTCAGGGCGGGCTCGCCCGTCGCCACGGCACGCTCGATGGCCTCGCGCCGGACAGGGTCCGCCCCCACGTCCAGGCCCAGAACCGCCTGGTTGCGGGCCTGCGGTTCCATGAACTTCACCACATACAGGTCGGTCGCCATGCTGGTGGTCGGCGAGCCGGGCATCGTGCTGACGGCGAAAGTCGGCTCGTCGTCCGCGCGTTCGGCGGCGACAAAGCGGTCCAGGTCATCCCGCAGGACCCGGGCCATGAAGCCAAAGCCGCGCACGCCCGGAAAGTCGCGCGCCAGTTCGCTGAACTGCACATAGGCGCGGAACTCTCCCCGTTCGACCGAGTTGCTGGCCGCATAGACACCAGCGGCGCCGCGCAGACCCCGCAGCGGGGCGTTCAGGCGGTCCTGCACTTCGTTCTGGACACGGTCTGCCAACTGGTCGAAGCGCTCCTTTGCCTGGCTCCGAAACGTGTTGTTCAGCAAGGAAACGCCCACCCCGGTGAAAAGCAGGCCAAGCACCAGGGCCAGTGCTGCCAGGGCCATCGCCAGGCGCTGGCTTCGGACGGACTGCGGGTCCGAGGGCGCCAGCTGACGCGTCATGGCAGGTACGACAACACCTGTGAGACGCGGTCGTGCGGCACGGCCACGTCAGGCGCCGGCAGGGGCGGATTGATGCGCAAAGCGGACGACCTCATGGGTTGAAGCGAGTTGCCGTTCACAGGAAGGCTGACCCACAGGGACAGTAGACACCAAAGGACTACACAATGTAATTCAAATTCCGGCTTTTGCGAACACCGGGAGGGGCGCAGGTTTTGCAGCCCCCTAGCGCGAGCAGAGTCCGTCGAAGCAGGTGCGAATCACCAGCTCCATGATGTCTTCGTCACTGTGCTGACCGCCAGCCCGCAGGAACTCCAGCACCGGGTCGCAGGCCCGGGCGTACAAGGTGTAGAGCACCAGAATCGGCGGAATGCTGGTGCTCAGGGAGCCGTCTTTCTGCGCCCGTTCTATCCAGCCACCAATCTGGTCACTGATACGCACCAACCCGTCGAGGTAGGCCTTGTTGTTCATCAGTGTGGTGCGCAGGCTCGAGTTCTGGTGCGGCAGTGAGGGCATTTCTCCGGCCAGCTGCAACTGCAGCATCCAGCGCACCATCGCCTTGAGCTGCGCCAGGGGCTGGGCGTCCGGGGGCAGGCTGGCCAAAAAGGCCTGCGCCAGCCCCACCACGCGCACCATGGCCGCCGCAGCGAGGTCTTCCTTGCTGGGGAAATGCTTGTAAAGGCTGGCCTTGGCAATGCCCACATCGGCAGCCACCTCGTCGACCGTCATCAGGTCAAAGCCCTTTTCCGCCAGCAGCCGGTTGACCGCTTTCACAATGGCATCCTCCCTGGCCGCCAGCATTTGCGCCTTGAAAGAGATTTTGGGGCCGCCATGCGCAGCGGGCCTTGCCTTGACGGCCGACGCGGTAGAAGAGGTAGTCATGTCAATATTTTAGCCGCTCTCGTCTGAATTGGGAGTGGCTGATCTATTTTCTACCGTGCAGTCACAATCGAACCTTACGGTTTCTGACACTTTATTCCCAATCGTTGCGCCTCTTCGGGTGGCGCGCATGTATCTTGCACTCTCCTGCCTACTCTTGCCTTGCACGGCCGGTGCCGTGTGCCGCTGGCATCCTCACTGGCATCCTGTTTCTTCCTGATGGAGCACGAGACCATGAAAACCACCTGGACCGGCTCTGTGGCCTGGTTGCTGGCCGTCTCTGCCGCACTGGCCCTGGCGCTGGCAGCGCCCAATGACACCAGCGTCATGGGCCAGCTGCCCTCGTTCATGGCACGCACCCTGGCCCAGCAGACCATGGCGGTGCCCGGCGGCCTGCCGGCCGAACGGACGCTGGCCCTCATCACTTTTCGCAGCAGCCAGCGCGCCCACATTGACAGCTGGATCCAGGGCCTGAACCTGCATGCCGACCCCTCGATCACCTGGCTGCGCATGCCGGTTCTAGACGACCCGGGCAGCACCCTTGCACGCAACGCCATCGAGACCAAACTCCTGCGCAGCTACCCGGCGGACGCCGAACGCACGAGACTGATGCCGGTATTCACCGACCGAGAGCGTTTTGTCCGCTCCGCCGGCCTGCGCGGAACGGACGAGGTTTATGCGGTGGTGATCAACCGGCAGGGCGACGTGCTGGCCCGCGCCGAAGGCGCATTCGACGCCGACAAGGCGGACAAGCTGCGTGAGACCTTGCAGCCGGACCGCACTCAGGCGTCGTCCAGCCCCCCGGCAGGGGCGTCGCCCAGGGTGAAGTAGAACGAAGCGCCGTGCCCCGGCGCGGACTCGGCCCACACCCGCCCACCGTGACGCGTGATGATTCTGTGCACCGTCGCCAGGCCAATGCCGGTTCCGGCAAACTCCGAGACGTTGTGCAGCCGCTCGAAAGCGCCGAACAGCTTTTCTGAATAGGCCATGTCAAACCCCGCCCCGTTGTCCCGCACCACATACACGACCTCACCGCCAGGGCCTTGCTCTCGCCTGAACGCGATCAGGGTTTGCGCTTGCTGGCTGCTGAACTTCCAGGCGTTGCCCAGCAGGTTGTCCAGCACCTGCAGCAGCAGGCGTGCATCACCCTGGACCAGCAATTCGGGCTGGATGTCGAGCAAGGCCGTGCGGCGGGGCTCTCTCTCGCGGTAACCCTCCAGTATCTTTTGCGCCAGGACGCTCAGATTGACGCTCTCCCAGCGCAGGCTGGTGCGCGAGACCTGGGCCAGCGACAGCAGCGCGTCGATCAGCTCGCCCATCTGTGCCACGCCGGCACGTATGCGGGCCAGGTAGTGCCTGCTGCGTTCTCCCGCCGCACCGTCCTCCAGCTCCCGGGCCAACAGGTTGCTGAATCCACCGATGGAACTGAGCGGCGTGCGCAGGTCATGCGACACCGAATAGGAAAAGGCCTCAAGCTGCTTGTTGGCAAACTCGAGCTGGCCGGTGCGCTGCTGCACCCTGTCTTCCAGACTGGCATTGAGTTGCAGGATTTCCTCGCGCGCCCGCTTGCGCTCGCGGATATCGGTGTTGATGCCCAGCACGCCGTTGACCTCGCCGTGTCCGTCGCGCACCAGGGTCCAGCGCGCCTCAATGCTGACTGCCGTGCCGTCCCGCGCCACCTGCTCAATCTCCCCCGTCCAGTCCCCGTCATTGGCCAGGGTCTGGTTCATGGCGTCAGCCAGCACCTGCGGGTCGCTGTACATCAGCTGGTCCATGGTTTTGCCGAGCACCTCGTCAGAGGTCCAGCCATAGAGGCGCTCCGCGCCCTTGTTCCAGAAACGCAGGGTTCTGTCGAGGTTGCGAACCATGATGGCGTCCTGCGCGCGGTCCAGCAGCGAAGCCTGCTCGCGCACCTGGGCGGCCGCGAGCCGCGCCACCTCCTGGCTGCGCTGGCGCTCCAGCCGGGCGCGCAGGCTGCCAATGCCAAACGCGAGGTTGTCGGCCATGTCCTGCAGCAGCCGGATCTCCTCAGGGGCCAGCTTTTCAAGCGATTCCGAATACAGGCCCAGCAAGCCGAATGCGCGATGGGTATCACACAGCGGCAGGAACACCGCGCTGCGGTAGCCCTGCTCTGCCGCTTCCTCGCTCCAGTAAAACTGGTTGGCCCCCTGCGCAATGTTTTCACTGACACTGGCTTGCCCGCTGCGTATGGTCTGGCCCGCGGGGCCGCGCCCCGTGGGCTGGTCGGCATCCCAGGTCAGCCTGACCCTGGCCAGGTAGCCCTCTTCCTGGCCCGCGTGGGCCATGGGCTTGATGGTGCGGTCCGCGTCGTCCTGCGCATAACCGACCCACGCCATCCGGTAGCCGCCCACTTCCACCGCCAGTTGGCACACCTGCAGCAGCAGCGCGGCTTCGTCGTCGATGCGGGTCAGGGCCTGGTTGCAGCGACTGAGCATCTGCAGCGCCCGGTTGGTGCGTGCCAGCTCCCGGTCGGCACGTTTGCGGCCGGTCACGTCGCGCGCGGTACCGACAATGCGCTCCACCGCGCCGGCTTCGTTGAGAACCGGGTAGGACCGGTCGCGTATCCAGCGAACCTCGCCATCCGGCCGGACAATCCGGTATTCCAGGTCGGTGGCAGCACCCGTCGCCTGCCAGTGGTGGGTCTGCGCTTCCGCCTCCCGGTCGTCGGGATGGATGGACTCGCGGTAGGCATCGGGCGTTGCGTACAACTCCTCCCGGCGCCGATGCCACAAGGTCTCATAGGCCGGACTGATATAGAGAAAACGACCGGTGGCAAAGTCGCGGTTGTAAAACACGTCCTTGATGTTTTCCGCAAGCTCGCGAAAACGCGCCTCGCTCCCCAACAGTGCGGCCTCAGCGCGCGCGCGCTCGATCGCAATGCGCGCCAGCCGCACGGCCGTGTCCACCAGGTCCTGGTCCGCCGGTTGGGGCGTGTACGGGGTGTGATGGTAGATGGCGAAGGTGGCCAGGACCTCGCCCGCCGCAGAAAGCACCGGCGTGGACCAGCAGGACTGCAAGTCGAATTCGCGTCCGATCTCGCGGTAGTTGCTCATCAGCGGATCAGTGGCCAGGTCCGCCACCACGACCGGCTTTTTGCGGAACGCCGCCGTCCCGCAGGCGCCAGCGCCTTCGCCGATCTCCAGCCCGTCGATCTGCCGGCTGAAAGCAGCCGGCAGGCTGGGCGCCGCCCCATGGCGCAGTTGCGTGCCCTCGCGCAGCAGGATCGAACACAGGCTGTTGGCGGAACGGCCCTCGATCAGGCCCACGATGGCTTCCAGCGACTGCGGCAAGGGCACGCCGTAGGCAATCAGCTCGAGCACCCGCTCCTGGTCGCGGACCAGCTCGTCGATGAGCTTGCGCTCGGTGATGTCGGTAAACACCACCAGCCCGCCCACCAGCTGCCCCGCTTCGTCGTGCAGGGGGCGGACATTGTTGCGCAGCACATGGTCCCTGGCACCGGTCCGGCGCAGAAGGACATCCCAGTTGTCGACACTCTCGCCGCGAATGGCCCGGCTCAGCGGCCGGTTGTGCGGTGCACACACCGTCTTGCCGTCCAGCAGCAGCACCTCGTGATCGGCCCGCCATTCGGCCAGCGACATCCCCGCAGCATCGACAGGAAAAAACTTCCTCGCCGCCGCATTGAACAGCAGAAAGCGGCCCTGGACATCGATCGCCAGCACCCCTTCACTCATGCTGTTGATGATCAGATCCAGCATGCCGCGCTCCTTGCCGATGCGGGCCAGCGACGCGTCGCGCTGGTGGTGGCTCCGCTCCAGCGATTCGGCCATGCGGTTGAAGGTTCGTGCCAGGTGCCCGAGCTCCCCCTGGTATAGCGGGCCGAGCTCCACGCGAGCCGCGAGGTTGCCGCTGGCCAGTTCGTCGGCTTCGCGCAGCATGGCGTTGGCCGGGTTGACGATCAGGCGCCTGCCCATGACCCAGGCGCCGGCCATGCCCGTCAGGACAGCGGCCAGCAAGACCGCCAGCTCCAGCGCCAGCATCTCCGTCGGTTCGGCAGAAATCCGGGCGCGGGTCATGCTGACGGCCACAAACAGCGCGCCGGCCGCCGGCCCACTGACCGGGGCGAAGGCGTAAACGCGCTGCTCCCCATCCCCGTCCGGGGCCTCCACGATGCCAGCGCGCGGGGACTGCAAAAAGGCCCGGATGTTCGCATCTTTCTGCACGCTGCCCACCGCGCCGGCCATGGCTGGCTGGGTGGCCAGGAGGGTGCCCTGACGGTCGGTCAGCACCATGCTGGCGCCTGGCGCGGGCACCTCCTGCGCCAGCAGAGGCGCAAAAGCCTGCACGCCGAGCGCGGCAAACACCATCCCGCTCAGCGCCCCGGCGTTGTCCTGCACGGGCGCCGCAAAACCGACGCCGGCCTGGCCGCTACGCCTTCCGATCCCGTATTCACCGATTGAAAACTGGCGGCTGGCCAGGACACGTTTGAAAAAAGGACGGGCGCTGGCATCGGCGCCCACGACGCTCGCGTCGGAGTGGCACAACACGGTGCCGTCAAGGTCCACCACCCCCAGATCGGTGTACTGCGGGTGCACCGCATGCAAATTGCGAAGGTACTCGCTGCACAGTGCCGGCAGCCGGCCCTTGATGGACGGCGCGCTGGCCAGATCGACCAGAAGCTGTTTGATCGCTTCGACCTGCGACTGCTGGCTGGCGGCGGCCAGCAGCGCCTGGGACTGCAGTGTGGAGCGCGCAAGCTTCAGGGCATCGCTCTGCTTGTCGGCTGCGACCCAGGCAAACAGGGCCAGCACCGGCAGCAAGGCCACCACGATCAACACCAGCAGACGGGCACGAAGACCCAGCGAACTCAGCATGCCATTCCTTTGCGCCTTGCGCTTGCAGGGGTCGGCGCGGGCCATCGTTCACTGCGGATGATCCACGGTTGTTACAAAACCGGTACTTTGAAACCCCGACACCATCGTAGTACTTTGACCCGGCGATGACCACCCGTCGGGCAAGCGACCGCCGTCCTCCTACATCCGGAGGCCCACCAGACCGACAAATTCAGCCCGGCAACGGCAGCACAGTGGAGCGCCGAACCCCTGTACTCATAGAAAGACCGCTTGTGGCCCGCCCTTCACCCGACCAGACCGACAAGACCGACCAGACCCAGCAGCCCAGCCAACCTGTTCCAGCCGGGCGCAAGCAGGCCAGCGACCAACCTGGCCAGAGCGAAGGCATGCCCGTCAAGACCCCGGCACCAGGACGCCCGCGGCCCGGTCGCGCGGAAACGCCCAGCGATGCCTCGGACGAAGCCAGCCTGGCACTGCCGCATGAGCGTGACCAGTCTGTCGACATGACAGATACACCGTCCGATCCGCAAGTGCAGCAAGCCAGCCATGACCTGCGCCGGGGCCTGCAGGACACCGGTAAAAGTGTTCCCATGGACAAGACCTACGACCGGCTCAAGCGGTAAAACGGCGCCCGAGGCAGTCGATTGCTACTGAATTAATAGCTGTTGACGCTTGCTGCAAAAGGGCTGCAGATCCTTTTGGCATCCAACCCAGGGGCGGCGAGCCGGCGGAATGCGGCCGCGGTGTGTCACGGTGTGCGTGACGACGCCTCGGGGGCGCCCGCAGGCACACGCTCGGTCATCCAGCGCAGCAGATCCAGCCACATCTGACGCATCTCGGCGTCCAGGGGTGTGCGCATTGCGTTGGGCAGTTCAATGGTGACCACCGGCACCCCCTTGTGGACACCGCCGTAATTGCCCAGCGAGCCCGGGAAGATGCCGACCTGGTCCAGGTACAGCCGCCCCAGTCTGGACGGCGGGACCGACGGCCCGTCGAAGTCAAGCACGCCGTAGGGCGCATGGATGCTGACGATCAGGTGGGGCTTGAAGCTCTGCATTTCCTGGTACAGGAAGCGCGACTCCGGCTCGGACAGCGGCTTGGTGCCCGGCCAGCGGCGTGGGTCCTTGCGGGTTCGTTTTTCCCAGTACACCTTGGCGTCGCGCTCCCAGAAAGGCGTGGGAAAGTTGCGGTTCAGATCGACGCCGTTGGCGTTGACGCGCTGCGGCGGGCTGGCCAGCAGCCCGTCGGGATTGAGGGCCGGAATGAAACGCCAGTGAATGGCCTGCGACCAGGGCGCCGTGGTTTCCTCGGCCAGTCGGATCCAGTGCAGGGCCACCGAGGCCGACGACAGCTCATCGCCATGAATCGCGCCCAGCACCAACACACGCTGGCGGACATCCTCGGGCTTGACATCGCGCATCCACAGGGTCTGCCCCCTGACCGAGCGGGCGGCCGTAGGCTGCAGTCGGGCGGTCTCGCAGAGGCTGCGCTTGAGATTCGGCAGTTTGCGAACAAAATCATCACAAGGCCCCGCAGCCTGTGCGCCAGCTGCTATCAAAAAAGAAGCTATCAGAGGAACGGCGGTGCAGGTCAAGCGCATGCCCCGATTTTACGCGCGGCGCCCGACGACCGGTCGCGGGGCATTCGGGTAAATTACCCCCATGACGCTTCCCACTGCCTTGCGCCGGGCCAGCCGCCCCAGTTTTTCACCGCGCGAGTTCCGTGCCTGCCTCGGCATGTTTGCCACCGGTGTGACGATTGTCACGGCGCGTGCGGCCAGTGGCGAGCTGGTCGGGCTGACGGCCAACTCCTTCAACTCGGTCTCGCTGGAGCCGCCGCTGGTGCTGTGGAGCCTGGCGCAGGCGGCCGGCTCCATGCCCGCACTGAGCACCGGCTCGCACTACGCCATCAACATTCTGGCGGCCGACCAGAAAGCACTGGCCGAGCGTTTTGCGGCGCAGCGCGAAGGCCGCTGGGACGGCGTCGCCTGGACCGAAGGGGCCAGTGGCTCGCCGCTGCTGGCGGGCGCAGCGGCCACCTTTGAGTGTTTCAACCGCAGCCGCTACGACGAGGGCGACCATGTGATTTTTGTCGGCGAGGTCGAACGCTGCGCCCACCGAGCCGGCGCCGCGCCGCTGCTGTTTCACGGCGGCAGGTTCTATACCGAGCACCCGCTCTGACAGCTCCTGCTGCAACTTTCGGCCACGCATGATCGCCCGCAAAACCCATCTCGACACCCTCGCCATTTCCCTGCTGCTGGCCTGCTGCCTGTTCTGGGGCTTCCAGCAGGTGCTGGTCAAGGCCACGCTGGTCGAGTTGCCCCCGGTGTTTCAGGCGTCCATCCGTTTTGCCGGCGCCACCTTGCTGCTGTGGCTGTGGTGTGCCTGGCGCGGCGTCCGGCTGTTTTCCGGCGACGGCACATTGGTCGCCGGGCTGCTGGCCGGCGCCCTGTTCGCCGTCGAGTTCGCCTGCCTGTATGTGGGCCTGCAGTACACCAGCGCCTCGCGCCTGACGGTGTTTCTCTACACCTCGCCCTTCTGGGTGGCCATTTTGCTGCCGCTGTGGGTGGCCTCCGAGAAGCTGCGCACCATGCAGTGGGCAGGCCTGGCCTGCGCTTTTGCAGCCGTGGTTTTTGCGCTGCGCGAAGGTTTCAGCGCCGGAGCCCCGTCCACCTGGCCGGGCGACCTGCTGGCGCTGGCCGCCGGCATGTTCTGGGGGCTGACCACGGTGGTCATTCGCGCGTCGTCGCTGAGCCGGGTGTCCGCCGAAAAGCTGCTTTTCTACCAGGTGGCGGTCAGCACCCTGGCCTTGCCCGTGCTGTCGCTGGCGCTCGGAGAGCCCTGGGTCTGGACCTTCAGCCCTTTTGCCATCACATCGCTGCTGTTGCAGACGGTGATCGGTGCTTTCGCCAGCTACCTGGCCTGGATGTGGATGCTGGGGCGTTACCCGGCCACCAAAATTTCGGTGTTTGTGTTTCTCACACCGCTGTTTGCCTTGCTGTTTGGGGCGCTGTGGCTGCAGGAAACCGTCACGCCCAGCCTGCTGGCGGCGCTGGCGCTGGTGGCGGCGGGCATCGTGCTGGTCAACCGCAAGCCAGGCAGCTGAGACGGGCCCGGTCCGGCCCGTGGGGGCTGAGCGCCCGTCCATGATGCGGACTTCGCCGCCCTGCGCCTTCGTGGCGATGCGCTGCCCGACGCGGCCCGGCGATCGGCCCTGGCCGGGCGGGACGGCGCCGAACGAACTGGCCCAATAGCGGCGTTGTCTCTCACGCCGCGCAACAACCGGTGCGCCCCAAGACAGTGCCCCAGCCGATAGCCTGCGGGTTGTGGCGCCCCTGGCGCAGCAACGGGCGTTGCGGGACGGGGCTCAAAACACGCCGGCCGCCTGCGCCTGCTGGTCGGCATGGTAGGAGCTGCGCACCAGCGGACCCGAAGCGGCATGCACAAAGCCCATCGCGTAGGCGGCGTCCGCATAGCGCTTGAAGCTGTCCGGATGCACATAGCGGCGCACCGGCATGTGGCCGCCGGACGGCTGCAGGTACTGGCCGATGGTGAGCATGTCCACGCGGTGGGCTCGCAGCGCGCGCAGCACCTCCAGAATTTCATCGTCGGTCTCGCCCAGCCCGACCATCAGGCCGGACTTGGTCGGGATGGCCGGGTGCCGGTCCTTGAAGCGCTGCAGCAGGTTCAGCGTGTTCTGGAAATCCGCGCCGGGCCGGGCTTCCTTGTACAGGCGCGGCACGGTCTCGATGTTGTGGTTCAGCACGTCCGGTGGCGCAGTGCCCAGAATGTCCAGCGCCAGGTCCAGCCGGCCGCCAAAGTCGGGCGTCAGGATCTCGATGATGGTCGTCGGCGCCAGCGCGCGTATGCGCTGGATGCACTGCACAAAATGGCTGGCGCCGCCGTCGCGCAAGTCGTCACGGTCCACCGAGGTGATGACGACGTAGTTGAGCCTCATGAGCGCAATGGTCTGGGCCAGGCGCTCCGGCTCGTCCCGGTCCAGCGGGTCGGGCCGGCCCGTGCTGACATTGCAAAAGCGGCAGCGGCGCGTGCATTTGTCGCCCATGATCATGAAGGTCGCCGTGCCCTTGCTCCAGCACTCGCCAATGTTGGGGCAAGACGCCTCTTCGCACACGGTGACCAGCTGATGGTCGCGCACGATGTCCTTGGTCTCGCGAAAGCGGCCCGTGGGAATCACCGCCTTGACGCGGATCCAGTCGGGCTTGGGCAGGCGGTCACCGGGGTCTCCCAGTTCGCGCTTGGTCTTGAGGCTGCCGCGTTGCTGGTCCGGCCGATCGGACATGGCGGGGGCCTGCGGCAGCACCGACACGATGTTTCTGAAGCGGATGGTCTCAAGGGTCATGGTGCAGGGATCCTGGTTGGCGGTGCCACGCGCGGGGCGTTGCCGTGGCGCTTGAAATAAGGGTTCGTCTGCTGACGGCCATCAGGGGGCCGAAGGCGCGCCTGGCGTGACCCGAGGGTAGAACGGCTGACGGCCCGCCGCGTGGTCGGTTGCATCGACGATGGCCGTGATTTCAGGCGCCACCCTTTTCACCATGACTTCAAACCCCTGGCGCAGCGTGACCTGCGACGAGGCGCAGCCCTGGCAGCCGCCGCTCATGGTGATGAAAAGCCTGGCGTCCCGCACCTCCAGCAGCGAAATCTTGCCCCCGTGGCTGGCGATGGAGCGGTTGACCTCCCGGTCCAGCAGTTCCTGAACCGCAACGCCCAGCTCAGCGTCTGACCTGGCTGGCGGATCGCCGGAGGCGACCATCTCCAGGACCGCCGGCAGGCCGCTGAGCAGCTGCGCACGCAGGGCCGCGCCGATGGCCGCCTTGAGTCCCGTCCAGGCGGCGCCCGGCGCCTTGCCTATGGTCACCACGTTGCTGGCGATCAGCACGCTGGCCACGCCACCCAGCGCAAACAGCCGCTCGCCCAGCGGCGAGCCGGCAGCCGCTTCCGGGCTGGCAAAAAACCAGGGCCCGCCCGGATGCAGGCTGCGGCTCAGCGTGAACTTGCAGCTGTCGGGATCAGCGAGCGAAGCCTCGGCGCGGATGCTGACCGGCTGCTCCGCCCGCGCCAATGCCGGCACCGTGGCTTCAGACATCTTCGGCGCCCTGCAGCGCAGCGCGCTCGCCGAGGTCCCGCAGGTCGCTGAAGGCATAGATCCCGCTGTTGTGGCCGTCGCTCCAGTCGAACTGGATGGCGTAGTTGCCGACGCTGGCGATCCGGCGCGGGCTCACATCCGCGCGCACCGTGCGGGGGTCGAGCAGCGGGCGCCCGCTCATCTCCTCGACGCAAAGCGCGCAGCGACAGGCCAGGCGCAGGTCGCGAACATCCAGGTCGTCGCGATGGCCGTCTTGCCACAGCAGCGACAAGGTGCGCGGATCGCGGCGCAGCAAGCCCACCGGGATGTTGCGCGCGCCCGACGGCTGCACAGCGCCCTCCATCCAGGCCGGCGCACCCTCGTTGCTGTCCCAGTTCCAGACAAAGGGCCTGAGCCCCGTGTCCGCCGTGTCGAGCTGCGCCACCAGCGCGCCGGCGATGGCCCCATAGACGCCGGCGCTGGCCGACTTCGGCTGGGCAACGACGATCGGGCAGCCGTCGTCACCGCAGGTCACGACCTCGGCATCCAGGGGCAAGGCACCGAGGAATGGCACACCGAGCTCCTGGCTCATCTGCTCGCCGCCGCCGTGCCGGAAGATGTCCGTGGTTTCGCCGCAGTGCGGGCAGGTGAAGGTGCGCATGTTCTCGACGATGCCGAGAATCGGAACCTGCACCTTCTCGAACATGCGCAAGCCCCGGCGGGCGATCTTCAGGCTCACGGCCTGGGGCGTCGTCACGATCACCACGCCCGACAGTGGCATGCTCTGCGCCAGAGTCAGCTGGGTGTCACCGGTGCCGGGCGGCAGGTCCAGGATCAGGTAGTCCAGCTCGCCCCACTGCACGCCAGCGACGAACATCTTGAGGTACTTTCCCACCATCGGCCCGCGCAGGACGGCCGGCTGGTCGTCGCCGGTCAGCATGCCCATGGACACAACCTTCAGGCCGTGGCGCTGTGCCGGGATCATCCGGTTGTCCGCCGTCATCTCGGGCGGCTCTCCGGTCGGGATGCCCAGCATGCCGGGGATGCTGGGGCCCAGGATGTCGGCGTCCACCAGCCCGACGCGCGCCCCGCGCTGCGCCAGCGCAAGCGCCAGATTGACGCTCACCGTGGATTTGCCGACGCCGCCCTTGCCGCTGCCGATCGCGATGAGGTGACGGATACCCGGCAGCTTGCCAGGGCCGGCGGCCGGCGGGGGGAATGCGCCTGGCGCGGGCTGCTGCGCGGGGTCACTGGGTTGCATGGCGGTGTTTCCTGCCTTGTGAGTTCAGGGGTGAAGAAAAGTCATGGCCTGTTGTGTCATGGGCTGCTGGTCCGTCGCGGCAGCAGGCTAGACTGCCACCACGGCGAGGTCCGGCTCTATCGTGCGCACCAGGTTCTGGATGGCGGCCAGCGTGCCGGAGATGGAGCTCGGGCAGCTGCCGCAGGCGCCCTGGTAGTGGATGCTGAGGTAGCTGCCAGCCAGCCCGACCACATGCAGGTCGCCGCCGTCGGCCTGCAACGACGGCCGGATGCGCTCGTCCAGCAGGTCGCTGATCACGTCCAGCCGCGCCTGGTCTTCCTCGCTCATGTCGTCGATGGACGCGCGCGCGGCAAACACGGCGGCGGCCGACTGCGCGGCAGCGGCCGGTGCCGCGCGCAGCGGCACGGCAATCAGCCGCACCAGCTCGGGCCAGTCGGCGCCGCCGTCCTGCGTCACGGTGAGCCAGCGGTCCACGTAGAACACGTTGCTGACATGGGCAATGGCGAACAGCGCCGAGGCCAGCGCGTCGCCGCTGGCCTGCTCTGCGTTCTCGTAGGAATGCGAAACCCCCCAGGTCAGCGGCTCGTGGAGCGTGAACTTGACCGCATTCGGGTTGGGGGTGTCGTCTATTTCGGCAATTTTCGGCATTCAAGCCTCCTGAAAAAAAAGCGCCTGGCGGAGGCCGCGCGGGCGCGATGGCAAAGTCATGACGACCCTGCCGGGTTGACCAAGGCCTGCAGCTCGCCCTGCTCGTACAGCTCGCGCACGATGTCGGCGCCCCCCACCAGCTCGCCATTGACGTAGAGCTGCGGAATGGTCGGCCAATTGGCATAGGCCTTGATGCCAGCCCGTATCTCCGGGTCAGCCAGCACGTCGACGGCTGCAAAATTCCGCAGCCCGCAGGCCTGGAGCATCTGCACCGCGGCGCCTGAAAAGCCACACTGCGGGAACTGCGGCGTTCCCTTCATGTAGAGCACCACGGGGTTGGCGTTGACCTGCGCGTGAATTTTTTCCTGGACGTTCATGAGGGGTTCCAAAGTTATTGAAGGATCGATTTCGCCCAGGCCTCGGGCGTGAAGGTTTGCAGCGATAGCGCGTGAATTTCCGAGCGCATGCGATCGCCCAGCGCCTGGTAGACCTGCTGGTGCTGCTGCACCCGGGTTTTTCCCGCAAACAGCGGGCTCACGATCACCGCCTCGAAGTGCTGGCCGTCATCGCCTCGCACCTCGGCGTGGTCGCAGGCCAGGCCCTTGACGATGTAGTTTTTCAATTCATGGGCAGTCAGCATGGGGTCCTTTCTGGGGGTCGGCAGTCATCAACAACATCACGCTTCGGTGCTGGCCGTGCCCTGCGAATTGAAGGCGGCCTGCAATGTGTGCCATGGCAAGATCGCGCACTTGACGCGCGTGGGCAGGTCGCGCATGCCGGCAAACACCGCCAGCCGCCCCATCTGGTTGGGCTCGTTCAGGTCGAGCTTGCCGGTCGCCATGGCCAGGAACTCCTGGGTCAGCGCCTGGGCCTGCTCGCGCGTCTTGCCCTTCACGGCAGCCGTCATCATCGAGGCCGATGCCTTGCAGATGGCACAGGACTCGCCGTGGAACGCGATCTGGTCCACGGTGTCGCCTTCCAGGTGCAGCGCCACGCTGAGGTGGTCGCCGCACAGCGGGTTATGGCCCTCCGCCTGGTGGCTCGGGTGGGCCAAAGTGCCGTAGTTGCGCGGCTTTTTGTTGTGGTCCAGGATGACTTCCTGGTAGAGCGCCTTGTAGTCGGCCATCACGCAAACACTTGTCGAACGCTGCGGATGCCGGCCACCAGGGCATCGACTTCCGCCATGCTGTTGTAGAACGCAAACGAGGCGCGCGTGGTGGCGGGCACCTTGAAGCGCGTCATCACCGGCTGCGCGCAGTGGTGGCCGGTGCGCACCGCGATGCCATCCTGGTTCAGCAGCGTGCCCACGTCGTGCGGGTGGATGCCGTCCAGCGTGAAGGACAGCACAGCCGCCTTGTCCTGTGCGGTACCGATGAGGCGCAGGCCGGGCAAATCGTTGAGCTGGCCGGTGGCGTACTGCAGTAGCGCACGCTCATGCCGGGCGATGGCGTCCATGCCGATAGCCGACAGGTAATCGACCGCCGCGCCCAGTCCGATGGCGGCGGCAATCGGCGGCGTGCCGGCCTCGAACTTGTAGGGAATCGTGTTGTAGACGGTTTTCTCGAACGACACCGACAGAATCATGTCGCCGCCGCCTTTGAAGGGCTGCATTTTCTCGAGCAGCGCCGCCCTGCCGTAGAGCACGCCAATGCCGGTCGGCCCGCACAGCTTGTGGCCCGAAAAAGCGTAGAAGTCGCAGTCCAGGTCCTGCACATCGATCGCCATGTGCGGCGCTGCCTGCGCGCCGTCGACCAGCACCGGCACGCCGCGCTCGTGCGCCAGCACGATCATCTGCTTGACCGGGTTGATGCTGCCCAGTGCGTTGGAAACATGACTCACGCCGACCAGCCTGGTGCGCGCGTTGAACAGCGGCTCGAACTGGTCCAGGCACAGCTCGCCGGCGTCGTTGATCGGCAGCACGCGAATGATGGCGCCGGTTTCCTCGGCCAGCATCTGCCACGGCACGATGTTGGAGTGGTGCTCCAGCGTGGTCAGGATGATCTCGTCACCGGCTTTGATGAACTTGCGGCCGTAACCGTGCATCACCAGGTTGATGGCCTCGGTAGTGCCGCTGGTGAAGATCACTTCGCGCGCGTCGGGCGCGTTGATGAAGCGCTGCAGCTTGCCGCGCGCGTCCTCGTAGGCGGCGGTGGCCCGTTCAGACAGCGTGTGCACCGCGCGGTGGATGTTGGCGTGCTCCGTGTTCTGGTAGCGCACCAGCCGGTCGATGACGGGCTGCGGCATCTGGCTTGATGCGGCGTTGTCCAGGTAGACCAGCGGCTTGCCTTCAACCGCTATCTGCAGGATGGGAAAATCGGCGCGCACGCGCTCGACATCGAAGGCGGGTGCGACTGCAGCGGGGATCACCGCGTTCAGGCACTCGTTCATGGCAGGTTGCCGGTTTGATCCAGCATGCGCTGCTGCAGCCGGTGTTTGAGTGAGGGCACGGGAATGCGCTCGATGATCTCGGCGCCGAACGCGTAGGTCAGCAACTGACGCGCGGCGCTCTCAGACAGGCCGCGGCTCTGCAGGTAGAACACTTCTTCGGCATCGAGCTGGCCAATGGTGGCGCCGTGCGTGCATTTCACGTCATCGGCAAAAATTTCCAGCTGCGGCTGGGCATCCACCTGCGCCCGACTGCTCAGCAGCAGGTTGCGGCTGGACTGCGCGGAGTCGGTGCGCCGGGCGCCGGGGCGCACGATCACCCTGCCGTTGAAGACCGCGTGCGCGCTGCCGTCGGCAATGCATTTGTGCAGCTGGCGGCTGGTGCCGTGCGGCTGGGCGTGGTCGATGCAGCTGTGGGTATCGGCCAGCTGGCTGCCAGCCAGCAGCGCGAGTCCGTCGACCGCGCACTCGGCGCCCTCGCCCAGCACCACGCTCAGCTGGTAGCGCGACAGCAGCGCGCCCATCGCCACGCTAACCGACTGGTAATTGGCCGAGCGCCCGACCGATACCGCGCAGTTGGCGATGTGAAACGCCTGCGGGCCATCGCGCTGCACGCGGACATGCGTGAGCTGCGCGTGTTCGGCCAGCACAATTTCCGTCACCGGATTGACCAGATAGGCCAGGTAGGCCGCATCCTGCAGCGCCACATAGTCTTCAATCAGCGTCACGCTGCTGCCCGCTTCGGCCAGCACCAGGCAGCGAGGATGGCTGAGCGCGCCCGCCTGCGTCGCCACGAACAACAGGTGTACGGGCGCGGCCAGCGTCACATCACGCGGCACCATCACGACCGCCGCATCCTGCAAAAATGCCGTGTTGAGCGCTGCGAACACGTTGTCGCCCAGCATCTGCCGGGCGCCCAGTTGCGCCTCCAAGGCCGCCGCATGGGTGAGCATGGCGGTTGGCAAGTCAGTCACCAGCACGCCGCCCTCTGGGGCCGGGCTGGACAGCTGCGGTGCGTAAAGGCCGTCGACAAATACCAGCCGGGTCGCAACGTCGTCAAGGCCAAACGGTGCGATGTCGGCGGGCTGCAGCCGGGCAGCGGCGAGCACCGGCTGGAAGGTCAGCCGGTGCAGCGGCGCCAGGTCGGTGAAGCGCCACGCCTCGTCGCGCAGCGTCGGCATGGCGAGCGCGCCCAGCGCCGTCTGCGCCTGTTCGCGCAGCGCGTTGACGTGTCCCCTCGGGCTGGGCGCCAGCAGCGGCTGGCCGGCCAGCAGTGCGCCCAGGTGGTCCACCGGGGGCGGACGAAGATCGGTATCGGTGCTCATGCGCTGACCTCGTTGGCCCTCGCCGCGCCCGCCGCGTCGTGCTCGGCGCTGACCCAGTCGTAGCCGCGTTTTTCAAGCTCCAGCGCGAGTTCCTTGCCGCCTGTCTTGATGATGCGGCCGGCCTCCATGACATGCACAAAGTCGGGCACGATGTAGTTCAGCAGCCGCTGGTAGTGCGTGACCAGAATGACGGCGTTATCGGGGTTGATCAGCTGGTTCACGCCCTGCGACACGATGCGCAGCGCGTCGATGTCCAGGCCGGAATCGGTCTCGTCGAGAATCGCCAGGCGCGGCTCCAGCAGCGCCATTTGCAAAATTTCGTTGCGCTTTTTCTCACCGCCCGAAAAGCCTTCGTTGACGCTGCGGTCCAGAAAGTCGGGGTTCATCTCCAGCAACTTCATTTTCTCGCGCACAAAGTCGTCAAACTCCAGCGGGTCCAGCTCTTCCTGGCCGCGTTGCGCCTGCAGCGTGTTGTAGCTCAGGCGCAAAAACTGGCTGTTGGCCACGCCGGGGATTTCAATCGGGTACTGAAAGCCCAGGAACACGCCCGCAAGGGCGCGTGCGTCTGGCGCCAGCGCCAGCAGGTCCTGACCCTCAAACAGCACGCTCCCGGCGGTGACCGTATAGGCCGTGTGGCCGGCCAATACCTTGGCAAAGGTGCTCTTGCCCGAGCCGTTGGGACCCATGATGGCGTGGATCTCGCCGCGCCTGACCGTGAAGTCCAGGCCCTTGAGGATGTCTATGCCGTTGACGCTGGCGCACAGGCCGCGCACTTCCAGCAAGGCCGGGCTATTTGGCTTGATCATCCGACCGCTCCTTCGAGTTTGAAGCCGAGCAGCTGGGTCGCTTCGACCGCGAACTCCATCGGCAATTGTTGAAAAACCTCCTTGCAGAATCCATTGATGATCATGGACACCGCCGCTTCGGCGCTGATGCCGCGCTGGGCAAAATAGAACAGCTGGTCCTCGCCGATCTTGGAGGTCGAGGCCTCGTGCTCGACCCGCGCGGTCGGGTTGCGCACCTGGATGTAGGGAAAGGTGTGCGCGCCGGACTTGTCGCCAATCAGCATCGAGTCGCACTGCGAATAATTGCGCGCCCCGGTGGCCGTGGGCGCCACCCTGACCAGGCCGCGGTAGCTGTTGTTCGACTGGCCGGCCGAGATGCCTTTGCTGACGATGGTGCTGCGCGTGTTCTTGCCCAGGTGGATCATCTTGGTGCCGGTGTCAGCCTGCTGGTGGTGGTTGGTCACCGCCACCGAATAGAACTCGCCAACCGAGTTGTCGCCGCGCAAAATCACCGACGGGTACTTCCAGGTGATGGCCGAGCCGGTCTCAACTTGTGTCCAGGAAATACGCGAGTTCACGCCCTTGGCCAGGCCGCGCTTGGTGACAAAGTTGTAGATGCCGCCCACCCCGTTTTCATCGCCCGCGTACCAGTTCTGCACCGTCGAGTACTTGATGTCGGCGTTGTCCAGCGCCACCAGTTCCACCACCGCCGCATGCAGCTGGTTGCTGCTGAAGGCGGGCGCCGTGCAGCCCTCCAGGTAGGACACCGAAGCGCCCTCCTCGGCCACGATCAGCGTGCGCTCGAACTGGCCCGACTCCTCGGTGTTGATGCGAAAGTAGGTCGACAAATCCATCGGGCACTTCACACCCTTGGGTATGAAGCAGAACGAGCCGTCGGTGAACACCGCCGAGTTGAGCGCGGCGTAGTAGTTGTCGCCCGTGGGCACCACCGTACCCAGGTACTTTTTCACCAGTTCCGGGTGCTCCAGCACGGCTTCGGACATCGAGCAGAAAATGATGCCAACCTCGGCCAGCTTGGCCTTGTAGGTGGTGGCCACCGACACGCTGTCAAAGATCACGTCGACCGCCACGCCGGCCAGCGCCATGCGCTCGTGCAGCGGCACACCGAGCTTTTCAAAGGTGCGCAGCAGCTCGGGGTCGACCTCGTCCATGCTCTTGAGCTTGGGCTTTTGCTTGGGCGCGGCGTAGTAGCTGATGGCCTGAAAGTCGATCTTCGGGTAATGCACGTTAGGCCAGGCCGGCTCGGTCATCAGCAGCCAGGCCTGGTAGGCCTTGAGCCGGAAGTCGAGCAGCCACGCAGGTTCGCTTTTCTTGGCCGAAATCATGCGGATGGTTTGCTCGCTCAAGCCCTTGGGCGCGACATCGGATTCGATGTCGGTGACAAAGCCGTGCTTGTAGGGCTGGTTGACGAGTTGCTGCAGTACTGCACTCATGGTGATCCTTCTGGCTGGTGATATGGCTTGAAGAAAGCGCGACCGGTGTTGCCTTGACGTCGCTTGCTGCGCTTACGTCGCTTGCGTTGCGACGGAACCGGCTTTTTTCCTGACGTTGAAACTTTCACCGCAGCCGCATTCGTTTTCAACATTGGGGTTGTCGAACTTGAAGGTCTGCTTCAGGCCTTCAGTGACGAAATCGATGCGCGAACCGTCGAGGAATTCAAGGCTCGCCGCGTCGACCACGATGCGCGCGCCATGCGACTCGAAGCTGTGGTCGCCCGGGCGGAGCTCGTCGATCAGCTCAAAGGTGTGCGCCAGGCCGGTGCAGCCGACTTTTTTGACGCCGATACGCAAGGCGATGCCCTTGCCGCGCTTTTCAAGCCGGCGCTGGATCTGCAGCGCCGCGTTCTCGGTCAATGTCATGGTCATGGCTCAAACTCCTGGTTGCTACCGGGCCGCTGTCTGCGACCGCCTGGTTGTTCTTTCGGGGAGGGATATCCCTGATGAAAGAGCGGATACCCAACTGATTTAGTCAACTATAGATATCCCGACTAATTTAGTCAACCATGACTTCTTTGCCATGAAGCAGGAGGGGTGACTTGGCCCGACAGTGCGCGGCATGGCGCGCGGGAGTACGGCCGCTAACTGCGCAGATCGCAGTCGTCACACAGGACACGTACGCCCGAGCCACGTCCCAACCCGGTTGGAGCCGTCGTCTCGGAGCTCAGGGTCGACTCGATTCGGGTTGCCGGACCCCGGTCTGCGTGATCGGCGGCAGGCAGATGCTGGCGGAGTATTTGCCAGCTACCTGACCCGCATAGGGATGCGCGGGTGCTTTCCCGCGAGCCTGATTCCGGTTTTCGTATTTTTTGACGCCGCCGTTGGCGCCGTTGTTTGGCCGGCTGTTGTTGCGGAAAGCGGCGGCGCCCAGATTGCAGGCGGCGCTGGTGCGGAGGCTCGGAGCACCGTGCTGGTCAACCACAAGCCCGCGGCCTGAAGCGGCTGGCCTGCATGCGTGTCAGGCCGGTTGGGACGCCCGGGTTGCGGCGAAAGCCACATACCAGTCCAGACAACCGGGGTTGGCCATCGCATCGCGGTTCACCACCTTGTCGATCGGCTGGCCCAGCAGCAGTTTCTTGATCGGCAACTCCTGCTTCTTGCCCGACAGCGTGCGCGGGATCTCCGGCACCTGAAAGATCTCGTTGGGCACAAAACGCGGGGACAGCGCCGTCTTGATGGCGTTGTTGAGCCTGGCCTTCAGCAGCTCATCCAGGGCCACGCCTTCGCGCAGGACCACGAACAGCGGCATGTAGCTTTCGCGGCCCAGGTACTCCAGGTCCACCACCATGGCGTCGATCACTTCCGGCAGGGCCTCGACCGCGCTGTAGAGCTCGCTGGTGCCCATGCGCAGGCCGTGGCGGTTGATGGTGGCGTCCGAGCGTCCGTAGATGATGCAGCTGCCCGAGGGCGTGATCTTGAGCCAGTCGCCGTGGCGCCAGACGTTCGGGTACATGTCGAAATAACTCGAGATATAACGCGCGTTGCCGGCATCGCCCCAGAAGTACAGAGGCATCGAGGGAATCGGCTGGCTGCAGACCAGCTCGCCGACTTCGCCAATGACCGGCTGGCCCGCCTCATTCCAGGCTTCGACCGCGCAGCCCAGCAGTCGGCATTGCATCTCGCCCGGCACCTGCGGCAGCTCGCGGTTGCCGCCGATGAAGGCCCCCGCGAAGTCCGTGCCGCCTGAAATGTTGCACCACCAGATGTCCTGTTGCGCTTGGGTTTTGGCTATGCGCCTGAACTGCTCCGTGCCCCAGGTCTGCGCGTCAGGCGACAGCGGCGAGCCGGTGCTACCCAGCGCGCGGATAGCCGACAGGTCACCGCAGGTCGACAGGTCCACACCGGCCTTCAGGCAGTTGGCAAAAAAGGCCGCGCCGGCGCCAAAAAACGTCACGCCCAGGTTCGCGCCGAAACGCCACAAGGTGGACCAGTCCGGCTTGTCCTTGCTGCCCCCGGGGTTGCCGTCGTAGATGCAGCAGGTCGTGCCGTTGAGCAGGCCGCTGACCTGGGCGTTCCACATCACCCAGCCGGTGGAGCTGTACCAGTGGTAGCGCTCGCCGAAAGAATTGGTCGCGTAGCTGCAGCCGATGTCGTTGTGCAGCGTCTTGAGCGCCAGTGCCACCAGCACGGTGCCACCATGGCCGTGCACGATGGGTTTGGGCAGGCCGGTGGTGCCGCTGGAGTAGACGATCCACAGTGGATGGTCGAACGGCAACCACAGCGGTTCAAATGCTGAAGTTTCAGCGTTATTTTGGGCGGTGGCGCTTTCAAACCGTGCGCTGTCAGCTATCGAATTGGTAGCGTCGAGGTTGTAGTGGACGATCACGTGCTGCAGTGATGGCAGGGCCGCGCGGATCTCCGCCACCACTGCCGTGCGGTCCATGTCGCGCCCGCCGTATGTCACGCCGTCACAGGCAATCAGCACCTTGGGTTCGATCTGCCGGAAGCGATCCAGCACGGCATGGGTGCCCATGTCGGGCGCGCAGATGCTCCACACCCCGCCTATGCTGACCACGGCGAGGAACGCCACCATGGCCTCGGGAATGTTGGGCAGGTAGGCCGCCACGCGGTCGCCTGGCAACACGCCCTGGGCCTGGAGGTGCAGCGCAAGCGACGCGACCTGACGACGCAACTCGGGCCAGCTGAGCTCGCGCGCCGGGGCGCTGTCCAGGCTTTTTTCGTTGTGGCTGAGCAGGGCAGGAAAACCCGCGGCATGGGCGGTGTCCACATGGCGGAACACCTGCTGCACGTAGTTGAATTGGGCCCCGGGAAACCAGCGCGCACCCGGCATTTTTGCCTCGACCAGCACGTCCGTTGGCGGCGTGGGCGACTGCAGTTCGAAATAGTCCCAAATGCTCTGCCAGAAGGCGTCCAGGTCCGTGACCGACCAGCGCCACAAGGCATCGTAGTTGTCAAAAGACAGCTGGTGCGTGTCGCGCAGCCAGTTCTGGTACAGGCGGATTTGGGGAATGTAGGGGGCGCTCATGAGGCGAAAGCTTAGCAGGCCCTCCCCCGCACGGGCGCCCGCCTTGGCGACAGGCAGGCAGGTTTGCGCGCCGCAAAAACAAAAGGCTGCCCGCGGGCAGCCTTGAGGCGGGTCAACACCCGCTACGCGGCGGCACCCGGCGCTGTTGGGCGCCCGATGCTACCGAGACAACACACGTCCCTTACTTGGGCGTGCCTTTCATCATCATTTCCACGTCTGTCATCGGCACCATGCCGTTTTTGGCCGGCTTCATGCTTTTCCACATGGCGGTTTGATAACGGTTCCACTCCCTGGAGGAGACCATGCCGTCGCCATTGGTGTCCATGCTGTTCATGGCGGTGTTGTTCACTTTGGTGTCGACCTTCATCTCGGCCTTGGCGGCGGGTGTGCCACCGGAAGCGGAGGGGTTGATCTGTGCATTGGCAGCAGCGCCACCGGAACCGGCCACAGGGTTTTGTGCCGACAGGGTCGAGCCATTGGCTTTCTTGGTGTCAACCTTCATCTCGGCCTTGGCTGCAGGGGTGCCGCCGGAAGCGTTGGCGTTCGCTTGTGCAGAAGGTGATGCAACCACGCCGGCGGGTGCCTGGGCGAAAGCAGCAGTACAGGCCAGTGCGGCCAGGGTCAGAACAAGGGATTGCTTTTTCATGGGATCTCCAAAAATGTAAGAGCGATGTGCTCAAGGTCATCTTTGCCGGATCTGCCAAGCCCGGCTGTAGGATGAACACCGAGTCGCCCGTCAGGGTCTGTCGTCTACCAGGCACCCCCCTCCGCACCCAAAGCTCAATTCAGCACAAATCGCACAATTGTGCTAATATTTTGGTCATGGATGCCAAAACCCAGAAAAGCGAGATGACCCGCGCCGCCATTGTGGGTGCGGCGCTGGACCTCGCCTCGGCCGAGGGGCTGGAGGCCATCACGCTACAGGCTGTGGCGGACCGCCTCGGTTTGTCCAAGAGCGGCGTTTTTTCGCGTATCGGTTCGCGCGAAGCACTGCAAAAAGCGGTGATCGACGAGTTCGGCAGGCGTTTTCTGGCCGATGTGTTTATCCCGGCCGTGCAGCAGCCCAAGGGCCTGCCGCGGCTGGACGCGATTGTGCGGCGCTGGATTGTGCGCACCCGGGACGTGGAGGCGCATACCGGCTGCGTGTACAGCGCCGGCGCCTTTGAACTGGACGACCGCGAAGGCCCCCTGCGCGACCACCTGCACGGGGAGATCACACGCTGGCGCGCCGCCCTGCGCCGCACCATCGTGCAGGCCGTTGAAAGCGGCGACCTCCGGTCAGACACCGACCCCGAGCAGCTGGTGGCCGAGATCTACGCCCTGATGCTGGGCCTGATCCACGACACGCGCTTCCTGCGCGACCCCCGCGCCTCGGAACGCGCGCAAGCCAGCTGGCAGCGCCTGTTCAAAAGTTACCAGCCATGATTTTTTGTCAGCCCCACAAGGGCTTTTTGTTGGTCCATATTTCGCACGATCGTGCGAAGAAAGGAAACTGCCATGTTGTTCCTCCTCCTCGCCCTTGCCTTGCTGGTGGCCGGCCGCGCCGCGCAATCTGCCCTTGCCTCGTTGCGTTCCCTGCCGCGCAGCAATGAAGACTGGATCTGGTACTGATCCGGACCAACCAACCAGGAGCTTTTCATGACACGCACCTCACTTGAAGCCACAGCCGCCTTCTATGGCGCCAGCCCCGTGACCCGCCTGTTCCGTTGGGGCCTGCGCGCATCGCAGCACCTCTGGCCGGCCCTGGCCGTACGCGCAGCTCATCGCCTGTTTGGCACACCCCTGCCGCCCCGATGGCTGCACCGGCGCAGAAGCTGGTCGCCAGACTGGCGCATCATCCAATGGTCTTTCGAGCAGGCCTGTCTGACCGTCTATGACCGCCCGGTGGCGCCGCATGGCCCGCTGGTGCTGCTGGTCCATGGCTGGGGCGGCCACGCCGGCCAGATGCTGGCACTGGCGGATGCCTTGCGGGCGCAGGGTCTGCGGCCGGTGCTGCTTGAAATGCCGGCACACGGACGCAGTGCGGGCTCGACCAGCAACCTGCCCCAGTTCGCACGTGCCATCGACTACACCGTGGCACGCCTGCGGCAGGAAGGCCATCAGGTGCAGGCGCTGGTCGCGCACTCGCTGGCTGCCAACGCCGGCGCCTACGCGGTCAGCCGCGGCCTGCCGGTGGACAAACTGGTGCTGCTGGCTCCGCCGGCTTCCCCGCATGAGTACACCCGCCTGTTCGCGCATGTGTTTGGCCTGCGCGAAACCACCCGGGCTGCGATGCAGCAACGCATTGAAGCGCGCGAAGCCATCCTGATGCCGCAGTTCGAACCCGCCGCCGTCGGCCCGCGTATCGCCCTGCCCACGCTGGTGGTGCATGACCGGCAGGACAGCATCAACCGTTTTGCCGACGGCGTGGCCTACAGCAAGACGATTGGGGGTGCGCGCCTGCTGGCCACCGAAGGCCTGGGCCATCGCAGGATCCTCAAGGACGACGCGGTGCTGCGACAGGTCGCCGCGTTCCTGGCCTGAAACCGGGGGGTGGTCCGCGACTCCTCTTTTTGAAAGCGCATCGAAAAGATCACCCCCGCGTTGCGCTGGTCAACACGCGGTCCCTCCGGCGCTGGATCAGCACGAGGGGCAAGCGTGCATGCTGCCGCCATAAGCACGGGCATGGCTGAAACCAGCCATGCACCCAAACCTTCGCCTGAAAACACGCGGCCCTTGCGGCGCGGGAACAGCCGTCAAACAGCTTGTGTGCGCCCGCCATAACCCCTAGCATTGCCCCATTTGACAAAAACTGGAGGGAATGCCATGGGTATGCTGGACTGGACAGAAAAAAGCAGCGCGGTGCTGCAACAGGGCGGGGTGATCGGGCCGGATGAACGCCTGCCCTGGCCGCAAACGGCGGTGATGGGTGTGCAGCACGTGATTGCGATGTTTGGTGCCACGGTGCTGGCGCCCATCCTGATGGGTTTTGACCCCAACATCGCGATTCTGATGAGCGGCGTGGGCACGCTGATCTTTTTCCTGATCACCGGCGGCAAGGTACCCAGCTACCTCGGCTCCAGCTTTGCCTTCATCGGCGTGGTCATCGCCGCCACCGCCTATGCCGGCAAGGGGCCCAACCCCAACATTGGTGTGGCACTGGGGGGCATCATTGCCTGCGGCGTGTTGTACACGGTGATTGGCGCCATCGTGCAGGCCGTCGGCACCGGATGGATCGAACGCTTCATGCCGCCGGTGGTGACCGGCGCCGTGGTGGCGGTGATCGGCCTGAACCTGGCCGGCATCCCGATCAAGAACATGGCCGCCAGCAACTTTGACTCCTGGATGCAGGTGGTGACCTTTGTCAGCGTGGCACTGGTCGCCGTGATGACGCGCGGCATGGTGCAGCGCCTGCTGATCCTGGTCGGCCTGATTGTCGCCACGCTCATTTATGCAGCGCTGACCAACGGACTGGGGCTGGGCAAACCGGTGGACATCTCGCCGATTCTCAATGCCGCCTGGTTCGGCCTGCCCGGCTTTGCCGCCCCCGTGTTCAGCGCCAATGCCATGCTGCTGATTGCGCCGGTGGCGATCATCCTGGTCGCGGAAAACCTCGGCCACATCAAGGCCGTCACCGCCATGACCGGCAAAAACCTCGACCAGTACATGGGGCGAGCCTTCATCGGCGACGGCGTGGCCACCATGGTGTCCGGCGCTTCGGGCGGCACCGGCGTCACCACCTATGCGGAAAACATCGGCGTGATGGCTGCCACCAAGATCTATTCGACGGCGGTGTTTGTGGTCGCCGGCCTGATTGCGGTGGTGCTGGGTTTCAGCCCCAAGTTCGGGGCACTGATCCAGGCGATTCCGCTACCGGTGATGGGCGGCGTCAGCATCGTGGTGTTTGGCCTGATTGCGGTGGCCGGCGCCAAGATATGGGTCGACAATAAAGTTGACTTTTCCGACAACAAGAACCTGCTGGTCGCGGCCATCACGCTGGTGCTGGGGACTGGCGACTTCACGCTGAAGTTCGGCCAGTTTGCGCTGGGTGGCATAGGCACCGCCACCTTCGGCGCCATCCTGCTGTACGCGTTGCTGAACCGCAGGAAGTAGCCGCCGCGGCCCGCCCGGACCGGGCGCCCGGCGCGCTGCTACCTGGCTTTGGCCGTGGCCTTGGCGAGGGCTACCTTGGTGTCGGCAAGTTCCTGCTCGACGTCGGCACGTTCGCCGATTTCCTGCTCCAGCAGTTCATTGACATGGGCGAGGTCGGCGGCAGATTCCTGGATCTTGCCTTCCAGCTCGCCTGTTTTCTCCAGCGCCTGCGCCACATCGCCGGTCTGGATATGGTCGGGGATTTCCTGTTTGAGCACGGCATTGATCACAAACAGTTCGGCGCCGGACTGTTTGACGGTTTCCTCCACCGCTTCGTTCCGGTCCAGCGCGCGTTCCAGTCGCGTGTCTGCAGCAGAAACGGGTTTCGACGTGGACGGTTGCGACGGCTTGGACATGATGAACACCTCGGGAGAAATGGGAATGATCTGGCGGCGCACGACGCGCGATGGGCGCAGTGCCGCCAGACGCCTGCTCCCCTGATGGTAACCAAATGCACTCTCCAGTGCCAGTGATGCCCGCACGGAACTCAGGGCTCTGGTGCCGCCTGAAAAAGGCGGGCGCGGCGGGCCGGTTCCGCTCAGGGGGCCGTCCCAGGCGTTGCAGGCGTGGCTGTGCCGGGCTGGCGATCCGGCCCGGAATCGAAAATTCGGCCCAGGGTAGCGCCCAGGCGTGCGCCGATCGCTGTCCCGATGCCGGGCAACACCGCCGTGCCCAGCACCGCCCCGGCCACCGCGCCGCGCGGGACTGACACCGCCACCTTGTCCACCGGCCCGCTGAGGACCAGCGGCACACCGACGATGCCGTCCACCAGATCCACCGCAAATTCGGCCTCGATCTGCCGGTTGGCCAGCCGGGCATGGCCGGACGCACTCAATGCCCCCGAACTGGCCTTGATCCCGGTGAATTGCGTCACCATGCCGCGCGGCGTGTTCTGGGTATCGAGCTGTCCGGACACGGCGTCGAGCGGTGTTTGTCCCGCATGGTCCTTGCCGAAGCTGCGAACGGCCTTGTCCAGATCGAAGCGCAACAGCGTGGATGCACCCATCGTGAACAGTGTTTTTGTATGCAGCGACTGTGCCAGTCCGACCAGCGTCTCTGCCTGGGCCGACAGCACGGTGTTTCCCGAAGCCCTGCCGGCGATAACCGGCTTGCGGTTGAAGGCGGAGACCGCGCTGGCCACATCGACCCCGCGGGGCTGCAACTGGCCGTTCAGCACGAGTCGGCCGTCGGTACCGGTCTGCAACTGCACCTCGCCGTGGGCCGTACCGCCGCCGAGGTTGATTTGGGCGGCCCAGCGGTCTTCCTGGTCTTGCCGGGTCAGGGTCAGGTCGGTTGCCGGCGTGAACCCGGGGCGCCGCAACACCGCCAGGCGTGGCCGCCAGCCCGGGTCGAAGTCAATCTCACCGTCATAGATCACCGCCACGCCATAGCGCGACACCCAGCTCAGGTCACGAAACACGAAACGGGCCAAAGGCGTGGCTCCGTCTTCCGGGGGGGCACCGCTGCCGCCGCCGCGCGGAGTCGCGTCCAGCGCCCTCATGGACAGTTGCGGCACCACCGCGCCGTCCAGCTCCACACGGTCAAGAATCACGCGCCGCTGCAAGAGGGGCAACAGCTTCGGATAGGCAACGAGTTTTTTGACCGTGATCGCCTGCGGCTGGTCGGTCGCGACGTCCTCAAGCACCACCGCCGGCACCGGCAGCAGGCGCCAGTGCAGCGCACCCAGCCGCACCGGTACGCCGAGCCGGGCCTGCAGCTCGCCAGCGGCGTGGGCGGCCAGATCGTCGTCGCTGGGGATGAGCCAGACCAGCACCAGCCACAGGGCCCCCAGCACCACCACCAGACCTCCTGCCACCACCACCCATGTTTGCCTGCGTGCCATGCTGCCTTCCGCCGTTGTTGCCCCCGTCTGTCACCTGTTTTTGCCAGCATACGAGACCGGCCGCGCGCCCTTTGTAGGCCGCAATCTCTTTATAGTCTGGGTTTCAAGCCTTTTTGAAGCCCTGTGGAACCACGATGCGTATCTGGAAACAAGCGATTTCTGTCGAACTGCTGACCCTCAACAACGCCAACAGCGCGGTGACGCACCTGGGCATCGAATTCCTGGAGGTCGGCGACGACTTCATCCGGGCGCGGATCCCGGTCGATGAACGCACGCGCCAGCCCTATGGCCTGCTGCATGGCGGTGTGTCGGTGGTGCTGGCTGAAACGCTGGGTTCCTGCGGCGCCGCCTTCGCGGCGCCCGAAGGCCACCGCACGGTGGGCCTGGACATCAACGCCAACCACCTCAAGGGCGTCACCAGCGGCTGGGTCATCGGGACCACCCGCCCGGTGCACATAGGCCGCAGCACCCAGGTCTGGGCCATCGAGTTGACCAACGAAGCCGGGGAGCTGACCTGCGTTTCGCGGATCACCATGGCGATGCTCGCGCCAAGGTAAGAGTCGAATCGGCCTTGAGCCCTTATGGGGCGCGCGCAAACAGCTATCAATACAGTAGCGAATGCGCAGCTCAGTCTGTCGCCGTACGGGCCATGCGTTCGCTTTTCCAGTACACGTCGTCACCGCCGTTCATGCGGTTGAGCACACGCGACAATACAAACAGCAGGTCACTCAGCCGGTTCAGGTACTGGCGAGGCGACTCGTTCAGCGTCTCGGCTTTGTCCAGCGCCACGACCGCGCGTTCGGCGCGCCGGGCCACGGTGCGGCACACATGCGCCAGCGCCGCGGCGCGCGAACCGGCCGGCAGGATGAACTCCTGCAGGCGCGGCAGGGTCGCGTTGTATTTTTCGAGTGCCGCATCGAGCAGCGCCACCGCCTCGGGCTTGAGCAGTTCAAAGCCGGGAATCGACAGCTCGCCGCCCAGGTTGAAGAGCTGGTGCTGCACCTCGACCAGCAGTTCGCGCACGTCGACCGGCATCTCTTCGCACAGCAACACGCCAATCTGCGAGTTCAGTTCGTCGACGTCACCCATCGCATGCACGCGCAGGCTGTCCTTGGACACGCGGGTGTTGTCGCCGAGCCCGGTCGTGCCGTTGTCGCCGGTGCGGGTGGCTATTTGAGTGAGTCGGTTGGCCATGGTTGAGTGTCCGGCAGGTTACGCGGGGAAAGAAGATGTTGGAGAGCGATCGATGATGTCACTGAGGCAACAGCGTGCAAGAGTGCTGGCCGGCGCGGGCTCACTGCGTTGCAATGACTGCTTCTTCAACTTCAAGGACTTGTCTCGATGACGTCTGCTTTTCATTCTATTCCCAACTTCGAACTCCGCAGCGTTGCCCTGCTCGCCGCGCTGACTGTCGGTGCCGCGCTGGCTGCACACGCGCAGGGCACCGCCCCGGGTACCCCGAGTGCGCCCTCGCAGTCCGGCCCCACCAGCCAGGAGGTGGGCGCGGCCTTCATCCGTGCCGATGCCAACAAGGACGGCAAGCTCAGTCGGCAGGAGGCTGTCCGTTTTCCCGCCGTCGAACAGCGCTTTGACCAGATTGACACGAACAAGGACAGCCATGTGTCGCGCGAAGAGTTTGAAATCGCGCTGAAGTCCTGAAGCGGGTGGCCAGACAGCCCGTGGGATGACGCCGGGCGCCCCCCACGGGCCCGGGACTCGTCGTAAACTGGGGCCTCAGACCGGAGACACCATGAACGCACCCACCCACCCCGACCACCTGCTGCCCCAACTCAATCTGCGCGCTGTGCCGCAGGCCCTGATCGAGGCCCTCAAAGAGCGGTTTGCCGAGCGCTGCTCCACCGCCCTGGTGGTGCGCGAGCAGCACGGCCGCGATGAGTCCTCGTTTGCGGCGCCGCCGCCGGCGGCGGTGGTGTTTGCCGAAAGCACGGCCGACGTGGCCGATGCGGTCAGGCTCGCTGCGCAGTACCAGGTGCCGGTCATTCCCTTTGGTGTCGGTACCTCGCTCGAAGGCCACCTGCTGGCCGTGCAGGGCGGCATCAGCATTGACGTGAGCCGCATGAACAAGGTGCTCTCCATCAACGCCGAAGACCTGACCGTGACGGTGCAGGCGGGCGTCACGCGCAAGCAGCTCAATGAAGAAGTCAAAAGCACGGGCCTGTTTTTCCCGATCGACCCCGGCGCCGATGCCACGATAGGCGGCATGAGCGCCACCCGCGCCAGCGGCACCAACGCCGTGCGTTACGGCACCATGCGCGAAAACGTGCTGGCGCTGGAAGTCGTCACCGCCAGCGGCGAAATCATTCGCACCGGCACGCGGGCCAAAAAATCATCGGCCGGCTACGACCTCACCCGCCTGATGGTGGGCAGCGAAGGCACACTGGGCGTGATCACCGAAATCACCGTCAAGCTGTACCCGCTGCCCGAGGCGATCTCGGCCGCAATCTGCTCCTTCCCGAGCATCGAGGCGGCGGTGCGCACCACCATCCAGATCATCCAGCTCGGCGTTCCGATTGCACGTGTCGAACTGATCGACGCCAACACCGTGCGCATGGTCAATGCCTACGCCAAACTCGGTCTGCGCGAGGAACCGATGTTGCTGATGGAGTTTCACGGCTCGCCCAACAGCGTCAAGGAGCAGGCCGAGACCGTGCAGGAGATCGCGACCGACATGGGCGGCAACGCCTTTGAATGGGCCAGCACCCCCGAGGAACGCACCCGCCTGTGGACCGCGCGGCACAACGCCTACTTTGCGGCCATTCAGTCCAAGCCGGGTTGCCGTGCTATTTCCACCGACACCTGCGTGCCGATCTCGCGCCTGGCCGATTGCCTGCTCGACTCGGTCAGCGAAGCCGACGCCAGCGGCATCCCCTACTTCCTGGTCGGCCACGTGGGCGACGGCAACTTCCACTTCGGCTACCTGATTGATCCCGACAGGCCCGAAGAGCGCGCGGCTGCCGAGGCGCTGAACCACACGCTGGTGGCACGCGCCCTGCGCCTGGAAGGCACCTGCACCGGCGAACACGGCGTCGGCCTGCACAAGATGGACTTTCTGGTGACCGAGGCGGGCAACGGCGCGGTGGACATGATGCGCACCATCAAGCGCGCACTGGACCCGCACAACATCATGAACCCGGGCAAGATCTTCACCCTGTGACGGCCGCGGCGACCTGACGCGGTGGTTGCCGCGCCTTCTCCGCGGACGACGACGCGGACAAGCGGAACAGGCCCTCGGGTCCTCTTCAAGCCGCTATTGAATTTATAGCTGTCAGCGCCCGACCAATGGGGGCCAGAGGCTATTTTGGCTTGAAATGTGGAGTCCGGGGCGGTATTCCCGTCATTCCGGCACGGGAGCCTGCAGGACGACCTTGTCTGCCCTTTTCCGTCCTTTCCCCGAGACGGCGAGGCCGCCGGGCTCAAAGCGGTTTCGCAGGTCTTTTCTTCAGCCCTTCGGGCATCGCAAACGTGGCTTGATCCCAGCCCTCGATGTCCAGGATTTTCTTCAGGCATTCCTCCATCAGCTCGTGCGCTTTCTCGGTCGCTGCTGCGATGGTCTTGTGCACGAGTTCATCATTGGCGGAATCGCTGGCGCAATTCATCTGGTATTCGTACAACTCGCGCAACTCGAAAATGGCGCTGCAAACCTGCGCAGGGCAGGCGCACTGATAGACCAGCGCCTGGTCAATGACCTTGCTGATCTGCGCGGGATTGAATTGCTCTTTCATTCACGTTGCTCCTGAAATTCTGGTGAAACCCACTGAAGGGGCGAACACAACACAGTCGATGTCCTTGTCAAACCCCCTGACCGACACACCCGGGAGCGGCCTGGGTTCCGGCATCGACACCCTCGCCGCCACATTCATGCTTCTGGTGGTGACCACTTCACCGGCGTTGGCCAGGCCGCACAAACGCGATGCCAGGTGCACCGTGGCGCCCACCACGTCGTACTGGCTTCTTTGCCCGGCCTGGTTCGAGTCCCCAATCAGCCCCGCCAGCACCAGCCCCTGGGCCATGCCAATGCCGAACGGAAACTTCTCGTTGTTGTGGAGTTCGGCAAGTTCGAGCCCGCAACGCAAGGCCAGATAAGACCGCCCCATGCCTCTGAAGACCGCCATGACGCCGTCCCCGGTGTACTTGATGACCGATCCCCGGTATTTCTGGATATGCCGCGCCTGTCTGCTGAGCAACTGGTTCAGGTCTTCAAAAAAATCCCGCGGTGGCATTTCCCGGATCCACTGGGAAGATCCCCGGATGTCGGTAAACAGAACGGCGGCATCGAACATTTCAGCTTCTCTGTTGGAGCCATGCTCAATCAGGGGCAAGGCGCCTTCAGGCACCAGTCTGGCCAGGCGCTCCGCCCGGCTGGCCGCCTCGCGGGAAGACGCCCTGACCCGAAGCATCTCTTCCAGAGTCATGAAGAAACGTTCGTCCGACAGCGGTTTTTCGATGACGACGTCGATGCTGCGGGTTTGCCTGGCCCAGGCACGAACAGCCTTGAGCGCGGGGCCAGGCGACACGATGACCATCGTGGCGGCCCGGGGAACCATCGCCTTGACCGTGCTGCATGCGCTCAGGCTGTCAGGCTGGTCGGCGTGGTAGTTGAAGATCACCACGTCGGGCGGTCCGGCCTCCAGCACCTCGGGAAGCGCCAGCGTGCTGAGGACCGATTGCACCGTGCCAAAGCCCCGCTCGACCAAGCCCGCCAGCAGAACTGAAGAGGTGTAGTCGTCGCTGTCGACAAGCATCAGCCTGGAGTTGTTCATCGCCCCTGTTTCATCCCTGCGAACCATGCCACACGGCACGAGTCCCGATTTTCCGGCTTCGCGCGCCAGCGGCCCATCCCTTCAGCCAGCGGGAACAGCCCGCCGGGCCGGCAGTGGTTTCTGATGCTAACGGAAAGCCTCTGCCCAGCGCCGCCAGGGGCCATCCAACAAACGGCAGGGTCGCGGCCCGGCGAGTTGATGTGTCCCTGCCGGGCTTCCTTGTGGACGGCGGAGCGTCAGGGAAACTGGACAGGCCTGCCGCTCAGCGAGCCGCAGAACGCGGGCGTGCCAGGCGTTCGGCCACCACCTGCAGCACGGCCGGGTTCCAGCCCATCCCGATGTGGCTGCCCTTGACCTCGACGTCCCTGACCTGCGCACCGGTCTTGTCATGGCGGCAGCTTTGCCAGGCCACCACACCGTCGGAGCGACTGTAGATCGAGGTGGTCGGCAGGGGCGGTGGGGTGCGCAGGCGCTGACTCAGCGCCGGGTCGGTCACCGGCGCAGCCCCATTGAGCAGGCGAAACAGCCAGCCAGCATGCGTGAGGTCAGGCGTGCCATTGAAGGGGGTGCCGATGGTGATGACCTGGCGCAGGCGGGGTGCCATCAGTTTGCCCAGCTCGCGCGCGTAAATCCCGCCCAGGCTCCAGCCAATCAGCGTCGCGCGCTGCGAATGCCCGTTCAGCAAGCCGGACACATGGTCCGCCAGTTCGGCCAGCCAGGTGTCAATATCCCCCTGCGGCCCGGTGTTGAAACCCCGGCCCCAGTCCATCGCGCTGTAGCCCAGCGTCTCGCAATAGTCGCGCAGCGGTGCCACGGCCGCGCCATCGGTGCCCAGGCCAGGAAAGATGATCACCGGGTGTCCGTCGCCGGGCGGCATGGTCGCCTTTCGGGTGATTTTGTGCTGCACAAATTCATACGCAGCGCGCCAGGGCTCGGTGCCAAGCAAGGCCAGAGACGGACGGGAAATCGGCTGGGGGACGGAGGGGGTCATGGGTCGGCCTGAAATTTTCAATGCCGCCATGATGGCCGCGTACCTGTCCGCTGGACCGCCTGCGCAGCCCCTGTTTGGGCGTAGGACGCAGGCGCACTTGCTCCGGGGAAACAGGAAGACTGCCCTGCCTATTTTGTGCCGCGCAGGCGCTCGATCAGGCCGTTGAGCTCGTCCAGCGAGGCAAACTGGATGGCCACTTCGCCGGTGTCCTCGCGCCGGCCATTGCGCTTGACCTGCTTTTTGACGCGCACCTCGACGTCGGCCATCAGCAGGTCGGCCAGTTCCTCTTCCACCCGGCGGGTGTCGCGTGACTTTTCCTTGGTGTTTTTCTGCGGCTTGAGCGAGAACTCGGCGCTGAGTTTCTTGACCAGGCTTTCGGCCTCGCGCACCGACATTTTCTTGGCCGCAATCTGGTTGCCTGCCGTGATCTGGGTGGCCCGGTCCAGGCCCAAAAGTGCCCGCGCATGACCCATGTCGATGTCGCCCGCCATCAGCATGGTCTGCACCGGTTCGGCCAGGTTCAGCAGACGCAGCAGGTTGGAGGCGGCGCTGCGCGAGCGGCCCACGGCCTGCGCCGCCAGCTCGTGAGTGAGCCCAAACTCCTTGACCAGGCGCTGCAAACCCTGGGCTTCTTCCAGAGGGTTGAGATCTTCGCGCTGGATGTTCTCAATCAATGCCATGGCCGCGGCCGACTCGTCGGGCACGTCGCGTACCAGCACCGGCACGCTGTCCAGGCCCGCAATTTTCGCGGCCCGGAAACGCCGCTCGCCGGCAATGATTTCGTACTTGCCGTCGTTGGCACCGCTGCTCAGGCGGCGCACCAGGATCGGCTGCATGATGCCCTGCACCTTGATCGATTCGGCCAGCTCGTACAGCGCGCCCTCGTCCATGCGGGTGCGTGGCTGGTACTGACCGGCCACCAGGTCAGTCAGCAGCAGCGAAGCCGGCTGGCCCGGGCTGCTGGCGCTGCTGGTGCCGTTTTCAAGCACGTTGGCGGACTCGCCGACGGTGGGGCCCAGCAGGGCCTGCAGGCCGCGGCCCAGGCCTTTTGGTTTTTTTGTTACCATGGTTGTTCTGTCTTTCGTATGAATTCAGGAGGCAGGAGCGCTGTGCATCAGCGCCTGCAGTTTTTGATGGGCCTCGGGCCAGTCGCCCAGTCCGCTGTCGGCGTTGAGGTGGCCCAGCGGCCCCACATCGACAAACTCCGAGCCCCAGGCGGCGGCGAATTCACGCGCGCGGTCGGGGCGGCAATAGGGGTCGCGGCTGCTGGCCAGCACGGCTGACACGAACGGCAAGGTCTGCAGAGGCACCGGCGCCCAGCTGGTCAGCATCTGCCGCACTTCCTCGCGGTCCACGTCGGGCGGCGCCACCAGCAGCGCCGCCTTGACCCGGCGCGTGTTGCGGGAATGCGCGGCCCAGGCGGCAGTCAGCATGCAGCCCAGACTGTGCGCCACCAGCACAACCGGCTCGTCGGCGTCCAGCACCACGTCCTCGAGCCGGGCGATCCAGTCGCCGCGCAGCGGCTGCATCCAGTCGTGCTGCTCGACGCGCTGGTAGCCATGCGCGGATTCCCACAGGCTCTGCCAGTGGCCGGGGCCGCTGTTTTGCCAGCCGGGAAGAATCAGGATGTTTGAAGGTTTCATCGACCAATGATCAATTTGCTATTGTTTCAGGAGCTGCTGGCGCTTGCTGGATAAGGGCTAGGGCCCGATTTGGCCTGCAACTTGCGCTCACATGGCCTTGATGCGCTGCACCATCTCTTCAGCAAAGGCCACAAAAGCCTGCGCGCCCTTGGAGGCCGGGTCAAACACAACGCCGGGCAGGCCGTAACTCGGCGCTTCGGCCAGCCGCACATTGCGCGGGATCACGGTGTTGAACACCTTGTCGCCGAAATGCTCCTTGAGCTGGTCGCTGACCTGCTGCTGCAGGGTGATGCGCGGATCGAACATGACACGCAGCAGGCCGATGATGGCCAGGTCCTTGTTGAGGTTGGCGTGCACCTGCTTGATGGTGTTGACCAGATCCGTCAGGCCTTCCAGCGCAAAGTACTCGCACTGCATGGGCACGATCACGCCGTGGGCGCAGCACAGGCCGTTGAGCGTCAGCATCGACAGCGAGGGCGGGCAGTCGATCAGCACAAAGTCGTAGTGCTCGCCGACATCCGCCAGCGCCAGCTTGAGCCGCTTCTCGCGGCGCTCGACATCGACCAGCTCGACCTCGGCGCCGGCCAGTTCGCGGTTGGCGCCGAGCACGTCGTAGCCGCACTTCTCGCTACGCACCCGCGCTTCCAGCACCGAGGCGGATTCGAGCAGCACGTCATACACCGTGAGCTCGAGCTTGCGTTTGTCCACGCCCGACCCCATGGTGGCATTGCCCTGCGGGTCCAGGTCAATCATCAGCACGCGCTGACCGACCTTGGCCAGCCCCGCCGCCAGATTGACCGTGGTGGTGGTTTTGCCCACCCCGCCCTTTTGGTTGGCAACGCAGAATATTTTGGCCATGTTGTTCTTTGGGTTCTGGAGATCGGAAGGGTTACTTGGAGATGGCCAGCTTGATGCCGAAGCCGATCAAAAACACGCCGGCCGCCTTGTTCAGCACCGCGGAAATCTTGGGGTTGGCGCGGATACGCGCGGCCAGAAAGTAGGTGATCAGCACCGAGCTCAGGCCGTACAGAAAGGTCAGCCCCGCAATGGTGGCGGCCATGACGGCAAAGGTGGTCAGTCCCTGGTGCCGGGCCGGATCCACAAACAGGGGAAAGAAGGCCATGTAGAAAACGATGGCCTTGGGGTTAAGCAGGGTGATCAGGAGGGTTTGGCGGAAGTAATGGCGCGGCTTGATCTGCAGGATGGGCGCATCGCCGGCCTTGGCCAGCAGCATCTTGAAGCCGAGCCAGGCGAGGTACGCCGCCCCGGCCCACTGCACCGCATGAAAGGCCGTCGGGTAAGCCGCCATCACCGCCGACACACCGGCCACGGCGGCCCAGAGCAACACCTGGTCGCCGGCGATCACGCCGAAAGTGGCGCCGAGTCCGCCGGTGATGCCGCCCTTGCTGGTGGAGGTGATCAGGGCCAGGTTGCCGGGGCCGGGAATCAGCAGAAAAACAAGGATGGCGACAACAAAAGCGCCGTAATCGGCTATCCCGGTCGATGCGACAAATGAACCCAACATGGAAACCTCCGGAAACAGGGTTTTGAGTTTACGTCAGCACACAGGCCGAAAAGCCACCGGCACCCGTGATCGGCGCCGGATGTGCAGCTTTTTCGTCCGGGCGACGGATTAAACCGCTGTTTTAGGTCGCAGCCAGAGCAAGCAGCGCTCAGCGTCCAGCCCGGGCACGACCAGTTGTTCCACGTGAAACACCTCGACCGTGGCTGGCAGTGCGGTCATTTCGTCCGCCGGGTGTTTGCCTTTCATGGCCATCCAGACGCCGTGCGGCGCCAGCGCCCCGGCCGACCATTGGGTGAAATCGGCCAGCGAAGCAAAAGCGCGCGCGCAGATCACGTCAAAAGGTTGGGCGATCGTTTCCACCCGCGCATGCAGGCCGGTCAGGTTGGGCAACTTCAGGGCCAGTGCCGCCTGCTTGATAAACGCGGCTTTTTTGGCCACCGTGTCCACGCAGGTCACGGCCACGGCCGGGCAACACACAGCAATGACCACCCCCGGCAAACCAGCGCCGGAGCCAACGTCCAGCAGGGTGGCACCCTCCCCCAATCCGGCCTGCTGCAAATGACGCCGCAGCGGCCCGATGGCCGCCAGGCTGTCGAGCAGGTGATGCGTCATCATTTCCACCGGATCGCGCACGGCCGTCAGGTTGTAGACCTTGGTCCATTTGGCAATCAGGTCCAGGTAATCCAGCAACTGCCCGACGTGATGATCGTTCAGATCCAGCTGAAGCGCCTTCAGGCCGGCGCGCAAATCCTGTTCGCCGCTGCGCATCAGGCTTCGGCTTGTTCGGCAGGTTTGAGGGGAACCGTGTTTTTCCAGAGGTTCTTCTTCAGGTGCACCATCAGCAGCGACACGGTCGCCGGCGTGATGCCGGAGATGCGCGAGGCCAGCCCCAGCGTTTCGGGCCGGTGTTTGGCCAGGGTTTGCCGCGCCTCGAAACTCAGGGCCGAAACCTGCAGGTAATCCAGATCAGCCGGCAACTTGAGGTTTTCGTAGTGCGAGGCACGCTCCACTTCCGTCTTCTGCAGGTCGATGTACCCGGCGTATTTGACGGCAATCTCGATCTGCTCGATCACGCTGGCCGCCATGTCGGCCGCTTCTGTTTCACGTGAAACACCCTCGGCGGGCGGCGCCAGTTCGGCATTCGCATACTTGCCGCCATCCAGCGACATCAGCGCGGCGTAGTTCACGTCGGGGCGGCGCAGCAGGTCGAGCAAGGTGTACTCACGTTCGATGGCTTTGCCCAGCACGCGCTCAGCCTCAGCCAGAGGCAGGCTGCGCGGGTTGACCCAGACGGAGCGCAGGCGTTCTGTTTCACGTGAAACAGCGTCGCGCTTGCGGTTGAAGGCGTCCCAGCGGGCATCGTCCACCAGGCCCAGCTCCCTGCCCTTTTCGGTCAGGCGCATGTCGGCATTGTCTTCGCGCAGCATCAGGCGGAACTCGGCTCGGCTGGTGAACATGCGGTAAGGCTCAGTCACGCCCTTGGTGATCAGGTCGTCCACCAACACGCCCAGATAGGCTTCGTCGCGCCGCGGCAGCCAGGCTTCTTTCCCCTGGCATTGCAGCGCGGCATTGATGCCGGCAAACATGCCCTGAGCCGCCGCTTCCTCGTAACCCGTGGTCCCGTTGATCTGCCCGGCAAAAAACAGGCCGCCGATGGACCGGGTTTCAAAGCTGGTTTTCAGCGCGCGTGGGTCGAAATAGTCGTATTCGATGGCGTAGCCGGGGCGCAGGATGTGGGCGTTTTCCATGCCGGCCATGGAGCGCACCAGGTCGTACTGGATGTCAAACGGCAAGCTGGTTGAAATGCCATTGGGGTAAATCTCATGGGTCGTCAAACCCTCGGGCTCGAGGAAAATCTGGTGGCTTTCCTTGCCGGCAAAACGGTTGATCTTGTCTTCCACACTCGGGCAGTAACGCGGGCCGACCCCGTCGATCTTGCCGGTGAACATGGGGCTGCGGTCAAAGCCCGAGCGGATGATCTCGTGGGTGCGCTCGTTGGTGTGCGTGATCCAGCAGGGCATCTGCTGAGGGTGCTGAATACGCCCACCCATGAAGCTGAACACCGGCACCGGCCCGGGCGTGCCGCCCGGCATGCCGTCGCCCGGCTGCACCGTGCATTTGCTGAAATCGATGCTGCGCCCGTCGATACGCGGCGGTGTGCCGGTTTTCAGCCGGCCCTGCGGCAGCTTGAGCTCTTTAAGCCGTGCGCTCAGCGAGACCGCCGGCGGATCACCCGCCCTGCCCGCCGAATAGTTCTGCAGGCCCACATGGATCTTGCCGTCCAGAAACGTGCCGGCCGTCAGCACCACGGTGCGCGAGCGGAACCGGATGCCAACCTGCGTCACCGCCCCGACAACCCGGTCGCCCTCGACCATCAGGTCATCGACGGCCTGCTGGAACAGCCAGAGGTTGGGCTGGTTTTCCAGCCTGCGGCGGATCGCGGCCTTGTACAGAATGCGGTCCGCCTGCGCCCGCGTGGCGCGCACCGCCGGGCCCTTGGAGCTGTTGAGGATGCGGAACTGGATGCCGCCTTCGTCGGTGGCCAGCGCCATCGCGCCGCCCATGGCGTCCACCTCCTTGACCAGGTGGCCCTTGCCGATGCCGCCGATCGAGGGGTTGCAGCTCATCTGGCCCAGGGTCTCGATGTTGTGCGAGAGCAGCAAGGTCTTGCAGCCCATGCGGGCAGCAGCCAGCGCGGCCTCGGTGCCGGCATGGCCGCCACCGACCACGATCACGTCAAATTCTTGCGGATATACATAAGGCGAGTGCATCACGCCTCCTTCAATAAAGCGGTCGTCAGGCGAGATGCCTGCGCGCCCTGCAAAAGACCGGCCGGGCCGGAGAAGTCAGCAAACAGCTTGCCGCTTTCACAGGACGAAAAGCATGATTTTATCAGGGGTGCCTCTTTTTTGTGCTGCCGGTCCCCAACAAGACCCATGCCACTCCTTCTATCAGCAAGGTCCATGAATTGCTATGCTTTTGATAGCTGTCGGCGCTTGCTGCATAAGGGCTCCCGCCCAAAATGGCCAATAAAACATGGCGACAGGGGCGCCCAGCCCGGAAAGAGGGCGAAGGCACCGGCGCACAAGCACAATAGGGGCATGAAACTTCTCATCGTCGCCGGCAGCACCCGGCTCGCCTCTTTCAACCGCAAGCTGGCCCATGCGGCCGCCGATCTGGCGCGCGCAGCTGGCGCCGAAGTCACCCACCTCGAGCTGGCCGACTTCGACATCCCGATGTACAACGCCGACCTCGAAGCCAGAGGCACACCGGCCGACGTGATGAAGCTCAAGCAGCTGATGTTCGAGCACCCGGCCTGGATCATCTGCTCGCCCGAATACAACGGCAGCTACACCGCCCTGCTCAAGAACACCATCGACTGGGTCTCCAGCCCGGTCAAAAGTGACCCGGCCTGGCAGGACGGCTTCAAGTCCTTCAGCGGCAAGGTCGTGGGCATGCTCAGCGCCTCGCCCGGCGCCCTGGGCGGCCTGCGCTCGCAAAGCCACCTGGCGCCGCTGCTGCTCAATGCGCAGTGCTGGGTTGCGCCCCAGGCCTTTGCACTGGGCCATGCCGGCGATGCCTTTGATGCGCAGGGCCAGCTCGTCAACGAGAAACACCGCGGCAGCGTGCAGGCGGTGATCGACCAGGTTCTTTTTGCAGCCGGGCGCCTGTCGCATTGACTTTGCCGGTGCTGGCAAATCCCTAGCCGGCCGCGTAACCGGGCCTCTATAGTCAATGCCTCTGCATCCCACCCACCGAGGCCCGAATGAACACACCCCCCTCCCGCCGCAGCGCGCTTCAGTCCGGTTTGCGTACCAGCGCTGCGCTGGTCGCGGCCACGGCCTTCCCTGGTTTGTGGAGCAGCGCTCACGCCCAAGCCGCCTGGCCCACCAAGCCGATTCGCCTGCTGGTGCCTTTCGCACCGGGCGGCAGCTCGGAGATCGTGGCGCGTTCGGCCGCCGGTGAAATCAGCAAGAGCCTGGGCCAGAACGTATTTGTCGAAAACAAGCCCGGCGCCAGCGGCAACATTGCAATGCAGGAGTGCGCCGCCAGCACCGACGGCCACAGCATGATCCTGGGCCACATCGGCACGCTGGCGGTGAACCCGTACATCTTCGACAAACTGCCTTTCGACACCAACCGCGATTTCCGCCCGATCTCGCTGCTCGCCAAGGTGCCCAGTCTGTACGTGGTCAACAGCGACGTGCCGGCCAAAAACCTCAGGGAATTCATCGCTCTGGCCAAGGCCAAACCGGGCCAGCTCAACTACGGCTCGGCCGGCAACGGCAGCGCCGGCCATCTCGCGTTCGAGTACCTCAAGATGGCGGCGAATATTTTTGTGCTGCATGTGCCCTACCGCGGCACCGGCCCGCAACTGACCGACCTGCTGGCCGGACGGCTCGATGCCGCCAGCGTCGGCGCGCCGGCCATCCTCGGGCACATCAAGTCCGGCCGCCTGCGCTGCATTGCCACCGGCACCAGGGAGCGCCTGCCGCAATTGCCCGACGTGCCCACGGTGGCAGAAAGCGGCTACCCCGGTTTCGAAATGACGCAGTGGTACGGCCTGAACGCACCACCCAGCATGCCCCAGGCGGCCATCGACAGGGTTGCCGAAGCCTGCGCCAAGGCCATGCGCAACCCGCTGGCCACCGAGCGCCTGCGTGGCGACACCGCGCAGCCGGTGGGCGACACGCCCGCCCAGTACGCCGCCTTCATCAAGACCGAACAGGAACGCTGGAAGCTCGTCGTGGCCCGTGCGAAGATCAAGCCCGATTGACACCACGCTGTCGACACATCGGGGTTTGATACAAAATCGGCCGCCAGCCCATGCCAGTCCAGCGCCACGAGCTCCTCTTTTAATAGCAAATACACACATGCATTGCCGACCTGGCTGCGGCGCCTGCTGCATCGCCCCATCCATCAGCTCGCCGATCCCCGGCATGCCACAGGGCAAACCGGCAGGGGTTCGATGCGTGCAACTGGATGAGGCGAATGCCTGCCGCATTTTTGGCCTGCCTGAGCGGCCGGCGGTATGTGGTGGGCTCACCGCCTCACTCGACATGTGCGGAAGCGGTGAGCAGGCAAACACCCACGCCCTGCGCTACCTCGCACAGTTGGAGCGCCTGACCGCCCCTTCCTAGAGCCATTCCGCAAGAACCAGACCGCACAAGTTCTGCGGCGACAATCAGGCTCAACGGAGGAGGAGATGCTCGTGGACAAGAAGAAGCTTTCCGAAAGCGACATTTGCGACAAGTTCATCCGCCCGGCCATGGAGAAAGCCGGGTGGCACGGCATGGACCAGATCTATCGCGAGTTTCCCCTGCGGGCCGGTCGCGTGGTGGTCAGGGGCAACAAGGCGCAGCGCGACAAGTCAACGGTTCTGTTTGCTGACTACGTTCTGTGCCTGAAGCCCAACATACCCCTGGCCGTGATCGAGGCCAAAGACAACAACCACGCCATGGGCGCCGGCATGGCCCAAGCCATCAACTATGCGCAGCTGCTTGAGGTTCCCTTCAGCTTCACCAGCAACGGCGACGGCTTTGTGTTCCGCGACACCACGCTGACCACCGGCGTTCTGGAACAAAACCTCACGCTCGACGAATTCCCCAGCCCGGCCGAATTGTGGGCGCGGTATTGCGCGTGGAAAGGCTGGACGCCCGAAGTACAGCGCGTCGCAGGTTTTGCCTATTCGCCCAGCAAAATACCGCGCTACTACCAGATCAACGCCATCAACCGCACGGTGGAAGCGATTGCCGCTGGTCAGCAGCGCGCCCTGCTGGTCATGGCCACCGGCACCGGCAAAACCTACACGGCCTTCCAGATCATCTGGCGCTTGTGGAAGAGCGGCGCCAAAAAGCGCATCCTGTTTCTGGCCGACCGCAACATCCTGATCGACCAGACCATGGTCAACGACTTTCGGCCCTTCAAGGGCGCCATGGCCAAGCTGAGTCCGAATGCCAAAGGCGTGGAGCGCATCAATGCCCAGGGGCAGATCGAAGCGGACGACGTGGACCTGGCGGTGGACAAAACCACCAAGGCCGTCAACAAAAGCTACGAGATTTATCTTTCTCTCTACCAGGCGGTCACCGGCACTGAAGAAGCGTCCAACATCTACAAGCAGTTCAGCCCCGACTTTTTCGACCTCATCGTGGTGGACGAATGCCATCGCGGCAGCGCGTCCGAAGACTCGGCCTGGCGCGACATCCTCACCTACTTCCACAGCGCCACCCACGTGGGTCTGACCGCTACGCCCAAGGAAACGAAAGAAATCTCCAACACCTTCTACTTTGGCGAGCCCATTTATACCTACAGCTTGAAGCAGGGCATTGAAGACGGCTTTCTGGCGCCCTACAAAGTCATTCGGGTGGACCTGGACAAAGACACCTTTGGCTGGCGCCCCACCGCAGGCATGCTGGATAACACCGGCCAGATCATCGAAGACCGCGTCTACACCGGCCGCGACATGAACCGCAAGCTGGTGCTGGAGCCGCGTGACGCCGTGGTGGCAGACCGTATTACCGCCTACCTCAAGGCCACCGACCGCATGGCCAAGACCATCGTGTTCTGTGAAGACATCGACCACGCCGCGCGCATGCGCCAGGCGCTCAGCAACGCCAATGCCGACCTCTGCGCGACCAAACCCAACTACGTCGTACAAATCACCGGCGACAACCCTGAAGGCAAGCGCGAGCTCGACAACTTCATCGACCCGGAAAAGGATTACCCGGTCATCGCCACCACGTCCAAACTCATGAGCACTGGCGTGGACGCGCAAACCTGCAAGCTGATCGTGCTGGACCAGAACATCAAGTCCATGACCCTGTTCAAGCAGATCATCGGCCGCGGCACCCGCCTGCGCGAAGACCTGGGCAAAAGCTGGTTCACCATTCTCGATTTCAAACGCGCCACCGAGTTGTTTGCCGACAAGGACTTTGATGGCGAGCCGGTGCAGATCTACGAACCCAAGGGTGACGATCCGATTGCACCACCCGAGGAGCCCGCAGGTCCACCCGCAGTGGGTGGCGAACCCGGCACGGACGGCCCAGCAGACCCCGGCGGCCCACTCGGCCCCTTCGGTGGCGGCGGCACGCCCATCACCAAATACGTGCTGGGCAACCAGGTCACCGTCTCGGTGGCGCGTGAGCGCGTGCAGTACCTCAACGCCGAAGGCAAGCTCATTACCGAAAGCCTGCGCGACTACACCCGCATCAACCTGCAAAAGCAATACACCTCGCTTGACGCCTTTCTGCAAGCCTGGAGCGCCGCCGACCGCAAGGCCGCGCTGCTTGAAGAACTTGAAAAGCACGGCGTGCTGGTCGATGCCCTGGCCGAAGAAGTGGCCGCCTCCGGCCTCACCGGGCTGGACCCGTTTGACTTGCTGCTGCACGTGGCGTGGAACATGCCGCCGCTGACCCGGCGCGAGCGCGCGCGGCGCGTCAAAAAGCGCAACGTCTTCACCCAGTACGGCGCCACCGCCCGCAAGGTGCTGGAAGCCCTGCTCGACAAATACGCCGACGAAGGCATTGCCGCCATGGAAAGCGACCAAGTGCTGCGCGTGCAGCCGCTCAATGCGCTGGGCAGCCCGGTGGAACTGGTCAAGAGTTTCGGTGGCCGGCCGCAGTACCTGGCTGCCCTGCAGGCACTGGAGAACGAGCTCTACACGGCCGCGCCATAAGCCCCTCATTGCTACTGAATTTATAGCTGCCGGCGCTTGCCCCATAAGGACTAGAGCCCTGAAACACTTCGAACTTTTCCCTTAAACCTTATAGATGTCCAACCTCACCCCCACCATCAAATCCATCCAGGACGTCATGCGCCAGGACAGCGGCGTCGATGGCGATGCCCAGCGCATCAGCCAGCTCACCTGGCTGCTGTTCCTCAAGGTGTTTGACGCACTGGAAGAAGACCTCGAACTCACCCGCGACCGCTACACCAGCCCCATTCCAGAAGCACTGCGCTGGCGCAACTGGGCTGCCAACGCCGAGGGCATCACCGGCGACACCCTGCTCAACTTCGTCAACAACGAGCTCTTCCCCGGCCTCAAGGGCCTGAGCGCTGACCCGGTGCGCAACCCGCGCGGCTTTGTGGTGCGCGGCGTGTTTGAAGACGCCTTCAACTACATGAAAAGCGGCCACCTGCTGCGCCAGATCATCAACAAGCTGGCCACCATCGACTTCAACCGCCAGGCCGAGCGACACCAGTTCAACGACCTGTACGAAAAGATATTGCGCGACCTGCAAAGCGCTGGCAACGCGGGCGAGTTCTACACCCCGCGCGCCGTCACCCAGTTCATGGTGGACCAGATCAACCCGCGCCTGGGCGAAAAGCTGCTCGACCCCGCCACCGGCACCGGCGGTTTTCTGGTCTGCGCCATCGAGCATCTGCGCAAGCAGGTGCACACGCCCGACCAGGAGGCCCTGCTGCAAACCAGCGTCGGCGGCGTCGAGAAAAAGCAGCTACCCCACATGCTGTGTATTACCAACCTGATGCTCCACGGCATCCCCGTGCCCAGCCAGATCATCCACGGCAACACCCTGGCCCGGCCGCTGAGGGAATACACCTCAGCTGAGCGTGTAGACATCGTGTTGACCAACCCGCCCTTTGGCGGCACCGAAGAACCGGGCATCGAGCACGGTTACCCAGCCGACGTGCGCACCAAAGAAACCGCCGACTTGTTTCTGGTGCTCATCAAGCACATCCTCAAACCCGGTGGCCGCGCCGCGCTGGTGCTGCCCGACGGCACCCTGTTTGGCGAAGGCGTCAAAACCCGCATCAAAGAGCAACTGCTGGCCGAGTGCAAACTGCACACCATCGTGCGCCTGCCCAACGGCGTGTTTGCGCCCTACACCGGCATCAAAACCAATTTGCTCTTCTTCACCAAAGGCCAGCCCACCACCGACGTCTGGTACTACGAGCACCCCTACCCGCCGGGCGTCAAGAACTACAACAAAACCAAGCCCATCCGCATCGAAGAATTCGACGCCGAAAAAGCCTGGTGGGGCACCGAGGCCGATGGCTTTGCCAGCCGCGTAGAGCACGAACGCGCCTGGAAGGTGAGCATCGAGCAGATCAAAGCCGCCAACTACAACCTCGACCAAAAGAACCCCCACGTGGGCGAGGTGCAAGACCACGACCCCGAACACCTGCTGGCCGACTACCAGCGCCTGCAGGGCGAAGCCCAGGCGCTGCGCGACGAATTGCGCGACATATTAGCCAAATCACTCGCTAGCCCCCGTTGAATGTGCGCATGCTGCTATCAAATCTGAACCTACTGGCCACTGCGCCCGACGGCGTGGCCCGCTTGCGAGAGCTGATTCTGACCCTGACCGTGCAGGGCAAACTGGTGCCGCAAGACCCGGCAGATGAACCGGCGAGTGAGTTGCTGAAGAAGATTCGCTCTGGGAAAGACCGGCTGATTTCCGAGGGCAAGATCAAGCGCGACAAGCCGCTGGCGGAGATTGCAGAGGGGGAGAAGCCGTTTGAGTTGCCGGTGGGATGGGAGTGGGTCAGGCTTGGCGCCACCATGGAAATGTTCAATGGCAGAGCGTTCAAGCCGACAGACTGGCTCGCAAGCGGGCTACCGATTGTTCGTATTCAGAACTTGAACAAGTCGGCAGCAACTTTTAACTACTGCGATCCAGCGACCATCTCTGAGAAGAACAAGATTGACTCGGGCTCGTTCCTAATAAGCTGGTCTGGCACACCAGGGACGTCTTTCGGAGCATTCATCTGGCAGAGAGGTCCAGCGGCACTCAACCAGCATATTTTCAAATGTGAATTGCTCGGCAATGCCTTCGTTCCGGAGTTCCTAGAGCTATCCATAAACAGCCAGCTGAACGTGCTGATTGGGAAAGCGCAAGGCGGCGTTGGCCTGCAACACGTGACAAAGGGCGCACTGGAAAGTTTGGTACTGGTCGTTCCGCCCCTTGCCGAACAATCCCGCATCGTCACCCGCGTCGAAGAGCTCATGCGCCTGTGCGACGCGCTGGAGGCCAAGGCCCGCCTCGAAGCCACGCAACACGAACAGCTAGTCCGCACCCTGCTCAGCGCGCTCACGACCAGCGCCACACCCGAAGCGCTGGCCGACAACTGGCACCGCGTCGCCACCCACTTCGACCTGCTGCTAGACTGCCCCGAAGCCGTAGACGCCGTGGAGCAAACCATCCTCCAACTCGCAGTCCGCGGCCTCCTCGTCCCCCAAGACCCCCAGGACGAACCCGCCAGCGTCCTCTTGCAAAAAATCCGCCTTGAGAAAGACCGCCTCATCCTTGAGGGCAAGGTCAAACGCGACAAACCCCTGCCACCGATTGCGGAGGGTGACAAGCCGTTTGACTTGCCGCAGGGTTGGGAGTGGACTCAGCTTGTTGAAGTAGCGCTGCGTGGCCCAACAAATGGGCTCTCACCAAAACCTCAAGAGTTACCGACTGACGTACGTTGTTTGTCCCTAAGCGCTACGACACAGGGATTTTTCAAGCCTAACTGTTTCAAATATGTTGATGTCACCTCTAAAGCCGCTGAGCAATTCTTCTTGAAAACCGAAGATTTACTTATCCAGCGGGGCAACTCGCTCGACTATGTGGGAATTGCAGCTATCTATGACTGCCGAGATGACGCATTTATTTATCCTGACCTGATGATGCGGTTGCAGCTAAGCCGGTCAGTCAATACCGCGTTCATCCACATGGCATTGATTTGTGCAGAAGGTCGAAGCTACTTTCAACGCAATGCAACAGGCACTCAAGGGACGATGCCTAAAGTCAATCAAGCGACGGTTGCAGGTGCGCCAATTCCGTTCCCCCCACTCGCCGAACAATCCCGCATCGTCGCCCGCGTAGCCTCCCTGCGCGCCCTGTGCGCCGACCTGCGCCAGCGCCTCACCACCGCCCGCAGCCAGCAGACGCTGCTGGCAGAGGCTTTGGTCGAAAACGTGTAAAGACCATGCTCGATCAGGTGGACGCATTTTTTTCACTGCTGGACCGTTTCAAGCGGTACTGGACGAAGCGCGCGCAGCCGCCGGTCGAGGGGTCCATCGCCAGCCGATTCTTGCGCCTGTTTGCGGCCCACGGGGTCCATCGCAACCAGATCCCGCGCTTCTTCGGCCATGGCTTGCGGCTGAGCGACGTGCTAGACGAGGCGGCCTTGCTACCCTGCCTGACCGAAACGCATCTGGCCGACGCTTGTAATCTCTTTGGTGTGGAGCGCCAGTGGCTGGAACGCGGTGACGGCAATGCGCACAAGCGCCATCACTTCTACTTGCAGCCCGTCGCTTTTGGAAAGTTTCTCGAGAGGGTACTGGCCAATAAAACTCCGAGCGAAGTCGAAATGAGCGCAACGTTGTTCGGCGTGTTGGACTCAAGGAACGTAGAAAGCTCGCTGATCCTGTCAGAGCCGGTCGGATTGCTGAACGAGGAAGTGATCTACCGCTATCACCTTGTGGACTGCGGCCCCCTCGGATACTGGAAGGCAAGAGTAAGCGCCGCCGCGCTCGTGGCGCAGGCCATCAACCGCGACCTCTGGGTGACCGGACGTCTTTGTGATGCCAAGCTTTTGCGTGAGCTGACTTACGGCGAGGACCTTTTGGGTACTAATGCGCGCGAGCGGTTGATGGCAAGCTCGCGTCGCCTGGAAGCCGAAGATTGGCTCCTGGAGCCCCATGCTTTGCTTGAGGGCGTCGATCCGGAAAGAGACAACTTCGGAATCACCTCAGCTTTGGAGCTTTGGTTGAAGCTCAACGCAGATGGCTCGATGAAAATTCCATATAGCGAGCCCGATACCTCGGCACGGTTTGCTGCTGCCCTTAGAAAGGCCATCAAATAGGCTTGCGGCGTAGAGCCCGCCGGCCCGGGCCGCTCCAAAATCAGAACGGGTAATGCCGAGGCGCCTGTACGGCAACGCTCAAACACTAAAAATTAAGCATCAAATCGGCCTCCAGCCCTTATCCCACGGGCGCATACAGCTCCCCTTTTTATAGCGCCATAAAGTCGGCCCGAAAACCATCAGGGGATTGTCAAACGGGTGACCCGCGCCGCCACGGGACAGGCGTATCGTGCAGCATCACCCCCATTCAGGAGACCCCTCATGCATATTCCCTCCCTCAAGGAAGTTGTCAGTGCCGAAGAATGGCAATTGCGCTGCGATCTGGCCGCCTGTTACCGGCTGGTGGCGCTGTACGGCTGGAGCGACCTGGTCTTCACGCACATCAGCGCCAAGCTGCCCGAATCGGTCAGCGGCGCCGGCGCGCACCATTTCCTGATCAACCCCTACGGTCTGATGTTTGACGAGATCACCGCGTCCAGCCTGGTCAAGGTCGACGAGCAGTGCAACAAGGTCATCGACTCGGCCTTCCCGGTGAACCCGGCCGGTTTTGTGATCCACAGCGCGGTGCATGAAGCCCGGCCGGACGCCGGTTGCGTGCTGCACACCCACACCCGCGCCGGCGTCGCCGTCAGTGCGCAGAAATGCGGTGTGTTGCCGATCAGCCAGCAGTCCACTTTTGTGCTGGGTTCGCTGGCCTACCATGCGTATGAGGGCGTGGCTTTTCGCGACGACGAAAAGCCGCGCCTGCAGGCGGACCTGGGCGCGGCCAACTTCCTCATGCTGCGCAACCACGGCCTGCTGGTGGTCGGCAAGACGATCGCCGACGCCTTTCTCTCCATGTACACGTTTGAAAACACCTGCCGCATCCAGCTCGATGCGCAGGCCGGGGGCGAGCTGATTGAGGTCAATCCCCTGATCGTCAAGGGTGTGGCCGAAGCCATGCGGGTGCAGACCGGCGGCCTGGGTGGCGCCTTTGCCTGGCCTTCACTGATCCGCAAGCTCGACCGGATCGACGAGGGTTACAAGTCCTGAACCCCTGACGCCTGAAGCGCTGACGTACTGAACAGCCAGCCGTTCAGGCGGCCATGGGCAGAGGCGATGGCAAGGTATCGGCCGCCTGGTCCGCAGGCCGGTCACCCTGGTCCACCACCAGATCCTTGCGCAGCATCTGCACGTTGCCAAAAATCGTGGCAAAGGCCACATCCTTGGCATCACGCCCGGTGCCGACGCGCACCAGGCGGTCGTTCGGTGCCATGCGGGTTGCATCAAACAGCACCCAGCGGCCATCAAGCCAGGCCTCGAACACCGCGTGAAAGTCCTGGGGCGGTTCGTCAAAATAAACATAGCCGACCACCAGCCGCGCCGGAATGTTCAGCGCGCGGCACAAGGTGATGCCCAGGTGCGCAAAGTCGCGGCAGACACCGGCGCGCTGCACAAACACTTCCTGGGCCGTGGTGGTGGAAGTGCTGAAGCCCGGCAGGTAATGGATGGAATCGTGGATCCAGCTTTCAATCGCCCGCACCCGTGACAGGCCCGGCGAAAGGTGGCCAAACAGCTGCTGCGCCGCGCGGCTCATGATGTCGGACTCGCAGTAGCGGCTGGGCATCAGGTAACGCATGACGTCGTCGGGCACCGCCGTCACCGCCGCCTCTTCCAGATGCAGGGGCACCGGCGCATGGTGCAGCTCCACCTGGGCGTGGTAGTTCACCGACAGCTGGCCGCGCGAGGCGTCCAGCCGGAAAAAGCGGTTGCCGCTGCGCTCGTCACAGAAATGGCGCACCTTGACGCTGGGCGTCACGGTCAGCCGCTCCTCCACCACACGGTGCGCGTCGTGAAAAGCCGCCTCGATGCTGAAGCAGAAATGGGAGGGACTGGCGACGTCGTAGTCCAGCAGGCAGTCAATCGTGGCGGTGTGCATCAGGGTCCTTTTTCTTGTTGTCGTCAGATGGCGGCGAGACCGGTGCGCCGGTAGCCGCTGGCGGTGCCTGCCCGTCGCGGTCTGGCGCCGGCACAAACCAGTTCTTGCAGGTCACGAAAATCACGTGGGCGGCGCGTTCCAGCAAATCCACCGCCAGGTCGCGCCGGTTGCGGGCACGCAGGCGCGTCACCAGCAGCAGCTGCGCCAGGCTGGCCCGCAGGCGGTCCACCCGCCGGACTTCCACGTCGCGGCCCCTGGCGGCAGGGTCGTTCGGAGGCACCCGTGACATGAGGCCAACATGCACTGACAGCGGCATTTACTTGAGCGCCTTCCTGGCCGCGCCCACGCCCAGTGCTGCCAGGACGATGAACACCACGGCCAGGATCAGGAACAGGCCGAACAGGATCTTGGCAATGCCTGCCGAGCCGGCCGCGATGCCGCCAAAGCCCAGCGCTCCGGCAATCAGCGAAATAAGGGCAAAAACAATGGCGAATTTCAACATGGTGTCTCTCCAGGAAGGCTGACAAGGCGCCCGGCAAGTGCCCGTGCGTCGCAGCCATGGGGGAAATGGTAGGAGCCGGGCCGCGCGCGCCGAATCAGCAGCCGGCGCACGCCGTTGTAGGACAAACCAGACAGCCCGCGCACTCCTGTTTTCATAGCTGCGGGCGCAAGTGGCAAAAGGGCTGCCGGGCTCAAGCAGGCACCAGACATGACCACCGTGCCGCAGGCCGCTCACGAAGGTGCAGCGCCCGCAGCCGCGCTTTTGTGAAAACTCCTGCGATGACCCCATTGCGCCGAGTCCCTGCACGAAAACCCGCCACCGGCTAGCATGGAAGCTCCCGTGAGCTCTTGCCTGCGCTCGCTGCGCCTCTGCCCCACCCCCTGAAGGAAACCCATGAAACTCTATTACTCCCCCGGCGCCTGTTCGCTGGCACCCCACATCGTCCTGCACGAATCCGGTCTGAGCTTCGACCATGTGCTGGCGCCCACCAAGACCCATCAGCTTGAAGACGGCACCGACTACTACACCATCAACCCGCTCGGTTATGTACCCCTGCTCGAACTCGACGACGGCACCCGCCTGACCGAAGGCCCGGCCATCGTGCAGTACATCGCTGACCAGGTGCCGGCCAAAAACCTGGCGCCGGCCAACGGCACCGTGGCGCGCGCCCAGCTGCAGTCCTGGCTCAATTTCATCAGTACCGAGCTGCACAAGGGTTTCAGCCCGCTGTTCAACCCGGCTACACCGGCCGACTACAAACCCCTGGTGATTGACCGGCTGATGTCGCGCCTGACCTGGGTGGACGACCAGCTCAAGGGCAAACAGTATCTGATGGGCGATACCTTCAGCGTGGCCGACCCCTACCTGTTCACCGTGACCAACTGGGCACCACGGGTTGGCGTGGACATCACCGCCCTGACCCACATCACCGCCTTCCGGGGCCGCATGGCGGCGCGTCCCGCGGTGCAAACGGCGATGCAACACGAAGGCCTGCTGAAATAAGCCACGGCATGGCAGGCGTGCGCCCGCGGTGGCTCGCCTCCGGAGGCAAGGGCCGGGGCCTGTGGCGCAGCCTGCTTCTCCAGGCGGGCCGAATGACCATCTCCTTGGGCCAGATCAAGAGACGCACCCCCAGGCTGCGGTAACTTGCCACCCACCCCAGGAGTTGTTATCACGAAACCAGCAGCCCGTGTTGCACACGCCAATCGATATCGGCTCACACTGAGGGCTGTTTTCAACTTTTCATTGAGAGTTTTTCATGTCCACTTTGTTCGACCCCGTCCAGGCCGGTGACCTGCACCTTGCCAACCGCATCGTCATGGCGCCGCTCACGCGCAACCGCGCGCCCGACGCCATTCCCACCCCCCTGATGGCCGAGTACTACACCCAGCGCGCCAGCGCCGGCCTGCTGGTCACCGAAGCCACCGCCATCAGCCACGAGGGCCAGGGTTACTCGGACGTTCCGGGCCTGTACGGCACCGAGCAACTCGACGGCTGGAAAAAAGTCACCGCCGCCGTGCACCAGGCCGGCGGCAAGATCGTGGTCCAGCTCTGGCACGTGGGCCGCGTCTCGCACACCGATCTGCAGCCGCATGGCGGCAAGCCGGTCGCGCCCTCGGCCATCACCGCCAAGACGAAAACCGTGCTGATCAGAGACGGCGTGCCGACGTTTGTCGAGACCTCCGAGCCGCGCGCCCTGGACGCCGGCGAGTTGCCCGGCATCGTGCACACCTACCAGGCGGCGGCGCGCAACGCGGTCGAAACCGCAGGCTTCGACGGCGTGGAGATCCACGGCGCCAACGGTTACCTGCTGGACCAGTTCCTCAAGAGCGGCTCCAACCAGCGCACCGACGACTACGGCGGCAGCATCGAAAACCGCGCCCGCCTGCTGCTGGAGGTCACCCGCGCCATTGCAGGCGCCATCGGGGGCGGCCGCACCGGCATTCGCCTGTCGCCGGTGACCCCGGCCAATGACGCGTTCGACACCGACCCGCAGCCATTGTTCGACCACGTGGTCAAGCAACTGGCCACGCTGAACCTGGCCTACATCCACATCATCGAAGGCGCCACCGGCGGCCCGCGCGACCTGCCCGAGCGTCCGTTTGACTACGCCGCACTCAAGGCGGCCTACCGCACAGCGGGTGGCAAGGGCGCGTGGATGGTCAACAACGGCTACGACCTGGCCCTGGCCGGGCAGGCGGTGCAGGACGGTGCCGACCTGGTCGCCTTCGGCAGGCCCTACATCGCCAACCCCGACCTGGTGCGCCGCCTTCGCGAAGGCGCGCCGCTCAACACCCCCGACAAAACCACCTTCTACGGCGGCGGCGCCAAGGGCTACACCGACTACCCCGCGCTGGCCTGATTCCCGCGGCTTTCCCCTAAACTCGGCGGCATGGTTTTCATGCCGCCGTTTTTTCTGTTTCGCCCACTGCTGGTCATCGCCGGCCTGCTGGCCTGTCTGTCGGCCCAGGCCGGGCGCCCGCTGACGGTGGACGACGCCAACACCGACGACGCGGGCACCGGTCACGTCGAAGGCTGGTACGCGCGCCAGCCGGGCCATGCCCACACCTGGACGGGGGCACCGGCCTACGCACCGGTCGATGGCCTGGAACTGGGCGCCTCGGTCACGCGCGACCGCAGCGCCGCCACCACCAGCCAGGCGCTGCAGGCCAAATGGCGCATCACGCCGTCGCAAGAGGCCGGTTGCAATGCAGCGGCCGTGCTGGGCGCGACGCAAACCCGCGGACAAAGTGGCACCACGCCCTACCTCAACGGCCTGCTGAGCTGCAACAGCGCCTGGGGTGCCACGCATGTCAACCTGGGTGGACAGCGGCCTTCAGGCGGGCCCGGCGTCGCGACCTGGGGGCTGGCCCATGAACGGGCGTTTGGCGCGGCCACCGTGCATGTGGAGGCTTTCGGCCAGCGGCTGGCCAAACCCACCTTCCAGGTCGGAGCACGCACCAACCTGACACACCGGCTCCAGCTCGATGCAACCGTGGGCCGCAGCAACCGCGAGACCCTTCTGAGCGTCGGACTCAAGCAGTCGTTTTAAGGCCTGGCCCGGGCGTTCTGTTTATTTCGCTACAAAATCAATAGCTGGCTGCACCCATTCCATGCCGGCCAGGGGCAGTTTTTACTTGACTGTCAGGCAGCGCCCACACCAATCGGCGCAGGCGCCGTCAGCACGATGCGCGTGAACAGCCGGTCGTAACAGGGGTCGCGCAGGCCGCCAGCGAGCGGGTCGCGATCCTGCTGGAAAGCGGCGTCCAGCTGCACCCAGTCCTCGGCCGTCAGGGCCTTCTGGGCGGCCGGCAGAATCTGGGATTCCTCGGTGCGCATGTGCTCGAGGTAAAAACCCACATAGGCCTGCGCCGCCTCGGTGAAAGCGGCGCGCCGCGTCTCGCCAATCAGCTCCCAGGCCAGCAGCAGGTGCTGCAGTTCGCGCACCTTGCCTTCGCCGTTCATGTGGTCGGATTCAAGCCGGCGTATCACCGGCATCAGCTCGGGCGCAACCCGCGCCAGCCGGGGAAACAGCAGGTCCGACTCCTTGGGGTGATGGCGCCGCTCGGGAAACTCGTCGATGTAAAACAGCATCGCGCGCACCACGTCAAAAAAGCGCTCCGGTTCGTCGCCCGGACCCCGCTCGATCATCATGACAAGGGAGCGCAGCACGGCGGCCACGGCAGCGTGCTCGTCGCGGATGATTTGCAGTGAGGAATGAGTCATGGCGGCAGCTTGTCACAGGCCCATGCGCCAATCCTTGATCCAGGTCAATCCCTGCGCAGCCGCCAGCGCTTGAGCAGCAGCGCGTTCGAGATCACACTGACGCTGGACAGCGCCATGGCTGCCCCGGCCACCACCGGGCTCAGGAAGCCCAGCGCCGCCAGCGGGATGCCGGCCACGTTGTAGGCAAAGGCCCAGAACAGGTTCTGCCGGATCTTCATCACCGTGCGGTGCGAGATGTCCAGCGCACCGGCCACCAGCGCCACGTCGCCGCGCATCAGCGTGATGCCGGCCGCGTGCATGGCCACATCGGTGCCCGTGCCCATGGCCATGCCGACGTCGGCCGCCGCCAGCGCCGGCGCGTCGTTGACGCCGTCGCCGACCATGACCACAGTGTGGCCCCCGGCCTTCAACGCGGCCACCTTCGCGGCCTTGTCGCCGGGCAGCACCTCGGCCATGACCTCGTCGGCGCTCAGCCCCAGGCGCGCACCCATGGCCAGCGCCGCGCCCTGGTTGTCACCCGAGATCATCACGATGCGGATGCCGCGCGCCCGCAGCGCCGCCAGCGCCTCCTTGGCCCCGGCCTTGGGTTCGTCGGCAAAGGCCATCAGTGCACGCGGGCTGAGACCTTGTGTGGTGCGCTCAACCAGCAGCGCCAGCGTCGCGCCGTCGCCTTGCAGTCGCTGCGCCTGAGGCGCCAGTGCACCGAGGTCCACACCCAGCTCGTCCATCCAGCGCAGGCTGCCGATCAGGTAGCTGCGCACGCCGACCTCGCCTTCGCTGCCGCGGCCCGGCACGGCACGCAGGCCGTCGGGCTGCGCGACCGTCATGCCGCGCTCCTGCGCAGCGGCCACCACCGCACGCGCCAGCGGGTGTTCGCTGCCGCTTTGGAGGCTGGCGGCCACCGCCAGCTGTTCTGCCTCGTCGGCACCAGTAGCCGCCATGAACGCGACCAAACGCGGCCGGCCGACGGTCAGCGTGCCGGTCTTGTCAAACGCGACGGTGTCCACCTTGTGCGCCAGTTCGAGCGCCTGCGCGTCCTTGATCAGAATGCCGTTCTTTGCCGCCACGCCGGTGCCTGCCATGATGGCCGCAGGTGTGGCCAGGCCCAGCGCACAGGGACAGGCAATCACCAGCACCGCCACCGCGTGAATCAGCGCCGCCTCCACCCCGGCACCCACAAAGAGCCAGCCCAGCAGGGTGGCCAGCGCAATCACCAGCACCACCGGAACAAACACCGCAGACACCTGGTCCACCAGGCGCTGGATAGGCGCCTTGGCGGCCTGCGCGTCTTCCACCAGCCGGATGATCTGCGCCAGCACACTTTCGCTGCCCACCGCACTCACCTGCAGCACCACACGCCCGTCGCCGTTGATGCTGCCGCCAGTGAGCTTGTCGCCGGGCTGCTTGGTCACCGGCAGCGGCTCGCCGGTGAGCATGGATTCGTCCACCTGCGTCTGGCCTTCCTGCAGCAGGCCGTCCATCGGAATGCGCTCGCCGGGCCGCACCACCAGGCGGTCGCCCAGCAACACCTCGGCCACCGGCAGGTCGGCCTCCTCGCCGCCGGCCTGCAGCACATGGGCGATCTCGGGCCGCAAGGCATGCAGCGCGCGTATGGCCGCCGTGGTCTGGCGCTTGGCGCGCGCCTCCAGCCACTTGCCCAGCAGCACCAGCGTCACCACCACCGCCGAGGCTTCGAAATAAAGATGCGGCATGGTGTCGGGCTCGGCGCTGAGCCACAGCCACATCGACAGGCCCCAGCCCGCGCTGGTACCAATGGCCACCAGCAGGTCCATGTTACCGGTCAGCGCCTTCAGCGCATGCCAGCCCGCCTTGTAAAAACGTGCGCCCAGAATGAACTGCACAGGCGTGGCCAGCAAGAACTGCTGCCAGGCCGGCAGCATCCAGTGTTTGCCCAGCAAGTCGCCCAGCATGGGCACCACCAGCGGTGCCGACAGCAAGAGGCCAATGGCCACCGGCGCAAAGCCGGCCCAGGGCGAGAGGTCTTCGGGCATCGCCTCTTCCATCGCAAGCGGCTCGTAACCGGCGTTGCGTACCGCACGGCGGATCTGGGCGTCCATCTGCGCCGAAGCCGCGTAGACCACACGCGCCGATTCGGTGGCCAGGTTCACGGTCGCTTCCTGCACACCCGGGACTTTTTTCAGGGCCTTTTCGACACGCGACACACAGGACGCGCAGGTCATGCCGCCGACGCCAAGGTCCAGGGTGGCGGAGGCAGAGGCAGAGGCAGCGGTAGAGGGGATGGTGGAAGTAGTCATGGGATGGATCATCAACCTTGCCATGATGGCAAGGTCAAGCCTTGATCCAGATCAACCCCACGCACCGTATGGGTTTTCAATGGCCTCTGCTTGACCTTACCATGGTGGCAAGGTTCAAACTGCAGACATCTACAACCCATCCAGAAGGAAACACCATGAACCAGAGCTTCAACGTACAGGGCATGACCTGCGGCCATTGCGAACGCGCTGTGAGCCAGGCCGTCAAGACGCTCGATCCGCAGGCCGAAGTCAGGATAGATCGCGCAGCAGGCAAGGTGGAGGTGCAGTCGGACCAGCCTCGCGAGGCCATCATTGCGGCGATATCCGAAGAAGGATATGCCACCGCATGAGCGCACCCATGAACATCGGCGAAGCCGCACGCCAGTCCGGTGTGTCGGCCAAGATGGTGCGGCACTACGAATCGCTGGGGCTGCTGCCGCATGTGCACCGCAGCGACAGCGGCTACCGTCAGTACAGCGCGGCCGAAGTCCACACGCTGCGCTTCATCAAGCGTTCGCGAGAGCTTGGGTTTTCCATGCCTGAAATCGCCGAACTGGTCAGCCTGTGGCAAAACCGCCGCCGAGCCAGCGAAAACGTGCGGCGTATTGCAAAAAAACACGCCGACGAACTGGCCCAGCGCATCGCCGCCATGCAGGCCATGCAGAAAACGCTGGGTCACCTGATCCACTGCTGCCAGGGCAACGACCGGCCCGACTGCCCCATCCTCGACGACCTCGCCGGCGCAGCTCCCGGCGCGGTTGCGCAAAAAAACTTTACGAAATCCTGACCTGCGGCTCATGGCGCCCTTACACAGGCGGCGCAAACTTCCCTTCAACCTGACGCCACTCCCGGTAACAGGCTTGTCTTCTACCGAAAGGAAGCTTTCATGACCTCCACGTTCAAACCCCTGAAATCCGTCCAGAGCCTGGTTCTTGCCGGCATCATGGCCACCGCGGCCCTGGCCGCCACGGCACAAACCGTCGCGCCTGCGGCGCCCGCCACAGCAGGCGCTCCCGCCAAAGCCGGTGGCTACCATGGCGACCGCATGGGCCGTCACGACCCGGCCAAAATGCAGGCGCGTATCGCCAAACACCAGGCCGACCTCAAGGCCAAACTCAAGCTCACGCCGACCCAGGAAGGCGCGTGGACAACCTTCACCGCGTCCATGCAGCCGCCGGTTCGCGGCGCCCGCCCCGACCGTGCGGCCATGAAGGCCGAGTTCGACAAGCTGAGCACGCCCGAACGCATCGACAAGATGCGTGCCCTGCGCGCCCAGCGCATGACCGAGATGAATGCCGCCATGGACAAACGTGGCGACGCCACCAAAACCTTTTATGCCGCGCTCACTCCCGAGCAGCAAAAAGTCTTTGACAGCCAGCGCATGGGCCGCGGCGGCAAAGGCCAGGGCGGCATGGGCCATGATGGACACCACGGCCAGCATCACAAGGGTTGAGCCTTTCCGGTTCAGGGCGGCCTGCGCCGCCTGACCGCCAGCCGACCCCGGCCTGCGCTGCGTCCCTCACGGGCGTGGCGCAGGCTTTTTTCATGGCGGTCGGCGTTTGAGATGCTATGTTTTCAGGAGCTGCTTGCGTACGCTGGTATTGGGCTGAAGGCACTTTTTAATCATCATTTCCGCCGCGACAGACGCAGTCGCCAGCGCGCGTAGGACGAGGTGCATGCTGCGTTTTTCCACCCGGCTGCTTGCCTAAACTGGCGGCATGACCCCCATCCGCAAGGGCCAGGCGCCGGCCCCTCTCACGCGCAACGTGTTTCATGAACGCTTCATGGAATCTTTCATGGACCCGGCTTTCCACGCTGAAGCCGAGGCCATCTCCCGCGTGGAGGCGATTGCCTGGGACGCTTACCAGGAAGGCCGCAAGGCGCCCCGCACCCGCAAGGCCGGCCCCGGTTACGCCGATCCGGACTACGACCTCTCCGTCGAGTGGCTGGCGACAAAAGAACGCATTGAGCACGCCCAGGCGGCGTGGGCCGACCCGCTCACCCCTTCGCGCGTGCTGCTGGTGTGCGGCTCGGCACGCAACGACGGCACCTGCCCCGGCGAAATCTCGAAAACCTTTCGCATGGTGCAATGGGCCGAAGAAACCCTCGCGCAGGCTCAGATCCAGACCGATGTGCTCGACCTCAGCCTGCTGACCTCCAGCTACCACCTGAACATCCACCCCTGCAAAGGTTGCGTGTCCACCGCCATGCCGCTGTGCCACTGGCCCTGCAGCTGTTACCCCAACCACGCGCAAGGTCAGACCAGCGACTGGATGAACGAGATCTACGAGCGCTGGACGGCGGCACATGCGGTCATCATCGTGACGCCGGTCTACTGGTACCAGTCACCCAGCCCGCTCAAACTCATGATCGACCGGCTGGTCTGTGCCGATGGCGGCAACCCCGACCCCACCACCACCCACGGCAAGAAAGCCCTTGAGGCCAAGGCGCTGGAGTTGCGGGGCTGGGACTACCCCCAGCACCTGGCCGGCCGCGCGTACGGCCTGGTCGTGCACGGCGATGTTGCAGGCATCGAGGGCGTGCGACGCGGCCTGTCGGACTGGCTCGACTGGATGGGCCTGATCGACGCCGGCAGCCAGGCACGGCTGGACCGGTTTGTCGGCTACTACGCACCTTATGCCACCAGCCACGATGCCCTGGACGCCGACGCACCCATGCAGGCCGAGGTGCGCAATGTCGCCAGCGCCGTGGCCAAGGCCGTCAAGGCCCTGCGCGCCGGAACCCTGTCGCAGCCCGACAAGGGGCTTTCACGGCCGAGGCAGAAATAGGGCCCCCGACGTAGAGCCCCCACGTTCGCTCGCTACGCGTAGCTCTCTGCCCCCCGAGGGGGCGCTGCGCCTGCGGTTGGCAAAGCCAGACCCGCGGCCCCTGCTTGAAGGGGAAACCTCACGCTTGTCGGTACCGTTGCCCCGCCCGAGGCTGACCTCAGCTGCCCAGCAGGGCCTTGAGCTCGCCGCTGGCGATCAGCTTGTCCAGGTCGGTCGCGCCGCCTATCAACGTGCCGCGCACAAACACCATGGGGAAGGTGGGCCAGCCGGTCCACATTTTCAGTGCGTTGCGCTCGCGCCAGGTGTTGAGGTAGTTGCCGTATTCGAGGTAGTGGTGCGCCACCCCGGCCGCATCCAGCGCGCGGCGCGCCTTGCGCGGAAACGGGTTCATGGCCATGCCGACCACCACCACGGCATGGGTGGCGACGGCGGACTGCACCTCCTGCACGATGGCCTGCTCATGGCGGGCAATCTTGCCCTGGATGGCCGGATGGATGCGGGACTCATCAAGTATGGCGCGGGGCATGGCGGAATCCTTTCAATGGGTAGGCGGCACGGGTTGGAGGCCGGGACCACAACCAGACGCAGCATACGGCACGGCGCAGCCAATCGCCTTTTGCGCAAACAAAAAAATGGGGCCAGTCTGCCGGGGACGTGCCCCGGGAGACCGGCCCCCGCAGGAGCGTCGCTTCAGTGCAGGCTTACTTGGCCTCTAACGCGCCCGAGCCCTGCACGTTCACCTGGCCATTGCCACGCGCACTGGCTGGCAGCGCGTTCTGGATGCTGTTGCCGGCACGGCGGGCGGTGTTGCCCACCGCGTTGCCGGCGCGCGCACCGACCCGGGCCGTCGCATTGGCGCCGCGTTCCACCGCGTTTTCAGCGCGGTTGGCCGTCCGGCTGACCGTGCCCTTGACGCCGCTGCCCGAGACCCGCGCGCCGGCACGTGTGTCGGTGTTGGCGCCCATCGAGCTGTCGCTGCGCGTGGCCGTGCCGTACGAAGAAGCGTTGGCGTTCACGCCAACGCCGGCGTTGGCACGCACGTCGCTGCTGATGTTGTTGTTGACACCGGTGCGCACACCGACGTCAGCGCCGACGCTCACCTGGGCATGGGCGGCAAAAGCCAGCGTGGCGGTCAGGGCCGCGGCGGCAGAAAGGGAACGCATGGAAAACTTGTTCATTTCAAACTCCTTGTGATGAAACAGGCAGGTCAGGACAGGTCGTGACCTTCTGAATTAGCTGCCAGCCTGCAGGCGCCCGAAAGGCCCCAGCAGACGCCGGCTCCTTGCGGGAACCGGGTAACCTGAATCTACCGGCTGCGCCGGGCCGGACCTGCCGGAAAGCCCCTCTGACGAGCGTAGGACACCAACCTTTACCGCCCCTTCACATGCCGCGGAAAGACCCGCCACACGGCAAATAAGCTTGCTGTCCTACAGGCTTTGAACGCCGCCGCGCGACAATAGCACTTTGCCCCTTCTGCCGCGCCATGCCCTCTTCTGAAACACCTCTCCAGCCCAGCGACCCCATCGCGCCCGCCGTCCCGGTGGCAAAACCCCCGCCTGACGAGGCCGATGCACTGGCGCAGACCCAGCAGGCGATCGCCACCGCCGCCCTGAGTTTTTCCATCAAGGTCCTGACGGTCAACATCCACAAGGGCTTCACCTTCTTCAACCGCAAGTTCATCCTGCATGAGCTGCGCGAAGCGGTGCGCACGGTCGGCGCCGATGTGGTGTTCCTGCAGGAAGTCACCGGCACCCACGCCGGGCATGAAAGCCGCGTCGCCAACTACCCGGCCACGCCGCACTACGAATTCCTGGCCGACTCCATCTGGCCGCAGTTTGCCTACGGCCGCAACGCCGTCTACACCAATGGCCACCACGGCAATGCCGTGCTGTCGAAGTTTCCCATTGTCCATTTCGAAAACCGTGACGTATCCATCAGCGGCCCTGAGCGCCGCGGCCTGCTGCACTGTGTGCTTGAAGTCCCCGGGCGCGACACGCATGTCCACGCCATCTGCGTGCACCTGGGCCTGGCCGAATCGCACCGGCTCAAGCAGTTGCACATGCTCTGCGACATGGTGCACAAGGACATCCCGGCCAGCGCGCCGGTGATCGCGGCCGGCGACTTCAACGACTGGCGCCGCCGCGCCCACGCGGTGCTCGAAAAGGGCGCCGCCATGCATGAAGTCTTCGTCAATGCGAACGGCAAGGCGGCGCGCACCTTCCCCGCGCGCTTTCCGGTGTTGTCGCTGGACCGCATCTACGTGCGCAACGCGATCGGCCATTCGCCCGTCGTGCTGCCGCCCAAACCCTGGTCGCACCTGTCGGACCACGCGCCCCTGGCCGCCGAGATCGAGTTCTGAACAAGAGATGGCTCCCACGCTTGTCACTGCGTGTACCTTCGGCGGTGCGCTGCCCCTTGCACGGGGAAGTGGGGCCGCTGCGCCTGCGGACTGGCCAAGCCAGATCCGCGGCCCCTGCTTGAACAGGGCAGGCTCCGCTGGGGGAAACGCATGAGCAAATGGGTGGCGGGCAACAAATTTCTGCTGCTGGAAAACGGCGAGGCTTTTTTCCCGCGGGTGTTCGAGTGCATCGCGGCGGCCGAACAGGAGGTGCTGCTGGAGACCTTCATCCTGTTTGAAGACAAGGTCGGCCTGGCCCTGCAGCAGGCCCTGCTCACCGCCGCGCGGCGCGGCGTGCAGATCGACATCACCATCGACGGCTACGGCTCCCCGGACCTCTCGCCGGCCTTCATCCTGGCGCTGACGCAGGCCGGCGTGCGGGTGCATGTGTTTGACCCCAGCCCGCGGCTGTGGGGCTTGCGCACCAACCTGTTTCGCCGCATGCACCGCAAGATCGTGGTGATCGACGGCCATCGCGCCTTTGTCGGCGGCATCAATTATTCGGCCGACCATCTGGCCGACTTCGGGCCCGAGGCCAAGCAGGACTATGCGGTTGAAATGGAAGGGCCGCTGGTCGCCGAGGTACACCAGTTCGTGCGGGCCCAGCTGCTGCTCGGCCAGCAGCCGCCAGCGCCGGGCAACCGGTTGACGCGGCTTCTCAAACGCCGGCCGGGTGCGGCCAGCAGCCCCGCCGCCCCCGCGCCGGCCGCTGCTGGCCCTTCCGATGCCCTCTTCGTGACACGCGACAACGTGGACCACCGGAGCGACATCGAGCGCCACTACCGCATCGCCATCCGCGGCGCGCGCCGCCGCATCATCATTGCCAATGCCTATTTCTTCCCGGGCTACCGCCTGCTCAGGCAGCTGCGCAAGGCGGCGCGGCGCGGGGTCGACGTGCGTCTCATCCTGCAAGGAGAGCCGGACATGCCGATTGTCAAGATCGCCGCCGGCCTGCTGTACCACCACCTGCTGGGCGCCGGCGTCAAGGTCTACGAATACCACGAGCGCCCCTTACACGGCAAGGTCGCCCTGACCGACGACGAATGGTCCACCGTCGGCTCCAGCAACCTCGACCCGCTGAGCCTGTCGCTGAACCTGGAGGCCAACGTGCTCATCAAGGACAGCGCCTTCAACCAGCATCTGGGTGAGCGTCTGGAACAGCTGATGCAAAACAGCTGCACACAGATCCGGGCCAGCGACGTGGCCGAAACCGGCCTCTGGGCCAACCTGCGCAGCTTTTTCGTTTTTCATCTGCTGCGTCGCTACCCGGCCTGGTTCGGCTGGCTGCCGGCCCATACGCCGCGTCTGACGCTGGCCGAAAAGCTGCTGGGCCAGACCGAGGTGGACACAAAAGTCAGCCATGTCAACGAAGGCCGGGTCTCATGAACCCCCCGCCCGCCTTGCCGGGCCGGCGCGGGCCCCAAAAAACCGGCATCACCGGCAAGGTCTGGTGGCCCTGGTTCAAACGCACGGCAACGCTGGTGTTTTTTGCCCTGGTGGCCTGGCTGCTGGTCGAGCAGGCACGGGCCATCGAGTGGCATGAGGTACTTGCTTCGCTGGCCGACTACCCCTTGCCCGCGCTGCTGGGTGCTGCCGCCCTTGCGGCACTCAGCCTGGCGCTGTACAGCTGCTTTGACCTGCTGGGACGCCGCTACACCGGCCACACCTTGCCCATACCCACCGTGATGCTGGTCACCTTCATCAGTTATGTGCTCAATCTCAACCTGGGCTCGCTGGTCGGCGGGGTCGCGCTGCGCTACCGGTTGTATTCAAGGCTGGGCCTGGCCGTGGGAGTCATCACCCGCGTCATGTCGCTGAGCATGCTGACCAACTGGATGGGCTACCTGCTGCTGGCGGGGGTCCTGTTCTCATTTCACACGCCGGTGCTTCCACCGGGCTGGAAAGTCGGCACCGGCGGGCTGCAGATCGCGGGCTTTGTGCTGATGGCCGTGAGCCTGGCCTACCTGCTTCTGTGCGCCTTCTCGCGCCGGCGCAGCTTCACCCTGCGCGATCAGGAGTTGGTGCTGCCTTCGCCGCGCATGGCGCTGTTGCAGCTGTGCATGGGCGCCGCCAACTGGATGATCATGGGCGGCGTGATCTTTCTGCTGCTGCAGCAGAAAATTGACTACCCCACCGTGGTCAGCGTGCTGCTGGTCGGCGCGGTGGCGGGTGTCATCACCCACGTCCCGGCCGGTCTGGGCGTGCTCGAAGCAGTGTTTGTCGCCCTGCTTTCGCACCAGATACCGCGCCACGAGCTGCTTGCCGCCCTGGTGGTCTACCGCGGCCTGTACTACCTGGCGCCGCTGGCCGTGGCCACCGCAGCCTTTCTTGTTGTGGAAGCCCGCGCCCGGTCGCCGGCTACGGCCGGGGCGCCGCTCCCGCAAGGCTGACCAGGCTCGTTTCAGCGATGGACAGCGTCCATTTTGGCCACCAGCCCTTGTCAGACGGGCGCAACGAGCTATCAATAAGATAGCGTTGATGACCTTTCCGGGGACAGGGGTTCACTGTAAATAAATACAGTTTTTGGCGGCATTGCTGTATATTAATACAGTGTCTTTCATCCCCACCCAGCGCAAGCTCGCGATCCTGGCGGACGCGGCCAAATACGACGCCTCCTGTGCGTCCAGCGGCAGCACGAGCCGCAACTCGGTGGGCGGCAAGGGCATCGGTTCGACCGAAGGTTCCGGCATCTGCCACAGCTATGCGCCCGACGGCCGCTGTATCTCGCTGCTGAAAATCCTCTTCACCAATTTCTGCACCTACGACTGCGTGTACTGCGTCAACCGCGTCAGCAGCAATGTGCCCCGCGCCCGCTTTTCGGTGGACGAGGTGGTGCAGCTCACGCTCGACTTCTACCGACGCAACTGCATCGAGGGCCTGTTCCTGTCCTCGGGCATCATCCAGAGCCCCGACTACACCATGGAGCGCGTGGTCGAGGTCGCGCGCGTGCTGCGCGAAGAGCATGACTTTCGCGGCTACATCCACCTCAAGACCATCCCCGATGCCTCGCCCGAGCTTCTCGCCCGCGCCGGGCTGTACGCCGACCGCCTGAGCATCAACGTCGAGCTGCCCACGGTGCAGGGCCTGCAGGCGCTCGCGCCCGAAAAAGACAGCGCCGCCATCAAGCGCTCCATGGCCCGCATGCGCGTGCACATCGACGAAGCGCGCGGCGCCGCCCACGACGACGCACGCACCAGCGTGATCTCGCTGCCGCGTTCACTCAAGGCCGGCCGCACCGTCGCGCCGCGTTTTGCGCCGGCCGGCCAGAGCACGCAGATGATCGTCGGCGCCGACGCCACCAGCGACAGCACCATCCTGCAGGCCAGTGCCACGCTGTACGGCGCCTACCGGCTGCGGCGCGTGTATTACTCGGCCTTCAGCCCCATCCCCGACGCTTCGCTGCGCCTGCCCCTGCACCAGCCGCCGCTGATCCGCGAACACCGGCTCTACCAGGCCGACTGGCTGATGCGGTTTTACGGCTTTGCGCATGACGAGATCGTGCCGGTCGGTACCGGTGCTGCGGGCAGCGGCATGTTGTCGCTGGACATGGACCCCAAACTCGCCTGGGCCCTGGCCCACCGCGGCCAGTTCCCGGTGGACCTCAATCGCGCCCCGCGCGAGATGCTGCTGCGCGTGCCCGGCCTCGGCGTCAAGGCGGTGACGCGCATCCTGCAGACGCGCCGCGTGCGGCGGCTGCGTGCCGATGACTTGCTGCGCCTGCATGTGCCGCTCAAAAAAGTGCTGCCTTTTGTGCTGCTGGCCGATCACCAGCCCGGCGCCAGCCTCGACGCCGCAGGCCTGGCCGCCCGGCTCGCGCCGCGCGCCGTGCAATGCGACCTGTTTGACGACCCCATCGGCGCGGCGGCGGCGCCCACGCTGTCGGCACCTTTGCCTACACGCCCGCTCGCGCCATCGGGCGCACCATCACTCTCAGGCGCCGAGGCGCCCCGCAAAGAAAGGACTCTGGCATGGGCGTGATGAATGACCCGCTGACAAACGATCTTTTCCCGCAGGCCCTGTTGCCGGTGACCCTGCAGGGCCCGGCCGACCTTGAAGGTTTCCGGCGTGCGGCGCGTGCACTGCTGGCGCAGCAGATGCTGCCCGAGCAGGTCAGCTGGCACAGCAGCGATGCCCCCGTGCAGGACCTGTTCGCCTCGCCCCTTGCCGGCGCCGTCGCAGCCACCACCGCCATCCACCAGGCCGCGTTCACCAACGCACCGCCGGTCAGCGTGCCGCCCGAATACGTCACTCTCTGCGAAACCGCCATCCTGCACAGCGACCCGAACCGCTTCGGCCTGCTCTACCGCATCCTCTGGCGCCTGGTGCATGAACCCGGCCTGCGGCATGACCCGCTGGACCCCGACATGGGCAAAGCCCGGCAACTGGCGCAGGCGGTGCGCCGCGACATGCACAAGATGAAAGCCTTTGTGCGCTTTCGCACCGTGCAGGACGAGACCTTTCGCAGCCACCCCGAGGGCGGCCCGCTGCACGTGGCGTGGTTCGAGCCGGAGCACCACATCGTCGAGGCGATTGCGCCCTTTTTTGCGCGGCGCTTCACGCAGATGCGCTGGGCCGTGCTGACGCCCGAGCGCAGCATCCAGTGGGATGGCGCTCAGTTGACTTTCGGCCCCGGCGCCAGCAAGAACGACGCACCGCCGCCTGACGCCGGCGAGAAACTCTGGCTCACCTATTACGAAAACATCTTCAACCCGGCGCGCCTGAAGATGAAGATGATGCAAAAGGAAATGCCGCGCAAGTACTGGCACAACCTGCCCGAGGCCGCACTGATCGCGCCGCTGGCGGCCGGCGCACACGCGCGCAGTGCACGCATGGTCGACGAAGTGGCCACCGGCCCGAAGCGTCGCCTGCCGGCCATCAAGGTGTTGCCCGTCACCATGGCGGCCGATGAGGACTCGCCCGTGCGTTCGCTGGCGCAATTGCGTGAAGCCACCCACCACTGCCGCGAGTGCCCGATAGGCGCCTGCGCCACCCAGTCCGTCTGCGGCGAAGGGCCGCTGCAGGCCAGGCTGATGTTTGTCGGCGAACAACCCGGCGATCAGGAGGACCTGCAAGGCCGGCCGTTTGTCGGCCCGGCCGGCCAGTTGCTGGACCGCGCCTTCGACGAGCTCGGCATCCAGCGCGAGCAGGTCTTTGTCTCCAACGCAGTGAAACATTTCAAGTACGAGCTGCGCGGCAAGCGTCGCATCCACAAGACACCAAGCCAGCGTGAAGCCGCTGCCTGCCAGCACTGGCTGGACGACGAAATCGCCATGGTGCAGCCCGGCCTGCTGGTGGCACTGGGCGCGACCGCAGCGCGGTCCCTGCTGGGCCGCGCTGTGCCCGTGATGGCCCACCGCGGCCAGATTCTCGAGCGCGATGACGGCCGCAAGGTGCTGGTCACCCTGCACCCCTCGGCCCTGCTGCGTTTGCCTGCCGAAGAACGCGAAGCGGCCTATGCCGCCTGGCTGGCCGACCTGTCGGTGCTCAGCGGCGAAACCGTTTAAGGCCGGGTACTCCCTGGCGCGGGTGTGACAGGGTTGGCGGGCCCGGTGCTGGCAGACCCCGGAATGACTGTTTCCCGGCCGTCGGTCACAGCCGGCGGCGACACCGGGCGCGTGTCCGAGTCGCGCGGGTCACCGGGGCCCGGGTTGGGCACCACCGTGTCACGCGCGTCGGGCGGGGGCACCGGATTCGGCGGCAATTGTTCGCGGTAGGCCGGGTTGCGGTTGATGCCGGGCGTGGGGGGCTGATTTTGCGCGGCCGCCAGGCCACTGCCCAGCAGCAGGGCGAGCAGCAACGAAGAGTTCTTGATCATGTCGTCCCCTCAATTGGCCGGACTGCCGCTGCGTTTGGTGTTGGCGTCCGTCCGCAGTGGTTTCTGGCTGTTCGGCTGCATGCCCGGGCTCATCTCCGGCCGCTGCTCGGAGCGCATTTCAGGAATGAGTTCGTCAGATTTCATGCGCGGTTTCAGTTCCGGCCGCATGCGCGGCTTGAGATCGGCGGGTTTGGCCGCACTGGCGCCGCGCAGGGGCGGCTTCACTCCCATTTCGGGCGGTACCTTGGTGGCGTTGTCGGGCATGGTGCTGGGTTGCGCCCGCACCAAGCCAGCACCGAGCAAGAGTGCCGTGCACAACAGCGCGGCGACTGAAGATGGCTTGATCGTCATAAGTACTCCTTGGGGTCAGATACACCAACCCACCCTTTCAATATAGGCCGCACTGCGGGCCGGAACTTGAGGGTTGTCAAGCCGCATGGATGTAGGACCCGTCTGTGAGGGTAGACGCCGAGGCGACAGCCGGCGCCGCCGGCCCAAGCTTCGCGCAGGACGAGGCTTGCTAAGCTGCCTTTCATGCAGATCTCCGAATTGGCCGCCCGGACCGGCGTTTCCGTCCATGCCCTGCGCCACTACGAAAAGCTGGGCCTGCTGCTGCCCGCGCGCCGGCCCAGCGGCTACCGCGACTACACCGAGGCCATGCGGCGCGAGGTCGTCTTTATCGCGATGTCGCGGCGCATCGGCTTTTCGCTCAAGGCGATCGCCGCACAACTGCCGGCCTACCGCAGCGGCCGGCTGACCTTTGACGACATGCTGCAAGCCATGCAGGACCGCGTGGCCGACATCGATGTACAGATGGTCAAGCTCAAGGACCAGCGCCGCGCAGTGGTCGAACACATCACGTGGATGAAAAAACGCCAGCGCGACCATCTGGCCAAAAAAGCACAGGCAAGCACCAAGTCGGCCAAGCCGCCCTGGCCGGTCATCACCCCCTCACGCAAAAGGACAGCCACATGAACACTTCCCCCGACTTCACCCCGCTAGCGCGCGCCGTGCTCGCCATGCCCATGGCGCAAACCCTGGGCTTGGTCTTCAAACACATTTCGCCGGGCGAGGTCGAGCTCGAGATGCCGGTGCTCGACAGCTTCTGCTTTCGCCCCGGCCAGCTGCAGGCCACCGCCGTGTTCGCCGCGGCCGACTTCGCCGCCGTGGCCGCCGCCGGCACGCTGCTGGCGCCGGGCTGGATCAACGCCACGGTGGACGCCACGCTGAAACTGGTCGCCCCTGCGCAGGGCGTGCTGCTGCGCGCACGCGGCCGCGTCGTCAGCGCAGGCAAGCTGCTGACGATCTGCGCCGCCGACGTTTACGCGGTCAACGCCGCAGGCGACGAGGCCTTGTGCGCTACCCTGCTGGGCAGCGCGCGCAACCTCCAGCCCAGCGCCTGACAGGCTGCTTTTGCTCCTGCATTCATAGCTGCCTGCGCTTGCCTGACATCGGCTGGCGGCCGATTGGGCCTCAAACTCGTGGTCCGGCCCGGTCGCTGCGCGATGCGCCACATGGAACCAGCCCCTGAACGCCGCATACGTTTCATTCCCTCACAACTGAGACATCCGGCACTGTTAAGATTCGTGCCTTTTCGGGCTACGCTTCCCAGACGCGACCGATTCTTCATTTATCCCGCGGCAACGCGGCGTCCACGCATCCATGACCGTTGCCCTCCCGGCCAGCTCCCCCGCCACCTTCGAAATCAAAAGCGCCAACCTGCCCCTGGTCGCGCTGCTGCTCAAGTCACCCGACCTGGACGCACTCACGCGCGATCTGGCGCTGCGCTTCGGAGACATTCCCGACTTCTTCGACAACGACCCGCTGGTGGTCGAGCTGTCGGCACTGGCGGCCGACGAGCGTGCCATCGATTTCACGACCCTGATGACATTGCTGCGCAGCTACCGCGTGGCACCGGTCGCGGTGCGCGGCGGCAACCCGGCGCAGATGGACGCAGCGCAAGCGGCCGGCCTGCTCGCCGCGCCCGATGCACGCATCACCGCCGCCCGCACGCAGGAGCCCCAGATCACCCGCGTGCAGGCAGCGCCGCCCGTCGAGGCACCGGTCACGGCCGCGCCACCGCTGGGCGCCCTGGTCATCGACAAGCCGCTGCGCTCGGGCCAGCAGGTCTATGCGCGCGGGCGCGACCTGGTGGTGCTGGCCATGGTCAACGCCGGCGCCGAAGTGATTGCCGACGGCCACATCCACGTTTACGCGCCGCTGCGCGGCAAGGCCATGGCCGGCGCGCGCGGCAATGCCGATGCCCGCATCTTCGCGCTGAGCCTGGAGCCCGAGCTGCTGTCGATTGCCGGCATCTACCGCACCAGCGAAACCCCGCTGCCCGAAGGCGTGTGGGGCCAGCCCACGCAGGTGCGGCTGGTGGCAGGACCCGACGGCGACAAGCTCGTCATGGAAAGACTGTGAGCCCCCACGTTCGTGCACTGCGTGTCGCTCTCTGCCCCCCGGGGGGGCGCTGCGCCTGCGGACTGGCAGAGCCAGATCCGCGGCCCCTGCTGAAAAAAACGGGCGCCATCCAGGCTTTCCGAACTCTCCTCTAATTCGACATCCACAAGGACATTCACCTCATGGCAAAAATCATCGTTGTCACCTCCGGCAAGGGCGGCGTGGGCAAAACCACCACCAGTGCCAGCTTTGCCACCGGCCTGGCCCTGCGCGGCCACAAGACCGCCGTCATCGACTTCGACGTGGGCCTGCGCAACCTCGACCTGATCATGGGCTGCGAGCGCCGCGTGGTGTACGACCTGATCAACGTGATCCAGGGCGAGGCCAACCTGAACCAGGCGCTGATCAAGGACAAGCAGTGCGACAACCTGTTCGTGCTGGCCGCCTCGCAAACGCGCGACAAGGAAGCGCTGAGCAAGGAAGGTGTCGAGAAGGTGCTCAATGACCTGGCCGACATGGACTTCGAATACATCGTCTGCGACTCGCCGGCCGGCATCGAGACCGGTGCGCTGATGGCCATGCATTTTGCCGACGAGGCGCTGGTGGTCACCAACCCCGAAGTGTCTTCGGTGCGCGACTCCGACCGCATCCTCGGCATATTGTCGTCCAAGACCAAACGCGGCATGGAAGGTGGCGACCCGATCAAGGAGCACCTCCTGATCACCCGCTACAACCCCAGCCGCGTGGACCAGGGCCAGATGCTCTCGCTTGAAGACATCAAGGACATCCTGCGCATCAAGCTGATCGGCGTGATTCCCGAGTCCGAGTCGGTGCTGCAGGCCTCCAACCAGGGCGTGCCCGCCGTCCACATGGAAGGCAGCGATGTCTCCGAAGCCTACAAGGACGTGATCGCGCGCTTCCTGGGCGAAGACAAGCCGCTGCGCTTCATCGACGCGCCCAAGGTCGGTTTCTTCAAACGCGTGTTCGGAGGAAAGTAAACCGCCATGGCCTCCTTCCTCTCCTTCCTGCTCGGTGAAAAGAAAAAAACCGCCAGCGTCGCCAAAGAGCGGCTGCAGATCATCCTGGCGCACGAACGCTCAGGCCGCCAGGGCCACGAGCCCGACTACCTGCCGGCACTGCAGCGAGATTTGATCGCGGTGATCTCCAAGTACATCAAGATCGACCCGAACGACATCAAGGTCAACCTCGAGCGTCAGGACAACCTGGACGTGCTCGAAGTGAAGATCGAGTTGCCCGACGGCAAGTAGCCGTTTTGTCATTGCGGCCCTGATCCGCCATCCATGGTGCATCAACCACCGGCTTGAGTTCATGCCGCATGGATGCCGGATCAAGTCCGGCATGACAGACAAAAGCGCGGCGGCCTACAAGCCCAGAAACGGCTTCACCACCGCCACCGTGCGCGCCGGGTCTTCCTCGTGCGGCACGTGGCCCAGGTCGTCAAACACCACCAACCGGCTGCCGGCGATGTCGCGCGCAAAACGCTGGCCGAACTCCAGGGGAATCAGGCGGTCCCGCCCGCCCCAGAGAATCAGCGTGGGCACGGCCAACGCCTTCAATCCGGCCACATTGCCGCTGTAGCCCTGGTCCAGGCGCCGGCCCAGCGCCTGGCGGTTGCCTGCGCGCAAGGTCATGTCCCGGTACAGGTCCACCAGTTCCGGCGTCACTTTCGACGGGTCGCCATACACATTGCGCACGCTTTTCTCCACAACGCTGCGCGGCAGCGTGTACTGCGTCAGCACCCGCAGTCCGGGTGTGCGCGCAATGCGAAAGCCCAGCGGCAGCGTAGGCGGCACGCTGGCCGACTCCGGCGGGTAACCGCTGGCATCGACCAGCACCAGCCGCGCCACACGCTGCGGCAACGCCACCGCCGTCGCCCAGGCCACCTGCCCGCCCAGCGAATTGCCGGCCAGCACAAACCGCTGAACACGCAGCTGGTCCATCACGGCGGTGACAAAACGTACATAGGCATCGACGGAATAGTCGTTCTGCCGGTTCGGCCCGGTCAGCGCAAAACCCGGCAGGTCAAAACGGATCACGCGCCGCTGCCCGCGCAAGGCGGTGGCCCAGCCCTCCCAGGTGTGCAGGCTGGCCGAGGTGCCGTGGATCAGCACGATCGGCAGCGGGTCGTCCTTCGGCCCCTCGTCGCGCAGGTGCACCTGCATGCCGTCGATGGTGATGAACTGCGAAGGCGGCTGCGCCCACCGCGGCTTGAGCGCCTCTACCGGTTGGTCCGGCGCCCAGGTGGCCACCAGTGCCACCGCGACGAGAACCAGCAAGCCGGCCGTCAAAAAAAGAATGCTTCGTAAAAACAGTTTCATGGAGACGCTCCCGCCGCTGGATGCTGGCGCACTGACAATTTGTTCAAGGCCCCCGGCAGCCTATCACGCGCACCGCCAGCCCAGCGGCAAGCTCAAGCCGGCAAGGCCAGGCACCGCCCGTATTGTTGCCAGAACAGAAATAGAGCATCGACGAAGCGGCAACTTGTTGCTGGCGGGTTGCCACCCATCTGCTTTTCATCGATGAGCCACCACTTTCAAACAAGGACTCACCGAGGCTGGAAACAGACGGGCCACCAGGGCCCGCCATGCCCGGATTTGTCATCCACTTTTCAAGGAACCCTGATCATGAACCGCAACATTGCCTCCGCCCTCGTCATCGCCGCCGCTGCTGTAGCCGGCAACGCTTTCGCCGACGACATCACCATCGACACCACGCCTTTCAACAGCACCAAGAGCCGCACGGAAGTGCGCGCCGAACTCGACCAGTTCAAAAAGTCGGGCACCAGCCCCTGGTCCACCCAGTACAACCCGCTGGCCAAGTTCCAGAGCACGGCCTCGCGCGCCCAGGTGGTTGCCGAGTACATTGCTTCCCGCAACGAAGTCGCCGCCTTTGGTGGTGAAGACAGCGGCTCGCGTTACCTCGCGCAGCGTCAGGTGGTGAACAACGGCGTGCGGGTGGCCGGCCAGCCTTTCAACGCCGCCCAATAAGAGGCTCCGGGGCCTGCCACGGCCCCCGCCCCTTTGTCGCCAAGCCCGCAGCGCCTACCCGTTGCGGGCTTGCGCGTTTCAGCCGCCTCACCAGCCCCAGAGCAGACGGCGCGCCACCCAGCCCTTGCGGCCACTCTCCGGCTCGACCTTGACCCAGCTGCCCTGGCGCCCTAACGTGCGCAGCACCTCGCCGCGCCCGGCCTTGCCCACAATGGCGCTGCCCGTGCTGGGCGCGCTGCGGATGTTGGCCACCGGCGCCTTCACCACGTGGTGCGGTGTCTTGCCGACCAGCGGGCGAAAGACCCAGCCGGCGTCGTTTTCAAAATCACGCACCTTCAGCCACTGCCCCTTGCGGCCGGTCACTTCCAGCGGGTAGCCCTTGTTCAGTGCCCAGCGCGCGGCGTAGCCGGTGCCCGCGCCGGCGCGCATGTTGATCTCCGGCCGGTTCACGCTGACCATCTCGCGCGCCTCAACAGCAGGGGTGAACACCAAAGTGCCCAGACTCAGGGAAACCAGCCATCCGGCCAAACGGGTCAAGCGTGACATGCCACTCCAGTTCAAGAAATAAACACAGCGGCCCAACGGGCCCAGGCCACATTCTTTCACCCTGAGCCTGTGTGTCAAAACCTGCGGTTTGTCGCACCCGGGTGCATGGGTTTAGCGGCCGGCGCGGCGCGCCGGCAGCGGTTTCATGTTAGCCCGAGGGGCCCGCGCCCCTTGCAAACACTCCCATTTTCATAGCTGCTTGCGCAAGCGCAACAAGGGCTGCAGGCACATTGGGCATAAAACCACGGCGCACGGCTATCATCGGCCCATGCTGATAGAGACTCTGGGCGCCGCGCGCGACATGGGGCGCCTCAACGAAATCGCCGCGGTGCTGATCCGCCACGGCTTCGGCGACAGCGTGCGCCGCCTCGGCCTGGCCGACCGGCTGGAACGCGCCGGCCAGGCCCTGCACTGGGACCACGCCGCCGACCTGGCCCGCATCGAACCGCCGGTGCAGGTGCGGCTGGCCCTGGAAGAGCTGGGCCCGGCCTTCGTCAAGCTCGGCCAGATCCTGGCCGGCCGTGCCGACCTGTTCGGCCCCGAGTGGATTGCCGAGTTTGAAAAACTCCACAACCACGTGCCCGCCGTGCCGTTTGAGCAGCTGCGCCCGCAGCTGCGCGACGACCTGGGCGGCGAGCCTGAACAGGTGTTTGCCCGCTTCGACTCCGAGCCGCTGGCCGCCGCGTCCATCGCCCAGGTGCACCGCGCGCAACTGAAAGACGGCACCGAGGTCATCGTCAAGATACGCCGCCCCGGCATCGGCGCGGTGATCGAGGCCGACCTGCGACTGCTTGGCCACCTGGCCGCGCTGGTGGAAGCGGAAATGCCCGCCCTCAAGCCCTACCGGCCGCAGCAGCTGGTGCGCGAACTGGTCAAGTCCCTGCGCCGCGAGCTGGACCTGGCCGCCGAGTGCCGCCACGCCGAACGTATTGCCGCCAACATGGCGCCGCTGCCGTGGATCGTCATTCCGCGCGTGCACTGGGCGTACACCGGCGAGCGCGTGAACGTGCAGGACTTCGTGGGCGGCATTCCCGGCGACCGGCTCGACCAGCTCACCCCCGAGGCCGGCTTTGACCGCCCCCTGCTGGCCCAGCGCGGCGCGCGCGCGGTGCTCAAGATGATTGTGGAAGACGGCTTTTTCCACGCCGACCCGCACCCCGGCAACGTGTTTTACCTGCCAGGCAACGGCATTGCCTTCATCGACTTCGGCATGGTCGGGCGCCTGTCCGAGCGCCGGCGCGAAGAGCTGCTGCAGCTGCTGCTGGGCCTGGTCGAGCGGCAGGCGCATGCCGTGGCCGACGTGCTGATGGACTGGACCGGTGACAGCCAGGGTACCCACCTCGGGCAGCTCGAAACCGAGATCGAGGCCTTTGTCGACCAGTACCACGGCACGCCGCTGGCCGAGCTCAGCCTGGGCCAGATGCTGGGCGACGTCACCACCCTGCTGCGCGAGCACCACCTGGGCCTGCCGCCCGACCTGGCGCTGCTGATCAAGGCCTTCATCTCGCTCGAGGGCATGGGCCGCGGCCTGGACCCGGGCTTTCACATGGCCACCGAGGCCACACCCATGCTGCGCCAGGTGCTGCGCGCCCGCTACCAGCCCGAGGTGCTGGCCGGCCGCGCCTGGAAAACCCTGCGCCGCGCCCTGACCGTGGCCGAGCAGCTGCCGCACGACGTCTCGCGCCTGCTGCGCAACGCGCGCCGCGGCCACCTGAGCGTCGGCATCGAGCTGGCCCACCTCAAACGCGTGGGCGACCAGCTGGACCGCGCCGCCAACCGGCTGGCCATGGCACTGGTGATTGCCGCGCTCATCATCGGCTCGTCCATCGTCATGACGGTGCAGGGCGGTCCCACCCTGATGGGCCTGCCGGTGTTCGGCTTTCTCGGCTTCACCGGCGCCGTGCTGGGCGGCCTGTGGCTGGTGCGCGCCATCTGGCGCAGCAGCCGGCACGACGCAGACGAATAAGCAAGCCGGCGAAAGCACCCCGCCCGCCTCCCTCGTTCATGGGAGACAAGGGCATTTCCCTCTTCCCGGGGGCTGCACTTTGTACCTAAACTTCAGGCGCAGATCCGACCCGGGCAGGCTTGGCACCCCGCCCCCACCCCGCCCCCACCCCGCAGAAAGAGCCCCATGCAACGCCGCTACTTCTCCACCGCTTCCATCGCATCCATCGCTTCCTTCCTTGCCATCAGCTGCATCACACTTGCCGCGGCTGTGGCGCCGCTCACCGCTGCCGCGCAGGAGCGCATTGGCGTACTCATGCTGCACGGCAAAAATCCGGGCAACAACCAGGACCCGAACTTCAGCCCGCTCAAGGCCACTTTCGAGCGCCAGGGCTGGCTCGCCACCGTGCCCGACATGCCCTGGTCGCGTAGCCGTTACCTCGACGGCGGCCTCGACAAGGCGATGGCCGAGATCGCCGGCCACATCAAGGGCCTGCGTGACCAGGGCGCGACAAAAATCGTGATCATCGGCCACAGCATGGGGGTGCCCGCCGGCATGGCGTATGCCGCGCGCGGCGGCGATGTGGATGCGCTGGTGGGTCTTGCACCCGGCCACGCGCCCGTGGGCTACTACACCCAGCCCTGGGGCAAACCGGTGCACGACAGCATCAACGAGGCGCGCGCGCTGGTGGCGGCCGGCAAGGGGGACTCGCGTGAACGCTTCAGCGACATCAACCAGGGCCGGCAGCAAGCCGTGGTCACCACGGCCAAAGACTTTTTGTCCTACTTCGACCCGACCTCCGATGCCGAAATGTCGGTGACCGCCCCGCGCATCCCGGCCAAAGTTGCCGTGATGACGGTGATCGGCGAGAAAGACCCGCTGTTCAAGTGGATTCGCGGGTACTACGTCGACAAACTGCCCGCCAACCCGAAAAACAAATACCTGGAAGTCTCCGGCGGCCACCTGGACACCCCGCGCGTGGCCAGCGACGAAATCGTGGCCTGGATCAAGACCGCCGTGGCGCCTTGAGGCGTCGCCTTGGCACGCAAGCCCTCTGCGGGGGGCGCGTCAACGCTATCAATTAAATAGCTGCTCGCGCCCGTTGCACAAGGGCTACAGCCCGATTTGGCTTGTAAAACTCAGCCAATGGGCCGGATGCCGATCAGGTAGCCGTGCGCCCAGAAGGCAAACACCGCCCAGGCCGCCGCGCCCACCACCACCGTGATACCCGTGCCCGCCACCGTACCGGCCGGGTACACCGTGCCGGCCGCCCGGTCACGCGCGCGGGCTGCGCGAAAGCTCAGCACCGCCCACACCAGAAAGGCGCCGAACAGCACCATGTGCGCCAGGTTGCCATTGGCCAGCAGGTGCGCCAGCGCCCACACCTTCACGCTCAGCACCATGGGGTGGTGCAGCCGCGCCTTGATCGCGTTGCGCGGCACATAGGTGGCGGCCAGCAGGATGAAAGCTATCAGCGTCAGCAGCGAGGCCAGGTGCCGCATGCCGCGTGGCGGCATCCACAGCTGCACCGGCTGCTGCCGCGCCAGGCCAAAGCCCCACACGATCAGCACAAAACCGACGATGGACAGCAAGGCATACACAGCCTTCCAGGGCAGCTCCCCCACGCGGCCAATCGTCGCCGTGCGCCAGCCGTCCGCAACAATGCGTATCGAATGCACGCCCAGAAAAAGCACCAGACCCAGAATCAGAATTGCCACCGCCATCTCCTAGAAGTATGGAAGCGATTATGAGCGAGCGCGGCCCGCGCCGCCACGCGGTTCGGCTTGACCTGACAGACGCCATGCTGCTATTGAATTCATAGCTGTTGGCGCTTGATTTATAAGGGCTACCGGCCTTTTTGCCATCGTATTTTCCTGCTGCAGCCCCTGTCGGCAACCACCGTGGCATCCACAGCAAGCAGCACAGGCGGGGCAAAAACGGCGGCACTATCGGGTCGCGGCGCGCCCCGCTTCGGCTTCCGCCTCAGGCCACAGATGGGGAAAATAAAAACGCAGGGCATGCTGCGGCACGCCGAAGCGAAGCTTGCCGTGCGGCGAGTCGGTGGCCAGCAGGCCGCGCTTGAGCAGCGCCGTCACCTGCGCCGTGGCAAGGCGCTCGCCCAGCCCCAGCAAAGCCTTGAACTCGCTGCGCTCCAGCTCCGACTGGGTGAGCAGCAGGTAATGCAACGCCCTTAGCGACTCACTGCGCACGCCGCGCTTGACCACGCCTTCCTCAAAGGCCAGGCAGGCCGCGATGCGGTCCTTCATTGCGGCCATGTCAAGCAGGCCGGCCATGAAGCGCACCTGGTCAATGCACAGGGCCAGCACGTAGCCCATCCATGTGATCAGCGCCCGCTCAGACAGATTGCCGCGCCCGTCCAGGTCACCGGCACGCGGCTCGTCAGCGGCGGCCAGATGCGCATAGTAGGCCTCGCGGCTGCGCGCAAAACCGCGCAACGGCGACCACAAACCATTGGTCAGCCCCAGCGAACCCAGCGCAAGGTGCGTGTGCAGACGTGCCACGCGGCCATTGCCGTCACGAAACGGGTGAATCCACGCCAGCCTGTGGTGGGAGGCGGCAACGGCCAGAATTTGCAGCTCCCCGCGTCGCACACCACCATAAAAAGCCCCCCAGCGGTCCAGCATGGCGCCAATGGCCGCGTGGGCCGGCGCTGCATGCACACCCACGCTGACCCCACGGTCACGCAGCGCGCCCGGCAGCAGCACATCGCCTTCGGGCAACACCCGGTCCGCATCCGGCAGGCGGGCAAACAGGTCCTGGTGAATATCGCGCACCATTTGCGCCGACCACACCTGCCCGCTGGTCCAGCCCTTCCAGCCGGCCTCTAGCGCGCGCTCGGTCTCCATGTGCGCCAGCGCCAGCCGTTGACGCCGCGCCTTGTCCTGGTCTTGCGAATAGTCGCTGCGCAGCGCGTTCTCAATCTCAAACGGCAGCGTGTGCTGCCCCTCGATCTTGTTGCTGTAATAAGAATTCATCGCCCGCAGCAGCTGGCGAAGGTCAGCCGGTGCACCCGCACCCGACAAGCTCTGCGCCGCACGCTGCAGATCGTGTGCCTGCTCCAGCAAGGGCTCAAGGTGGTGCTCGCCCGGCAGCAGGGGCTCCATCTGCGAAGGATGATCGTAGAGCGCGAATTTTTGCGACTTGGCAGCCATGCCTAAGTCTATGTCACATAACGATTTTCTGCAACTAATGCAGAAACTTTTGCGACTTCATATGCGACTTGGTAGACGACTTGGCAGACGACTTGGCTCTCGTCCCAAGCCGCCCCCAACCCGCCGCCTCAGTGCCCGGTGGTTTTCCCGCGCCGCGCCTGCGACTGGTTGCTGCCGCCCACATGCGCCTCGCGGTCGCTGCGGCTGTCGGGCGTGCGTTTGCCCTGGTTCAGCTGGGTGGCGTCCTGCTCGCCCATCTTGTTGGCGTCGTTCTCCACCTTGCCGGTGTGGCCGGTCTGCTTGTCACGCGGGTTCTGTTTGCTGCTGGGCATGGTGCGCTCCTTGGAATGAAGGGGGAAAGGCCCCAACCGGCCCTGCTGCCGGGCGGGGGCTTGACACCAAGTTACGCCTTTTTCAGCGGCGGGTTCTTGTCTTATGTCATGCCGGCCCGCTTGAAAAGACGCGGCCCGCCCGGCCCCGCCCGCACACCCGCTGACCGCCGGCGCCGCCGGCCTGCAGCGGCGCCGGCCAACGGTTACAGAGGCGGGTCGCATCCTTGTGTAGACTCCTTTGAAGAATTTTCTGTACCCATCCGCCCCTTGCCCGGGCGGCGTCATTTTTTAAACCGGTCCCCTGATGCGCCTGAGAATCTTTCTGGTCGAAGACAGCCCCGTCATCCGCGCCAACCTGTCCGAGTCCCTTGAAGAGCTGGTGGGCGCCCGCGTGGTGGGCGGCGCCAGCACAGAAGACGAGGCCCGGCAATGGCTCATCGACCACCCCAGCGCCTGGGACCTGGCCGTGGTTGACCTGTTTCTGCTGCAAGGCAACGGCCTGAATGTGGTCAAAAGCTGCGGCAACCGCGCCCTGCGGCAAAAAGTGGTGGTACTGACCGGCTACGCCACCCCAGCCATGCGCCAGCGCTGCCTGGCCGCAGGCGCCGACGCCGTCTTCGACAAAGCCACCGAAATCGACGAGTTCACCACCTACGCCATCAACGAGGTGGAAAGGGTGAGCGGCGAAACACGCTGACAGGGCCGGCAACGCTGGCAGCGCGGCCCGCACGCCATGTTGCGGGCGCTGAAGCGGCCCTGGCGCACGGCGGGCCCGCCACCCATTTGCTATGTATTTAATAGCTGCTTGCGCCCGTGGAACAAGGGCTGGCGGCCAATTTGACTATATAAAATGCCGAAACCGCCACAACCCGGGCCCTCAGCCCGCCGCCCCGGCAAAACACATGGCCTCGATCTTGTGGCCGTCCAGGTCGCGCACAAAGGCCGCGTAATACGTGGGCGTGTAATGCGGCCGCAAGCCCGGCGGCCCGTCACACAGCGCACCCAGCGCCAACGCCTGCGCATGAAAGGCATCCACCTCCGCCGGCAAGTTGGCCAGAAAGCAGACGTGTGTGCCATTGCCCGCCGCCGCCCGCCCGCCATCCAGCGGCCGCCCCACCCAGAACTCCGGAAACGCCCGGCCATAAGCCACCGACTCGCCATGCGTCATCACCTGCCTGATCTGCAGCGTGGCCAGCACGGCGTCATAAAACGCCCTGGCGCGCGGGTAGTCGTTGGTACCTATGGAGATGTGGGAGAGGATGCTGGGGGGGAGGTCGGAGGGGCTGGACATGACGCAATCCTGGCGATGAAGATGGCCGAAAAGTTTAACGGTGCGAAAGACCCCTGGCAAGAAAGCCATCTGAATTAGGCCGCTATCTTGCGCGTCGGCGCCTCATTATTCGGCTGCGTACGGGTTGCGTCACCCCAGGCTATGCCCTGGGTTGCAGAACTAACTTGAAGGCCTAAGCTGTATGCACATCGGAGGTGCCCTTGGGAGACTTCAGCCTGTTTGAATACTGTTACCGGGACGCTTCCAATTACAAGTCTTGGGGGACTCTCTTGTTACAAGGGCATGCCTCGAACCTTGATATTGAAGACTTGCAGCGCCACTTCGATTCGGGCTGCTATTTCATTGCAGAACAGTTGCGCATCCCTCCGCTGTATGCCGAGCTATGGGCCTTCAGCGGCGGGCCTTCGATTGATGACCATGTCTGGCACACCTTCCATACATTGCGGCCAGCTACTGCGCAAGATATGGCCGCGCCCCTTTTTGACAGCTTTGAAAACTTACTGCAAAAAGTTAAGGCAGTTCAAGCGTGGGACGAAACTCTATCGCCGCATTGGGGAATCTGAATGCTTCCGCTCACCGTCTTTCACGAAGATGTCTATTACGCGTACTTTCGACCCTTTCGGCATCCGTTGTCGCGCTTCAATATTTGGGGTGGACATGGGCTCGAAACCTTTGGCGGAGATTTGCAAATAGCCATATCCTTCGATCAAAACTTCGTGTGGACCGTGATTGATAGCGGCGAGGGCTCCGATCAATGGATCACACCCGGCCTGCACTATGTAAACCGTGTTTGCTATTTGTTGACAGAAGTGGCCCACGACGGGGCCTCAATAGAATTTCGCACGGAGGGAAGGCCCCGTCCGATGACGCCGAGAGGTCTCACCCGCCGGATGACGACGCTTCGTCGAATCATGCACAGCAATCAAGCCACTCCATAGCAGGCGTATCGAAAATACTTCCTTTGGCTCGGTTCTTTGCTCCTGGCATACTGAACCTTCAAACCGGAGGGAGCACTATGGCCACAGAAGCCACCGCACGCGTGAACTGGACTCGGCCGCAGACATTGGCGGCGCTTCACATCTACTTGCAGCTCCCGTTTGGTCAGTTGCACCAGCGCAATCCCAAAATAAAACAGCTGGCGCAGTGGATTGGCCGCACCCCGGGGTCCATCGCACTCAAATTGGTGAACTTGGCGAGCCTTGATCCGGTCATTGTGGCCAGCGGTCGCAGCGGCATGGGCAACGCGTCGGCCCTCGACAAACAAATCTGGAACGAGTTGCAAGCCAACTGGGATGCTGTAGCGCTCGATGCGGCAGCTGAATACGAGCGCCTCGCCCTGCGCAACGGAGTGCAAGCCGACCAAGAGCTGTTGGAAGAAGCCCCGCCTAGTGAAGAACTCCTGGCACTGGAAGAAGGTAAAACCCGAAGCGCCCTTGTGCAGGTTCGAGTGAACCAAGCGCGCTTTCGCAAAGCCGTGCTTGCCAGCTACAACGCTACGTGCTGCATCAGCGGTCTGCAGCATGAGAAGTTGGTAATCGCAAGCCATATCGTTCCATGGAGCGAAGACACCAAGAACCGCCTCAACCCGCAAAACGGCCTGTGCCTGTCGGCGTTGCACGACCGTGCGTACGACCAAGGTTTGATCACGGTTATGCCCGACTTCAAGGTGCGCGTATCGCCAAAAGTCAAAGCCACCCAAGGCGACAGCTTCATCACCGAAAGTTTGCTGCGATTCGACCAGCAGCCCATCCGTTTCCCAGACCGGTTTGGACCCGCACCCGCGTTTCTGGAATGGCACGCACGCCGTTTCGGCTTCATGGCTTGAACTCTGCCACCTTCAAGTGAAAATCAGATGTACGATTTTCGAGAATGCTCATCAAGATAGATGAAGCTCCCTTGCACGCCGCTCCCTCACCGCCCCCGCCAACCCCTCCAGCACCGGCACCGTCTGCGCCATGCTGATGCAGGCATCGGTCACCGACACGCCAGGCCGTAGCGGCGTGCCGGGCACGATGTCTTGCCGCCCTTCCTGCAGGTGGCTTTCAATCATGAGGCCGGTGATGCGATGGTCGCCGGCGGCCATCTGCTGGGCCACCTCGGCCGCCACGGTGATCTGGCGCTGGTGCTGCTTGCTGCTGTTGGCGTGGCTCACATCAATCATCACCTGCTCGCGCAGGCCGGCGCTTTTAAGCAGCGCGCAGGCAGCGTCTACATCGGCCTTTGAATAGTTGGGTTGTTTGCCGCCGCGCAGGATCACGTGGCAATCCTTGTTGCCGCGGGTTTCAAAAATCGCGGCCTGTCCCATCTTGGTCATGCCCATGAAGGCGTGGTTTGCCTGTGCGGCCTGGATGGCGTCGGTGGCCACCTTGACGCCGCCGTCGGTGCCGTTCTTGAAGCCAACCGGGCAGCTCAGACCCGAGGCCAGCTGGCGGTGGCTGGGGCTTTCGGTGGTGCGCGCGCCAATGGCGCCCCAGCTCACCAGGTCGCTGAGAAACTGGGGGCTCAGCAGGTCCAGAAACTCGGTGCCCACCGGCAGGCCCAGGGCCAGCACGTCCAGCAGCAGGCGCCGCGCCATTTCCAGCCCTTCGTTGATGGCAAAGCTGCCATCCAGGTGCGGGTCGTTGATGTAACCTTTCCAGCCCACGGTGGTGCGCGGCTTTTCAAAGTACACGCGCATCACCACCAGCAGCTCACCGGCCAGCGCATCGGCCTGCACCTTCAGCTGGCGGGCGTAGTCCATGGCCTGGTCATGGTCGTGAATGGAGCAGGGGCCCACCACCACAATCAACCGGTCGTCAGCGCCATGCAGCACGCGCGAAATCGCCGCGCGGCTGCGCTCCACCAGGCTCAGGCTGGCATCGGGCACCGGCAGCCACTCCTGCAGCAAGGCGGGCGTGATCAGCGGGCGCACCGCGCCTATGCGGGTGTCGTCAATGCGGGTGGTGTCGTGGGTAGACAGTGGCGTGGCGGGGTGGGTGTGGGTGGTCATAGGGCAGATTATGGGTGTTTTATGGCGCCAGCCCTTGGTGGACGGGCGCAAGCAGCTAGCTTTTTAATAGCAAACCAGAGGCTCTCAGCCCGTGGCGTACTTCGCCATCAACGCAGCAACGGCGGGCTTCGCGCAGCGCTGCAGGGTCATCAGCAAGGCGTGGTCGGGCCTGCCAACGCGGTGGCGGGTGCGCAGGTCGTGCTGAATCTGGCCCAGCAACGATGCTGCCATTTCTGCATCAGCCAGCGCCCGGTGGGCCCGCCCGGCGCGGGGCAGGTGGTGGTAGTCCACCAGCACGCCAAGCTTGTGGCTGGGGGCCTGGGGGTACAGCCGGCGCGCAACCAGCAGGGTGCAGGCAAAGGGCTGCGCCGCGGCCGCGCCGGCCCGTGCCAGCTCGGCCTGCCAGAACTTGCGGTCAAACGCCGCGTTGTGCGCCACCATGGGCGCGTTGCCCACAAATCGGCTGGCCTCGCGCATGACGCTGGCGGCATCGGGCGCAGCGGCCACCATGGCGTTGCTGATGCCGGTCAGGCTGGTGATGAAGGCGGGAATGTGCACACCCGCATTCATCAGGCTCTGGAAGCGGTCCACCACGCAGCCGTTTTCAAGCAACACGATGGCCACCTCGGTGGCACGGTCGCCCATGGCGGGCGACAGGCCGGTGGTTTCAAAGTCGATGACGGCGATGCGCGTCATGAGAATGCAGTATCGAAAGCCACGAACCTAAAGCATATCGACCAGATGTGCCGGCGTGCGATCAATCGTCATTCAAAAACGGGTCGCAATTGCGGCTCAATGGCCATGCGCCGGTAGGCATTGCGGAGAATGGACGGGAAAGCCAGATCAATTTTTCGCCCGTCAAACGCGGCAGACAGCTCATCTTGCATGTCCACCAAGGCAAAGCCGCTGGGGGCCTCTCCCGGAATAAACTCCACCAGCAAATCCACATCACTCTCCGCGCGCTCCTGGTCCATTGCTGCTGACCCAAACATGCTCATCTTCCGGACGTGATAACGCCTGCAGATCTCGGCAATCTGTGAGCGTTGGGCTGGAGCGATGTTCATGCTGCAAATTATGCGCTGAGCACTCTAGACGTCAATATTCGCAGCCCGCAGCGCATTCGTTTCAATGAACTCGCGGCGCGGCTCCACGTCGTCGCCCATCAGCATGGTGAACACGTGATCGGCTTCAATCGCGTCGTCGATCTGCACACGCAGCAGGCGGCGCACAGTCGGGTCCATGGTGGTTTCCCACAGCTGGGCCGGGTTCATCTCGCCCAGGCCCTTGTAGCGCTGGCGCGCGGTGGCGCCTTCGGCCTGCAAGATCAGCCAGGCCATGGCGTCGCGGAAGGTCTCGACTTTTTCTTCCTTCTGGCGTTCACCCTCGCCGCGCGTCACCTTGGCGCCTTCTCCCATCAGGCCTTTGAAGGTGACGGCAGCTTCCACCAGTGCGGCGTAGTCGGCGCCGTGCACAAAGTCCTGCGTCAGCACGCTGCTCTTGACGTTGCCATGGTGTCGGCGGCTGATGCGCAAAATGGGTTTGTCGCTGCGGGTGTCAAACTCGCCGGCCACTTCAGCAGTGGGCAACTGGGCCTGCAGCTCGGCGGCTGAACGCTCGGCGTCTTCCACCGTGTCCAGGTTCAGGGCCACTCCGTCGGCGATGGCTTTCAGCGCTTCGGCGTCCATGTAGCCGCGCAGGCGGGCAATGACGGACTCGGCCAGCTGGTGCTTGCGCGCCAGTTCGGCCAGCGTGTCGCCGGTCAGCAGTGTGCCCTGACCGTTGGCGGGGTCGGCGCCGGTCAGCACAGCGGCGTCTTTCAGCGCAATTTTCAGCAGAAAACTGTCGAGGGCCGGGCCGTCTTTCAGGTACTGCTCTTCCTTGCCCGACTTGACCTTGTACAGCGGTGGCTGCGCAATGTAGATGTGGCCGCGCTCAACCAGCTCGGGCATCTGGCGGTAAAAGAAGGTCAGCAGCAAGGTGCGGATGTGCGCGCCGTCAACGTCGGCGTCGGTCATGATGATGATGCGGTGATAACGCAGCTTGGCAACGTTGAAGTCGTCATTGCCGGTGGTACCGCCAGCCTTGCCGATGCCGGTGCCCAGCGCGGTGATGAGCGTCAAAATCTCATTGCTGGTCAACAACTTTTCATAACGCGCTTTTTCCACGTTCAGGATCTTGCCGCGCAGCGGCAGGATTGCCTGAAACTTGCGGTCACGGCCCTGCTTGGCAGAGCCACCGGCGGAGTCACCCTCGACGATGTAGATTTCGCACAGCGCCGGGTCTTTCTCCTGGCAATCAGCCAGCTTGCCGGGCAGGCCCATGCCGTCAAGCACGCCCTTGCGGCGCGTCATGTCGCGCGCCTTGCGCGCGGCCTCGCGAGCGCGGGCGGCTTCAATGATCTTGCCGACGATGATCTTGGCGTCGTTGGGCCGCTCCTGCAGGTAGTCGTGCAGCAGTTTGCTGACGATGTCTTCCACCGGACCGCGCACCTCGGAGCTGACCAGCTTGTCCTTGGTCTGGCTGGAGAACTTGGGCTCGGGCACCTTGACACTCAGCACACAGGTCAGGCCTTCGCGCATGTCATCGCCAGTGACTTCAACCTTGGCCTTTTTTGCGATTTCGCTGTCGTCGATGTATTTGTTGATCACGCGTGTCATCGCGGCGCGCAGGCCGGTCAGGTGGGTGCCGCCGTCACGCTGGGGGATGTTGTTGGTGAAACACAGCACCTGCTCGTTGTAGCCGCTGTTCCACTGCATGGCGACTTCAACACCGATGTTGGTGTTCTGGTCGCTCTGGCGGTCACCCATGGCGTGGAACACGTTGGGGTGCAGGACGGTCTTGCCCTTGTTGATGAAGTTCACAAAACCCGTCACGCCGCCGGCGCCGGCAAAGTCGTCTTCCTTGCCGCTGCGCTCGTCTTTCAGGCGGATCTTCACGCCGTTGTTCAGAAAGCTCAGTTCGCGCAGGCGCTTGCTCAGAATTTCGTAATGAAAGTCGTTGTTCTGCTGGAAGATGTCGGTGTCGGGCAAAAAGTGCACCTCGGTCCCGCGCTTGTCGGTGTCACCCAGCACCTGCATCGGCGACACGTCCACACCGCCGACCTGCTCAATGATGCGGTTCTGCACAAAGCCCTTGGAAAACTCCATCACATGGACTTTGCCTTCGCGGCGAATCGTCAGGCGCAGCATCTTGGACAACGCGTTCACGCAGCTCACGCCCACGCCGTGCAGGCCGCCCGAGACCTTGTAGCTGTTCTGGTTGAACTTGCCGCCGGCATGCAGCTCGGTCAGCGCGATCTCGGCCGCCGAGCGCTTGGGCTCGTGCTTGTCGTCCATCTTGATGCCGGTCGGAATGCCGCGGCCGTTGTCCACCACGCTGATGGAGTTGTCCAGGTGGATGGTGACCATGATGTCGTCGCAATGGCCGGCCAGCGATTCGTCGATGGAGTTGTCAACCACCTCGAACACCAGGTGGTGCAGGCCGGTGCCGTCAGACGTGTCGCCAATGTACATGCCGGGCCGCTTGCGCACGGCCTCCAGGCCTTCCAGGATCTGGATCGAGCCTTCGCCATACCCCTCAGACGCACCGGCCTGGTTGGAGTCGATCTTGGGCTGAAAATTGGAGCTTCCCTCACCGCCTTCACCGGAATGAACGCCCTCCATCTCTCGGCCTGCATGGTCAGGAGTGGCTTCGTTGGGTTTGTTTTCTTCGGTCATAACTAACTTTTACCTTCGGTGAAACGACGTTTTCACAATCTCTTGAATGACCAAACCCGCTTTGGCTAGCGGGTTCGGTGGGGCGGCGGTTTGTTTTTTTCTGCTGGTGCAGCTCAAATTCGCATCGGCATCACAACGTACTTGAAGGCCGCGTTGTCGGGAATGGTCAACAGCGCCGAGCTGTTCGAATCAGCCAGCTCGATCTTCACCATGTCCTGGTCCATGTTGGCCAGCGCGTCGATCAGGTAGGTCACGTTGAAGCCGATCTCGATGGCGTCGCCGCCGTAGTCGATGTCGAGCTCGTCCACCGCTTCTTCCTGCTCGGCATTGTTGGACGCCACACGCAGGGTGCCGGGCTCGATGTTCAGGCGCACGCCCTTGAACTTCTCGCTGGTCAAAATGGCGGTGCGCTGCAGCGAGGCCAGCAGCGGCACACGGCCCAGGGTGATGATGTTCTTGTGGTTCTTGGGGATCACGCGGTTGTAGTCGGGGAACTTGCCCTCAACCAGCTTGGTGACGAACTCCATGCCTTCGAAAGAGAACTTGGCCTGGTTTCCGGCAAACTGCATCTCGATCGCGCCTTCCTTGTCGCTGAGCAGGCGCTGCATCTCGAGCACCGTTTTGCGCGGCAGGATCACTTCCTGGCGCGGCACTTCGACGTCCAGCGTGGCCGACGAAAACGCCAGACGGTGGCCGTCGGTGGCCACCAGGCTGAGTTGCTTGCCCTCGGCCACGAACAGGATGCCGTTGAGGTAATAACGGATGTCATGGACCGCCATGGCAAACGAGACCTGGTTCAGCAGCTCTTTCAGCACCTTTTGCGGTACCGAAAAACTCGGGCCGAAGTTGGCGGCTTCCTGCACCAGCGGGAAGTCTTCAGCAGGCAGGGTCTGCAACGTGAAGCGGCTCTTGCCACCCTTGAGGATCAGCTTGTTCTGCGCCGACTCCAGCGACACGGTCTGGTCGCTCGGCATGGAGCGCAGGATGTCGATGAGCTTGCGTGCACCCACCGTGGTCGTGAAGTTGCCCGTGTCGCCGTCCAGCTCGGCCGTCGTGCGGATCTGGATTTCCAGGTCGCTGGTCGTCAGCTGCAGCTGTGAACCTGTCTTGCGGATCAGCACGTTGGCCAGAATCGGCAGCGTATGCCGACGCTCGACAATGCCCGCGACCGATTGCAGAACCGACAAAACTTTATCCTGGGTGGCTTTGAGAACGATCACTGTCTTAACCTCTTATTTCTTTAATTCAAATTAGTAGTAGTAGATAAGGGAAGCCGGTTTCTGTGGACAGCCCTATTTTCTTCTTTTTGATCAACTACTTGGCGCTTGTTTAACCTTGTGGTCAGCCCACTCCCTGCCCTGCTGCTTGATATGAACAACTTCCGGAAATCCACTTCTCCTGTGGATAAGTCATCAGTTGTTCAAAAGTTGTCCCCACGGTTGTCAGGCAAGCCTGAAACCGGTGGGAAATGGCTGAAAAAGTATTCAATTCAGCCTTTCAGGGTTTGTTCCAGCACATGTAATTGCTGGTTGAGTTCGGTCATCTGCTGGCGCTCGGCAGCCATCTTGCGCACGGCGTGCAGCACGGTGGTGTGGTCGCGCCCGCCAAACAGCTCGCCGATCTCGGGCAGGCTCTTCTGGGTCAGTTCCTTGGCCAGGTACATGGCAATCTGGCGCGGCCGGGCAATGCTGGCCGGCCGCTTCTTTGAATACATGTCGGCGACCTTGATCTTGTAATAGTCGGCCACGGTTTTCTGGATGTTCTCGACCGAGATCTGGCGGTTCTGGATCGATAACAGGTCGCGCAGCGCTTCCCGCGCCAGCTGGATCGAGATTTCCTTGAGGTTGAAGCGCGAGTAGGCAAGGATCTTGCGCAGCGCGCCTTCCAGCTCGCGCACGTTGGAGCGCACGTTCTTGGCCACAAAAAACGCAACTTCCTCGGGCATGACCGTGCCTTCGGCCTCGGCCTTGCGGATCAGGATGGCCACGCGCATCTCAAGCTCGGGCGGCTCGATGGCGACCGTCAGCCCGGAGTCAAAACGGGAGATCAGGCGCTCATGGATGTCAGTCAGGCCCTTGGGATAGGTGTCGCTGGTCATCACGATGTGCGACTTCTTGGTCAGCAGCGCCTCAAAGGCGTTGAAGAACTCCTCCTGGGTGCGGTCCTTGTTGGCGAGGAACTGCACGTCGTCGATCAGCAGCAGATCCAGCGAGTGGTAACGCTCCTTGAACTCGTCAAAAGTCTTGCGCTGGTAGGCTTTAACCACATCCGAGACAAACTGCTCGGCATGGATGTAGAGAACTTTGGCCGCGGGGTTGTCGACCATCAGCTTGTTGCCGATGGCGTGCATCAGGTGGGTCTTGCCCAGACCAACCCCGCCATAAATGAACAGCGGGTTGTAAAGCTGGCCCAGACTGCTTGCCACATGCATGGCGGCGGCCCGGCCCATGCGGTTGGCGGTTCCTTCGATCAGGGTGTCGAAGGTCAGCGCGGTGTTGAGCCGGCTTTTGAACGGCGCGCCGGCAACGTCTTCGGCAACGCCCAGCCCCACGGGTTCGGTAACCCCATTGCCTTCAAAGCTGCGTGTCAGAGGTGCAGATCGGACGCCCGGTTCACGCTGAGCGAGCGCTAACTCCAGATGAATGCTGTGACCGGAAACTTTTTCAAGAAGCGCAGAAATACGGCCCGCGTATTGCGCCCGTATCCAGTCCAGCTTGAAGCGGTTGGCAACTTGAATCGTGACTTTGGAAAGGTCGCCGGCGACCTCGGCGACCAGCGGGCGGATCCAGGTGTTGAACTGCTGCTCGGGCAGTTCCTGGGCCAGATGGTCCACGCAACTTTGCCACAAGTCCTGGCTCGAACTGTGAACGGCTCCCTCACGCATGGCGTCCGGGGGCTGGGGAGTCGCATTGGCCAGCATGCTCTTGCTTGTGGATATTATTAATTTTTGGCACCCGTTATTGTAGTCGGATGGCCAAGTTATCCACATAAAAAGGACTTCGGGTTTTAACCTAGTCCACGCCGGCCGGGCGCGGTGGGGTGCTGCTGCCAGCGCCGTCAGGGGCATCTCAGCATTTACCGGCAATGCGGCCCCTAACTTGTTGCCAGCGCTGGGAAATCTGCGATAATCGCGGGTTTCCCTGATTCATAGCGGGTCGGCGCGCCGTGGCGAGGCTTGTTTTCAAGCGATCTTCATGCATTGCGGACCCTGCTGACTTGCAGAGTTGGTTGTGTTGTACAGCCGCCAGGATCGAATCGCAGAATTTTCAGATTCTGCACAAGGGAGCTTTTTGTAGCTTGTAGGACCCATCATGAAACGCACATACCAACCTTCCAAAGTCAAGCGCGCCCGTACGCACGGTTTCCTGACCCGCATGAAAACCCGTGGCGGCCGCGCAGTGATTGCCGCCCGTCGCGCCAAAGGCCGCAAGCGCTTGGCTGTATAAGCTCCGGGTCCAGCAGGCCGATTGCTTCGCGGACGCTTGGCGCTAGTGCAGCGGCTTAAAACCCGACCCCAGTTCCAGGCAGTCCTTGCTGGCGCCATTGTTGCAAGAACAACGCATTTCGCATTGCACCGCAATGCGCTCGATGCCATGAACGCGCAGACCGTGCCCAGCAAGACCCATGACACGCCGGACCTGTTTCCTGTTCAGGATGTCTGGGTTGGGGCGATGGTGCCTAAACGCTGGGCCAAACGGGCCGTCACCCGCAACGCCATCAAAAGACAGATCTACACCGTGAGTGCTGATTTCTCACCTCGCCTGTCCCGTTCCGGGTGGGTGATCCGTTTGCGTCGTGACTTTTCCCGCAAGGAATTTGTCAGCGCCAGCTCGGAGGCGCTCAAGCAGGCCGTGCGCAGTGAAGTGCAGGCCTTGATGCAAACCGGGGCGGAAGCCGCATGAGCCGCCCGGCCGTTCCGAAGGCGAATACCGTAGCCCGCAGGGCGAAGGTTAGCCAATGAGCGCGCTGTACACGCTTGGCCGCGCGGCGGCAACGGTCAGCCGTTTGCCGCAGAAAACACTGGTGGCACTGGTCAAGGGCTATCGCCTCCTGCTCAGCCCCTGGCTGGGATCATCGTGCCGGTTTGAGCCCACCTGTTCAGCGTATTCCCTGCAGGCCTTGCAGCAGCAAGGCGCCGCACGCGGCAGTTATTTGACCCTTTACCGACTGGTGCGTTGCCACCCCTGGTGCAACGGCGGTTACGATCCGGTGCCGCCGCCTTCCGGCCGTCCTTCCCTTTTCACCCGTCTGGTCACGCCCGTGACTTCGATCCCCTCTAAAAAGAAGCCGTCATGAACGACATTCGCCGTACCATTTTGTGGGTGATATTTGGTTTTTCCATGGTCCTGCTGTGGGACCAGTGGCAGCTTTTCAATGGCCACAAGGCCACCTTTTTCCCGTCGCCCGCCCCCGCCGTGAGTACCACAGCACCGGCGGCCAAGCCGGCCAGCGCTGCCAGCGTGCCTGCCGGTCCGGTCGGCGGCAGCGCCGTCCCGGCCCCGGTGGCCGGTGCCACGGCGGCCGCGACACCTGGCGCGCTGCCTGCCACGACACCGTCGGCCACCAAGGAGCGCCTGGTTGTCAACACCGATGTCCTGAGCCTGACCTTCGACACCGAAGGCGGCACGCTGGTCCACTCCTCCTTCCTCAAGCACAAGGACATGGTGGACAAGTCCTCCGGCTTTGTGCTGCTTGATGAAAGTGCGGCGCGCGTGTACGTGGCGCAGTCCGGACTGATTGCCGGAGCCGAGGGCGGCAGTTTCCCGACCCACAAGACGCTGATGACCGCCGTCCCCGGCGAGCGCACGCTCAAGGACGGCCAGGACACGCTGGAAATCAAGTTCGAGTCGGCCGAGGTGGGTGGCGTCAAGCTGGTCAAGACCTACACGCTCAAGCGCGGTGTTTATGACATGACTGTTCGTCACGACGTGATCAACACGGGCAGCAGCGCGGCCTCGCCGCAGCTCTACCTGCAACTGGTGCGCGACGGCAACAAGCCGCCCGGAGAGTCCTCGTTTTATTCCACCTTCACCGGTCCGGCGCTGTATACCGAAGCCAAGAAATACCAGAAGGTCGAATTCAAGGACATCGAGAACAACAAGGTCGACGTTGAAAAACACGCCAGCAATGGATACGTGGCCATGGTGCAGCACTATTTTGCGTCGGCGTGGATGCTGGCTGACGGCGTCCAGCGCGACATTTTCCTGCGCAAGGTCGACACCAACCTGTATGCGGTCGGCATGATCACGCCGCTGGGCGCTGTGGCGCCCGGCACCACCAAAACGGTGGAGGCCCGGTTTTTTGTGGGCCCCCAGATTGAAAAGCAGCTCGAAGCCATCACGCCTGGCCTGGAGCTGGTCAAGGACTATGGCTGGCTGACGATTCTGGCCAAACCGCTGTACTGGCTGCTCGACAAGTTGCACAGCTTCCTGCAGAACTGGGGCTGGTCCATTGTGGCGCTGGTGCTGTTGCTGAAGATCGCGTTTTACTGGCTCAATGCCAAGGCCTACGCCAGCATGGCCAAGATGAAATCGGTCAATCCCAAGATCATGGAGATGCGTGAACGCCTGAAGGACAAGCCGCAGGAAATGCAGGTCGCCATGATGAAGATCTACAAGGAAGAAAAGGTCAACCCCATGGGTGGCTGCTTCCCGATCATGATCCAGATTCCGGTGTTCATTGCGCTGTACTGGGTGTTGCTCAGCTCGGTCGAGATGCGCAACGCCCCCTGGATCCTGTGGATCAAGGACTTGTCCTCGCCGGATCCCTACTTCATCCTGCCGATCGTGATGACCCTCACCACCATGTTGCAGACGGCCCTGAACCCGACGCCGCCCGATCCTATGCAGGCCAAGCTGATGTGGTTCATGCCGCTGATTTTCAGCGTGATGTTCTTCTTCTTCCCGGCCGGCCTGGTGCTCTACTGGATCACCAACAACGTGCTGTCGATCGCGCAGCAGTGGGTGATCAACACCCGCATGGGTGTGCCGCCGCAGTTCAATCTGCCGAAATTCAGATAAGCTGAAAAAAAGGGCCGCTTCGCGGCCCTTTAACATGGTGCCCCCATGCTTGCCCGTCACCACGATCCCATCGCAGCGATAGCCACCGCCCCCGGACGCGGGGCGGTGGGCATTGTGCGGCTCTCGGGCAAGAACCTTGCGCCTGTCCTCGCGGCCCTGTGCGGCCGCACTTTGCAGCCACGCCACGCGACTTACCTGCCTTTTCTGGATACACGTGGGCAGGTTATCGACCAAGGGCTGGCGATTTTTTTCCCGGCACCGCATTCCTACACCGGCGAAGATGTGCTCGAACTGCAGGCGCATGGCGGGCCGGTGGTGCTGCAGCTGCTGCTGGCACGTTGCCTGGAGGCGGCGGCAGAACATGATGCCGTCACGGGCCAGCCGCGGCTCGCCGGCCTGCGCCTGGCGGAGCCCGGCGAGTTCACCGAACGCGCCTTCCTGAACGACAAGATCGACCTGGCGCAGGCCGAGGCCATTGCCGACCTGATTGACGCCAGTACCGAGACCGCTGCCCGATCGGCGGCCCGCTCGCTGTCCGGGGAGTTTTCCAGAGAGGTGCGTGTGCTGCTCGACCAGCTGGTGCACCTGCGCATGCTGGTGGAGGCCACCCTCGATTTCCCCGAGGAAGACATTGATTTTCTGCAGAAGGCCGATGCCCAGGGGCAGCTGACCCGCCTGCAGCAGACGCTGGCCACGGTGCTGCAGCGTACGCAGCAGGGCGCCATCCTGCGGGAGGGGATCAAGGTCGTCATTGCCGGCCAGCCCAACGCCGGCAAGAGCTCGCTGCTCAATGCGCTGGCGGGTGCCGAGCTGGCCATCGTCACGCCGGTGGCCGGCACCACGCGGGACAAGGTCAGCGAGCTGATCCAGATCGACGGGGTGCCCCTGCATGTGGTGGATACCGCCGGCCTGCGCGACAGTTTGCTGCCCGAAGTCGACGAGGTCGAAAAAATCGGCATTGAGCGCGCCTGGACGGAAATCCAGAGCGCAGATGCGGTGCTGTTCCTGCACGACCTGACGCGCCAGCACACGCCAGAGGACCTCCGCATTGCCATGAACTACCTCGCGGCGGACGCAGAAATCGCGGCCGCCATTGCCGACCGGCTGCCTGCCAACACGCCGGTGATTGATGTCTGGAACAAGTCCGACATGGCCGGTGCCGACGTGCTGGCAGCAGTTTCTGGCGGCGTGCTCATTTCCGCCAAGACCGGCGCCGGCTTGCAGCAACTGCGCCAGCAGTTGCTGCAGGTGGTGGGCTGGCAGGCCGCGCCCGAAGGCGTGTTCATGGCCCGTGAGCGCCATGTGCGGGCGCTTCGCCGGGTCGAGACCCAACTCGCGCGGGCTGCCGCCCAACTGCACGCAACGGCGCCTGCGCTGGATCTGCTGGCGGAAGACCTGCGCCAGGCCCAGAACGCCCTGGGTGACATCACCGGACAGTTCACGACCGACGACCTGCTCGGCGAGATCTTCTCGAAATTCTGCATCGGCAAATAATTCACTGACGGCAGGTGCCTTGCCTTTGCTGCCCGTGGCGCCGCGAAGACAGGATGTGGCTTGCCGGTGTATCAGGTGTAAAGGGGCGTTAACGTCTCTTGCGGCAAGGCACCGGCGAAGGGTATCTTCCGTCCATCATGAACGCTCCACTCCCGACTTCAGTCCGCTTTGACATCCAGGGGCTGGTCAATGCCATGGCGCACAGCCATGCCAGCGACGCCTTGCGCTGCCAGCTCACCGCTCAGCAGTGGGAGGTTCTGGCCGGCTACATGCAGCCTTTCGCTTTGCAAGCGGGGCAGTCGCTGATCGAGCAGGGTTCTGCGGACCAGACCCTGTATTTTGTCGAGAGCGGAACGCTGAGCGTTCACTACCAGGACGAGAAGGGCCGCGTACGGCTGGCCATGGTGGCAGCGGGCTCGCTGGTGGGTGAAGGTGCTTTTTTCTCGCGCCTGCCGCGTAACGCCACCGTGCAGGCGTCCAACGCCTGCCAACTCTGGTGCCTCACGGCGATTCGTTTCAAGGAGCTGTCGAACCGGAACAGCCCGATCGCGCTGGAGTTGTGTCTGGGCATGGGCGGGGTGTTGGCCAAGCGGCTGTACAACCGTCCCAAGCGTGTAGCGGTCACCTGAGGGCGCTGGGTCGTGGCCAGTGGTGGCGCCACCACAAAAGCGGGCGCACAGAAGACCCCGGCGGTGCATTCAGGTGGCCATAGCGTGATTTATTGCAGGGATAGGCGCCAGGACGTATGAGCGGTACCTTCCGGCCGCCCGGCGCGGGCTGTCTTGACAAGAGGACTCAGTAAACTAGACCCATGAAAGTTGCAGGCCCCCTGCAACACCACCCCGATCGCTGCTTGCGCAGCCATCATTTTGCAGGCGCCAGGCGATGTCATTTTTCAGTTGGTTTTCCGGTACCTCCAGCAACGAACGGCATGTCTCCCGCAAGGCGCGGCCCGATGTCGACAGTTCGGGTCTGACGCGCGACGAGCGTACCCGACCGGTAGCGGGCGCGCGACCCAGGGCTTCGGTGCCCACACCCCTTAAAACCGGCGAACACGGGGGCGAGCAGAAATCCCAGCGGCACGCCAAGAGGGAGTTGCTGTATGCCGCCGTGCGCGAGGCCATGATCCGCGCCGGCGTCCTGTCGGCCAGCTACAAATTCAAGGTGTTGTCGCTGGACCCGCGCGGTGACCAGTTCATGGTCATGATGGACCTGGCGCAGGAGTTCGGCGGCCAGACCGATCGACTGGCGGAAATCGAGGTGATGATCGCCCAGAGCGCCAAGTCGCGTTACAACATCCGCGTGACGGCCGTCTACTGGCGCATGAACGAGCTGGTCGCAATCGGCCGCCCCCAGCCCAGCGCCCAGGGGGCCAGGTCCCACAGCGCGCCCGCCGCGGCGGCCGTTGCTGTTGTTGCCGCCGCCGAGACGGCGGTCGCGGCTCCGGTCGCTTCGCGTTATGAACCCATCCAGGCCGACGAAGTGGCCGCCTTCAAGCAGGCCCTGGCCGCCGCGTCCGCCAGCGGCGGAGCAGCGCCGGTGGCGGCAAAAGGCGTGACCACCCGCAGCGGCCCGCATTCCTACACCCTGCTCACCGGTTTTGAAGACACCGAGATGCCGGAGTCCCCCGCCTCGGTGCCGGCGCTCAGCGCCACGCAGTACGGCGATCTGCTGTAGGAAACATTCAATACTTTCGTGCTTCAGCCCTTGCTGGATAAGCGCGAACAGCTATTGAAATGATAGTATCCAGCCGGCCTCAGTGACCGGCGAAGTCCACCAGGGTGAACAGCGGCAGACCGGCCCCACGCAGTTTGGCGGAGCCGCCCAGCTCCGGCAGGTCCACAATGGCAGCGCCTTCGGTGACGCGGGCGCCCAGTTTCTCCAGCAGCTTTTTCCCGGCCATCATGGTGCCGCCGGTGGCGATGAGGTCGTCGATCAGCAGCACTTTGTCCCCTGTCTTGACCGCGTCAGTGTGCAGTTCGACAGTAGCGCTGCCGTACTCCAGTTCATAGGTTTCCTGCACGGTGGTGAAAGGCAGTTTGCCTTTTTTGCGGATCGGCACAAAACCGATGTTGAGCTCGTAAGCCACGACCGCGCCCAGAATGAAGCCGCGGGCATCCAGCCCGGCCACCACATCGGGGCGCAGTGCCGGATCCATGTAGCGGTGCACAAAGGCGTCAATCAGCACACGGAACACTTTCGGGTCCTGCAGCAGCGGCGTGATGTCGCGAAACTGGACACCGGGTGTCGGCCAGTCGGGCACGGTACGGATGTGGCTGCGGAGATAGGGGCCGAAATCGAATGCGTCGCGGTTGGAGGGCATGGGTCTAGCCAAAAGTGCTGCGGGCCACCATTTTGCCTCTTGCATCGACCACCAGGCCCTCTCCCATCGTCATGCCTTCACCGGTCAGCGCTGTCATGTTGACCTGGTGGGTGACCCAGACCTCGAATTGGCCCGCCGGGACGCGGCCCAGTGCAGCGCGCAATTGAGCGGTCTGGGTTTCCCTGCCGCCGGACCCGAAAAACGAATTGAGCGCCGGCCAGACCTGGTGGTTGCCGAATGCCAGGTCGGCCGTGTCCTTGCAGCGGCACCAGGCGCTGGACCGGACCGCGCGGGGTTGCAGGCTGCGGGACGTGAACCACTGGCCGATACGCCCAGCCTGCAGGCGCCCTTCATCGCTGAGGTTGCGCTGCGTGCTGCACTGGTCAAGGCGAAAGTCCGGCGGGTCGCCGATGCCGGGCACGGTCTGCGCATGGCGCAGCAACACCACGCAGGCGCCGGCGCGAAGGCGGGCGGCGAGCGGGTCGGTTTGCGCGCCCGCCATCCAGGGGGTGGCCAGCAGTACGCTGGTGAAAAGTCGTCGGTCCATCAACATGGGAGCGTTCAGCCGCGTAAAAGTTTCTGCTCGGCCAGCGCCAGGGCTTCGGAGTTGCCCGACAGAACCAGCGTGTCGCCGCCTTCGAGCAGTGTGTTGTCCAGCGCTTCCAGGGTCTTGCCGCCGCCCCGGCGCAGGCTGACCACGCGCACACCCGTCGCGTGCAGGGCAAACTCGCTCAATGGCCGACCGGCCGACTTGATGCCCAGCGGCAGCGTGACGGTGGCCAGGCGTTCCTGTTCCAGGTCGCCGGTCGTGTCGTCGTCAGCACCGCGGAAGTAGCCGCGTAGCAGGTTGTAGCGCGCATCGCGCTGGTCCTGCACCACGCGGATCACGCGGCGCATGGGCACGCCCACCAGTGCCAGGGCATGGCTGGCCAGCATCAGGCTGGCTTCGATGGCTTCGGGCACCACCTCGGTGGCGCCAGCGGCCTGCAGTTTTTCCAGGTCGCGGTCGTCCACCGTGCGCACAATCACGGGCACGGTGGGCGCATGGGCACGGATGTTGGCCAGCACCTTGAGCGCACTGGCGGTGTCCAGGTAAGTCACCACCACGGCGCTGGCGCGCGCCAGTCCGGCCGCCATCAGTGACTGCAGCCGCACGGCGTCGCCGAACACCACCGAATCGCCGGCGGCGGCCGCCTGGCGCACCCGGTCCGGGTCCAGGTCCAGCGCGATGTAGGGAATGCCTTCTCGCTCCAGCATGTGGCCCAGGTTCTGGCCGCAGCGACCGTAGCCGCAGACGATCACGTGCCGGTCGGTGTTGATGGACTTGCGCGCAATCGTGGTCATCTGCAGCGACTGCTGCAGCCATTCGCTGGAGACCAGCTTCATCACGATGCGGTTGCTGTACATGATGATGAAAGGCGTGGCCAGCATCGACAGCACCATGCTGGCCAGGATGGGGTTGAGCAGCGATGGGGGAACCAGGTTGTTGCCCTGCGCCAGCGTCAGCAGCACAAAGCCGAACTCGCCGGCCTGCGCCAGGTACAGGCCGGTGCGCAGCGAGACGCCGGTGGTGGCGCCCAGGGCGCGCGCCAGCGCCGTGATCATGACCAGCTTGAACAGCACCGGCACGGTCAGCAGCAGCAGCACCAGCGGCCAGCGCTCAAGCACCAGGCGCCAGTCCAGCATCATGCCGATGCTGATGAAAAACAACCCGAGCAGCACATCGTGGAAGGGCCGGATGTCGGTTTCCACCTGGTGCTTGAATTCGGTCTCCGAGATCAACATGCCCGCGATGAACGCGCCGAGTGCCAAGCTCAATCCGGCCAGCTCGGTGAGCCAGGCCAGCGCCAGCGTGACCAGCAGCAGGTTCAGCACAAAAAGCTCGTCGCTTTTGCGCCTGGCCACCAGCGTGAGCCACCAGCGCATGACGCGCTGCCCGCCAGTCAGCAGCAGGCCGACCAGCACCGTTGCCTTGAGCCCGGCAATGGCCAGCGCCATCAGCAGCTTGTCGGGGGAGGCGCCCAGCGCGGGGATCAGCACCAGCAGCGGCACCACGGCCAGATCCTGGAACAGCAGCACGCCCATCACGCGTTTGCCGTGTTCCGAGTCGAGCTCGAGCCGCTCGGACAGCAGTTTGACCACCACGGCGGTGCTGCTCATGGCCACGGCGCCGGAGAGCGCCAGCGCCGTCTGCCACGGCATCTTCCAGAGCGTGGGTGCCAGCGACGCCAGGAACAGGGAGCCGACCGTGGCCAGCACGATTGTTGACACGACCTGGAGCATGCCCAGGCCGAAGACGTGACGCCGCATGGAGCGCAGCTTGGGCAGATTGAACTCCAGCCCGATCACGAACATCAGGAAAACCACGCCGAATTCGCCGAGGTGACGCACGCCATCGGAGTTTTTCGCCAGCGCCAGCGCGTTCGGGCCAATCACCACCCCGACCGCCAGGTAGCCCAGCATGGGCGGCAACTTGAAGAAGCGGCAGGTGACCACGCCCAGCACAGCAGCCAGCAAGTACAGCAGTGTGAGTTCGAGCGCGGTCATGCTTTGATGGTAGCCGATGGGTGTTTTCTTACGCGGGTAGCCAGCGGACACGACAGGCCCCGATCCGGTGCGGCTCTATAGAATGCAGGCATGAGCTTTGACCCCGCGAAATTCGACCCTGCGCAAGCGCTGGCACTCGCCCACAGAACCTTTGATATTGAAGCCGCCGCCGTGCTCGGGCTGAAGACCCGGGTCGGCCCCGAGTTCGCACACGCTGTTCAGGTCATGCTGGCTTGCAAGGGCCGGGTCGTGGTGATGGGCATGGGCAAAAGTGGCCACATCGGCCGGAAAATTTCTGCCACCCTGGCCTCAACCGGCACGCCGGCGATGTTTGTGCATCCGGCCGAGGCCAGTCATGGTGACCTCGGCATGGTGGCACCGGGTGATGTGGTTCTGGCGATCTCCTACTCGGGAGAGGTGGATGAACTGGCGGCCATCCTGCCGGCCCTGAAGCGGATCGACGTCACGTTGCTGGCCATGACTGGCCGGGCGGACTCGACGCTCGCCCAGCATGCCGACATCGTCCTGAGCAGCGCGGTTGACCTGGAGGCCTGTCCGCTCAATCTTGCGCCCACAGCCAGCACCACGGCGCAGTTGGCGCTCGGTGATGCGTTGGCGGTGGCCCTGCTCGATGCGCGCGGTTTCAGGGAAGAAGATTTTGCCCGTTCCCATCCCGGCGGCGCGCTGGGGCGCAAGCTGCTGACGCATATCGACGATGTGATGCGAACCGGCGAGGCGGTGCCGGCGGTCGGCCTGCAGGCCGGTTTTACGGAACTGATGCGCGAGATGAGCAACAAGGGCCTGGGTGCTTCGGCCATCGTTGATGATGCGCGCCGGGTGCGCGGCATTTTCACCGACGGTGATTTGCGCCGGCTGATTGAAAAAGGGGTGGATTTGCGGACCAGCAAGGCCGCCGATGTCATGCATCCCGACCCGCGCACCCTGCGCGCCGGCGCCCTGGCTGTGGAAGCCGTGGCGCTGATGGAGCAGTACCGCATCACCAGCGTGCTGGTGGTGGACGACGCGGGTGTCTTGTGCGGCGCCCTCAACAGCAACGACTTGCTGCGTGCGAAGGTGATCTGATGGGGTCCGTGCCGGCCTTGAACTTCACGGCTGAACTGCTGCTGCGCGCGCAGACGATCAAGGTGGCGTTTTTCGATGTCGATGGCGTGCTGACCGACGGGGGGCTTTATTTCGGCGAATACCCGGAAGGCGACCCCCGGGCGACGCCGCAGGTCGGCTTCAATGCCGCGGGCGAGACCCTCAAGCGCTTCAATTCGCTCGACGGCCATGGCCTGAAATTGCTCCAGCGCGCCGGCATCACCCCGGCGGTGATCACCGGGCGCGACAGCGTGGTGCTGCGGACCCGCTTGCAGGCCCTCGGCATCGTACACGCCCATTTCGGAACCGAAAACAAGCGACCGGCCGCCGAGATCACCCTGAAAGAGCTGGGACTGGACTGGTCACAAGCCGCGTTCATGGGCGACGACTGGCCCGATCTGCCGGTGATGCGCCGCGTTGCCTTCAGCTGCGCACCCGCCAACGCGCATGTGG
>NZ_JAQSDL010000103.1 GCF_029945895.1 Polaromonas sp. | reverse complement strand
TGGCGCGGCGCGAACATGGCAGCGAGGTGGTCAGGGAACATGTGGCATGGGCGCTTGATCAGGCACCTTTTCGGTAAATTTGCCATAAAACAGGCATCCAGCCCTTGACGGGCGGGCGCGGACAGCTATTCATTTTGTAGCAGTATAGGCGGGGGGAAGCCCCATCGTCCAGCCCTGCGGGCGAAACCACGCCGACGGCGGTCCCTATAATCGGGCCGTGTCCTTCACCCCATCCTGTCGCCCGCTGTGGGCCCGCTTTGCCGCGTGGCTGGGGTTTCTGGCCGTCTTTTCGGCGCTGCTGGCGCCCGTGTCCATGCTGGCCGAGGAAGTGCGGACCGGCAAGCTGGGGGGGCTATGCAGCGTGGCCGGCAGTGGGTTGTCCGCTGCGGCCGGGGACCTGTCGGGCGGTGAGGGGTCTTCACCGGCTGCCGCGCATTGCGATCTCTGCGGCTCCGCCGGACCCGGTTTGCCGCCGGCCTTCCAGGCCAGTGTTTTTCCTGCACCCGTCACCGCGATGGTTGCCGTCTTCCAGGATGCCGTCCGCTCGGCGTCCTCGCCGGGGCTGCCCTTCAGCCGCGGCCCGCCTGCACTTTGAAATAAAACGCCTCTGACGAGGCCGGTAGCGTGTGGGCCTGACGGCGCGCGTGCTTGTGTTCATTTCAATGTGTGGTTCCCATGAAATTTTTATCGACTATTAAAACAATAGCGCTTTGCGCAGCTGTGACGGTCACTGTGCCGGCGTTTTCCCATATTTCCCTGGCTGAGGGGCAGGCCCCGGCCGGCAGTACCTACAAAGCGGTGTTCGGTGTTGGCCACGGTTGCGCCGGCTCGGCCACAACCGGGCTGGAGGTGCGATTGCCGCCAGGCTTTCAGGGCGCCAAGCCCATGCCCAAGGCCGGCTGGACCTTGGCGACCCGGGTCGACAAGCTTGCGGAACCCTCTACCAGCCATGGCAACACCGTGACCGATGACGTGACACTGGTCAGCTGGCACGCGGCCAACCCGGAAGCGGCCCTGGCCGATGCGCATTACGACGAGTTTGTGCTGCGCGGCAAGTTGCCCGCCCAAGCGGGTCCGCTCTGGTTCAAGGTGCTGCAAACCTGCGCGTCAGGCCGCAATGACTGGTCAGAGCTACCGGCAACCGGCACATCGACCCTGGGCCTGAAATCACCCGCCGTGCTGCTTGATGTCCGGCCCGATGCGGCCGGACAGCCGCACCACTGACCACGTTTTTCGATTCATCTCTTTTATTAACGAAAGCTATCCATGAAAACAAAAGTTATTGCCGCCTTGCTGGTACTTTCCGCTGGCGCTGTGTTCGCCCAGACGGTCGAGGTCAAGGACGCCTGGGTGCGCGCCGCCGTGCCGGGCCAGTCGGGCACCGGCGCCTTCATGAGCATCACGGCCAAAGAGGGCACGAAGCTGGTGGGCGCGTCCTCTCCGGTGGCCGGCGTGGCCGAAGTCCACGAGATGAAGATGGAAGGCGACATCATGCGCATGCGCGCCGTCCCCGTGCTGGACCTGCCGGCCGGAACAACCGTGCAGCTCAAGCCCGGCGGCTACCACGTCATGCTCATGGAACTCAGGCAAGCCCTGCCCAAGGGCAGCACGGTGCCGCTGACCTTGACATTCAAGGACGCCAGGGGCCAGGAGAGCAAGGTCGAACTGAAGCTGCCCGTGGCCGCCTCGGCGCCGGGTGCGGCCATGCCGGCATCAGGCACGCCCGCCGCCATGCACCACAAGCACTGACTATCTGGATTTGCCGCCGAGGCGGCGGTAGACGGTGGCGCGGCTGATGCCGAGTGCCCGCGCCGCTTTCATGACGTTGCCCCGGGCTTCGTTGACCGCCTTGCGGATCAGCGCCGTTTCAACGTCCTTGAGCGCCAGGGCCGGCCCGGCGGGCGCCGGGCCGCTGAACCGACCGGGTGCGACCGCACGGCCGCGCAGCAGCGGCAACACGTGCAGGCGCAGTCCCGACCACAGGGGGACTTCCATGGCCTGGGGGATGCCCGCGGCGTCGCTCCTGGCGGCGTCGAACAGCATTTCGTAAGGCAGGGCAAACAGTTCGCTGCAATGCACGGCCGGCGGGCTGCCGGCCTGCAGCGCCGGCACCATTTGCCGTGCCGCGGGGTTGGCCCCCAGTACCCAACCGTCCGGGTCCAGGCTGACCAGACCGTCGCTGTCTTCGCCCAGGCTGTGGCCGGACCAGTTCAGTCGTATCAGCAGATCGTGCGGGCGGCTCTGCATCAGGGCGTTTTCGATGCTGCGCGCCGACTGCACCACCAGGTGTTTGAGTTCAGGGCGCTCGACGGTGTCCACACCCGTCAGGTCCAGCATGCCGGCGCAGCGGCCGTCCGGTCCGAACAGCGGTGCGCCGGCGCAGCTGTAGGCGGAGTTGGCACTGAAAAAATGCTCCCCGCGGTGCAACCAGACCGGCTGCAGCTCGGTCAACGCCGCGCCGATGGCGGTGGTGCCCACACTTTGTTCGGACAAATCCACGCCAATGCGTGTGATCAGGTCGGCGCGCCGGTCACGCCGGTCGATGGCGCCATTGACGTCCACCACCACGCCCTGCGCATTGGTCAGGATGGCGAAGTAACGCGTGCTGGCAATCGCCGCCCCCAGCTTTTCCAGGACCGGGCGGGCCGCCTGCACCAGCACGTGGTTGGCTTCTTCGGTGCGGCGCAGCGCCTGCGACGACAACATGTCGAAACTGACCTCCTGATCCGGCCTTTTGCCGCTGGCCAGGCAGCGCTTCCAGGAGCGTTCTATCCAGGATTCGGTCTGCGTGCCAGACACGCTCTGGCCGTCGCGCAGCACCGCCTGGCGCGCTTGCGCGATCTGTTGCAGGCGTTGCTCGGAGGAGGTTGGAAGGACGGTCAGCATGAGGTGGCAATGCTCTTGATCGGCGGCTGGCTGCGGGAGGATGCCCGCGGTGGCTGCAGCGTATCAGACCCGGCGCACCCGCGCTGACGGTCGGCCACCAACTGTTCCATTTTGAGAATTTAACCGGGCTTTGGCAAGGTCCTAGGGTTTAACCTAGGCCCCCGCAGGGGCGCCACTTCAACAATGACCCTTGTTCCGTCCGGAGCGCAACCCGTCGTCACAAAAACAGCCAACTGGAGACAAGCGCATGCAAGTTCAATTCAAAGTCAACGGCAAAGCCAAAAGTGTGGAAACCCCGCCCAACACCTTGCTGGTCCAGGTGCTGCGCGAGCAGCTCAAGATGACCGGCACCCATGTCGGCTGTGACACCGCCCAGTGCGGAGCCTGCACGGTCATCATGAACGGGCGCGCCGTGAAGTCCTGCAACATCCTGGCCGCCCAGGCCGAGGGCGCTGACATCACCACCATCGAAGGCCTGGCGGCTGCCGACGGCACCATGCATCCGATGCAGGCGGCTTTCAAGGAATGCCACGGTCTGCAATGCGGCTTCTGTACCACCGGCATGGTCATGAGTGCGGTGGACCTGTGCAAACACCACCCCAAGGCCAGCGAAGGCGAAATTCGCGAGCTGCTCGAAGGCAACATCTGCCGCTGCACCGGCTACCAGAACATCGTCAAGGCGGTGCAGCAGGGCGCTGCCGCCATGGCGACCTGAGCCGACCGCCAACTGCAAACCTCCGGCACCGCCATCCCGCGCGCGCCGCCACCAGAATTTTCCCCTTTCAGGAGTACACACATGGGTGCATCCGATTTCGTCAACCTGCCAAACATTGGCACCTCCGTCCGCCGCAAGGAAGACTACCGCTTTCTCACCGGTGGCGGGCAATACACCGATGACATCACGCTGGCCAACCAGAGTTACGCGGTGTTTGTGCGCTCCCCGCACGCCCACGCGAAGATCAACAGCATCAACACCGCCGCCGCCAAGGCCGCGCCCGGTGTGCTCGATGTGTTTGTCGGCGAGGACGTGGCGGCGGACAAGATCAACGGCCTGCCTTGCGGCTGGCTGATCACTTCCACAGATGGCAACCCGATGAAGGAGCCGCCGCACCCCATCCTGGCCCAGGGCAAGGTGCGGTATGTCGGTGACCATGTGGCCATGGTCGTGGCCGAAACGCTGGAGCAGGCGAAGAACGCCGCCGAGCTGGTCGAGGTGGACTACGACGTGCTGAGCGCCGTGGTCCGTGTCACCGACGCCGCCAAGGCCACCGCCCTGCATGACGCCGCGCCCGACAACCATTGCTACAAATGGGCGATTGGTGACAAGGGCCAGGTCGATGCGGTGTTTGCGAACGCCGCGCATGTGACCAAGCTGGACCTGACCAACAACCGGCTGATCCCGAATGCGATGGAGCCGCGCGCCGTGATCGGCTCCTACAGCCGCGCGACCGACGAGTACGTGCTGTATGTGTCGAACCAGAACCCGCACGTCGAGCGCCTGCTGCTGACGGCCTTTGTGATGGGCCTGCCCGAGCACAAGGTGCGGGTCATCGCCCCCGACGTCGGCGGCGGCTTCGGCTCCAAGATCTATCTGTATGCCGAAGACGTGTGCCTGACCTGGGCGTCCAGAAAACTCAACCGCAACATCAAGTGGACGGCTGAGCGCAGCGAGGCTTTTGTCAGCGACGCGCACGGCCGGGACCACTCGAGCCACGCCGAAATGGCCATGGACAAGGATGGCAAGTTCCTGGCCATGCGTGTGCACACCGACGCCAACATGGGCGCCTACCTGTCCACGTTCGCGCCGGCGGTGCCGACCATTTTGTACGCGACCTTGCTGGCCGGCCAGTACACCTGCCCGCAGATCTACGTCGAGGTGGATGCCTGGTTCACCAACACCGCCCCGGTCGATGCCTACCGCGGCGCCGGGCGGCCCGAGGCGACCTACCTGCTGGAACGACTGGTCTCGCGCTGCGGCTGGGAGCTGGGCCTGGCCCAGGACGAGATCCGCCGCCGCAACTTCGTGAAAGACTTTCCGTACCAGACGCCGGTGGCGCTGCAATACGACGTGGGTGACTTCCATGCCTTGCTCAAACGCGGCAATGAACTCGCCGAAGTGGCGGGGTTTGCCCAGCGCAAAGCCGCGTCAGCCGCCAAGGGCCTGCTGCGCGGCATGGGTTACTCCTGCTACATCGAGGCCTGCGGCCTGGCACCCAGCAACATCGCCGGCGCGCTCGGTGCGCGCGCCGGCCTGTTTGAGTGTGGCGAGGTGCGGGTGCACCCGACCGGCAGCGTGACGGTGTTCACCGGCTCGCACAGCCATGGCCAGGGGCATGAGACCACCTTTGCGCAAGTGGTGGCCGCGCGGCTTGGTATTTCGGTGGACCAGGTCGATGTGGTGCACGGCGACACCGGGCGTGTGCCTTTCGGCATGGGCACCTATGGCTCGCGTTCACTGTCGGTGGGCGGCACGGCCATCATGAAGGCGCTCGACAAGATCGAGACCAAGGCCAAGAAAATTGCCGCACACCTGATGGAGGCCAGCGACGCCGACGTGGAGTTTGCCAACGGCGAGTTCACCATCAAGGGTACCGACAAGAAAGTGACCTTCGGCCAGGTGGCGCTGACGGCCTATGTGCCGCACAACTACCCGCTCGACAAACTGGAGCCGGGCCTGAACGAAACCGCGTTTTACGACCCCACCAACTTCACCTTCCCGGCAGGCACCTACATCTGCGAGGTCGAGGTGGATCCGGCCACCGGCCAGGTGCGGGTCGATCGTTTCACCGCGGTGGACGATTTCGGCAACATCATCAACCCCATGATTGTCGAAGGTCAGGTGCATGGCGGGCTGGTGCAGGGCATTGGTCAGGCGCTGCTGGAGAACTGCGTGTATGACCCCGAGTCCGGTCAGTTGCTTACCGGCTCGATGATGGACTACACCCTGCCGCGTGCCGACGACATGCCCAACTTCACGCTGGACACGCTTTGCACGCCTTGCAGCCACAACCCGTTGGGTGCCAAGGGCTGCGGCGAGGCCGGTGCCATCGGCTCGCCGCCGGCGGTGATCAATGCCGTGCTCGACGCCCTCAAGCCGCTCGGCGTGACGGACTTCGACATGCCCGCCTCCCCCAGCCGCGTCTGGGAAGCCATCCAGTCGGCCAAGAAATAAACAGCTATCCAAGGAGAAAACCACCATGTACCCCTTCACCCTGGAACGTCCCACCTCCCTGGCTGCCGCCGCGCAGCTCACCGCCGACGGCGCCAAACCCCTGGCCGGCGGCCAGACCCTGCTGGCGTCAATGAAACTGCGCCTGTCCAGCCCGGACCAGCTGGTGGATCTCAGCGGCATCAAGGAGCTGACCAGCATCAAGCGCGAAGGCAATGCCTTTGTGATCGGCGCCATGACGCGCCACGCCGATGTGGCGACCCACGCCGAACTCAAGGCGGCGCTGCCCGCGCTGGCCGACCTGGCCGCCAACATTGGCGACCGCCAGGTGCGCGCCATGGGCACGCTGGGCGGCTCGGTCGCCAACAACGACCCTTCTGCCTGCTACCCCAGTGCGGTGCTGGCGCTGGGCGCGACCATCCACACCACCAAGCGCAAGATTGCCGCAGACGACTTTTTCCTCGGCATGTTCGCCACCGCGCTGGAAGAGGGCGAGCTGATCACCGCGATCAGCTTCCCCATCCCGAAGCGCGCGGCCTACATGAAGTTCAAGCAGTCGGCCTCGCGTTTTGCGCTGGTCGGCGTGTTTGTGGCGCAGTTCGATGCGGGTGTGCGTGTGGCTGTCACTGGCGCCTCCAGCGGCGTGTTTCGCCACGCGGGGCTGGAGGCGGCGTTGAGCAAGAGCTTCACGCCTGAAGCGGCTGCAGCGGTGAAGATCGATGCGACAGACCTCAACAGCGACATCCACGCCACGGCGGCTTACCGCGCCAACCTGATCAGCGTGCAGACCCAGCGCGGCGTGGCGAAGGCGCTGGCTGGCTGACCCATGCCTGTTTTTGCGGGCTTGACCCGCAATCCATGCCCGCGCTCTGCATCCTGCTGACGATGGAAGATGCAGCATGCTACCCCCCGGATCGGAGTCCGGGGCAGGCTCCACAGGTGCGGGATGACATCCGCGGCAGCATGTTGAATAAATACGCCTTCCGCCCTTGATGGACGGGCGCAAGCAGCTATTGAATAGATAGCAACAGGTACACTGATCCGATGACACCTTTTCCCACGATTGATGCACTGGCCCAGGCGCTGCAGGGTGCTGGCTACTTTGCCGACCGGCGCCTGGCCACGGCGGTGTTTCTCGCGCTCAAGCTGCAGCGGCCGCTGCTGCTCGAAGGCGAGCCCGGCGTCGGCAAGACCGAGCTGGCCAAGGCTCTGGCGCTGGCGCTACAGCGCCAGCTGATCCGCCTGCAGTGTTACGACGGGCTGGAGCAGCGCGAAGCCCTCTACGAGTGGAATTACGCCGCCCAGCTGCTGCACATGCGCGCCGTGGAAGGCCATCGCGAGGGGGTGGACAATGTGGACGTCGAACGCGAGGTCTACCAGCACCGCTACCTGATACGCCGGCCGTTGCTGCAGGCGCTGCAGACCCCGGCGCCGGGGGCCGTATTGCTGATCGACGAGGTGGACCGCGCCGACGAACCTTTTGAGGCCTTTCTGCTCGAGTACCTTGGCGAATACCAGGTCAGCATTCCGGAGATCGGAACGGTGCGGGCCGAGGTGACGCCGGTGACCATTCTCACCAGCAACCGCACGCGTGAACTCAACGACGCGGTCAAGCGGCGTTGCCTCTACCACTGGCTCGATTACCCCGACCGCGACCGCGAACTGGCCATCATCCGCGCCCAGGTGCCGGAAGCCGGCGAACAGCTTTCGGCGCAGGTGGCGGCCTTTGTGGACCGGCTGCGCCGCTCACCGTTCGGCAACGCCTTCCAGCGCGCGCCCGGCATCGCAGAAAGTGTCGAGTGGGCAAAAGCGCTGGTGGCGCTGGACACCCTGGTCGTGGACCCCGAAGTGGTGGCCGATACCGCGGGCATTCTGTTCAAGCAGCGCGAAGACGTGGCGGCGCTCACGCATGAGCTGGCGGTGGAACTGCTCAAGCCTGAAGGGGCGGAGGCGTGAGATGGACGGCGTTTATGCCGTGTTATCGCCTTTAGAGCACGCGGTGACAAGCGTTGGGCATCTTCATTTCAGCAGGGGCCGCGGAACCGGCTTTGCCGGGCCGCAGGTGCAGGCCTTGCAGGCCGCCAGGACGCGAGACGCGTCCCATCTGCGTGCCGTCCAAGCCTGCACCTGCAGGCTTCGAGCCGCGACACGCAGCCCCCTCGGGGGGCAGCGTAGTACACGAGATGACAAGCGTGGGGGCCCATGTTATTAGGTGACGCGCGCAGCGGCAAACTCGCCGACAACATCGCCGGTTTCGGCCGCGCCCTGCGCCGCGCCGGTGTCAAGGTGGACAGCCAACGCATTGCCCTGGCCAAGGAGGCCGCGCTCGCCGTCGGCATCAGCGAGAGGGACGACCTGAGCGCCGCTTTTGAAGCCGTGATGGTCAGCCGCGAGCAGGACCGGCTGGTGTTTCGTGAGCTCTTCGACGTGTATTTCCAGGACCCGAAAGTCGCCAACAAGCTGCTAGCGCAGCTGCTGCCCAGTGCCGAAGGCAAGGCCGAGCCCAGCAAGCGCCGCCCGCGGGTGCGCGAGGCGCTGGCGCCGCAGAAGGCTTTCGGTCAACAGGCCAAACCGACGACGGAAGACCAGAAGGTCGAGTTCGACGCCGCCATGACCGCCAGCGACATCGCCCGCCTGCAGCATGCCGATTTCAACGCACTGTCGGCCACCGAGTACCGGCTGGTCGAGCGGCTGGCGCGTGACATCAAGCTGCCGCTGCCGATGTTTGCCTCGCGGCGCAGCCGGCCCGCCGCCAGTGGTGCGCGCATGCACTGGCCGGGCGTGATGCACCAGGCTGCGCGAACGGGCGGGGAGCTGATGCACCTGCCGCGCATGCAGCGGCGCGAACAGGCACTGCCCTTGCTGGTGCTGGTCGACGTGTCAGGGTCCATGGAGCGTTATGCGCGTTTGCTGCTGGCCTTTTTGCATGCGGCCACGCGGCGCCACCCGCACCGCGATGTGTTCGCCTTCGGCATGCATTTGACCGATTTGACGCCGGCCTTCCGCCAGGCCGACACCGACGAGATGCTGGCCCACGCCAGTCTGGCAATTGAAGACTTTGCCGGCGGCACCCAGCTCGGCGCCTCGCTGGCCACCTTGCGCGAGCGGCATGCGCGCCGCCTGGTGGGCCGGCGCACCATCGTGCTGGTCATCACCGATGGACTGGACACCGGTGAGCCGTCCGAGCTGGCCCACGAGCTGGACTGGCTGCGCCGGCGCAGCCGCCGCCTGTTGTGGCTCAACCCCTTGCTGCGTTTTGACGGCTACGCGCCGCTGGCGCGTGGCGCCGCCGTGCTGCATGCCCATGCGCACGGCATGCTGGCGGTTCACAATCTGGCCAAGCTCG
>NZ_JAQSDL010000102.1 GCF_029945895.1 Polaromonas sp. | reverse complement strand
TTTTGCAGCCCCGGGTACAGGTAGGTGTAGTCGTACCCCTTGCCGAAACTGGTCTCCATGCGCTGCTTGATCTGTTCGTTGACCGGGTTGATCTGCGGCAGCCCCAGAGTAGCGACAAAAGCGCCGATCAGGCGTTTGCCCGGCAGGTCGATGCCCTCGGCAAACGCGCCGCCCAGCACGGCAAAGCCGATGCCGCGGGTGTCGGTCTTGAAACGATCAAGAAAGCCCCGCTTGGCGCTTTCCTCCATGCCGCGCGACTGCTCCCAGACGGGGATGGCCGGGTAACGCGCTTTGAACAGCTCGGCCAGTTGCTGCAGGTAGTCGAAGCTGCTGACAAAACTCAGGTAGTTGCCGGGCGCTGCCGTGTATTGCCGCGCCATCAGGTCGACCATCGGTGACAGCGAATGCCCGCGATGCTGGAAACGGGTGGACACGTCGTCCACCACCTGCACCGACAGCTGCTCGGCCCGGAACGGCGAGGCCACATCGATCCAGGCGGTGTCTTCAGGCAGGCCCAGCATGTCGCTGTAGTAGTGCGCCGGGCTCAGGGTGGCCGAAAACAGCGCCGCCGAACGTGCCGCCGCAAACCGCTGCGAGAGAAAACCCGCCGGCACGACGTTTCGCAGGCACAGGACGGCACCGCCCCCGCTACTCGCAGCATCGGTGATGTCGAACAGCGAATGGGTATCGAGCAGCTCGGCCATGCGTGAAAAGTGCAGCACCTCGAAGAAAAAATCCTGCAGCCTGCCGTCGATGCCGGCCGGGTGATCCGCCAGGTGGTCCAGAATGGCGCTGGCCGTCTGCTGCAGCGCGCCGCGAAAAGCCTGCGGCACCTCGTCGTACACCTGGTAGGCCTCGGCCTGGTCCTGGTGCAGTTCGTGCCAGCTGCGCTGCAGGCGGTCCAGCACACGCCTGATGGCCACCGGCGCACCCTGGCGAGCCAACAGCAGGCGGGCCGGGTCCAGCTCCGCCGAATACATCTTGCGCGCGCGCTCGACCAGGTTGTGCGCCTCGTCGACCAGCACGCTGACACGCCACTGATTGGCCAGCGTCTGCGCGTACAGCATGGCGTTGATGTCGAAGTAGTAGTTGTAGTCGCCGATGACCACATCGCTCCAGTGCAGCAGGTCCTGGCCGAGGTAATACGGGCAGACTCCGTGGGCCAGCGCCACCTCACGCAGTGCGCCCTGGTCGAGCGGGCCGGCCAGGGCCACGGCGGCGCGGCGCGCTGCCGGCAGGCGGTCGTAAAAACCCTGGGCCAGCGGGCAGGCGTCGCCGTGGCAGGCCTTGTCCGGGTGTTCGCAGGCCTTGCCCTTGGCCACCAGTTCCAGCACGCGCACCGGCAGCGCCGGCGCACTGCGCTGGATGCGAGTCACGGCGTCGAGCGCGAGCTGGCGGCCCGGCGTCTTGGCCGCGAGGAAAAACACCTTGTCGAGTTGCTGCGTCGGGCAGGCCTTGAGCAGCGGAAACAGTGTGCCCACGGTTTTGCCGATGCCGGTGGGCGCCTGCGCCATCAGGCAGCGGCCGCTGCTGGCCGACTTGTAGACGGCTTCGGCCAGGTCGCGCTGGCCGGGGCGAAAATTCTCGTGCGGAAACGCCAGTGTCTGCAGCGCCTCGTTACGCGCGGCGCGGTGCGCCATCTCCTGGCGCGCCCAGTCGAGGAAACGGTCGCACTGTTCTTCAAAGAACACTTCCAGCTCGGCGGCGCTGAAGGCTTCGGCCAGCAGGGTTTCGTCCTGCGTGGCGATGTTGAAATACACCAGCGCCAGCTTGACCTGGGGCAGGCCCTCTTTCTGGCAGAGCAGGTGGCCATAAATCTTGAGCTGGGCCCAGTGCAGATGCCGGTGGTTGGCGCGCATGGCCTCCAGGTCGCCACGGAAGGTCTTGACCTCTTCGAGCTGGCCGAGTTCGGGGTCGTAACCGTCGGCGCGGCCACGCACCAGCAAGTCCTGGTAGGCCCCACTCAGGCTGACTTCGGTCTGGTAATGCGCCGGCCGGCGCATCGCCACCATGCGGTGACCCGCCATGCCTTCGAGGGCCGACGGCGAGGGCGTAAAGCGCAGATCGAGGTCGCCCTGTTTCGCCGTGAAATCACACAGCGCACGCACGGCCACCACATAGGGCTTGTCCTTGTCGATGGCGGTCGTCATGGAAGGCGGTTGGTGTCAGGCAGCAGGGACTGCGGAACTGTATGAATAATCAGTATTGTAGCCACCCCCGCAGCGATGCCGCTACATCCGGTTGGCGCACCGGAGGCGCACCTTCGCAAATTACTTCGCGTTCCAGAACTTCTGCATCTCGACAAAAAGAAAGGACGCTGTCCAGGTGATCAGCACCAGGCCGGTCAATGACTCGATGCCCGTCAGGAAACGCAGGTCACCGGTGGGCTGGATGTCGCCGAAGCCCAGCGTGGTGAAGGTCGTGAAGGAAAAATACACGCAGTCCATCAGGCTGCCATCGAAGCTTCCTTTCAGGCGACCCCATTCGCTGGCGTGGTGCATGAAGTAGTAGGCAAAGGCAAACACCCAGACCTCCACCGCGTGGGCCATCAACGCACCGCCGACGCCCAGCAGGATGCGCAGGCGATGGCGGAGTTTCACCCGGGCCAGCAGCAGGGTGAGCCGCAGCAGGCATTCGTAGTGAATGATCACGGCGAGGGATACGACGGCAATATTGGCCAGGACCACAATGAACACGGCTATCCTTCGGACGCTTGTTTGAGAAAACGAAGGCCTCCCCCTGGAGTGCGGGAAGCCAGTGCACGGCAACTATAAGCCCGCGCAGCGGCCTGTCAGGCGGTGCGCACGGGCGCCGGTGCGATCAGCGCGTCCAGGACCCCCGCGTCAAAATGCCTGCCGATGTAGTCGGCCAGGCCCTCAAACACCGACTCCAGCGTCGGCGTGCTGGCCCCGAACAGCGCGTGCAACACGGCAGGGTCTTCAAACAGCCCATGCAGGTAGACACCCAGCACATTGCCGCTGCCGTTTTGCCAGGCCAGCCCGCCGGGCAGCACCGCCTGCGCCACATCGCCGGCGGCGGCCATGGCGCTGTGCGGCGCGGTCTGGCCGTGGTGAATTTCGTAGCCCTGCACCTGCACACCGGACAAGGCCGCCCACGGGCCACCGACCGATGCAAAACGCGCCTGCCGGTGTTGCACGGTCTTGCCGGCCTCGAACAGCGTGACCACCGGCAACAAGCCCAGGCCCGGCCCGTTGCCGTCGATGCCGTGCGGATCGATCAGCGCCTCGCCCAGCATCTGCAGCCCGCCGCAGATGCCCAGCACGGCGCCGCCGCGCCCGGCATGCGCGGCAATCGCGCTGTCCAGCCCCTGATCGCGCAGCCAGGCCAGGTCGCCACTCGTGTGTTTGGAGCCGGGCAGGATGATCCAGTCGGAAGCCGCCAGGCCAGCGAGTTCGCCCGGGCTGCGGACCCACTTCAGGTGAATGCCGGGCACATTCTTGAGCGGCTGGAATTCGTCGAGGTTGCTGATGCGCGGGTAGGCAATCACGGCCACCGTTCGGGTCACCGCGCCGGAGGCTTTGCTCCGATCATCAAAAACACCGTCTTCCTCGGGCAGTCCGTGTTGCCACCACATCGGCAAGGTCGCCACCGTGGGCACACCGGTCAGGTCCTGCAGCATCTGCGGACCAGGTGCCAGCAGGCTGGCGTCGCCGCGGAACTTGTTCAGCACAAAACCCTTGATCAATGCCTGTTCGGCTGCATCGAGCATGGCCCAGGTGCCGTACAGGTGCGCGAAGGCGCCGCCGCGGTCGATGTCGGTGACCAGCAGGCAGGCGGCATGGGCGTGTTGCGCCACCCGCATGTTGACGATGTCGCTGTCCTTGAGATTGATCTCGGCTGGCGAACCCGCGCCTTCGATGACCACGACGTCGTTTTCTTCCAGCAGGTCGTCGAGCGCCTGCGCAATCACCGGCCAGACCGAGGCACTGCGGCCGCGCCAGGCCATGCGCGAGAGTTCGGCGTTGACCTGCCCCATCAGGATCACCTGGCTGTGTGTGTCTTTCTCGGGCTTCAGCAGCAGCGGGTTCATACGGACGTCAGGTACCGCCCTGGCCGCCAGCGCCTGAAAATATTGGGCGCTGCCGATCTCACCACCGGAGGACCAATTTTCCGCCGGGCCGCCCCAAGGAAAATTAGCCCCCTCGGGGGGCAGCGACGACACGCCAGTGCGGAGCGTGGGGGCCACTACCCTGGCGTTGTTGCTCATGTTCTGCGCCTTGAAGGGCGCGACCTTCAGGCCCTGGTTGGCGTAGTAGCGACACAGCGCGGTGGTCAGCCAGCTTTTGCCGGCGCCGCTGGTGGTGCCCAGAACCATCACGCTTCTGGCAGTCATGTTGCTTTCCTGATGATGTGTTGCCACGCATTGTGCAATGCGTCCTGCGCGGCCGGTGCCAGCACACCCAGCCGTACCAGCCCCGGCAAACCGAAAGACGTGGTGTCGCGCAGCTTGATGCCCTGCCCGCGAAGTTCGGTCAAAGCCTGCGCCAGGCTCATGCCTGGCGGCAGCTGCGGCCGTGCGCAGAAAAAATTGGCGTCACTGGGCAGGCAGGTCCAGCCCATGACTTCGCACAGCGCGATCTGCCGCGCTTTCCATTCACGCAGCGTGGCCAGGCTGGCGGCCAGCCAGGCTTGCACCTCGGGCGTGGTCCAGGCCTGCAGCATGGACACGCCATGGGCGCCCACCGGCCACGACGGCGCCAGGGTGTCGAGCTGCACCACCGCATCGCCGGCATCGGGTGGCGCGATCACATAGGCCGCACGTACGCCGGTCAGGCCCAGCGCCTTGTTCGGTGTCCACAGTTGCCAGAAATTTTGCAAGGCCGCGTCGGACAGCGCCAGGGCGCCTTCAAGCCGCAGCGGCTCGTAGGCGAGGTCCAGCACACACAATGCCGACGGATTGGTCAGCTGATCTAACCCCGAATACGCCGCACCCAGCGGACTCGACGGGTCGCAGGCCCAGCGCAGTTGCGCCTGCGCCGGCTGCGCCACCAGCGGCAGCCTCCACGCCTGCGCGGCCTGCGCATAGTCGCCGTAGCTGTGCGGTGGAAGCCAGACTGCCGTGGCGCCGCGCTGCACCGCCAGCGCGGTGATACGAAAGATGAACTCGCTGGCGCTGCCGGCCAGCAGCACACGTTGCAGATCGACCTGGTGGAAGGCGGCGAGCTGCCGACGCAAGGTGTCATACCCGGCATCGGGGTAGCGGCCGGCGTCGGCCTGCTGCACCGCGGCCAGCGCCGCCGGACAGGGTCCGCCGGCGTGGCTGTTGGTGGAAAAATCAAACTGCGGAACACCGGCAGCGTCGGGACCGCCGTGCACGCGTTGGAAAGCCGGCGCGCCGCGACTCATGGGGCGAGCGTCCATGCCGTTCCAATAGCTATCAAAACAATAGCTGCCTCCGCAGACAGCACAAGGGCAAACACTGTTTTTGATGCATAACGCTGGGCCAGAGCCGTGTCTGCGGGCCGGGGCGGCCGCCCCGCCGCGTTGAGTGTGTAGATGCCGGGCTTGCGCAGGCTGACGCCCAGGGCCAGGGCCATGGCCGCCATCGGCCAGCCGCTGTTGGGCGACGGGGTTCTGGCGGCTTCCCGACGCAGCGCACCGCGCGGCAGGCCGCGCGCCACCCGGGCCAGCAGCCAGGCCGTCAGGCGCGCGGGCAGCCAGGACAGGACGTCGTCGGCACGCGCCGCCCACTTGCCTGCCCACTCCCAGTGACGGCCGCGGTGCATGCCGCGGTAGCCCCACATCGCATCGGCGGTGTTCGCGAAGCGGTAGATGGCGGCGCCGGGCAGGCCCAGCAACACAAACCAGAAGACCGGCGCAACGACAGAGTCGTTGAGGTTTTCGGCGAGGGACTCGATCGCGCTTTCGCGCACTTCGCTGTCGCTCAGCAGCGCGGTGTCGCGGCTGACCAGCCAGGACAGGCGCTCGCGCCCGGCCGCCAGCGATTGCTGCAGCGCGGCCTCGACCGCGCCGACCTCGTGATGCAGCATGCGCCAGGACAACATGCATTTGAGCAGCCAGCCCATCAGCAGCAGCGCCAGCAAGGCGACCAGCGCGGTCTGCAGGCCAGGCGCCGCAACAAGGCGGGCGACCTGCGCAAAAGCCAACGCCTGCAGCACCCAGGCCAGTGCGCCCACCACCCCCACGCCCAGCCACCAGGCCAGGGTGCCGGATACCAAGGCCGGTGCCGGCGGCAAGGAGGAAACGACGCGTCCGCACACCTCGAGGTAATGCCCCATGGCCACCACCGGGTGCCAGGCGGCGCGCGGCTCGCCCCAGCGCGCGTCAATCCACAGGGCCAGCAGCAACACCAGCACGAAGGCCAGCACCCATGCCACGCAGGCAGTCAGCACGGCCACGCTGTGCACCGCCTGAAAAGTGTCCCAGGCCAGCAGCATCTTCAGTCTTCGATGCCACGCTGCGCGGGGATGCCCGCCTTGAACGCATGTTTGACCAGGCTCATCTCGGTCACGGTGTCGGCGAGTGCGATGATTTCGGGCGGGCAGCGCCGGCCGGTGATCACCACATGCACGTCCTTCGGCCTGTCCTTCAGGGTCTGCAGCACATCGTCCAACGGCATCCAGCCGTAGATCAGCGGGTAGGTCAGCTCGTCGAGCACGACCATGAAGTTGTCGCCGCTCAGGATCGCGGCCTTGGCCTTTTCCCAGCCGTTGCGCGCCAGTTGCGCCGAGTGTTCCAGGTCCTGGCTTTTCCAGCTGAAGCCGTCGCCCAGGCCTTCGATGGGAATGCCCAGCTGTTCGAACATGCGGTGCTCGCCAAAACGCGCGCTTGGCACCTTCATGAACTGGAAGATTTTCACCGCCTTGCCATGCACATGGTGGCGGCCGTGCGCGCGCAACGCGAGTCCAAACGCCGCCGTGCTTTTGCCCTTGCCGTCACCGGTGTTGACGATCAGCAGGCCGCGGCGTTCGCCCTCGGGTTTGTCGTAGGGCTTGTCGGTGGGGGGAGTTTCGATGTTCATGGGGGAAGGTCTTTCAGATTCTTGGCACGGCCAGCCACTGGCCGGCCAGCTGGTGCACGGCGATGCGGTGATCAAACACGTGTTCCAGCGCGCGGTGCGTGGCCGCGTCGCCGCAGGCGCCCTGGTGCGCGATGCGGCCCTGGTCCATCAGCACCAGTTCATCAGCCTGCAGCGCAAACGAGATTTCATGCAGCACGCTGACCACGGTTTTGCCTTCGGCCACCAGGGCGCGCACCATCAGCAGCCAGTCGGTCTGGTGCGGCGGATCGAGGTTGGCCAGCGGCTCGTCCATCAGCAGCACCTGCGCCTCGACGGCCAGCGCACGCGCCAGCAACACGCGCTGGCGCTCGCCACCCGAGAGCTGGCCCAGGGCGCGGGCGCGCCAGTCCCAGGCCTGCGTGGCACGCAGGGCGCGCTCGACGGCGGCGTGGTCGGCGGCGCTGGGTGGCGCCAGCCAGGCCTGGTGCGGCAGGCGGCCCAGCATGGCCACGTCGTAAGCTGTCAGGTCGTCGGCCGAACTTTCATTCTGGCCCAGCCAGGACAGCTGCTGCGCACGCTGGCGACCGCGCAGGCCGGCCAGCGGCTGGCCCAGCAAGGCCACCTCGCCGTGGTGCGGCAGCAGGCCCGCCAGCACCTTGAGCAGGGTGGACTTGCCGGCGCCGTTGGGCCCGACGATGCTGGTCCAGCGTGCAGCGGGCAGCGCCAGCGAGATGTCGTGCAATACCTCGACATGTCCGAGGCTGGCCCTGATGGAGCGGGCGGAAATAGCTACTGAATTCATAGCAACTGGAGAGGTGGTTTGCATCACAGCCCTGCCCCTCTTCCGGTGTGCCGGTGCATCAGCCAGAGCAGGTAGCCGCCGCCCAGCACCGCCGTCAGCACGCCCACCGGCAGCTCCTGCGGCGCCACCAGCCAGCGTGCCAGGATGTCGGCGGCCGTGAGCAGCACCGCACCCATCAGGGCGGCCAGCACAGTCAGGCGGCCGTGGGTGGTCTTGACGACGGAGCGCACCAGGTGCGGCGCGGCCAGGCCGACAAAAGCAATCAGCCCGGTCTGCGCCACGGCGGTGCCGGTGGCGAGCGCCAGCACCGCCACCAGCGCCACCCGCATCTGCGGCAGGCGCAGGCCCAGGCTTTGCGCGGTGGCTTCGCCCAGCGCCAGGCCGTCGAGCACATGGCTCATCATCCAGGCGGCCAGCACGCTGAAGGCGAGCACCACCGCCATCACGGCACAGGCGGTCCAGCCGACAAAACCTGTGCTGCCCAGCATGAAGGACTGCATGGCCTGCATGATCTCGGGCGTGAGCAGCAGGATCAGCGAGGTGATGGCGCCCAGCACCACACCGACAATCACGCCGGCCAGCAGCAGGCGCAGCGTGTGCTGCACGCCCTTGGCCAGCAGCAGGGTCAGCAGCACGGCCAGCACCGCGCCGACAAAGGCCGCGCCGGTGAGGCCGATGCGCGCCAACCAGTGCATCGCCAGCGGCGACACGCCAAACAGCGCCATGGCCAGGGCCACGCCCAGTGAGGCGCCAGAGGCGCTGCCCAGCAGGTAGGGGTCAGCCAGCGGGTTGCGAAACAGGCCTTGCGCCACCGCGCCGGCCAGGCCCAGCAAGGCGCCGGCCAGCCAGGCGCCCACGGTGCGCGGCAGCCGGATCTCGCGCACGATCTGCAGGGCCTGTGCGTCGCTCCACATGTTGCGCACACTTTCAAAACCGGTGCTGCCCACACTCACACCCAGCAACAGCAGGGCCGCACTGGCCAGCAGCAGGCCGCCGGCCAGCAGCAGGGCCAGGCGGTGCTGATCGGGAAAACGCGCACTCATGGTACGGGCGGCGCCTTGTCTTCCAGGCAGCGGGCCATCAGGCGGGCCGCCTCGGCCATGCGCGGGCCGGGTCGTACCACCACGTCGGATTCGTCCACGCCGTAAACACAGATGCGTTGCTCCTTCACCGCCTTGATGCTGCCCCAGCCGGGGTAGGAGGCCATGGCCTGCATGCTGCGGTTGCCGACCATGATCACGTCGGGGTTGGCGCGCACCACGAACTCGGGATTGAGCCGTGGGAAGGGACCCAGCGCTGCCGGCACCACGTTTTTGACACCGAGGCGCGTGAGCGTTTCGCCGATGAAGGAGGACTCGCCGGCGGCATAAGGCCCGCGGTTGACTTCAAAATACACCCGCGCGCGCCTGGCCCGGGGTGACAGCGACTGCGCCGCCGCCGAGATGCTGGTGTCGATGGTGCGCCACAGGCGGTCCACCCCCTGCGCCTCGGGAATGTCAAGCAGCACTCCGATTTTCCCGAGCACGCGCCGCACGTCGGCGTGGCTCCGGGGCTCCAGCGCGACGACCTTGATGCCCAGCGACTCCAGGCGCTGGCTGGCGCGTGACGACGTGGCCAGCAGCACCACGTCAGGCCGCAACGCCACGATGCCTTCGATGTTGGGGTCCAGCCCGCCGCCCAGCACCGGCAGGCTGCGCACGCTGGCCGGGTAATTCGAATA
>NZ_JAQSDL010000101.1 GCF_029945895.1 Polaromonas sp. | reverse complement strand
CGGCGCCTGCTGCGGCCGCTGGACGACATAGGCGCGGGGGCCGAGCGCTTCGGCCGCGGCGACTTCGACACCCCCATCCCGCTGCGCCGGCGCGACGAACTGGGCGACCTGGCGCAGCGCATCAACACCATGGCGCGTGACATCAAGGGCATGCTGGACGCCAAACGCGGCCTGCTGCTGGCGCTCAGCCATGAGTTGCGTTCGCCGCTGACCCGCGCGCGCCTCAATGCCGAACTGCTGCCCACCACGCCCGACGGCAGCGGCGCGGGCGAGCCCGAACGCGCCGCGCTGCTGCGCGACCTGGGCGAAATGCGTGACCTGATCAGCGACCTGCTCGAAAGCGAACGCCTGGCCAGCCCGCATGCCACGCTGCAGCGCGAACCGGTGGACCTGGCCGCGCTGGTGCGCGAGGTGGTGGCCGAGATGCCGGGCGCCGCGGCGGTGACGCTGGACCTGCCGGCCGGTTTGCCCGCGCTGGCGCTGGACCGCATGCGCATGCGCCTGCTGCTGCGCAACCTGCTCGACAACGCCCTGCGCTACAGCGCGGAGGCCGGCCAGCCGCCGCGCATCACGCTCACCCGCCAGGACGACGGTGTGTTGCTGGCGGTGCGCGACTTCGGCCCCGGTGTGGATGCCGCACAGCTGGCGCAACTGACCGAACCCTTCTTTCGCACCGACAGCGCTCGCCAGCGCGCCACCGGCGGCGTGGGGCTGGGCATGTATCTGTGCCGGCTGGTGGCGCAGGCGCATGGTGCGCAGCTGGAGGTGCGCAACGCCGAGCTCGGCCTGAGTGTTCAGTTGCTACTGAAAGAGTAGCTGCTGGCGCACGACCAACAAGGGCTGTGGCCCTATTTGGTTTGTGTTCCCAGTACGGCGGCGCCAATGATCATGGCCGCCGCCAGGCCAATGCTCCAGCTCAGCGCACGGCCATCTTCGCCGCCTGCGGCGTCCTCGCGTCCGGGCTTATGACGTCACCAGCGTCGTCGGATTGATGCCGAACATGCGCTTGAACGTACGCGTCAGATGGGCGGAGTCCGCGAAGCCCGCTTCATGTGCGGCGGTGGTCCATGACTCACCTGCCATCGCCGTCTCTATGGCTGCGTGCAGACGAAGCCACAGCACATAGGCGCGAAACGATGTCCCGGTTTCCTCGACGAAAACGTGCCTGAAGCGTCCTGGCGACAGTGCGGCAACTGCGGCAGCATCGGCCAGCGACGAAGGATGACGCACGCGGGACCTGAGGTACTCGATCACCCTGATCACGCGCGCGTCCACGGCCGCATCGGGAGACGACGCTCGCACGAGTGCAGCAACCGCTGTGCGGGCCACGGAGATCGTCTCGTCGATTCCCGCGCTTCTCTGCAGCGCATCGATGAGCATGGCGATGGTGCCGCGGCACTCGGGTTCAGCCAGTGCCGTGATGCCAGAGCCAGTAAAGCGGGCTCGCAGCGCGCGCCCCTCCACGGTCTCCGGTTCTATGAAGACATGCGCGATCTGGCCATCGCATTCGAATTGATGCTTCTGGTGTGACGGCACAACGGAGCCCACGTAGTCCTGCCAGGCTTGTGTGGCATGGGCGCGAAACTGGAAGGTGCCGCCCAGGGAAAACGAAATCTGGTGGGCATGGTGATCATGCCAGTCGGTGCGACCCATTCCTGTGCCGATCCACAGGCTGCCACCCTGCCAGAAGTAGACATGGCCCACCATTCGGCCCGACTGGCCAGTCAAGCGCAAGCCCGGGTCCGCCATCAAGCCGACGCCCAAAGCCGTTGCATGCGAACCCTGTATCAAGTCAGCCCTTTCGTTCAAGCCGGTTCAGGAGGTGATTGACAGAATCTGCTCCCATGAACAAACAAAACGAACCATCCACGGAAGGTGCGTCGCCCCGACTGGGAACCGGCGCCTACATTTTGCCAGCGATGAAAGCGCAACTCAATGCCGCGCGGCGCGCCCCTTGCCCTTGCTTTGCAACAGCAGATCAAGGGCCACTGAACTTCGACATTTCCTCAACCGCAGAACTTCCCGGAGCCCACTCATCATGAACGTATTCGCAACCTCTATCCTCTGCAGCATCCTGACCCTCTCGACCAGCGGCTGCATGGCCCCGCCCAAGGACCTCGACACCTCTCTTGCACACCAGAGCGCCCAGGACCGCTACGTCGTCACGCTGGTGCCCCCGCCCGCCCCGGCCGCGATCAACGCCATGCACACGTGGCAAGTCAAGGTGGCCGCGCCCGATGGCGCGCCGGTCAGCCAGGCGCGTATTACCGTCGATGGGGGAATGCCCCAGCACGGCCACGGCCTGCCCACGCAGCCGCTGGTCAGGCGCGAACTTGCCAGTGGCACGTATCTGATCGAAGGCATGAAGTTCAGCATGACCGGCTGGTGGGAGATCAAGCTGGCCATCGATGCGTCCCGGGGCGCCGACACGGTCACGTTCAACACCGTCGTACGCGATCCGGCCACATCCCGCTGATCAGCGGCAGGCCAAAACAGGACAACATCATGCGCAGTTTCACCCGCCTCCTTGCAGTTCCCGCCATCGGCCTGATGCTGACCGCCGCGGCGACGAACGCCCTGGCCGGACCACCCGCGGTCGTGCGCGACGCCAGCCAGGCGAGTTGGTCCGTCCATGAAACGGCGGTGATCAATACGCTGCGCCTGGGCAAGCTCGCACCGGCACCGCTTGATCCATCGAACGCCGTTGACGGCAAGGACGCCGCGGTGCAACTGGGCAAACGCCTGTTTGGCGACGTGCGTTTCAGCAGCAACGGGAAGGTCTCCTGCGCCAGCTGTCACTCGCCGGACAAACAGTTCCAGGACGGGCTACCGGTGAGCCGCGGTGTCGGTACAGGCTCGCGCCGGGCGATGCCTGTCGTTGGCGTCGGCCACAGCCCCTGGCTGTTCTGGGACGGCCGCAAGGACAGTGCGTGGGCGCAGGCACTCGGGCCGCTGGAAGACGGCGTCGAGCATGGCGGCAACCGCACACGCTACGCGCGCCTGATCCAGTCGCACTACAAGCTCGAATACGAAGCGCTTTTCGGACCCATGCCCAGGTTCGGGGACGCACCGCAAGACGCGGGCCCGCAAGGAAGCGCCGCGGAGCGCGCCGCCTGGGATGCATTGCCGCGCGAGCGGCGTGACGAGATCAGCCGCGTCTTTGCGAACATGGGCAAAGCCATCGCCGCGTACGAGAAGACGCTGGCCTATGGCGAGGCCCGCTTCGACAAGTATGCCAACGCCGTCGCCGCGCGCGACCCATCGGGCCAGCGGGTGCTGACGCCGCAGGAGCTGAACGGGTTGCGCCTTTTCATCGGCAAAGCGCAATGTGTCACTTGCCACAACGGGCCGATGTTCACGGACCAGGCCTTCCACAACACCGGCGTGCCACAGCGCGATGCGAACAAGCCCGACCACGGCCGCGCGGCGGCGCTCCTCAAAGTGAAGCAGGACGAGTTCAACTGTCTGGGCCCGTTCAGCGATGCGAAGGCCGAGGCCTGCCAGGAGCTGGCCTTCATGACCACCGACGGGGCCGGGCTGGAGGCTGCCTTCAAGACGCCCAGCCTGCGCAACGCTGCCTTGCGCCCGCCGTACATGCATGCCGGGCAGTTCTCGAGCCTGGACGAAGTACTCATGCACTACGTCCGGGCGCCTGCCGCGACGGTCGGGCATTCGGAACTGGCGCACGGCAAGCCCGGCCACACCGAGCGCAAACCCATCCAGTTGTCCGCGCAGGAGATCAGTGACCTCGCCTTGTTCCTGGGTACGCTGTCCGGCCCGGTCGTCGAGCGCGCACCTTCCTTGCGTTAGACCCCCCCGTTTGTTCACCGTTGTCTTCCATTCAAGGTCACTCCATGCAACACCTCAAGCAACTCCTCATTGCCGCACTGACGACCTGTCTACTGGCGCACACGTCGATCTGCCATGCGCAAGCGCCAAATATGGGGTTTATGCAATTGCCGCAGCAAGATGGCGGCCATACGACCATCTTCTATCCGACGGAGGCGGCAGAGGCGCCGGCCAAACGCGGGCCGTTTGAACTGCGCTGGGCCAGCGATGCACAAGCCATCAAAGGCAACGGTCGGCTCATTGTGATTTCGCATGGATCAGGCGGTTCGCCCTGGGTACACACCGACCTGGCTCGCGTCCTGGTACAGCGCGGCTTCGTCGTCGCAATCCCTCAACACCATGGCGACAACTATCTGGACCCGTCCGATCCCGGCCCTGCCAGTTGGGTCAAGCGTCCACCTGAAATCAGTCGGGCGATTGACGCAGTGGCTGACAGCGCGCGACTGGCCGGCCTGCTTTCTCTTGATTCTGTGGGGGTGTTTGGCGGTTCCGCAGGTGGCCATACCGCTCTGACACTGGCCGGCGGTCAATGGTCCTTCGCGCGCTTTCGGGATCATTGCGAGCGAAACATCGAGCGCGACTTCTCGTCGTGCGTCGGCTTCAAGACCCTGCTTCAGGGCGATTGGCTGGATGGGCCAAAGCTCTGGTTGGCCAAACGCCTCATCGCATGGCGATTCCCGGACGAGGCTGTGCAGCGATACACCGATTCCCGTATCAAGGCTGCCGTCGCCATGGTGCCGTTTGCGGCAGATTTCATTCCAGAATCGCTGGCCAATCCCCGGATTCCACTGGGCCTGGTCATTGCGGCAAAGGACGTGAACCAGATACCTGCGTTCCATGTGGAAGCCATTCGACGTTCCTGTGAACCCCGCTGCGAAGTCATCATGAATCTCGCCGAAGGCAGCCACGGCGCGATGCTCTCGCCCATGCCGCCATGGGAACCTGGAAGCATTGCGGCTCGCCTGCTGAGTGATCCCGGCTCATTCAACCGGAGTGCCAGCCTGCCGGCGCTTCATGGCCAGGTCGCCGACTTTTTCTCCAGAACACTGAAGGTCGGGCAATGAGTCCAGAATGGCGTCGCCCCCTTCCATGCTTCGCTTATTTGGTTCGTGTTCCCAGTACGGCGGCGCCAATGATCATGGCCGCCGCCAGGCCAATGCTCCAGCTCAGCGCACGGCCGCTGACCAGCATCAGCAGTGCGGTGGAGCCCAGCGGCGTGAGGTAACTCAAAACGCCGATCTGCCGCGCATCGCCGAGCTTGAGCGCCCGGTCCCACAGAAAAAACGCCGCGCCCAGCGGGCCCAGTCCCATCACCGCGATCAGGGCCCCGTCGCTGCCCGACAGGGCCACGGACGGCTCCAGCGCCCAGTGGCACAGCAGCGAGAGCAGGCCCGAGACCAGGCCGAACAGGCCGATGGCCGCGGTCGGAAACGCCGGCACCCGTTTCGTCAGCAATGAATAACTGGCCCAGATGAAAGCCGAGCCCAGCGCCGGCAGGTAGCCCCAGGCCCAGCCTTCGCCAGCAGCGCCCATGCGCGCGCCCAGAATGGCGACCGCCGCACCGGCAAAACCCAGCAACGCCGCCACCACATGCCCGGCGCGCAGCCTCACACCGGGCAGGAACAGCGGCGCCAGCACCACCATGAACAGCGGCCACAGGTAGTTGACCAGGTTGGCCTCCACCGGCGGCGCATGGCGCAGCGCGATGAACAGCAGGAAATGAAAACCGAACAAACCGTACACGCCCAGCAGCAGCGTGCTGGCCGGGATGCGCCACTGCTGCCGGTCTTTCAGCACAAAGGGCAGCGCCAGCAGGCTGCCGGCGAGCAATGCGAGGCCGGTCAGCAGAAAGGGCGGAACGTGGCGCAGCGAGACGCCCAGCGAGGCGAGGCTGGCCCACAGGGCGATGGCGCCCAAAGCGTAGAGGTTGGCGGGCATGGCGCAAGCATAGTCGGGTGCCGCCTGCGGCATCGTCGCGCAAGCAGGGTTTGCCGTCGCAAGGCAACGGTCTGGCTTGTCAGTGAGACCGCACGCGGCGCAAGGCGGCGGTCAATGCCGAGGGCGACTGGTAGCCGCAACGCCGCGCGGTTTCGGCCACGCTGAGGCCGCCGTCGCGCAGCTGCAGGGCCAGCGCCAGCCGCTGGCTGCGCAGCCACTGCATCACACTGAGCCCGGTCTCGCGCCGGCAGCGCTCTGCAAACCGCGAGGAGCTCAGAAAAACCTGCTGCGCCAGTTGCGCCACGTGCAGCGATTCGTGCAGGTGTTGACCGGTCCACACGGCGAGCTGGTCCCAGTCAATCGGGCGCTCATAACGCCTGGCTGCTGGGCCGGGCGCGCGCCAGGCATCAAGCAGGAGCAGCGGGCCGTACTGCTGCGCGAGGCTGGCTGTTTGCTGCATGGCTTGCGCCAGGTAACGGGCCAGCGCAAGGGCGTGCGCTGGCTGCGCAGGCTGGGGCGGGCAATGCGCCCATCCGGCGTGTGTCGTGTCGAGCACCAGGCAGCGGCTGCCGCTGCGGGCTTCAAAGTCGTGGCGTTCGCCGGGCGTTATCACGCAGCCCTGGCCGGTGCCGATGCGCTGGCCGCGGCCCTGGACTTCCAGCTCCAGCACGCCATCCAGACCCAGCAGCACCTGGAAGTGCGTGTGCGCATGGCTGCCATGTGAGGCGCCGTAGTGGCGCAGCGAGAGCGGGCTCTGCGGCACGATCATGGTGTCAGAGGGTATCGGCCACGCCTGCGGCATGGGCCTGCTGGTCGGCGTGGTAACTGCTGCGCACCATGGCGCCAACGGCGGCGTGGGTGAAGCCCATCTTGTAGGCCTCGGCCTCAAACATCTTGAAGGTGTCGGGGTGCACATAACGCCGCACCGGCAGGTGGCTGGTCGAGGGTGCGAGGTACTGGCCGATGGTCAACATGTCGATGTTGTGCGCACGCATGTCGCGCATGACCTGCAGAATCTCCTCGTCGGTTTCACCCAGGCCGACCATGATGCCGCTTTTGGTCGGCACGGCCGGGTGCAGGGCCTTGAACTTTTTCAGCAGGTTCAGTGAGAACTGGTAGTCCGACCCGGGGCGCGCTTCCTTGTACAGGCGCGGCGCGGTTTCCAGGTTGTGGTTCATCACGTCGGGCGGCGCGGCTTTCAGGATTTCAAGCGCACGGTCGTCGCGGCCGCGGAAGTCGGGCACCAGGATCTCAATGGTGGTGGAGGGCGAGAGTTCGCGAATGCGCGTGATGCAGTCGACAAAATGCTGGCTGCCACCGTCGCGCAGGTCATCACGGTCCACACTGGTGATCACCACGTACTTGAGCTTGAGCGCCGCAATGGTTTTGGCCAGGTTCTCGGGCTCGTTGACGTCCAGCGGGTCGGGCCGGCCATGGCCGACGTCGCAGAACGGGCAGCGGCGCGTGCATTTGTCGCCCATGATCATGAAAGTGGCCGTGCCCTTGCCGAAACATTCGCCGATGTTGGGGCAGGACGCTTCTTCGCACACCGTCACCAGCTTGTTGCTGCGCAGGATGTCCTTGATTTCGTAAAAACGCGTGCTCGGGCTGCCGGCCTTGACGCGAATCCACTCGGGTTTTTTGAGCAGCTCGCCCTGCACCACCTTGACCGGGATGCGCGACAGCTTGGCCGCCGCCTTCTGCTTGGCCAGCGGGTTGTAGGCCTCCTGGCTCTGGACGTCGCGAACAACAGGATTGACAGCTTCTGGGGTGCTCATGGGTGTTTGCCTTGGAGGGGGTGGCTTCAGGGTGCCAGATAGGTCGTGAGCTTTTGGCCCAGCACATCTGCTGCCTCTTGCCAGCTTGCCGATACCCCGATTGTAGAAAGGTCGGTGGTGGTCAGGCCGGCATAGCCGCAGGGGTTGATACGGGAAAAGGGTTCGAGGTCCATCGCCACATTGAGCGCGACCCCGTGGTAGGTGCGGTGCCGGCTGACCTTGATGCCCAGCGCGGCGATCTTGCCGAGGCCGCGAAACGGGTCCAGCGGATCGCGCGGGCCGGTCAGTGCGGCGTGTGAGGCCGGGTCGTCCAGGCGCACGTAGATGCCGGGCGAACCGGCGACGCGGTGGCCGGTTACGCCGAAATGCCCCAGCGTCTTGATGACCGCCTCTTCAATGCGGTAGACATATTCCTTGACGAAATACCCGGCGCGTTTGAGGTCGATCAGCGGGTAGGCCAGCACCTGGCCGGGGCCGTGATACGTGACCTGGCCACCCCGATCGGTCTGCACCACCGGAATGTCGCCGGGGGCCAGCACATGGTCAGGCTTGCCGGCCAGCCCCTGCGTGTAGACCGGCGGGTGCTCACAAATCCATAGCTGGTCGCGCACGTCCAGATTGGGCTGGAGGCCGATTTGGCTTGAAGTTTCGCGGCGGCTGGCGGTGAAGGCCTGCATGGCCTGCCAGGTGGGCAGGTAGTCCACCCGGCCGAGCTGGCGGATCAGCACGATACGGCCGCCGCGCCGGGCCGCCCCAAGCAAGGCCAGCCCCCTCGGGGGGCAGCGACCCGCGCAGCGGCGGAGCGTGGGGGCATCATTTTTACAGCACCACCTTGACCATGGGGTGGGTGGACAGCGTGCGGTACAGCTCGTCGAGCTGTTCTCTGGAGGTGGCTGTGACGGTGATGGTCACGCCCAGGTATTTGCCGCCCTTGCTTTCGCGCAACTCGATGGTGGTGGCATCAAACGCCGGGTCGAACTGGTGGGCGACCATGGTGATTGCATGCACCAGCCCGTCGACCTTTTCGCCCATGACCTTGATGGGAAACAGCGAGGGGTACTCGATCAGCGATTCCTGGCGCGGTGTTTCGCCTGGCGCGGGCGGTTTCGGTGGGGTGTTCATGTCTTGTCCGTCTGCGCCTGTTTGGCGCGCTGGTAGGCCGCGTGCAGCTTGGCGTAAACCGGGCCGGGCTGGCCGCTGCCGATGGCCTGGCCGTCGAGCGAGGTAACGGGCAGCACTTCCTTGGTCGCCGACGACAGCAGCAACTCGTCGGCGGCAAAAACTTCCTCGCGGCTGACCCGGCGCAGTTCAAACGGGATGCCGGCATCGCGGCATATTTCCTCGATCAGGCCGTAACGAATGCCTTCGAGCACCAGGTTGTTCTTGGGCGGGCCCAGCACCTTGCCGCCCTGGACGACCCAGACGTTGCAGGCGGCGGCTTCGCTGAGGAAGCCGTCCCGGAACATCACGGTTTCCACGGCGCCCACGTCGGCGCTGATCTGGCGCGCAAACACCGCGCCCAGCAGGCTGGTGCTCTTGATGTGGGCCTTGCTCCAGCGGAAGTCGTCCGCGGTGACGCAGGCCACACCGTGCGCGCGCTGCTCGGGCGTCGGGGGCTTCATCGTGTTGGTCATGACAAACACCGTAGGTGTCAGGTCGGGCGGCATCACATGGTCGCGCAGCGCCACGCCACGGGTGATCTGGATGTAGACCAGCTGGTCGGTTTTTTCCGGCGCGGTGTGCATCTGCAGCGCGTAGTCGGCGACCAGCTTGAACGTGACCTCGTGCCACTGGGCATGGGACAGCGGATTGACGATGCGCAGCTCCGCCAGGCTGCGGTCGAGCCGCGCCATGTGCTGGGCAAAGCGGAAGGGCTGACCGGCATACACCGGCACCACTTCGTAGACGCCGTCACCGAAGATGAAGCCACGGTCCATCACGCTGACCCTGGCGTCCCGCAGGGCGGTGTATTCGCCGTTCAGGTAACACGGTGTGGCGGGCAGGGTCGCGATCGCTGCGGGGCTGGAAGTGCTCATCATGTCGTTCCAAAAAAAGGGGTGAAGGGATTGTCGCGCAGGCTGTGTCCGGCGCTAGCGGCCATGGCGCTGGACGCGCCGCTTGAACCAGACGCGAAAGCGCCAGATGAGCTTGACCAACACATAGCCGCCGGCAGAGCCGGCCACGGCAAAAATGCCCATGCCGAGCACGGCGGGCCAGCCAAAGCGCTCCAGCCAGCCCATGACATCGAAACCGGCGCTCGCCGAAGCGGCTTCCAGCGCTGCGCTGCCCGCTGCCACCTCGTGGGGGGAAATCCCCAGCATCAGGCTGCCCAGCTTGTAGGCCAGCCAGAGCCAGAAGCCGATGGTGAATGGAT
>NZ_JAQSDL010000100.1 GCF_029945895.1 Polaromonas sp. | reverse complement strand
TGGCTTTCGGCGCGGTGCAGCGTCATGTTGAGGATGGCGTTGCCGTGGTCGATGAAGGCGTCCAGGTCCGGCAGCGTGCCAGCTACCCCGCCCCACAAGGCGGCCTTCCACACGGCGGTGCGCCGCCCCATGACGGCCACGCTGACGGCCGAGCCAAGCGCAATCTGGGTCAGTGAATCCATGGCGGGCAGCTTAACGCAGCTCCCCGCCAGCCGGCCCGGCCTGGGGCCCTTGTCCCCTGGCCGGGCCGGGGCGTTGTCTGTGCACGGGGCTCCATGTCACCCGTTCGCATGAAGAAGGCGGGCAGGCTTCAGGGCACAGGCGTCTGTTTGCCCCGCCGCCAGAAGTGAGCCATCAAGGGCTTGACGCTGACGCCGTGGAGCAGGATGGACAGCGCCACCACCACCAGCGTCGTCTGGATCATCTGCAGGGCCAGCGTCTCGGGCAACTCGTGCTGGATGGCGTACATCAGGTAATACAGCGAACCAATGCCGCGCACGCCGAACCACGCGGTCATGCCGCGTATGCGCCAGGGCGCCGGCGTGAACCACATGCCGACCAGCACACTGAGCGGGCGCGCCACCAGAAACAGGAACAAGGCCAGCCCCACCGCCGGCCAGCTCCAGGAGGTCAGGAACATGGAGCCGCCCACCAGCAGCACCAGCACCAGCTCGGACAGCCGCTCCAGGTGTTCCTTGAAGACCAGCGAGCCTTCGCTGACCGTGTGCAGCGAGTCCGCATCTTCGGCGGGGCCGGCGCTGGCCGGCGCGCTGGGGCCGGCGGTGTCCAGGGCGCCGGCGGATGCCTTGAGCGCGTTCCGTGCCAGCTTCAGTTCAGCCTGGCGCAGCGCCACGGCGGCAAAAAAGACGGCCAGAAAGCCCCAGGCGTGCACCATCACCGTCAAACCGTAGACCACGCCGATCAACCCCAGGCCCAGGAAGTCGTCGAGCAACTCGTGCTTGTGCGGCTCGCGCCGGAATTTCCAGCCCAGGCGAGCCAGCGCAATACCTGCCACGCCGCCGATCAGGATGGCGGCCAGCGTGGCCCACAGCACATCCACCAGGACCCAGCGCAGGCCGAAGTCGCCGAGCTCGTGCAGGCCCAGCAGGCCCAGCCCCAGCATCACAAAGGGAAAGGCGCTGCCGTCGTTCATGCCCGCCTCGCAGGTCAGGGTAAAACGCAGCTGGTCACGGTCGCCCGGGTGGCGGATCTGCACATCGGTGGCCAGCACCGGGTCGGTCGGCGCCAGAATCGCGCCCAGCAGCACGCCGGCGCCCAGCGGCAGGCCCAGCACATAGAAGGCGAAGGCCGCAACCATCGCAACAGTCAGCGTCATGGACACGGTGGCCAGCAGAATCGGCGCGCGCCAGCGGGCAAAGCTGAAGGGCACCGGCATCTTGACGCCGGCGGAAAACAGCGAGATCAGCACAGCCCCCTCGGTCAGCACCTCCAGCAAGGCCGACTCCTTGAGCGGGTTGAAGTGCAGCAGGTTGAGCGCGCTGGGGCCGACCAGCAGCCCCACGGCCAGGTAAATGATGGCGGCCGTGACCGGCGACCGCTTGAGCACGGTGTGGGTCAGCCCCATGACCAGCAGCAGGCCCCCCACCAGCATGAACCACAGGGCATTATTCATCGTGCAGACCGGTCAGGGGCCGGGCACGCCGGACTTGCGGCAGGCGGTGTGGAGGGTTCATGAAGGCTTTCCGGCCGAGGCAGCCCGGATGTCTTGTTCGGTTGATGATGCAAACAAGGATACAGCGTCCGCGGCGGCGGGCGCCTGCACCCTGGGCATACCCCCCGTTACAATCTCGCTGCCTGCCAGCCGGGAAGCGGGAGCCGGCGGCCTCTGGCGCAGCATCACACGGGTGCGGTCAAGAGTGTGTGTTACCACCTACCGGGTTCCAACCATGACGTCCCTCAAGACCCTGCTCGTTTTTTCTGCCACCTTCGCACTGCTGGCCTGCAGCTCCATGGGCAGCACGCCCGTGGGCAGCGACAGCACGGTGACCGAGGCCACGGCCAAACAGCTGGCGGGCGACGTGCCGCTGCCGCAGGGCGCCGTCATCAAGCAGCAGGACACGCTGGTCATGGGTTCGGGCAACACCTGGATGGGGCGGCTGAGCCTGACCGTGCCGGGCGAGGCGCAACCCGCGTTTGCCTGGTTCCGCGACAACCTGCCCGCCGCTGGCTGGACGCTGACCTCGAGCTCGTTTTCCAAACTCAGCCTGCTGACCTTCACCAAGGCCGAACGTGTGGCCACGGTGCAGATGCAGGGCAGCAACTTCGGCGGCAACGAGGTGCTGATCACGGTGGCGCCGGCCGTGCGTCCGGCCAGCCGGCCCTGAGCGGCCTCGAACGGCCTTGAGCCGGCCCTGCGCCGTCCGCCCCCCGCACTGCTATTGAATCCATAGCTGGTGGCGCTTTCCCCGCTTGGGCTGGAGGCCGAAAACGCTTTCAGAAAGGCGGGTGAGCCGACTACTGGTTCAGACCGGCTGTTCCGACGGGACCATGATCTGGCTGGCCAGCACCTTGTCGATGCGTTTGCCGTCCAGGTCCAGCACCTCAAAACGCCAGCCCGCTGCTTCGACCAGATCGCCGGTGCCCAGCAGGCGGCCGGACACGCTTTGCAGCAGGCCGGCCACGGTGTTGTAGCGGCCCCGGTCCTCGTCGGGAAGCTCCCGGATGTCGAGCCGGGCCTTGAGCTCGGACACCGGCATCACGCCGTCAATCAGCCAGCTGCCGTCGGCACGCCGCGTGGCCCAGGCATCCACCTGCGCGCCGGGCTGCAGCTCGCCGGTGATGGCTTCGAGCATGTCCATGGGTGTCATCAGGCCCTGCACCACGCCGTATTCGTCCACCACAAACACCATGCGGGTGGACTGGGTGCGAAACTGCTCCAGCAGCTCCATGCCGGTCAGCGTTTCCGGCACAAACATGGCGGGAATCGCGTAGGCGTCAATGCGGTCAGCCAGCGTCGGGGTGCTGCCGGTGCCGGTGGCCTCGCCAGCGGGCTGGATCTGGCCGCGCAGGGCCAGCAGCTTGGCAATGTTCACCACGCCCACCACGTCGTCGAGGCTGCCGCGGCACACCGGGTACCACGAGTGCCCGGTCTCGCCGGCCTTGACAATCGCCTGCGCTACGGTGTCGCTGGCGTCCAGCCACTCGATGTCCGAACGCGGCCGCATCAGCGAGGTCAGCAGCCGGTCGTCGAGCAGAAAAACGTTCTGCACCATCTGGTGCTCGTGCTCCTCGATCAGGCCGGCGTCAACGCCCTCTTCCAGGCTGGCGGCAATTTCCTCGTCGGTCACGGTGCGCTCGCCGGCGTTGTCCACCCGCAGCAGCTTGAGCACGGACTGGGTGCTGAAGGACAGCAGCCGCACAAAAGGCTTGGCCCCGGTGGCCACCCACATCATCGGGCGAGACACCAGCCGGGCCACGGTTTCGGGGTACAGCTGGCCGATGCGTTTGGGCACCAGTTCGCCGAACACAATGGTGATGAAGGTGATGACGGTGACCACCAGCGCGGTGGCCGTGATGTCGGACGCACGGGGCGACGCACCAAACGTCTGGAGCCAGCTTGACAGGTTGCCGCTGAAGGCCGCCTCGCCGATGATGCCGTTGAGCATGCCGATGGAGGTGATGCCGACCTGCACCGACGAGAGAAATTGCGTCGGATTTTCCAGCAGCGTCAGCGCCGCCCCTGCACCTTTGTCGCCCGACTCCGCCATGGCGTTGAGTCTGGCCTTGCGGCTGGAAGCGAGCGCCAGCTCGGACATGGCAAAAACGCCGTTGAGCAGGGTCAGAAAGGCGATGAGGATGAAATCCATGGATCCGGAGGCAGAATGAACACATGGCACTTTACTTGATTGGCGACCTGCAGGGTTGCAACGAGCCGCTGCAGCGCCTGCTGCGCAGCGTGGATTTCTCCCCCAGCCGCGACACGCTCTACCTCCTGGGCGACCTGGTCAACCGCGGCCCGGACTCGCTGGGCGTCCTGCGCAGCCTGTCCGGCCTGGGCGATGCCGCGCAATGCCTGCTGGGCAACCACGACCTGAACCTGCTCGGCATCCGCCACGGGCTGCGCAAGCCGCACCGCAGCGACACCGTGCAGCAGGTGCTGGACGCGCCCGACTGCGAACCCCTGCTCGACTGGCTGCGGCACCGCCGCATGGCGATCCACGAACACGGCTGGCTCATGGTGCATGCCGGCGTGCTGCCGCAATGGGACGCAGCGCAGACCATGGCGCTGGCCGGCGAGGTCGAGCAGGCGCTGCGCGGCCCCGACCTGGCCGGCTTTCTGAAAACGATGTATGGCAACACCCCCAACCAGTGGCAAGAGACCCTGGCCGGTGCCGAGCGGCTGCGCGTGATTGTCAATGCCCTGACCCGCCTGCGTTTCTGCACCGCCGACGGCGCCATGGAATTTGCCACCACAGGCAGCACGCAGACGGCGCCGCCGGGTTACCTGGCGTGGTTTGAAGTCCCGGGCCGCCAAACCGCCGGTCTGCCCATCGCCTTCGGCCACTGGTCCACGCTGGGGGCCGATACCGCGGCCAGCGGGGCCGGCCTGCTGGCCAACACCCTGCCGCTGGACACGGGTTGCGTCTGGGGCGGCTGCCTGACGGCGGCGCGGCTGGGCAAGAAGCCCGGTCAGTTCGAGTTGATCCGCGTGCCCTGTCCGCAGGTCCGCGCACCGGGCTGAGTTCCACAAAAACAAAAGGTTTTGGCCTTCAGCCCAATAGCCACGTGCGCCGGCAGCTATCAATAAAGTAGCAAACCGGCAGCCTGTCCGGTGCTCAGACGGACGGCGGGGCAGGGTTTCTGAGCGCAGCTTCGTCAGCCAGGGCGCGCGCCACACTGGCCGAGAGCAGCAGCACCGCCGATGAGAAATAGATCCACATCAGCAGCACCACCAGCGAGCCGGCCGCGCCATAGGCCGACACCACGGCCGCGGTAGACAGGTAAATCGCCATCAGGTACTTGCCCAGCGCAAACAGGATGCCGCCGGAAATGCCGCCCATCACCAGGTAACGCATCGCAGGTTTGGGCCCGGCGCTCATGCGCATCAGCGCAACAAACAGCCCCGCCGAAAAAGCCATGGACACCAGCTCGTTGATCACCACCGCCACACGCTCCAGCGGCATGTAGCTGCCGGCCCAGGTGGTCAGGAAACTCAGCACGGCGGAGATCACCAGCGACACCAGCAACAGAAAACCAAAGGCCAGGATGTAGGCAATGCCGCGCACTCGCAGCGAGGCGCTGTACCACCACTTCTGCTGCGGTGGCACGCCCGTGTCCTGGCGCCAGAGCCGCTCGAAGGCGTCCTGAAGCTCGGCAAACACGCCGGTGGCACCGGACAGCAGAAGGATGAATGCAATACCCGAAGCCAGCAGCCCCTCGGACGGCTTCTGCGCGCTGGCCAGTGCCTGCTTGATCATCTGCGCGCCCTGCTCGCCGATCACGCCGCCGATCTCCCGGATCAGGCTGCTCTCGATGTAGCTGCGGTCCAGCCACCAGCCCAGCACCGCCACCAGCAGCACCAGCAGGGGCGCCAGACTGAGAATGCCGTAGAAGGACATGGCGGCACTCATGCGCAGACCGTCAGCGTTGAGCCACAGGTCGACAGCGCGGCGCGCCGGACGCAACAGGGTGGGAAAGGAGGAACGTTGGTAGGCGCGGCGCAAGCCAGCGTACGTAGGCATCATGCCGCCAGCATAGCCCGGCTGGCCCGGCAAGACCATCGGACGCCTGCGCGGGAAACAGTAGGCCCCGGCCCCGAATGCTGCCGGAGACCCGCCGCTTCAGCTGGCTGTCTTGAACAGTGCAGCGACTTTTTTCTTCGGCTTGATGTTGGCCGACACGCCGCGGGAGGCGCCGCTCTTGGCAGCAGTTTCCCAGGCCGGTTGTGCTTCGGCCGGCAGGCTGGATTCGTAAGGCTTGTCAAAAAACGGATCGCGCGAAGCCTGCTGGCGCTGTGGTGGTGCCTCGCGGCGTTCACGGCGCTCCGGCCGGTCGCGCTGGGCCTCCACCGGCTCGCGCACTGGCTGGTCGCCGCTGTCGCGGTACATGCGCCGGCCGTCGTTGATACGGCCCTGTTCCTTGATGCGCGGCTGGTCCTCGTCGAACTCCATGGGTTCGAGCTCGATCTTGGTCTTGATGAGTTTTTCGATGTCGGTGACCAGGCGCTGATCGCTGGCAGCCGCAAAACTCACCGCCAGGCCGGAGGCGCCGGCGCGGCCGGTGCGGCCGATGCGGTGCACATAGTCTTCCGCGTTGAAAGGCACGTCGAAGTTGAACACCGCCGGCACGTCCTTGATGTCCAGGCCGCGCGCGGCCACATCGGTACACACCAGCAAATCGACTTCGCCGCTTTTGAAGGCCTCGAGCGCCTTGAGGCGCTCGTCCTGGCTTTTGTCGCCGTGCAGGGCGGTGGTTTTCAGGCCTTCGCGCTCCAGCGAGCGGGCCAGGCGGGCGCAGCCGAGCTTGCTGTTGACAAACACAAACGCCTGCTTGATGCCGCGTGTTTTGAGCACCTGATGCAGCGCGCGGCGCTTGTCGTCGGCACTGACAGCGTAGAAATGCTGCTCCACCGTGGACGCGGTGGCGTTGGAACGCGCCACCTCGATCGTCACCGGGTCCTGCAGGAAGCTCGATGCCAGGCGCTTGATCTCGGGTGAGAAAGTCGCCGAAAACAGCAAGGTGATGCGCTGCTTGGGCAGGTAGCTCAGGATGCGCTGCAGGTCCGGCAGGAAGCCGATGTCCAGCATGCGGTCGGCTTCGTCGAGCACCACGTATTCGACCTGGTTGAGCACGGTGTTCTTGGCTTCGATGTGGTCGAGCAGCCGGCCCGGCGTGGCGACCAGCACCTCGACACCTTTTTTCAGCTCAGCGGTTTGCGGCTTCATGTCCATGCCGCCGAACACCACCGCGCTGTTGAGGTTGGTGTACTTGGCGTAGAACTTCACCTGCTCGGCGACCTGCACCGCCAGTTCGCGCGTGGGCAGCAGCACCAGCGCGCGCACCGGATGGCGCGCCGGCGAGGTCGACGCGTTCTCGTGCTTCATCATGCGTTGCAGCAGTGGAAGCGCGAACGCGGCGGTTTTCCCGGTGCCGGTCTGGGCGGCGCCCATCACGTCCCTGCCCTGAAGAACGACCGGAATGGCCTGCTCCTGGATGGGGGTCATGGTTTCGTAGCCCATTTCGGCTACGGCGCGGGCCAGCGGTTCTGCCAGCGAAAGGTTCGAAAAAGATGATGTCATTTAGCCTGCTATTGTCGCACTTTGGGCGGTAAAGGCTTTTCAGCCGGCCCACCGTCCGCTCCCGCCTGCGGATGCCCGGTTTTCCTTCGTCAGAATGCTATTGATTTAATAGCTGCTTGCGCATACAGGGCTTGGGCTGGAAGCCTGTTTTCTATAAATTTCTGGCAGAAAAGGTGTCACAGGCCTTGACGTTACCTTGTTGCAGGCCATTGTTGAACCAGCGCGCACGCTGGGCGCTGCTGCCATGGGTAAAACTCTCGGGCACGATGGCCCCGCCGCTCCCGCGTTGCAGCGCGTCGTCGCCGATTTTTGCGGCAGCGTTCATCGCCTCCTCGACATCGCCCTGCTCCAGGATGGCGCGGGCACGCTGCGCGTGATGCGCCCACAAGCCGGCAAAACAGTCGGCCTGCAACTCCAGCCGTACACTCATGGCGTTGTATTCGGCCTTGCTGACACGCCCGCGCATCTGGTCCATCTTGCCGGTGATGCCGAGCTGGTTCTGCACATGGTGGCCAACCTCATGCGCGATCACGTACGCCTGGGCGAAGTCGCCGGGCGCGCCCAGCTTTTTCTGCAGGGTTTCGTAAAAGCCCAGATCAATATAGACCTTCTGGTCGGCCGGGCAGTAAAAAGGCCCCATGGCCGCCTGGCCCTGGCCGCAGGCCGTGGCGGTGGCTCCGCGAAACAGCACCAGCCGTGGCTCCTGGTAGGTGCTGCCGCCCTGGGTGAACACGACTTTCCAGACATCTTCGGTGTCGGCCAGCACGGTGGACACAAAACTGGCCATGCGGTCATCGGCCGGCGGGCGTTGTGCCGGCCCTTGCTGGACCTGGGCGGTCGGCGTGCCGCCGCTGAGCGCACCCAGAATGGTCAGCGGGTTGATGCCAAAAATCCAGCCGCCCACCACTGCCAGGACAATCGTGCCGATACCGATGCTGCGGCCACCGAGCAGCCCGCCCCCACCTGCGCCACTGCGGCGGTCCTCGACGTTGTCGGATTCGCGGTTGCCTTCCCACTTCATGATGAACTTTCGTTGGTGTCGGCGCCGCCGGTGCGGTGCAAACTGTGCACACTGTGCGAACTACTTTACTTGAGCCTTGAATCCAGAAACGGAACATTTCGCCCGCTGCAGCATCCCATTGAACATGAACAAGTTTCTTGAACGCGCCCGCATTTTTCCCGTTTTGCTGTCAGCCTTGTTGCTGACCGCCTGTGCGAGCCCGCTGGTGACCCAGGTCACCAGCTTCAACCAGTGGCCCGCCGACGCCGCTGGCAGCAGCTTCAGTTTCATCAAGCCGCCGCAGAATCGCTGGGGCGCGCCGCAGGAGCTGGAACAGGCCACCTACGAGCGGTATGCGCAGCTGGAACTCGAAAAGCTGGGCCTGCGGCCTGCCGCCGCGGGCGAGCCCGCGCGCCTGCTGGCTGAACTGAGCACCGTCAACCAGACCCAGCAAAGAACCTATCTGCAGCCGGTGTATGAAAACCCGCTGGTGTTCTACCCGCCGCGCCGCAACGCCGCTGGCCAGTATTTCCCCGGCTTCTGGGCGCCCAGCCGTTTCGGTCCGACCTATGTGGGCGACCGGGTGATGCCCTACACCGTGCAGTTCAGCCAGCTCAACCTGCGCCTGCTCGACACCCGCAGCGGCCCGCCGGGGCAGCCACGCGCCGTGTTCGAATCACGCGTGGTGTACGAGGGAAACGCCAGCCTGCCCGCGGTCATGCCTTACCTGGTGCGTTCAGCACTCGACGGCTTTCCCGGCCAGAACGGGCAGGTGCGCCAGGTCCGCTTCGACCGCGAAACCGGCGCGCTGATCCGGAAATAGGCGTCTTGCACGGTCCCCGGGGCAGTGCTGAAGGCGCGGGCGGTCGGCACTGCTTCACAATGGCGGCATGCCACGCCCAAGCACCTCCACGCCCCTGCCGCGCATCCTGCTGACTGGCTTTGACGCCTTCGGCGGCGACACCCTGAACCCGAGCTGGCTGGCAGTTCAGGCGCTGCATGGCCGGCGCATCAGTGGCCATCAGGTGGTGGCAGCCCAACTGCCGACTGTGTTTGAAGCCTCGCTGGACGAACTGGAGCGACTGCTGCGCGCACACCGGCCGGCGCTGGTGATTTGTGTCGGTCAGGCTGGCGGACGCACCGCCCTCTCGCTGGAGCGGGTCGCCATCAATGTGAACGACGCACGCATTGCCGACAATGCCGCCGCGCAGCCGGTGGACACGCCCGTCGTCTCCGGCGGACCGGCGGCGTATTTCAGCACGCTGCCCATCAAGGCCATGCTGCAGGCGCTGCAGAAAGAAGGCCTTGCCGCCGAGGTGTCGCAGACCGCCGGCACCTTTGTCTGCAACCACGTGTTCTACGGACTCATGCACATGCTGGCCACGCAGCGCGGCTTCAAGCGCACGCGCGGTGGCTTTGTTCACGTGCCCTTCCTGCCCGGCCAGGGCCAGCCCCACATGGCGCTGGACGACGTGGTGCGCGGGCTGGGTGTGGCCGCAGGCGCGGCAATAACCACGCAGCGCGACATCACGCAGGGCGCGGGAACGATCAGTTGATTTTTTCTGGGGCGGGCTCATCCCGCAGCAGCCGCCAGACCAACCAGCTGCCGATCAGCGCGTTGCTGAGGGCAAAACCGCCGACGATCAGGGTGGCCCAGGTGTCCAGCACCCGGTTGTGAACAATCCAGGCCAGCGCAGCCGACAGGGCATTGAGCGCCATGGCCATCCAGAACAGGGGATTGCGGGGCTGAAAAAGGCGGGATAACTTCATGGAAGGAATGCTAACCGCTG
>NZ_JAQSDL010000099.1 GCF_029945895.1 Polaromonas sp. | reverse complement strand
GAAGTACCCGCGTTACGAAAAAATGGGCCTGGCCGACCTGTGCCAGCACATCCACGCGCTCTACGCCAAGTACGACATCGCGCGCCTGACGACCGACATGTACCTGAGCGACCTGACGCCGGCCATGAAGCCCAGCGATGCCTACGCGCACATCGCGCTGCACAAGACCGAACGCGTCGAGATCGACAAGCTCGAGGGCCGTATCACGGTGGGGTTGGTCACGCCTTATCCGCCCGGCATTCCGCTCTTGATTCCCGGCGAAGTATTCAACAAGAAGATCGTCGACTACCTGAAGTTCTCGCGCGAGTTCAACGCGCAGTGCCCGGGTTTCGAGACCGACATTCACGGTCTGGTCGAAATCGAAGATGCCGACGGCAAGAAGCACTATTACGCCGACTGCGTGAAAGAGTAATCAGGGCGCGACCGGCCTGCCGGCCGCCGGCCGCGGCGTTCAGGGCCGTGCCGGCGCCATGTCCTCCCGGACCCGCAGGAAACTCGCGAAGCGCGGCACACCGCTGTCATTCAAGCCGCGAAAGCGGTAGGTGACGATGCTGCCCACGAGCGGTGGGTGGCGCCGCTGTTCGTCGCTGAAGCCGGTGCCCAGCTTGAAGCGCTTGCCCGGCAGGCCGTCCGCGCCGATCGTCTCGACCAGCAAAGCGCCCAAGGCCGCCGCATGTTTGCCCTGGCCCGGCCGGTGGGCCAGCACGCGGGCTTCCGCGTCTTCATGCGTCTTGACCTTGAGCAGGTCGTCATTGCGCAGGCCCTGGTAAAGCGAGGCGCCGCGGTGCAGCATCAGCCCTTCGCCGCCCAGCCGGACGGTTTTGGCCAGCAGGCGCTGAAGTTCGGCGTGGCTGGCCACCCGGGACTGCGCAACCGCCTGCACCCACGGCTGGTCGATGCGGCTGACCACCCCATGGAGGGCCGGAATCCGCTCGGTGAAGGTGCCGGCCTGCGTGGGCAGGTCGAACACCATGAAACGCAGGGCACGCCACGCGGCATCGTCAGGGGTCTGCTGGCGCACGGTGGAGACCGCTTTGGAGAATTGGCCCCGGCCGGCCCACAACTCGCCGTCCAGGGGCTGCCTGGGCCAGCCCGCCGTGAACCAGGCCGGCGCGGCGATGCGTTCGCCGCCGCGGGTCAGCAACTTTTCTCCGTCCCAGTAACCCCGCACGCCGTCAAGTTTTTCACTGAGCCAGTAGTCCTGCAGCGCGATGCCGGGGTGGTAGACATTGGCCAGCATCAGCGACGGGTTGTTGCCGGCCGCCGCTGCGGGAAGGGCAAGCGCCAGCAGGGCCGTCAACGCCAGCAGCCAGGGCAGTGCGCAGATGCGAAGGAAAGCGCCGCGCGTGCGGGGGAGCGTGAGGGTGGGTGGTGGAGATGTCGTCATGTCGCTGGGTTTATTGCATGATTCATGCCGCAAGCGCCCGAACAAAGGGCGTGGGCAGCTATCAAAACAGTAGTGTTGGCATTTTCCCGTTTTGCCCGCTTTTCTGGCCTGCGCCTGACGATTGTGCGGTCAGGCGCGGGCTTGCTGCAAGACTGAACCAGTACAAACTTCATTCATGAACGCCAAAGATGTTGCTTCCATAGAACAGGCCACCCTGGCCGCCGTGGCTCCCGCCACCGTGGAGGAGCGCGAGGGCTGGCTGTTGCCGGTCGATCACGGAACCATAGGCCGCGCTCGAAGCGCCGTGCCGCTGCAGCATACGCACGCGGAGCCGGGCGTGCTGGGCCGCATCGAGGCGTATTACGCGGCGCGCGGCCTGCCGGCGGTGTTTCGCCTGGCCACCGACGCCTGTTTTGACGGTTTGCGCCATGAACTGCGCCAGCGCGGTTACCGCGCCGACAAACCCACGCTGGTGCAGTTGGGCACGGTAGCGCGTATGCGCGATGTGTCATCGCAGGTAAGCGCCGAGGTCCATGCTGCGCCGGATGCGGCCTGGACGGCGCTTTTCCTGGGAGAAGGCTTTGATCCGGTGGACGGCGCCTGCCGGGTCAGGGCACTGAGTCGTGCGCAGGGCTCGGTGCATGCCAGCGTTCGTGAAGGCGGCCAGGTGCTCGCGGGCGGGGTGGCGGCTTTTGACCATGGTTGGGTCAGCGTGCACGGCATGCGCACCGTCGCAGGGCACCGCGGCCGGGGTCTCGCCGGACGGGTACTGGCTGGGCTGGCCGACATTGCACGGGAGCGGGGGCATGGCACGGGTCTTCCTGCAGGTGGAGGCCAGCAACACCGCCGCGCAGGCGTTATACCGTCGCGCGGGCTTTGAAACCGCGTGGTCTTATGTGTACTGGCGCCGCACCTGAGCAGCCGGCTCGGCCCGGTCGTGCTCACTTTTATATAGCATTAGTTGACCGTGTATCAGGGGATAAGGCCGTATTTGACTCCAAACCCGGGACTGAACCCTGAGCCGGTTCAGCTCGCCTCGGTGTCGCGGCCGATGCCGGCCGTGTGGCTGAAGCCGCCATCCACATAGGTGATTTCGGCGGTGACGCCGGAAGCCAGGTCGGACAGCAGGAAGGCGGCCACGTTGCCCACATCCTCGATGGTGACGTTGCGCCGCAGCGGCGAGGCGGCGGCCACCATGCCCAGCAGCTTGCCGAAGTCCTTGATGCCGCTGGCCGCCAGTGTCTTGATCGGGCCGGCGCTGATGCCGTTGACGCGCATGCCCTTGGGGCCCAGCGACTCGGCCAGGTAACGCACGCTGGCTTCCAGGCTGGCCTTGGCCAGGCCCATGGTGTTGTAGTTGGGGATGGTGCGCTGGGCGCCCAGGTAGGTCAGCGTCAGCAGGGCCGACTTCGGGTTGAGGTGGGGCAGGGCAGCCTTGGCCATGGCCGGAAAACTGTAGGCGCTGATATCGTGGGCAATCTTGAAGCCCTCGCGTGTCAGGCCTTCGAGGAAGTCCCCGGCAATCGCCTCGCGCGGTGCGTAGCCGATGCTGTGCACAAAGCCGTCAAAGGTCGGCCAGGTCTTGGTCAGGTCCGCAAACAGGGCGGCAATCTGCGCATCGTCGCCGACATCGCAGTCAAAAATCAGCTTGGAGTCGAAGTCGGCGGCAAATTCGGTGATGCGCTCCTTGAAACGTTCACCCACGTAGCTGAAGGCCAGTTCGGCGCCCTGGGCATGGCAGGCCTTGGCAATACCGTAAGCGATGGACCGGTTGGACAGGACGCCCGTGATCAACAGTTTTTTGCCGGTGAGAAATCCCGTGGGTGTGCCCATGCTTGTGCTCCAGTGTGTGCGAGTGAAAGGGCAAAGGGCGCGCTGCGTGCATGGTGCTCTTTGCCAACTTAAGTAGTGCAGAATTGTCGCATGCGGGATTTGTCGTTTTTGCGGGCCTTGGTGACGGCCGTTCTGGTCTGTCTGGCTCCGGCTTCCTGGGCTGCCCACGCCTATGCGCAGTTCGGCGATATCAAGTACCCGCCGGGCTTCACCCACTTCGACTACGTCAATCCCGCCGCGCCCAAGGGCGGCGAGATCCGCATGGTGCCGCCGACCCGCCCCACCAACTTCGACAAGTTCAACCCCTTCACGCTGCGCGGCACTGCGCCCTACGGTATCGGCACGCTGATGATCGAGAGCCTGCTGACCGGCAACGCCGAGGAGCCGACCACCGCCTATGGCCTGCTGGCCGACGATGTCGAGGTGTCGCCGGACCGGCTGTCGGCCACCTTCCGCCTGCACCCCAGGGCGCGCTTTCAGGACGGCTCGCCGGTCCTGGCCGCCGATGTGCTGCATTCGTTCACGCAGTTGACCGGCAAGCTGGCCGCGCCGCAATACCGCAGCATTTATGCCGAGGTCAAAGCGGTGAAGGTGCTCGCCGAACGGGTGGTGCGTTTCGATTTCGCAGTTCCCAATCCCGAGTTGCCGCTGGTCGTGGGGGGCATGCCGGTGTTCAGCCGCGCCTGGGGCGGCGGCAAGCCGTTCGACAAAATTGTGTCCGACCTGCCGATAGGCTCCGGCCCCTACAAGCCCGCCAGCCTGGCGATGGGGCGCGACATCACCTATGTCCGCGACCCGGCCTACTGGGGCGCCGAGCTGCCAAGTCGCAAGGGTCAGTTCAACTTCGACCGCATCACCTTCAAGATCTACCTCGACGAAACCTCGCGTTTTGAAGGCCTGAAAGCCGGTGAATACGACTTCATGCGCGAGTTCATCTCGCGCAACTGGGCACGCCAGTACACCGGCAAGCAGTTCAGCTCGGGCGAACTCGTCAAGCGGGCTTTCGAGAACCGCAACCCCGGCGACTTCCAGGGTTATGTGTTCAACCTGCGCAAGGAAAAATTCCAGGACGTACGCGTGCGGCGCGCCATCGGGCTGGCCATGGATTTCGAGTGGATGAACCGGCAGCTGTTCTACGGCATCTACAAACGCGTCAACGGTTATTTCCCGAACAGCGAATTTCATGCCGAAGGGCTGCCCAAGCCCGACGAACTGGCGCTGCTGGAGTCGCTGCGCACCAGACTTCAGCCTGAGGTGTTTGGCGCGGTGCCGGTGGCGCCCGCCACCACACCGCCGGGCAGCCTGCGGCAGAACCTGCGTCAGGCCCAGGCGCTGCTGCGCGAAGCCGGCTGGAGCTACCGCGATGGCGCGCTGCGCAATGCCAAGGGCGAGGCCTTCACGATGGAGTTCCTCAACGACCAGCCGTCGCTGGTGCGCATCGTCGGGCCCTTCCAGAAAGCGCTTGAAAAGCTCGGCATCACCATGACTTACCGGGTCGTTGATTTCTCCCTGTCCAAGCAGAAGATGGACGCGTTTGACTTCGAGATCACGACCTTGCGTCTGCCGGGCTCGACCGCGCCGGGCAGCGAGCTGCTGGAGCGGTTCGGCTCCGAAGCGGCCAGGACGCCCGGCTCGTCCAATGTCTGGGGCATTGCCGACCCGGCGGTCGATGCCTTGCTGCAGAAGGTGGTGACCGCGCGAACCCGGCCCGAGCTGGGCGCCGCCATGCGCGCGCTGGACCGCGTGCTGACGCACGGCTTTTATTCGGTGCCGCAGTATTATGGCGACGCCTTTCTCATCGGTTACCGGCCTGCGCCTTTTGTGTTGCCGACGACGATTCCGCCGTATTACCAGGCCGACACCTGGGCCATGAGCACCTGGTGGGCTTCAAACTCCAACAAATGACCCCCCACGCTCAACACTTCATGTATTCGCTGCCATCCGCATAACCATGGCCAGCTACATCCTCAAACGCCTGCTGCTCATGATTCCCACCCTGCTGGGGGTGCTGCTGCTGACCTTTGCCATGGTGCAGTTTGTGCCCGGCGGTCCGGTCGAGCAGATGGTGGCGCAGTTGCAGGGGCGCGATTCCGGCGGCGAACGTGCGGCGGCCACCGGCTCCGGCTACCGCGGCCGGCAGGGCCTGGACGCGCAGCGCATCGAGGAAATCAGGGCGCTGTACGGTTTTGACAAACCCGTGCACGAGCGGTTTTTCCAGATGCTGGGGCAGTTCGCGCGGTTTGACCTCGGGAAAAGTTTTTACCAGCACAAGGACGTCTGGCAACTGGTCAAGGAAAAGTTGCCGGTGTCCATCAGCCTCGGGCTGTGGACCTTTTTCATCAGCTACCTGATCGCCGTGCCGCTCGGCGTGGCCAAGGCGGTGCGCGCCGGCTCGCGTTTTGACTTCGTCACCACGCTGATCGTGCTGGTCGGTTATGCCATTCCCGGCTTTGTGCTGGGCGTGGCCCTGCTCGTGATTTTTGGCGGGCAGCTGCAGTGGTTTCCCTTGCGCGGGCTGACCTCGTCGAACTGGGAAACCCTGAGCTGGGGCGCACGCATCACGGACTACCTGTGGCACATCACCTTGCCGGTCACGGCCATGGTGCTGGGCAGTTTTGCGGTGACGGCAGTGCTGACCAAAAACTCCTTTCTCGAGGAAATCCGCAAGCAGTACGTGCTGACGGCACGCGCCAAAGGCCTGTCCGAGCGCCAGGTGCTCTGGAAACACGTTTTTCGCAATGCGCTGATTCCCATCATCACGGGTTTTCCGTCGGCCTTCATTGGTGCCTTTTTCACCGGTTCGCTGCTGATCGAAACCCTGTTCTCGCTCGACGGCCTGGGGCTGCTCAGTTACGAAAGCGTGATCCGGCGCGACTACCCGGTGGTGCTGGGCACGCTCTACCTGTTCACCTTGATCGGCCTGCTGACCAAGCTGGTCTCGGACCTTTGTTATGTCTGGGTAGACCCCCGCGTGAAGTTTGATTGAGTCATGACGGTCCCTGCCTCGCCCCTTTCCGCATCGCCCTCCAGACGGGCCTGGCAGCGCTTCCGGCGCAACAAGCTGGGCTATCGCAGCCTGGTGATTTTCTGCGTGCTGGTGGTGCTGAGCCTGTTTGCCGAGGTGTTGTCCAACGACAGGCCGCTGCTGGTGCGTTACGAGGGGTCTTTCTACTTTCCGCTGGTCCGGGACTATTCGGAAAAAACCTTTGGCGGGGATTTCGACACACCGACGGACTACCTCGACCCCTTTGTCCGCGCCAAACTCAGGGAAGGGGACAACTGGTCGGTATATCCGCCCAATCCTTATGGCCCGCGCACCATCAACTATTTTTCAAAAGAGCCCAACCCGTCGGCGCCGTCGCGCGACAACCTGTTCGGCACCGACGACCGCGGGCGCGACCTGCTGGCCCAGCTGATTTACGGTTTCCGCCTCAGCGTGCTGTTCGGGCTGGCGCTGACGCTGATCGGGGTGGTGGTCGGCATCATCACCGGGGCGGTGCAGGGTTATGTGGGCGGCAAGACCGATCTGGCTTTCCAGCGTTTCATCGAGATCTGGGGCTCCATGCCTGAGCTGTACCTGCTGATCATTTTCAGCGCGATTTTTGCGCCCAGCGTGGCCGTGCTTTTGCTCCTGCTCAGCCTGTTCGGCTGGATGGGTCTGTCCGACTATGTGCGCGCCGAGTTTCTGCGCAACCGCCAGATGGACTACGTGCGCGCTGCGCGCGCGCTGGGCGTCGGCAACCTGCAGATCATGTGGCGCCACATCCTGCCCAACAGCCTGACGCCAGTGGTCACCTTTCTGCCTTTTCGCATGAGTGCGGCGATTCTGGCGCTGACTTCACTTGATTTTCTGGGCCTGGGCGTGCCGCCCGGCACGCCCTCCTTGGGCGAGCTGCTGAACCAGGGCAAGGCCAACATCGACGCCTGGTGGATTTCGCTGTCGACCTTCGCGGTGCTGGTGATGACCTTGTTGCTGCTGACCTTCATGGGCGATGCGCTGCGGGACGCCCTGGACCCACGGAAGGCTGACAAATGACGGCCTCCACGACCTCCATGCCCGTCGCGAACGTGTCCTGCCTTCTTGACGTCAGCAACCTGCGCGTGTCCTTCGCCGGCAAGGAGGTGGTGCGCGGCATCGATTTTTCCATCCGGCCCGGGGAAAAACTCGCGCTGGTCGGGGAGTCGGGCTCCGGGAAAACCGTCACTGCACTGAGCCTGCTGCGCCTCGTGCAGAACGCTGCCATCAGCGGCAAGGCAGCCTTCGCGGGACATGAGGGGGCTGTCGACCTGCTGTCCCTTCCCGAGCGGACTTTGCGCGGGATCCGCGGCCAGGACATCGCGATGATCTTTCAGGAGCCGATGACGGCCCTGAACCCGCTGTTCACCGTGGGTGAGCAGATCGCTGAAGTCTTGCAGCTGAAAAAGGCCATGACGCCCGCCGAATCTGCGCAGGCAGCTATTAAATTGCTAGCGGATACCGGCATTCCCGAGGCTGCCCGGCGGGCCGGCTCTTACCCGCACCAGCTGTCAGGCGGCCAGCGTCAGCGCGCCATGATTGCCATGGCGCTGGCCTGCCAGCCCAAACTGCTGCTGGCCGACGAGCCGACGACGGCCCTCGATGTCACGCTGCGCACGCAGATCCTGGACCTGCTGACCGGGCTGCAGCAACGCAACGGGATGGCAGTGCTCCTGATCACCCACGACCTGAACCTGGTGCGGCGCTTTGCCGACCGCATTGCCGTGATGGAGAACGGTCGCATTGTGGAGACCGGGCCGGTGGCGCAGGTGTTCGACCACCCGCAGCATGCCTACACCCGCAAACTGATAGACAGCCGGCCGTCACGCGACGTGGCGCCGGGTCAGGCCGATCCTGCTGCTGCCGTGGTGCTGCAGGCCCGGGACCTGCGGGTCACGTACCCGCTGCCTATTCCCGGGGTGCGCGGCTGGTTTCGCAAGGGCGAGTTTGTAGCGCTCCATGGCGCCAGTTTCCAGGTTCCCGCCGGCCAGACCCTCGGGGTGATCGGGGAGTCCGGGTCGGGTAAATCCACGCTGGCCCTGGCCGCACTGGGTCTGCATCCGCACCAGGGTCAGCTGCTGGCAGCGGGCCAGGCATGGAGCCGCGATGCGGCCAGCAACAAACGTATCCGACGCGCGGTTCAGGTGGTTTTCCAGGACCCGTTTTCCTCGCTGTCGCCGCGCATGACGGTCGAGGAAATCGTCGGGGAAGGCTTGCGCGTGCACGAGCCGGGGCTGTCCGCCAGCCAGCGGCGAGAAAAGGTGCTGCAGTCCCTGGCGGAAGTCGGTATGAACGAAGCGCAGGATTCCGTCGCCGGGCCGCCCCAAGACGGAATGCACCCCGTTGGGGGGCAGCAAGCTGCACGCAGTGAGGGCGCGCGGGGGCAGGATTTCCCCGGCCTGCTGCAGCGTTACCCGCATGAGTTTTCGGGGGGGCAGCGCCAGCGGCTGGCGATTGCACGGGCCCTGATCATCCAGCCCCGGTTGCTGGTGCTGGATGAACCGACCAGCGCCCTGGACGTGACGATCCAGAAACAGGTGCTCCAGCTGCTGCAGAAACTCCAGCGCGAGCACGGCCTGAGCTACCTCTTGATCACCCACGACGTGGATGTGATCCGGGCCATGGCGCACCAGGTCATGGTGCTCAAGGACGGCGAGGTGCTGGAAGCCGGCAGCGTGGAAGAGGTGCTGGAGCGGCCGCAACACCCTTACACCCAGACGCTGGTGGCGGCGCAGGGCTGACGCGGATGAGGTCCACCCAGAGCCTTTTTGCTGATTTCGCCGCTTTTTCCGGAATTTGTGGATGCCGGCCAGGTTGCGTTGCACAAAGGATAGGGCGCCCCGGCATGTAAACTGCTTGCACAGGCGTTAGCAGCAGGTTACAATATGCGCTTCACGACCAAATGGGCGGGTTTTCACCGCCCATTTTTTTTGGGCGTTTGTTTTTGCAACCCTGACTTTTACGAAGCTGCTTTTTTAGAACTGAATGGCATTACACGAGACGATTGAGCAAACAGTCACGGGACTGGGTTACGAGCTGGTGGACATCGAGCGCACCGCCGGTGGTTTGCTGCGCGTCACGATTGACCAGCCTTATGTCCAGGGTGCCGAACAGTTCATCAATGCAGAAGACTGCGAAAAAGTCACGCGCCAGCTGCAGTTTGTGCTGGAAGTGGAGGGGGCCGCGTATTCCCGGCTCGAAGTGAGCTCGCCGGGCATTGACCGCCCCTTGCGCAGCGAAAAGGATTTCGAGCGGTTTGCGGGCGAGTTGATTGACCTCACGCTGAAAGCGCCCATCGGGGCGGCGGCCGCGGCCGGATCCGGCGTGTCGGCCAGCCGTAAAAAATTCCGCGGCACGCTTGAGCGTGCGGCTTCCGGGTGGCAGATTGTGTGGAGCGAAGAGCCCGCCGTCAAACCCGGGCAAAAGATAAGCAAAAAGAGGATTCCCGCACCGCTGCAGGCGCTGGGTTTCACGCTGGATGAAATAGTGCAGGCGCGTCTGGCGCCCGTTGTTGACTTCAAGGGGCGCCGGCCGAAAAGCGCACCCGCCACAGAGATATAAAAGAAAGGCAGGCTTGTGAAATGAATCGCGAACTGTTGATGTTGGTTGATGCCATATCGCGTGAGAAAAATGTTGAACGTGACGTCGTCTTTGGCGCGGTCGAGCTTGCGCTCGCCTCGGCCACCAAGAAGGTGTACGCAGACGGTGTAGACATCCGCGTGGTGGTGGACCGTGATAGCGGCAACTACGAAACCTTCCGCCGCTGGCTGGTGGTGCCTGACGAAGCCGGTCTGCAAAACCCCGAAGCCGAAGAGCTGGTCAGCGATGCGCGCGACGAGATTGCGGACATCGAAGAAGGCGACTACATCGAAAAGCCGGTCGAAAGCCTGCCGATCGGCCGTATTGGCGCGCAAGCAGCCAAACAGGTCATCCTGCAGAAAATCCGCGACGCCGAGCGCGAGATGCTGCTCAACGACTTCATGTCGCGCGGCGAGAAGATTTTTGTCGGCACCGTCAAGCGCATGGACAAGGGCGACATCATTGTCGAATCCGGCCGCGTCGAGGGCCGCCTGCGCCGCAGCGACATGATCCCGAAGGAAAACCTGCGCTCCGGTGACCGTGTTCGCGCCATGATCATGGAAGTCGACAACACCTTGCGTGGCGCGCCCATCATCCTGTCGCGCACCGCGCCCGAATTCATGATCGAGCTGTTCCGCCAGGAAGTGCCCGAGATCGAGCAGGGCCTGCTGG
>NZ_JAQSDL010000098.1 GCF_029945895.1 Polaromonas sp. | reverse complement strand
GAGCTGTTCACGCAGTGGCACATCATGAGCAAGAAGTGGTGCGAAACGAACCAGGCCACCAAGCCGGTGGACCGCCGCAAGGGCATTGAAAACGCCGCGTCTTTCCGCGCCAATGGCACCGGCCCTTTCCGTGTGCGTGAGCGCCAGCCCAATGTCCGCACCACCTTTACCCGCAACGGCAATTACTGGGGCAAGATCGACGGCAATGTGGACGAGGTGATCTTCAACGTCATCGGCAACAACAGCACCCGCGTCGCGGCACTTCTGTCGGGTGAAATTGACGTGATGGAACCGGTGCCGGTGCAGGACGTGGCCCGCATCAAGGGCAATGCCGATCTGAAAGTGCTGCAGGGCCCCGAGCTGCGCATCATTTTCCTCGGCATGGACCAGAAGCGCGACGAACTGCAGTTCTCCAGCGTCAAGGGCAAAAACCCCTTCAAGGACAAACGCGTCCGCCAGGCCTTCTACCAGGCCATCGACATCGAAGCCATCAAGAACCGTGTGATGCGCGGTGCCTCCACGCCGGTGGCGACGCTGCTGGCACCCGAGATCAAGGGTTACGCTCCCGAGCTTGCCAAGCGCCTGCCGTTTGACGTGGAAGCTGCCAAGAAGCTGATGGCCGACGCGGGTTACGGTGCAGGGTTCGAGCTGAAGATGAACTGCCCGAACGACCGTTATGTCAATGACGGTGAGATCTGCCAGGCCGTGGCTGCCAACCTGTCGCGCATCGGGGTCAAGATCAATCTGGAAGCCGAAACCAAGGGCACCTACTTTCCGAAAATCCTGCGGCGTGACACCAGCTTCTACATGCTGGGCTGGACACCGAGCACGGTGGACGCCCACAACGTGCTCTACCCCATCATGTCCACGCCGGGTGAGGGTGGCCGCGGTCAGTTCAATCTGGGTTCCTACAGCAACGCCAGGGTGGATCAGCTGACCGACCTGGTGGCTTCCGAGACCGATGACAAGAAGCGCAACGAGATGATCCGTGAAGCGCTGAAGATCCATCAGGATGAAGTGGGTCATCTGCCGCTGCATCAGCAGGCGCTCAACTGGGCGTCCAGGAAGAACATTGAAATGGTTCAGTGGCCCGACAACGGAATGCCCTGGAAGTACGTCAAAGTCAACAAATAACAAGGGTTGATGAAAAGCGCGCTATTCCGATGGTGGGATGGCGACATCGGCTACAGCTTTCGCACCTCCCCGGTGGCGATGGCTGCAGCTGCAGTCGCCCTCATCTGCATATTCTGTTCGGTGTTTGCGGGCTTTGTGGCCCCGCACAATCCGTTTGACCTGACGACGCTCGAACTGAGCGATGCCCGCCTGCCGCCGGCGTGGTCGGCCGAAGGCTCGAGCAAGTACCTGCTGGGCACCGACGACCAGGGGCGGGACATCCTCTCGGCCCTCATGTACGGTGCCCGCGTTTCCCTGGCGGTGGGTTTTGCCTCGGTGATCCTGTCGGTCGTGTTCGGTGTGGGCATGGGTTTGCTGGCCGGCTTTTACGGTGGCTGGATTGACTCTGCGTTAATGCGCCTGTGCGACGTGATGCTGTCTTTCCCGGCCATTCTGGTGGCCCTGCTGATTGCCGGGGTGGGGCGGGCCCTGTTCCCCAACGCGCAGGACTCCCTGGCGCTGGGAGTGCTGATCATATCGATCACGCTCACCGGCTGGGTGCAGTACGCCCGAACGGTGCGGGGCTCGACCTTGGTCGAACGCAACAAGGAGTACGTGCAGGCGGCACGTGTGACCGGTGTGACACCGATGCGCATCATGCGTCGTCATGTGCTGCCCAATGTGATGGGGCCGGTGCTGGTGCTGGCGACCATCCAGGTGGCCACGGCCATCATCACCGAAGCCACGCTGTCTTTCCTGGGAGTGGGCGCGCCGCCCACGTCGCCTTCGCTGGGCACCCTGATCCGCATCGGCAACGACTACCTGTTTTCCGGGGAGTGGTGGATCACGGTGTTTCCCGGTCTGATGCTGGTGCTGATTTCGCTGAGCGTGAACCTGCTGGGCGACTGGCTGCGTGATGCGTTGAACCCGAGGCTCAGATAAACATGGCCCCCACGCTTGTCGCCTTGCGTACGACGCTGCCCCCCAAGGGGTTGCATTTTTCCTTGGGGCGGCCCTGCGGAAAAACCTTTCCCCCGGCAGACGCTTGAATTTACTGAGAAGCGAATGAGTCTTTTACAAGTCAAGAACCTGATCGTCGAGTTTCCCGGCCGGCGCGGCACGCTGCGGGCGCTGGACGACATTTCGTTTGATATCGCCCCCGGCGAAATTCTGGGCGTGGTCGGTGAGTCGGGCGCCGGCAAGTCGCTGACCGGCGCTGCCATCATCGGGCTGCTGGAGCCGCCCGGTCGTATTGGCGGAGGGCAGATCCTGCTCGAAGGCGAACGCATTGACAACCTCCCCTACGAGCAGATGCGTCATATTCGAGGCCGCAAGATCGGTGCAATTTTCCAGGACCCCTTGACCTCGCTGAACCCGCTGTACACGGTGGGCCGGCAGCTGATCGAAACGATACAGGCGCATTTGCCGGTCAGCAACGCGGAAGCGCGCCAGCGCGCCATTTCCCTGCTGCAGGACACCGGCATTCCGGCGGCCGAGCAGCGCATCGAACATTTCCCGCACCAGTTCTCAGGGGGCATGCGTCAGCGCGTGGTGATTGCGCTGGCGCTGGCCGCCGAGCCCAAGCTGATTGTGGCTGACGAGCCGACCACGGCGCTCGACGTGTCGATACAGGCGCAGATCATCATGCTGCTCAAGAGCATCTGCAAGAAGCGCGGTGCTGCGGTGATGCTGATCACCCATGACATGGGCGTGATCGCCGAAACCTGCGACCGCGTGGCCGTGATGTACGCCGGCCGCATTGCCGAAATTGGCCCGGTGCATGAGGTGATCAATCACCCGTCCCATCCCTACACCGCTGGCCTGATGGAGGCCATCCCCGATATCACGCTGGACCGCGAGCGACTCAATCAGATTGACGGTGCCATGCCGCGCCTGAACGCCATTCCCCAAGGCTGCGCCTTCAATCCGCGCTGCCCCAAGGTGTTTGACCGCTGCAAGCGGGACAGGCCGGACCTGCTGCCTGCTGGCGCCACGCGCGCCGCCTGCTGGCTGCACGATGCCGCGGTGGGAGTGCCCGCATGAGCAACAGCGAAACGACGACAAGCGCGGGCGACCGTTTTCCCGCAGGGCCGCCCCAAGGGAAAACAGCCCCCTCGGGGGGCAGCGACGTACGCGCAGCGACAAGCGTGGGGGCTCCTCTTGTTCAGGCCTTTGACCTGGCCAAGACCTTCGACGTTTCCCCACCCTGGCTGAACCGGGTACTTGAAGGCAAGCCCAGGCTGATGCTGCATGCCGTCGACGGCGTCAGCTTCGAGATTGAAAAAGGCAAGACATTGGCCCTGGTCGGCGAGTCGGGCTGTGGCAAAAGCACGGTGGCCCGATTGCTGGTGGGCCTGTACGAGCCGACGCGCGGCGGCCTGACCTTTGACGGCCAGGATGCCCATGCGGCCTTCAAGACGCCGCGAGGCCGGCAGCTGCGGCGACGCATCCAGATGATTTTCCAGGACCCGTACGCGAGCCTGAATCCGCGCTGGATCGTGGAGGATATCGTGGGTGAGCCGCTCAAGGAACACGGGCTGATCACCAACGAGGCCGAACTCAGGGCGCGCGTGGGCGAGCTGCTCAAGTCGGTCGGCCTGTCCCCCCTGGACATGGTCAAGTTTCCGCACCAGTTTTCGGGCGGCCAGCGCCAGCGCATCTCGATTGCCCGGGCACTCGCCACCGAGCCGGAGTTTCTGGTTTGTGACGAGCCGACCTCGGCGCTCGATGTGAGTGTGCAGGCGCAGGTGCTCAACATCATGAAAGACCTGCAACGCGAGCGCGGGCTGACTTACCTGTTCATTTCGCACAATCTTGCGGTGGTGCGCCATGTCAGTGACCAGGTCGGCGTGATGTACCTCGGACGGCTGGTCGAACTGTCGGACAAGCAGACGCTGTTTGCCAACCCGAAGCACCCTTACACACGCATGCTGCTGGACGCGATCCCGAAAATGCATGACACCGGCCGCGCCCGCACCCCGGTGCAGGGCGAGGTGCCCAACCCCTTGAGCCCGCCGACTGGCTGCACCTTCCATCCGCGCTGCCCGCACGTCAACGACCGCTGCCGCGCCGAGCGGCCACAGCTTCTGAGCATTCAGGGCGTGAAGATCGCCTGCCATGCTGTCGAAGAAGGTCGCATCTAGTTGCTCCTGTTTTTGTAGCTGGTAGCGCTTTCTACGTAAGGGCTGGAGGCCGATTCCATTCTTGAATGCGGATGAAATCCTTGGCGGCGTCACGCTGCGTCTGCGGTTTGCCTTGGAAAGTAGGCATAACTCCCCACTCCCACCCCTAACCCCTCCATCGCCCCGCTGGGCGATGGAGGGGGACTTCATTTGGCCGCGTGTGCTGCGACCGCGTGCAAACATCACGGTCGCTTGAGTCCGCCATGACGCGCTGCGCGCGTCATGTCTCCCCGCATTCGGTTTTTGGTATTTGTCTTCGTTTCCCCACCCGTCGGGCTGGGCCGAGGAGCGCAGCCGAAAGTGGATCAGGGCGAGCGATTGTCTGAGCCGAAGGCGAGTTCGAGCTCGCCCCCACTTTCGGCGAGCACCGCAGGCTGCCCGCAGCGAAGCGGAGGGACCCAGACCATCGGGGCGCCTTTTTCTTTGCTTGCTTTCTTTTTGGCGACGCAAAAAGAAAGTGAGTTGCCGCCGGGCAACCCCCGGCCAACAGGCAGAAGCGAACGAAAGAGGCTTGAGGAAGAAACGCAGCTTCGACAGGCTCCGCCAGAACCGAAGAACCTCAGGCGTACCGTTTGCTCCGCAAATTGTTCTTCATTTCCTTGAGCAGCGGCTGCAGGGTCGGGCTGCCAATGCGCAGCGCCACGCAGGTCGCGAGGATGTCGATGATCATCAGGTGCAGCAGGCGCGACACCATGGGGCTGTAGCGGTCATAGCCCTCGGGGTGGTCGGCGGCCAGGTGAATGTGGCCGGCGGCGGCCAGCGGCGAGCCACTGGCCGTGATCACGATGGTGGTGGCGCCATTCCTGCGGGCGATATCGCAGGCGTCCATCAGGTCGCGCGTGCGGCCCGAGTTGGAGATGATCACCACGCAGTCCCCCGGCCTGAGCAGCGAGGCGCTCATGACCTGCAGGTGGCCGTCGCTGTAGGCGATGGCATGCACGCCGAGACGGAAGAACTTGTGCTGCGCATCCTGCGCGACGATGCCGGAATTGCCAACGCCGAAAAATTCGATGCGCTGTCCGCTGCTGCAGGTCGCCGCCAGGGCCAGCACGGCTTTTTCAATCAACGCCGCGCTGGCGTCATTGCGGTACTTCAGGAAGGCGGCCACCGTGTTGTCAATCACCTTGACCAGCACGTCGTTCGTCTTGTCATCTGCATCGACACTGCGGTGAATGAAAGGCACACCTTCGCTGACATTGCCGGCCAGCTTGAGCTTGAAGTCTGACAGGCCGTCGTAACCGACGCTGCGGCAAAACCGGATCACCGTCGGCTTGCTGACATGGGCGCGTGCAGCCAGCTCGGTCACCGGCAGACTGGCAAAGGCCCGCGCATCGCTGAGCACCAGGTGCGCCACACGCTGCTCCGCCGGCGCCAGCGAAGGCAGGCAGGCTTTGATGCGGTCAAGCACTGAATGAGCCCCAAACGTCGCGAAGTACGTCCCTGATGGCGTATTCCAAGCCGGGGCCGCGGGTCTGGCTCTGCCAGCCCGCAGGCGCAGCGGCCCCCTCGGGGCTGGAGCCCGCGGCTCCAAAACTGCTTGAGCAGGTTTGGACGGGCGACAGAAGCGAAGCCTCTGGCGAGCGGCGGCCTGCAAGGTGCAGGGAGTTACGCGAAGCGAATGACTGTGGGGGCCACATTGGGGTCAAGACTCTTCACTCCACCAATGGCTGTCCCGCGCGATCATGGCGCTGGAGGCGCTGGGCCCCCAGGTGCCGGCGGTGTAAGGGCGCGGGCCGTCGGTATCGTGCTCCCAGGCGTCCAGAATCGGTTCGACCCAGCGCCAGGCTTCTTCCTGTTCATCGCTGCGCACAAACAGGTTCAACCGGCCGTCGATCACGTCCAGCAGCAGGCGTTCGTAGGCCCCGACACGTTCGGTGCCAAAACGCTTGTCGAAGTCGAGGTCCAGCTGCACCGGCGCCAGCGTCTGGCTGGCCGCACGTGCACCCTGCCGGTTGTCCTGGCCTTGCGCCAGCAGGTGCAGCTCCAGCCCGTCCTTGGGCTGCAGGTTGATCACCAGCCGGTTGCCGGCGCCCAGCGGCGACTTGAAGATGGCGTGCGGCGTCGGGCGGAAGTTCACCTCGATGTGGGCGTCGCGGTCGGCCAGCCGCTTGCCGGTGCGTATGTAAAACGGCACGCCGGCCCAGCGCCAGTTGGCGATTTCGGCGCGCAGGGAGACAAAGGTTTCGGTCCTGCTGTCCGGGCTGACGCCGCTTTCCTGCAGGTAACCGGGCACGGCCTCGCCGTTGATGTTGCCCGCTGCGTACTGCCCGCGAATCACGTGGTGCTTCAGGGTTTCCGGTGTCCAGGCCTTGAGCGAACGCAGGACCTTGAGCTTCTCATCGCGGATGGCATCGGCGTGGGCGTTGATCGGCGGCTCCATGCCGATCGCGCAGAGCAATTGCAGCGCGTGGTTTTGCACCATGTCGCGCAGCGCGCCGGTGCTGTCGTAAAAGGCACCGCGTTTTTCCACGCCGAGTTCCTCGGCAATCGTGATCTGGATGTTGGCAATGGTCTCGCGGCGCCACAGCGGCTCAAACAGCGAATTGCCGAAACGCAGGGCGAACAGGTTCTGAACCGAAGGTTTGCCGAGGTAGTGGTCGATGCGGAAGATCTGCTTTTCCGGCAACACACGCAGCACGGCCTCGTTGATGGCACGGTTCGAGGCGAGGTCGTGACCCAGTGGTTTTTCCAGCACCACGCGGGTTTGCGGGCCGTTGAGCCCGACGGTCGCCATGTTTTCGCAGATCGCCTTGAACAGGGTCGGCGCGGTGGCCAGGTACATCACGACGGTGTCGGCCTGGCGTGCTTTCAGCAGGGTGGCGAGTGCCGCATAGTCGGCCGGACCGGACAGGTCCATGCGCAGGTAGTGCAGCAGCGCGGCAAAACGTTCGAACTCGTCTCCGGTGGGGCGTTTGGCCAGTTCGACGCTGTCAAAACGTGCGCGTATCAAAGCCCGGTACTCGGCATCGCTCATGGGGTCGCGGCCCACGCCCACAATACGGCCGTCTGCGGGCAGGGAGCCGTGCCGGAAGGCCTGGAACAGCGCCGGCATCAGTTTGCGCCAGGTCAGATCGCCCGTGCCGCCAAACAGGACCAGATCAAAACTCATGTTCCACAGCCTTTCCGATCGGCAGATATGTAATAAAGTTTCATAAGATGTTGCCATAATGGTAACTCAATGAGGTCATGGTCTTACAGGGCTGTGGCCGTGGCCCACCTACACTTTCGCCATGAACCAACTCGAAGCCCTCAAGCAGTTCACCACCGTCGTGGCCGACACCGGTGATTTCAAACAACTCGACGCTTACAAGCCTCAGGATGCAACGACCAACCCGTCGCTGATCCTCAAGGCCGTGTTAAAGCCCGATTACCAGCCGCTGTTGGCGGACACCGTGGCGAAGTTTCGCGGCCGTGCGCTCGATGAAACCATGGACCGGCTGCTGGTGCGTTTTGGCTGCGAGATCCTGTCCATCATCCCGGGCCGGGTGTCGACCGAAGTCGATGCGCGTCTGAGTTTTGACAGCAATGCCACCTTCACACGCGGCGAACGCATCATCGAGCTCTATGAGGCGGAAGGCATCCACATCGACCGCGTGCTGATCAAGGTGGCGGCCACTTGGGAGGGCATCCAGGCCGCGCGCCGGCTCGAAGACCGGGGCATCCACACCAACCTGACCCTGCTTTTTTCCTTCTGCCAGGCGGTGGCCTGCGGCCAGGCCGGGGTGCAGCTGATTTCCCCCTTTGTCGGCCGCATTTACGACTGGTACAAAAAATCGGCCGGCGCCGCGTGGGACGAAGCTGCGCATGCCGGCGCCAACGACCCCGGCGTCCAGTCGGTGCGCCAGATCTACAACCACTACAAGAAATTCGGCATCAAGACCGAGATCATGGGCGCGAGTTTTCGCAACATCGGGCAGATCACCGCCCTGGCCGGCTGCGACCTGCTGACCATCAGCCCCGAGCTGTTGGGCCAGCTGGCTGCCAGCGAGGCACCACTGGCGCGCGCGCTGGACGCCCAGTCCGCACAGGCGCTGGACCTGCCGGCCATCGGCTTTGACGAGGTGACCTTTCGTTATGCGCTCAACGAAGATGCGATGGCCACCGAAAAGCTGGCCGAAGGCATACGCGCCTTTGCGGCGGATGCGGTCAAGCTTGAACAGCTGATGCTGGCGGCCTAGGTTCGGCTGATGGACCGTCCACCTTGCCACCAGACCCCCGCCTGGGCTGCGCTGCAGGCGCAGTTTGACGCGACGGGGAAAAGGTTCGACCTGCCCCAGGCCTTTGCGGCCGATCCCGGCCGGTTCGCTGCGTTCAGCCAGGAGGCGCCGCATGTTTTTGCCGACCTCTCCAAAAACCTGATCGATGCGCCCACCCAGGCCTTGCTGCTGGACCTTGCGCGCCAGCGCGGCGTGGAGCACTACCGCGATGCGATGTTTGCCGGCGAGAGGATCAACCGCAGCGAAGATCGGGCGGTCATGCATTTTTTATTGAGAAATCCGGCTCAAGCCCAGCAGGGATGGGCGCCGGCAGCTCCTGAAAACATAGCGGCCGGATTTGACCAGGTGCAGGAAACATTGGCCGCCATGCTGGCCTACGCAGAGCAGGTGCGTCGGGACGAGGCCATCACCGACATCGTCAACATCGGCATCGGTGGCTCCGACCTCGGTCCGCAGATGGCGGTGCTGGCGCTCGACGCCTTCCGCATTCCCGGCAAGCGCTTTCACTTTGTCTCCAATGTCGACGGGCAGGAACTCGCCAGCGTCTTGGCGCAGGTCCAGGCACAGAACACCCTGTTCCTGATTGCCTCCAAGACCTTCACGACCACCGAAACCATGACCAACGCCCTGTCGGCGAAACGCTGGTTTGAAGCGCAGGGCGGGACGGACATCGCGCGCCACTTTGCCGCACTGACGACCAACATTGCCGCGGCCCAGGCCTTTGGCATCAGCACGACCTTCGGCTTCTGGGACTGGGTGGGCGGGCGGTACTCGCTGTGGTCGGCCATTGGCCTGCCGCTGGCCATCAGCATAGGCGCCGCTGGTTTTCGCGACCTGCTGGCCGGCGCCCACGCGATGGACGGTCATTTCCGCACGGCACCCTTGGCACAGAACCTGCCGGTGCGGCTGGGCCTGCTTGATGTCTGGTACCGAAACTTCCACCGTTTCACCAGCCGCAGTCTGGCGCCCTACAGCAGCGCCTTGCGCCGCTGGCCGGCCTACCTGCAGCAGCTGGAGATGGAGAGCAACGGCAAACGCGTGGACGCCCAGGGCCAGGCGCTGCCTTTTGCCACTGCGCCGGTGCTCTGGGGCGAACCCGGCACCAATGGCCAGCACGCGTATTTCCAGATGCTGCATCAGGGCACGGACGTGGTGCCGGTCGAGTTTGTTGCCGTCAAAAAATCCTCCCATGGCTTGCCGGGCCACCACGACAAGCTCCTTGCGAACGTGCTGGCTCAGGCCCAGGCGCTGATGCTGGGCAAGAGCGACGCCGCCGGGCATAAACACTTCCCGGGCAACCGCCCCAGCACCTTTCTCCTGCTGGAGGAACTGAACCCGGCCAGCCTGGGCGCGCTGATTGCGGTGCAGGAGCACCGCGTGTTTGTCAGCGGCGCGATCTGGGGCATCAACAGTTTTGACCAGTGGGGCGTCGAGCTCGGCAAGGTGCTCGCCAGGGACATCGAACCGCGTTTGCGCAGTGGAGATGTTTCAGGGCTGGATTCCTCCACCGCGGGCTTGTTGAAGCGCCTGCGCTGAGGGACCGCCGCAGTACTGGTCCGGGTCTGGCATATCATGGCGCGGGGAATTTACCCCGTTTGTATCCTGAGGAGGAGAAAAAAACATGAACTTCGGTCAAGCCATTTCCACCTGTTTCGCCAAGTACGCGACCTTTTCCGGCCGCGCCTCGCGCCCTGAATTCTGGTGGTTTTTCCTGTTCCAGGTCCTGGTCTCCATTGCCGCTTCGATGCTCAGTGACACGCTCAGCGGCCTGGTCGGTCTGGCTTTGCTGCTTCCGGCCCTGGCCGCAGGCACGCGCCGGCTTCACGACATTGGCAAAAGCGGCTGGTGGCAACTCATCATGCTCACCGTCATCGGCTGGTTTGTGCTGGTCTACTGGTGGGCCCAGCCGGCCCGCGAAGCCGGCAGCGAATACGCGTCGGCCTGAGTTTCGAGCGCACATGAAAAAACCCGCAGGGCGCGAGCCCTGCGGGTTTTTTGTTTGCTGCCCGGAAAGTCCGGGCGGCGTAGCGAGCAGGTGCCAGGCTAGGCGGACGGAGCGCAGGAACCGGAACGTACCTTGGGGTACGTGAGGAT
>NZ_JAQSDL010000097.1:18731-133376 GCF_029945895.1 Polaromonas sp. | reverse complement strand
AAACCGTTCTTGACTTAACTGGAAGTCCCTGTAGAGGGGATGGGCTCATTTAGCCTAGATGCGGTAGGTGCCGATGCCGCGCGACACGATGTCTCCGTCGAGTGCGTCGAGCATCACTTTCACCGACACGTAGGCCAGCGTCTTGCCGATGTGGTCGGGTATCGCCGATGCAAACAGGATCCCGGTGCCGACCGCACGAATGAAATCCACGGTGAGCGTGACCGTTACCGACGACTGGATGAGCTGGCCGCTGCCGGGGATAGGCCGGTCGATCAGCGTTCTGCCCCCGACCGCATCGAGCAAGGTCAAGGGCACGCCGCCGTGGAGAACGCCGTGGGGGTTGAGGTGGTCGCGCCGGATCGGAAGCCGGAAATACAGGCCGTTTTCTCCGTGCAGGATGTCATAGCCCACGAGCTGCTGGAACGGCCCGTGAGAGTAAGTGGCGGACGGAAGTGGGGGCTTGATTTGCGCCTGGAGTTCGGCCTCGGCCTGGAGCATTCAGTCGTAGCTCATGGCCTTGTCGCGGCTGGCTTTGGCCTTGATCTTGGTGCCGTCCACCGCAATGGTGCCCACCCAACTTGACCAGTGGGCCGATTACTACGCTCATACCTCATTGGACAAGGCTTGGTAAGTAACTATTGCCAAGCGGTGAGATTGAGTTTATATTTTTAACAAAACAAGTGTTTGTTTTTTTAGTTGTGGCAAAAAAAGTATGCTCGACAAGCGAGCCAAGGAAACGCCCGTGACAAAGCTCTCCCGTCTCGACACTGCTTCCGAGACCCGTTCAGACGCCGCAAAGGTCTCCCGGCGCGCTCACAACCGTTTGCCCAAATTGCTTGACGAAGCAGCGCGCGTATTCGCCAAGCGGGGGTTCTCCGCCGCGTCGATTCGAGAGATTGTTGAACCCGTGGGGATGCTGCCCGGCTCGCTCTACTACCACTTTGAAACTAAAGAAGCCTTGCTAGTGGCTGTTTATCGCGAAGGCGTTGAACGCATTTCTGCCAGGGTCGATGCCGCCATTGAGGGTGTTGACGCTCCGTGGGATCGGCTTGAAGCCGCCTGTATAGGACACCTGTCTGCCTTGCTCGACCGCACAGATTACTCGCAAGTGGTAATACGGATCCGACCCGACGATGCCCCTTCCGTCGCTACCGAACTGACCATCCTGCGCAACTCCTACGAGCACCGCTTCGAAGCTCTGCTCGAAATGCTTCCATTGCCGAAGTCGGTCGAACGGCGTGATCTGCGCCTCTTGCTCATGGGTGCATTGAATTGGAGTCAAACCTGGTTCAGGGAAGGGGGCGCGTTGACGCCGGACAAGATTGCCAGGCGCTTCGTTCAGTTATTAAAAATGAATCTACTTAAACCATAAAGGAAGTCAAATGACCTTACAAAACTTCAACCCCAGGGTGTTGGTGACGAAGATTGGATTGGATGGTCACGACCGCGGCAGCCGCCTGGTCGCTGCTGCATGCCGCGACGCGGGAATGGAGGTGATTTATACCCCTCCGTGGCAGAGCATAGAGACGGTCGTGAAAACCGCTCTTGAGGAGGGTGTCGATGTGATCGGCATCTCATCTCTGGCCACCGATCATCTCATCGTCCCCAAGCTGACGAAAGCGCTTCGGGAAGCCGGTTTGGGTAATTTGCGCGTCGTCGTTGGCGGCATTGTGCCGGACAACGAAGAAGCCCTGTTGCTTGAGAGTGGCGTACGGGAGGTATTCCATCCCGGCAGCACGATGGATGAAATTACGGCCCGCATTCGCGACTATGCACGCGAAGCTCGAATCGAGGGTGCTGCCTTGCTTGATAAAGGAAATTGAAATGGACAAGTTAATTGAACCAATGAGCGACAAAAGTTCTGAATCGACACCCTCTCACGCCGCGTGGGAAACGGAATACCGCGAGTCGATTCCGGCTGAGCGGCCACTCGAAAACGTGTCGGGAATTCCGGTCAAGCCGCTTTACACCCCTCAGGACTGGGCGCGGTACGGTAGCGATGATCCGCTGAGCTACCCTGGCCAGCCCGACTACACGCGTGGCATCTATGCCACGATGTATCGTGGGCGCACCTGGACTCAGCGCCAACTGGTCGGGCTCGGTACCCCGGCGGACTACAACGCGCGGCTACTAGGCCTGATGGAGGGCGGTGCGACGGCTGTTTCACTCATTCCCTGCAATTCGGTGTATCGCGGCTATGACATGAGCACGGTCGACAAGGAACTTCTCGGAACATGTGGCGTTGTGATCAACAACGTCGACCACATGCAACGAAGCCTCCAGGGGGTTGACGTCGGAGAAGTCTCGTGCGCATTGAATGACCCGTCGCCATTTACTCTTTTGGCCTTCATGCTAATTGCGGCGGAAAGGCGAGGTACCGACTGGCGATCAATCACTGGCACTTCCAACCAGAGTGACTACATCTCGCACTTTGTCGCGAATCACATGTTCTACCGGCTTTCGCTGAGTGGTTCGCGCCGCGTATTGCTCGATCACATTGCGTATTGCAAGCAGTATGTTCCCCGCTGGAATCCGATGTCGGTGGTCGGCCAGCATATGCAGCAGGCAGGCGCGACGCCGGCTGAGGCGATGGCCTTCACGCTGTGTACGGCTATTCAGAACGCCGAAGACTGCATCGCTCGTGGCATGGATCCCGATGATTTCTTGCCGCGATTCACGTTCTTCTTCGACATCTCGCTGAACCTGTTTGAGGAGGTTGCCAAGTTTCGTGCCGGGCGACGTATTTGGTCCCAGATTACTCGTGAGCGACTCGGCGCCAAGGATCCGCGGTCTTGCCGCTTCAAATTTCACGGGCAGACATCAGGGGTTGACCTGACACGGCAACAGCCGCTCAACAACATTGCCCGCGTCACCGTTCAGGCAATGGCCGGAATCTTTGGAGGTCTCCAGTCGCTGCATACGGATGCCTACGATGAGGCACTGGCGTGTCCCAGCGAATTTGGTGCGCGGATTGCCGTCGCGACCCAGAACATCCTTCGCGAGGAGTCGCACCTGACGGACGTGATTGATCCGCTTGGGGGATCGTTTTATGTAGAAGCGTTGACGGACCAAATGGAAGACAAGATCCGGTCCATCATCAAAATGATCGATGAAGCTGGTGGAATGTACAAGGCCGTCGAGTCTGGACAGGTCCAGCGAATGATCGGCGCGTCAGCCCTGCGGGCCCAGCGGCGCATTGAGTCGGGAGAGCAGATTGTCGTAGGTGTCAACGCGTTTAAAGTCGACGAGAACGCCAGTGCCAGACCCCTCATCGAACGTCCTGATCCGGTGATCATGCAGCGGCATTTGGACGATTTTGCGGTGTGGAAAAACGGGCGCTCCGCCACTGACGTTGACAAAGCGCTGGACCATATCTCCCGTGTTGTCGACGATTCTTCAGGCAATGTATTCGGTGCAGTCGTTGATGGCGCACGAGCAGGGCTGACGCATGAAGAAATCTGCGCACGCCTGCGCCGAGATCTTGGTTTTGGCCACCCATTGGCAGTCGTATGATGCTGTCGTCAGATACCAGCCGCCGATCCATGCTCGCCCATGTGCTGGCGGGTGATCGCCGGGTGATTGCCCGCATGTTGACATGCCTGGACGATGGCGTGCCGGGTAGCCAGGAGGCCGCTGAGCTCTTGTCCGCGCATGCTGGTCGTGCGCTCGTGGTCGGAGTCACAGGCGTTCCGGGCGGCGGCAAATCTACCCTTGTCAACGCCATGATGGGTATTTGGCTCGCCCGAAACCTGAGGGTGGCAGTGGTTGCTGTCGACCCATCGAGTCCGGTCAGCGGTGGCGCTGTGCTGGGCGACCGAATCCGGATGAGTGAATATGGTGCGCATCCGAACTGCTTCATACGCTCGCTTTCAGCCCGCGGTCAACTGGGCGGTCTGTCCGGCACGGCGCGTGCTGCGGTCGACTGCTTTGATGCGGCCGGGTTTGACCGAGTGATCGTGGAGACCGTTGGCGCCGGTCAGTCTGAAACTGCCATTACGTCACTGGCGGACACCCGCGTAGTGGTTTGTCCTCCGGGCTTGGGGGATGACGTGCAGGCCATCAAGGCGGGCATCCTCGAGATTGCAGATTTGCTCGCGGTCAGCAAGGGCGACCTGCCGCTGGCCGAAGAGACGGCCCGCGACATGCGAGAGATGCTGACGCTGCGCCGAGCGGTCAAGAACGGCGCATGGACACCCAGGGTGATGGTCGTGAGCGGAGCGCAGTCCAAGGGCGTTTCCGAGCTCGTTGCGGCGATCGAAGAACATGCGGCCGCAGCCGGTACCGGTCGTCGGCTCGCGGCAAATGCCAGCACCGCTGCGCAGATGTCGGACTCCTCCGATGGACCGATACCCGATGCCGGGCCTTGGTTGGCGCACCTGTCGTCTTTGGCACAACGCGATGGGCTTTGTGCAACGTTGGGAATTTCCGTGACCGAAGGCGGGCCAGGGCGCGCAGTGGTGCGCATGACCGTTGATGCCCGGCATATGAACTTCAACGGTGGTTGTCATGGCGGCGCGATTTTTTCCCTGGCCGACAGCGCATTCGGCCTGGCCTCCAATTCACACGGTGCATTGGCGATGGGCATCGACGCCCACGTTACGTTCCAGGTCGGGATAGGGGTTGGCGAGAACCTTGTTGCCCGGGCAACCGAGCTTATGCGCAGTCATCGAATCGGCATGTACAGAGTCGACGTTGCGCGAGTGGAGGCTGACGGGGAGGAGACTCCCGTGTCCAACTTTACCGGGACGGTCTACATCAGGCAGGAGCCCCAGGCAAAACGCCAGACCGGGTCCGTGACAAATGGTCTGGCGAACGGCGCGCCCGTTCCCGATGTTTATCGAACCGCCAAGGACTGAAGACGGCATGGTGGAGACGCTTGATAATGACTTTTGGACAAGAAACCTTCATGCAAACGACCTTCCCGCGCCTGCTGCTTAAACAAGCCGCTGAGCGCGCCAGCGCGCCCGCGATGCGTGAAAAAGAATATGGCATTTGGCAAGCCCACAGTTGGGCCGACATGGCGCAACTTGTGGAGCACATGGCCTGCGGCCTGCACCAGGCTGGCCTGCAGCGCGGCGAACACATGATCATCATTGGCGCCAACCGCCCGCGCCTGAACGCCACCATGCTGGCAGCGCAATCGCTGGGCGCGGTGCCCGTGCCGCTGTATCAGGACGCGGTGGCGGCCGAGTGCCTGTTCCCCATTACCAACGCCGAGGTGCGCTTTGCCCTGGTGGAGGACCAGGAACAGGTTGACAAGATGCTGGAGGTGCGCGAGCAGTGCCCCCAGTTCACGCACATCTGGTACGACGATCCGCGCGGTCTGCGCAATTACGTCGAGAACGGCCTGGGCTCGCTGGATGAACTGCTTGCGGCAGGCAAGGTGTTTGCGCAGCAGCACCCGGACTTTTTCCGCCAGGAGATGGAGAAAGTGCAGCCCGGCGATGTGGCTGCCATGTTCTTCACCTCGGGCACCACCGGCAACCCCAAGGGCGTGGTGCATACCCATGACACGCTAATCAACCGAGCTCAGGCCGGCGCCGAGTTCGACCACCTTCGCGATTCGGAAGAAGTGCTGGCCTATTTGCCGCCAGCTTGGATCGGCCAGAACATCTTCAGCTATGCGCAGTGGCTGGTTTGCGGCTATGTGGTCAATTGCCCGGAATCGTCCAGCACGGTCATGATCGATCTCAAGGAAGTGGGGCCTACCTACTACTTCGCGCCGCCGCGCGTGTTCGAGGGGCTGCTGACCAGCGTGATGATCCGCATGGAAGATGCTTCCCGCCCGAAGCGCCGTATGTTCGATTACTTCATGGATCTGGCGCGTCGCGTCGGCCCGGCGCGCATGAGCGGCCAATCCATCGGCCTGCTCAACACTGCTCTTTATGCCCTGGGCAACTTGCTGGTCTATGGCCCCTTGCGCAACAACCTTGGCATGAGTCGCGTGCGCGTGGCCTACACGGCCGGCGAGGCCATCGGCCCGGACCTGTTCAGCTTCTACCGCTCCATCGGCATCAACCTCAAGCAACTCTACGGTTCCACCGAGACCGCTGTGTTCGTCTGCCTGCAGCCTGACCATGAGGCGCGCGCCGACACGGTAGGCATTCCCTGCAAAGGCGTGGAGATCAAGGTGGCCGACAACGGCGAGATTCTCGTCAAGTCGCCCGGCCTGCTCAAGGAATACTACAAGAACCCCGCAGCCACGGCCGAGGTGCTGACCGCCGACGGCTGGTATCACACCAGCGACGCTGGCTTCATCGACGCGCACGGTCACCTCAAGATCATCGACCGCGTCAAAGACGTCGGCCGCATCAAGGGCGGCGCCTTTGATGCGGCCATGTTCGCGCCCAAGTACGTGGAGAATAAGCTCAAGTTCTTCCGGCATATCAAGGAGGCCGTCGCCTACGGCGACCAGCGCGAGAAGGTCTGCGTGATGATCAACATTGACTTCGACGCCGTGGGCAACTGGGCCGAGCGCCGCAACCTGCCTTACGCCGGCTACACCGATCTGGCGCAGAAGCCCGAGGTGTACCAGCTCATCCAGGACTGCGTGGAAAAGGTCAACGCCGACCTCAGCCGCGATGCGCTGCTGGCCGGCAGCCAGATCAGCCGCTTCCTGGTGCTGCACAAAGAACTCGATGCCGACGACGGCGAACTCACGCGCACCAACAAGGTACGGCGCGGCTTCATCGCCGAGAAATACCAGCCGCTGGTCGATGCACTCTATGGCGGCAAGATCGAGCAGTTCATCGAGACCGTGGTGAAGTTCGAGGACGGACGCTCCGGCAGCGTGAGCGCGACCCTGAAGATTTCCGATGCCAAGACCTTTGCCCCTGTGAAAGCAGCCGCCTGAGAAATGACGTAAGTATCATGAGAAAAAACATCGGTGATGTCATTCTTGACGTCAAGAATATCTCCCTCAGCTTCGGCGGCGTCAAGGCGCTGACCGACATTTCATTCAATGTGCGCGAGCACGAGGTGCGTGCCATCATCGGTCCCAACGGCGCCGGAAAAAGCTCCATGCTGAATTGCATCAACGGTGTCTACACACCGCAGCAAGGCTCCATCACCTTTCGCGGCAAAACCTTCAGCCACATGGACAGCCACCAGGTGGCCGTGATGGGCATCGGGCGCACCTTCCAGAACCTGGCGCTGTTCAAGGGCATGAGCGTGATTGACAACATCATGACCGGGCGCAATCTCAAGATCAAAAGTAATCTGCTGTGGCAGGCGCTGCGCATCGGACCGGCCCAGCGCGAAGAAGAAATGCACCGCGAAGCGGTTGAGCACATCATCGATTTTCTGGAAATTCAGGCCTACCGCAAGACCCCGGTCGGCCAGTTGCCCTACGGCCTGCAGAAGCGCGTCGACCTGGGCCGCGCCCTGGCCATGGAGCCACAGGTGCTGCTGCTGGACGAACCGATGGCTGGCATGAACGTGGAAGAAAAGCAGGACATGTGTCGTTTTGTGCTGGATGTGAACGAAGAGTTCGGCACCACCATCGTGCTGATTGAGCACGATATGGGGGTGGTGATGGACATTTCAGATCGTGTTGTGGTGCTCGACTACGGCAAGAAGATCGGCGACGGCACGCCGGATGAAGTACGCAACAACGACGAAGTGATCAGCGCCTATCTGGGTACCAACCATTGAGCGTCGGGAGACAAAAAAATGACATTCTTTCTCGAAACACTGACTGGCGGCCTGATGGCCGGCATGCTGTATTCCCTGGTGGCGCTCGGCTTCGTTCTGATCTTCAAGGCATCGGGCGTATTCAACTTTGCACAGGGGGCAATGGTGCTGTTTGCGGCGCTGGCCATGGCTCGCTTTGCCGAGTGGATTCCGAGGTGGACCGGCATCGAAAGCGCCGTGGTCGCCAACATCATCTCCTTCGTGATAGCCGGCGCCATCATGTTCGCGCTTGCCTGGCTGATCGAGCGGCTGGTGCTGCGCCATCTCGTCAACCAGGAGGGGGCGACGCTGCTCATGGCGACGCTGGGCATCGCCTACTTCATGGAAGGCCTGGGCCAGACCCTGTTTGGCGGTGACATCTACAAGATCGACATCGGCATGCCCAAGGAACCGGTCTTCGTGATGGAATCGGTGTTTCAGGGTGGCGTCCTGGTCAACAAGGAAGACTTGATCGCCGCCGCCATCGCGGCGGCGCTGGTGGTGGTGTTGAGCCTATTCTTCCAGAAGACGTCCACGGGCCGCGCGCTGCGTGCCGTGGCGGATGACCACCAGGCGGCGCAGTCAATCGGCATTCCGCTCAACCGCATCTGGGTGATCGTGTGGTGCGTGGCCGGCGTGGTGGCTTTGGTGGCCGGGATGATCTGGGGCTCCAAGCTGGGTGTGCAGTTTTCGCTGGCGACCGTGGCGTTGCGCGCGCTGCCGGTCGTGATGCTGGGCGGCCTGACCTCGGTGCCGGGAGCCATCATCGGCGGCCTGATCATTGGTGTGGGCGAAAAACTCTCCGAGGTGTACCTCGGCCCGTTCGTCGGCGGCGGCATCGAAATCTGGTTTGCCTATGTTCTGGCCCTCGTTTTCCTGCTGTTCCGGCCGCAAGGGCTGTTTGGCGAAAAAATTATTGACCGAGTTTGAAACATTGTGGAACAGACCGCAGCTACGCGAAGCGAGCCAACTCTGTCCCCAACTGACTGAGTAACCCCTATGTTTTACAGAGAAAACGGTCAATTCAAGACCAGCTACCGGGCCGACCAGCAGATATTCCCGATCTCCCAGGATCGCATCGCCGTCGCGCTGATGCTGGCCGTCGTCTTTGTGGCCGTGCCGATGTTCGCCAGCGACTACCTGTTCCGCGCCATCCTGATTCCCTTCCTGATCTTTTCACTGGCGGCGATCGGGGTGAACATTCTGGTGGGTTACTGTGGCCAGATTTCGCTGGGCTCGGGTGCCTTCATGGCCGTGGGTGCCTATGGCGCCTACAACTTCTTCGTGCGCATCCCCGGCATGCCGCTGATTCCGGCGCTGATTCTGGGCGGGCTCTGCGCCACGTTCTTCGGCATCCTGTTCGGTCTGCCGAGCCTGCGCGTGAAGGGGCTGTACCTGGCGGTGGCCACGCTGGCCGCGCAGTTCTTCAGCGACTGGATGTTCCTGCGCATCAGGTGGTTCACCAACGACTCGCCCTCGGGCTCGGTATCGGTGTCCAACCTGCAGGTGCTGGGCATGCCCATTGGCAGCGCGCTGAGCAAGTACCTCTTCTGCCTGGGCATCTTGGTCGTGGTGGCGCTGCTGGCCAAGAACCTGGTGCGCGGTGCCATCGGTCGCGAGTGGATGGCCATCCGCGACATGGACGTCGCCGCCGCCGTGATCGGCATTCGCCCGATGTACGCCAAGCTCAGCGCCTTTGCCGTCAGCTCCTTCATCATCGGGGTGGCCGGCGCCTTGTGGGCCTTCATCTACCTGGGTGCGTGGGAGCCGGCCGCGTTCTCGGTAGACCAGTCATTCCGGCTGCTGTTCATGGTGATCATTGGCGGCCTGGGTTCCATCATGGGCAGCTTCTTTGGTGCGGCGTTCATCGTGATACTGCCAATCGCCCTGAACCGGTTTTTACCGGTGCTGCTCGACACGTTTGGCATCGAAATTTCCACCGTCGGCATTTCACACGCGGAGCTGATGATTTTTGGCGGCCTGATTGTGTGGTTCCTGATTGTGGAACCACACGGCCTGGCCAAGCTCTGGTCCACGGGCAAACAGAAATTGCGGCTGTGGCCATTTCCGCATTGAGCCGCATCAAGGTTTGAGTTTTTTTCGGGTGGTTTGTATTTATTATTTTTAAGGAGACAACAATGAAAGTTCGTCAATTGATTCTGGCAGCGGCCGTGGTGGCTGCTGGCGCGTCGGGCGTATCGACCAGTGCATTTGCTCAGGCCAAGGAGCAGTTCTTCCCCGTGCTGGTTTACCGCACGGGCGCGTACTCGGCCAACGGCACTCCGTGGGCAAATGGCTACGTTGATTACCTCAAGCTAGTCAACAAGCAAGGAGGCATCAACAGCGTCAAGCTCTCGTTTGAAGAGTGCGAGACTGGCTATGACACGGCCCGTGGTGTGGAATGCTACGAGCGGCTCAAGGGCAAGAACGGGGGCGCAACGGTGTTCCAGCCGCTGTCGACGGGAGTCACCTTCGCGCTGACTGAAAAGGCGCCTGAGGACAAGATTCCTCTTATTACCGCTGGGTACGGTCGCAGCGAAAGTGCAGACGGTGGTGTATTCAAGTGGAATTTCCCACTCACTGGTGTGCATTGGGCCTCTGCGGACCTTCAAATCCAATACATCGCCAAGAAGGAAGGCGGCTTCGACAAACTGAAGGGAAAGAAACTAACGTTGGTTTACCACGATAGCCCCTATGGAAAGGAAGCAATTCCGGTATTGCAGGAGCGCGCCAGGATGCACGGCTTTGATCTTGCAACGATTCCGGTCACCCATCCGGGTGTAGAGCAAAAGTCGGCATGGCTGCAAGTGCGCCGAAGCCCCCCCGACTACGTCTTGTTGTGGGGCTGGGGCGTCATGAATCCCACCGCACTCAAAGAGGCACGGGCCACCGGCTTTCCGGCCAGCAAAATCATCGGGCAATGGGCTTCAGGCGGGGACCCTGATGTAAAAGATGTGGGCGATGCCGCGATTGGTTACAGCGCTGTGGTGCTGCAACCCACCGGGGCCGCGCCTGAGGCGAAAGTGGTGAAGGACATCTTGGCTCAATTGCACGCCAAGGGTGAAGGGACGGGCGCGAAGGAAGAAGTCGGTCAGGTACTCTACATGCGGGGTCTCGTGTCCGCCATGTTGGGCATCGAAGGTGTTCGTCGCGCGCAGGAGCGCTTCGGCAAAGGCAAGTGGATGACCGGTGAACAGGTGCGCTGGGGCCTGGAGAACCTCGCACTCGACCAGAAGAAGCTCGACGCAATGGGCTTTTCGGGTGTGATGCGACCCTTGTCCACGTCGTGCGTCGACCACATGGGGTCTTCGTGGGCACGTGCTCACTCATGGAACGGCACAAAGTGGACGGCCTCTTCCGACTGGATGGAAGCGGACGATCAGATTCTTAAACCGATGATCAAGGCGACTGCTGACAAGTACGCTGCCGAGAAGAAACTGACTCGTCGTTCGGGCGCAGACTGCCAGTCCTGATTCGACCTGTCATTCCGGGCTTTTTAAATGTCATTGCGGACTTGATCCGCAATGACAGGACAGCCGCCAGCATTGCGCGCAGTGCTGCAGATTGGTAAAAGAAAGAATCCATGGACTCCAAAAACATCCTTCTCAACGTCAACGGCATCGAGGTCATCTACAACCACGTGATCCTCGTACTGAAGGGCGTGTCGCTGCAGGTGCCTGAGGGCCGCATCGTTGCCCTGATGGGTGGCAACGGGGCGGGCAAGACGACCACGCTGCGCGCGGTGAGCAACCTGCTGGCCGGCGAACGCGGCGCGGTGACCAAGGGCCGCATCGAGTTGCGCGGCGAACGCATTGAACGCTTGAACGCGTCCGACATGGTCGAGCGTGGCGTGATCCAGGTGATGGAAGGCCGCCGCTGCTTCGCCCACCTGACCATCGAGGACAATCTGATGACCGGTGCCTACACTCGCCGCGACGGACGCGCCGCAGTGGCGGCGACACTAGAGAAGGTCTACGCCTACTTTCCTCGCCTGAAAATGCGCCGCACCTCGCAGGCCGCCTACACCTCGGGCGGCGAGCAGCAGATGTGCGCCATCGGTCGCGCGCTGATGGCGAACCCTAAGATGATGCTGCTCGACGAGCCGTCGATGGGCTTGGCGCCGCAAATCGTCGAAGAGGTGTTCGAGATCGTCAAGGACTTGAATGCCAAGGAGCGCGTGACCTTTCTGCTCGCCGAGCAGAACACCAACATGGCGTTGCGCTACTCGGACTACGGCTACATCCTGGAGAACGGGCGCATCGTGATGGACGGCGAAGCCGTTTCGCTGCGGGAGAACGAGGACGTCAAGGAATTTTACCTTGGCGTGGGCAGCGGCGACCGCAAGAGCTTCAGGGATGTGAAGAGCTACAAGCGCAGGAAACGCTGGTTGGCGTGAGCGAGATGGCGCAGAAGACATTGATTCCGGCGACCGAATGCGAGACGTCACATAGTCGGTGCGATATTAGCGACATGACAACCTGGGAACCCTGACGGATGACGCGTAAAGCAGTGCGAGACATGAAACGATTAGTCCGACGAGGCGTTATGCCATACGCGCCCTCCGATGATCAAGAGCGATCCCGAGAAGCTGCGCTCGCGTTGTTGACGCGTAGCATCAAATTTGGTCACCGCCGGTTGGCAGTCATCCGGTTGGCAAAGGCTGTCGAGGTCAAGGCGTCTGTGACTAAAGAACAATGGGAATACTGCGAGAGGGTGGCAGCGGAATCGTCCGATATCGCAGTGCGCTGCTTGATGATCTCTTCGGTCAATCGTATCCAGGTAAGCTTCCAATCCAGCGCATTGCCTCTCAGCCAATTACCCAACATGGAAGCGACGGAAAAATTGGAAATTGACTGACCAAGAAAGCAAGATTAACCGGAGATACCCGAGACTGCGGCCCCGCAGTCTCGGGAGACGGAACGCATGCGCGTAAGGCTGCCGACGAGGCCAGGCCCTGCGCTCTCATGGCTGATCGACCTTGAAGTAGTCCGGCTTGCCAGCAGGCCAGAACTCGCCCCACAGCAGCATCCCGCCTTCGACGTTGAGCACCTCGCCGGTGATGAACTTGCCCGAGGGAGCGGCGAGGTAGACCACCGCCTCGGCGATGTCCTGCACGTCGCCGGCCCGCTTCATCGGGTTGCACTGGTAGAAAGTGGCGACGTTTTCCTCGCGGTAGTTGTTGAAACCGTTGCTCTCGATGGCGCCGGCGCCAATGCAGTTCAGGCGGATGCCGTGCTCTGCCCACTCGATGGCCAGCGTGCGCGACAGCGCGATGACGCCCGCGCGCGAGGCGGTGGTGTGCGCCATGCCGGTGAGGCCGCGGTCGATGGCTGCGGTGATGTTGACGATGTTGCCGGGTCGGCCCTGTTCCACCCAGCGTTTGGCCGCTCCCTGCATCATGTACCAACTGCCGTTGAGGTTGGTGTCGATCACCGCGTTCCAGCCCTTGACGCTGAAGTCCATCGCATGGGCGGCAAACTGGCCGCCGGCGTTGTTGACCAGCACGTCGACGCCGCCGAAGCGTTCCCACACGGCGCTGAGCATGGCGTCCACCTGCTCGGGCTCGCGGATGGTCATCGGGTAGGTCAATACCTCGCGGCCCGATAGCGCGCGTAGTTTTTCGGCGCAGTCATCGAGCTTGTCGGCCTTGCGCCCGCAAATCGCGAGCGTGGCACCCAGCCGGGCAAACAGAAAGGCGATCGCCTTGCCGATGCCGCTGCCGGCGCCCGACACCAGTACCACCTTGCCGGCGAACAGGTCATCGCGGTAGACCGTCGGGAGCGCGGCCAGGGCTTCGTCGCCCGGGCCGAACTTGGGGTGTTGCGTCTCAGCCGAGTTCATGCGCTCACCTTGAAGTAATCGGGTTTGGCGATGGTCCAGACTTCGCCCCAGAGCACGCCGCCGCCGTCCACCGTGAGCAGCTCGCCGGTGATGAACTTGCCGCTGGGTGCGCTGAGGTAGACCGCGGCCTCGGCCACGTCCTGCACGTCACCGACATGCTTCATCGGGTTGGCACCTGCGAAGGCTTTCACCGCCTCGGGGGAATACTGACGGAAGCCGGTGCTGGCGATCGCCCCCGGCGCGATGCAATTGACGCGGATGCCATGCTGCGCCCACTCCACGGCAACGGTTTTGGACAGGTGGGTCACGGCGGCGCGCGCCGCGCAGGTGTGCGCCACGCCCGGCATGCCGCGCTGGAAGGTGGCGACGATGTTGACGATGTTGCCCTGCGTGCCGGTATCGCGCCAGCGGCGCGCCAGTGTCTGCATCATGTACCAGGTGCCGTTCAGGTTGGTGTCTATCACCGCCTTCCAGCCCTTGACGCTGTAGTCCAGCGCCCGCTGCGGGAATTGCCCGCCGGCGTTGTTGACGAGCACGTCTATGCGTCCGAAGTGCAGCCACGCCACGTCGATCAACTGTTCCACCTGCTCGGGCTCGCGGATCGTCATGGGTTGCACCAGCACGTCAGAGCTGCCGAGCCGGCGCAGCCATTCGGCGCTGGCTTCGAGCTTTTCCTGATCGCGCCCGCAGATGACCAGCCTGGCGCCCAGGCGCGCGTACAGAAAGGCGATTCCCTTGCCGATGCCGCTGCCGGCGCCGCTGACAATCACCACCTGCCCATCGAAGAGTCCGGGCTGGTAGACGGTGGGTCGGGTTGCGAGGGCTTCGTCGTCGAAGCCGAAGGTAGTGTCTTCTGTCATGTTGTCCCTTCAGAATCGGAAAATTCCGTAATGCGGGTCGGCGATCGGGGCGTGGGCGGCGGCTGAGAGCGCCATGCCCAGTGCGTTGCGGGTGTCAGTGGGCGCCAGCAGACCGTCGTCCCACAAGCGCGAGGTGGCAAAGTAGGCGTTGGATTCGCGCTCGGCCTTTTCGTACACGCGCTGGCGCAATTGCGCCATTTCGGCCTCGTTGGGCGTGTGGCCGTTGCGGCGCAGTTGGGCGATTTTCACATCGACCAGGGTGTTGGCCGCCTGGTCCGGGCCCATCACGCCCATGTGCACGTTCGGCCAGGCCCAGATCATGCGCGGGTCCCAGGCCCGGCCGCACATGCCGTAGTAGCCCGCACCGAATGCCGCGCTGGTGATCACGGTGAACTTGGGCACCTCGCTGCCGGCCTGTGCCATCAGCATCTTGGCACCGTCCTTGGTGATGCCTTCCATCTCGTAGCTACGGCCTATCATGTAGCCGGTGGTGTTTTGCAGGAACACGAGCGGCGTGCGGTTCTGGTTGCATAGCGAAATGAAGTGCGCCGCCTTCTTGGAGCTATCGCTGAACAACACGCCGTTGTTGGCCAGGATGCCGACGCGGTAGCCCCAAATGTAGGCGTAGCCGCAGACCAGCGTCGTGCCGTAGGCGGGCTGGTATTCGTGGAAGCGGCTGCCGTCCACGATGCGGGCGATGAGTTCGCGCTGGTCAAACTGCACCCGGTGGTCGGGCGAGACGATGCCCAGCATTTCGTCGGGGTCGTAGTAGGGTGGCTCGGCATCGCGCTCGGGCAGATAGCTCTTCGTCGCTGGCTTGAACTGCGCGACGATCTCGCGGCAAATCTCGATGGCGTGGGCTTCGTTGTCGGCCGGGTAATCGACCGTGCCGGATACCTGGGTGTGTAAATCACAGCCTCCGATCTCGTCGGCAGTGTGCTCCTCACCGGTGGCGGCCTTGACGAGCGGTGGCCCGCCGAGGAACACGCCGCCGGCGCCACGCACGATGATGCTGTAATCGCACAGCGCCGGGATGTAGGCACCGCCGGCGGTGCAGTGGCCGAACACCATCGCGACCTGCGGCACGCCGGCCTTGGACAGCAGGCATTGGTTGCGGAACACCCGGCCACCTTCGATGTACACGCCTGACAGTTCTTCAAGGAAGGCGCCGCCGCTGTCGCACAGATGCAGGACCGGCAACTGGTTCTCCAGCGCGATGTCCAGCAGGCGTGCCAGCTTGCGCGGTGTCAATGTGTACCAGACACCGCCTTTGACGCTGGAATCGTCGGCGTGGATCAGCACCTCGCGGCCACTGACCACGCCGAGACCGGTGACCACGTTGGCACCCGGTACCTCGCCGTTGTAGTCCTCGCAAGCAGCCAGCGCCGAGAACTCAAGAAAGGGCGTACCGGGATCGAGTAGCAAGTCCAGCCGTTCACGCACTAGCAGTTTTCCCTGCGCGCGCACGCGCTTGATCTCATGCGGCGGACGTTGGTGGCGCGTGATTTCCATGCGCTCGCGAAAATTCGCGACGATAGCGCTCATGGCTTGATGGTTTCGCCGGAACGCTTCGGATGCGGTGTCGATGCGGGAGTCGATGCGTTTCATCAATCAGTTCTCAGAGGTCTTGCAGCGTCACGAGGGTGGACTTGAGAGCGAAGGTGTTGCCGATGGCAAAGTGCACCGCCTTGACCCGGGCATCGCGCGGTGCCGTCAGCGTGGTTTCCAGCTTCATGCTTTCGATCACGATGAGCGGTTGACCAACGTGCACGGCATCACCGACGGCCACATGAACCGCGATCACCGTGCCGGGCATCGGTGCCTGCAGCAAGTCGGAAGCGGCACCGGCCCGGTCGCCGCCGGAGGCTGCGCTGAGATCGATCACCTCGACCTCGAGGGCGCCGGTGGCCGCGCTATGCACGAATCGGCTGTCGCCCCGTGTGGCGATCCAGACGGCTTGCGAGCGCTGATCCACGGCTACCCGCCAACGGCCATCAGTCAGCGCCTTTCCCTGCATCTCGAATTTGCGTTCGCCATGGCTGACGTGGAACACGCCATTCGCTCCACGTGTTACCACGAGGTCATGGACCTGGCCATTGATGACATAGCGGCGGCGCATCGTCAATTCCTCCAGGGTCCCATGGCGGCGTGCATCGCGGGAATGGCGTGCACGGCGCGCAACAGTTCGCGGTCGGCGAGCACCGCCGATGCCAGTACCAGGTCGATGTCATCGGGTGTGAGAGACTCGCGCAGCTCGTCGGCACAGCGTGCCAGCATGCCGGTGTCGGCCTGGCCAGCACGGAACTCGGCATGGCGCAGTACCCGCGTGAGGTAGCGTGCGTTGGTGGTCAGACCCAACAGCACCGATTGCTCAAGCGCCAGGATGGAGCGTTCGATAGCCTGTGCACGCGTGTTGCCATGGCAAATAATTTTGGCGATCATGGGGTCAAATGCAGTGCTCACCGCCTGACCTTCGCGCACGCCGGCATCAACCCGCACGCCGGGACCGGATGGCGGCCGCCAGCACAGGATGTCACCGGTGGCGGGGCGGAAATCATGCTCGGCATCTTCGGCGTAAAGCCTGCATTCGATGGCGTGACCAAGCCGCACGATGTCCGCCTGGGCGTAGCCGAGCGGCTCACCCTGGGCAACGCGCACCTGTTCGCGAACGAGGTCAAAGCCCGTGACCATTTCGGTGACCGGGTGTTCGACCTGCAGACGCGTGTTCATCTCAAGAAAGTAAAACTCGCCACCGGCGCCGTAGATGAACTCCACGGTGCCTGCGCCGCGATAGTTGGCGGCGCGGGCAATGCCGGCCGCGGCTTCGCAGATATCGTGGCGCTGCGCCGGTGAAAGGGCCGGGGAGGGGGTTTCTTCAATGATTTTCTGGAAGCGCCGCTGCACTGAACATTCACGCTCCCAGAAATGCACCAACTGGCCATGCGCGTCGCCCATCACCTGCACCTCGATGTGTCGCGGGCGCTCCACATAGCGTTCGACAAACAGCCGACCGTCGCCAAAATAGCGCTCACCTTCGCGCCGTGCGGTCTCGATCTCGCGATCCAAAACGGACAGGTCACGCACGATGCGCATGCCCTTGCCGCCACCGCCGGCTGAAGGCTTGATCAGCAGCGGCGCGCCGAGCGCCCTGGCGCGCTCGACGAAGCTGGCCGGGTCATCGTCCTCGATGGCGCTCGGCGCTACCGGAAAGCCGCGTTTGGCGACGAAGTTGCGCGCGCGCACCTTGTCGCCCATCAGTTCGATGGTGTCCGAACGCGGGCCAATGAAGACGATGCCAGCAGCGTCTAGCGCACGCGCAAACGCAGCGTTTTCAGACAGGAAGCCGTAACCGGGATGCACCGCCTGTGCCCCGCTGTGCCGACACGCTTCGACCAGCTGCGCGATATCGAGGTAGGCAGCCACGGGTGTCGAGCCGTGCAATTCGACCGACTCGTCAGCCTCCAGCACGGCCGGGCTATCGGCGTCCACCGCGTGGTAGGCCACCACGGTGGCGAGCCCCATGCCCTTGAGTGTGCGCAGGATCCGCAGCGCGATCTCGCCACGGTTGGCGATCAGAACTTTTTGAAACACGGGCGGGACCCAGCTGTACGGCGGGTGACGGTCAATGCATGCAACGGCGTCTGGTGTCAATCGAGCACGGGGATGGGGTCGGACACGCGCTCGAAGCGGGAGTTTTTGGCGTCCGAACGCAACACGAGCACGCTGCTCGGCGAGTGCCGGTCATTGGGGCCAAAACTGATTGGAGAAGCCAGCCCATCGGTGCTGAAGTTCTTGGTTGTTTCCAGCTTCTCGACGACACAGGCGCGGGTCAGCGCCTTGCCACAGCGGCGGATCGCGTCTTCCATCAGCAGCGCACCGACGTAGGCTGTGATCGAATAGCGGTTGAGCATCTTCTGCTCGTCGGCTGACAGATACTTCTGTGCCAACCCCATGAACTTGGCCATGCCTGGCACCGACAGGTCGGTCAGAGGCGGGACATAGTCGGCGACGAAGTAGCCGTCGCCCGCGGCGCCGGCGAGCGCCTGAACAGGGGTCAGGTGGGCCGAGTGCACCGCAAGGATGGTCAGCGGCATCTGGTTTTTGGCGGCTTCCTTCATCAGCATCGAATGCTCGGCCACCACGCCGCCCGACGCGAGAAAGGTCGCACCCACCTGCTTCAGACTCAGCATCTCGGCCGAGAAGTCCTTGGTGCCACGCTTGAAGGAGATCTCGGACACGCTGTTGAGCCCCAGCTCCTTGATCGCCTTCTGGTAGCCGCAACGCACGTCGCTGCCAAACTCGTCATCCTGATAGACCAGTGCAAACTTCTCCTTTTGCAGCTTCTTGCTCGCCACCATGTACTTCATGGCGGAGCTCAACTCCTGACAATAGGTTGGCCCCACCACGAATACCGTTTTGTTCGGTGGCGTGAAGTGCGCCGCTGCCACGGCCATGGCGTTGATGGTTGGCAAGCGCTGCTCGTTGATGTAGGGCAGCATGGCTTGCAGCATGGCTGAACCCGAGGTGCCGATCAGGCCGAAGATGCCTTCCACGTCGACCAGTCGCTTGACGCCCTGCACGGCACGCTGGGGCACATAGCCGTCGTCGTCCTGGCGAATTTCCAACTTGCGGCCGTTGATGCCACCGCGGGCGTTGACATCCTGCTCCCATACCCGCAAGGCAAGCATGTGGGCCTTGCCCAGCAGGCTAGGGGGGCCGCTGACGGGCGTCACCGAGCCGAGGACGATTTTGGTGTCGGTCACGCCGGGGTCGGCAGCGGCGGCGGTCGTGGCCGTCAGACCGATGACCATGCTGAGCAGACTGGTGGCGGCATATCGAAAGTATTTGCGTGTCATGAAAAGGCACTCCTGGTTGAGAAATGGGGGTGGGGCTAGTGGCGCGTCGTCAGGATCACTTGGCGCTCAGAAATTCAGAGGCTCGCTCGAATTTCCCGGCGCTGGCATTCGCCTTCAGCAAAATGGGGCGGGTGCCCGACTGTCGAACATTGGGCCCGAAGGTCAAGGGGGCCATGATGCCGTCGCTAGTGAAATTCTTGGTCTGTTCGAGCTTTTCGACCACGCAGGCACGCGTGAGGTTTTTGGCACAGGCGTTGAGCGCTGATTCGAGCAACTGGACACCCACATAGGCGGTCAATGAATACCGGTTCATGCCCTTGACCTCATTGGCTGAAAAGTATTTGTAGGTCAGTGCTGTGAGTTTGCCGATGCCCTGGGTTTCAGTGTCGGTCACTGGAGGCACATACTCGGCGACGTACATGCCGTCCGCTGCCGGGCCGGCCAGGGCCAGCACCGCAGGCAGATGCGAAGGGTGAGCGGCCAGGCGCACGACTTGCATCTGGTTCTTCGCGATCTCTTTGAGCATTGCGGCGGTTTCGGTGATGATGCCGCCGGTCAGCACAAAGGTGGCGCCGGCGCGCTGCACGCTCAACACCTCGGCGGAAAAATCCTTCGCCCCGCGTTTGTAGGCAACTTCGATGCTGCTTTTCAAACCGAGCTCTTTCAGGGCCTGGTCGTAGCCACACTTGACATCGACGCCATAATCATCCTCCTGAAATATCAGGCCGAACTTGGAGCCCTGCAGCTTCTGGGATGTCACCAGATGCTTCATGCTGGCAGAGACCTCCTGGCAGTAAGTTGCACCGATATTGAACAGCGTCTTGTGCGGTGGGTTGAAGTGGGCGCTGTTGACCGCGATGTGGTTGATCGCGGGGATCTTCTGCTCGTCGATGATGGGCAGCATGGCCAGCAACTGCGATGAGCCGGAGACTCCGATCAAGCCAAAGATATGATCAACATCAATCAGCTTTTTGAGGCCCTGGACGGCGCGCTGCGGCACATAGCCGTCGTCCTCGATGCGAATGTCGACCTTGCGTCCGCCGATGCCGCCGCGCGCATTGACGTCTTGTTCCCAGACTTTCAAGGTCGTGGCAATTGCCTTGCCGATGATGCTGGGCGGGCCGCTGAGCGGCATCACGGCACCGAGCACGAGTTTGTCGTTCGTGACCCCGGGGTCTGCCGCCTGTGCGCTGCCGAAGGTCAGTGTGGCGAGTGCGCTGAGGCAAAGGCGCTGGGTCAGCTTCTGTAGTGTTCGCATCTCAGGTCTCCTGTGGAATAAGCAGCGCGTGTGCTGCGGGGTCAGAAACGGAAGGGCCAGTGGGTCCAGTAATGCTTGATGTCGCGCCATCGCCCCATGAGGCCATCGGGCTCAAAACGCAGGAACAACACAATCGCGAGCCCATAAATGACGCCTTTGATCTCATAGGCGGCAGTGGAGCCCGACCCGCCGAAGCTGGCGCCGATCATGCCGAATACGAAGCCCAGGCTCTCATTGAGCAGGACGATGAAAGCCGTGCCGAGCAAGGCTCCGGCCACCGAACCCAGGCCACCCACGATGAGCATGGAGAGCGCCTCGATCGATATCAGCAGGCTGAAGCTGTCCACGTTCAGGTAGCGTGTGTAGTAGGCCAGCAAGCCCCCGGCGATGCCGGTGTAGAAGGCGCTGACCATGAACGCCAGCAACTTGTAGCGCACCAGGTTGACGCCCATGGCCTTGGCGGCGATGTCGTGCTCCCGAATCGCCAGGAACGCCCGGCCAATGCGGCTGCGCAGGATGTTCAGGGTGATGAAGGTGAACACCACCACAAAGGACAGCACCACGTAATAGTAGCCACGCTCGGCCCCCAGCGCCTGGCCGAACAGGGAGGGCTGCGGCACCGTCAGGCCCTCCGAGCCGCCGGTGAGACTGCCGCCGTTGAGGATCAGGTGGTTGATGATCACGGCGAACGCCATCGTCGTGATGGCGAGATACAGGCCCTTGAGGCGCAGCGACGGTATGCCCACGATGATCCCGGCGACGGCAGCGCTCACGCCGCCGGCGAAGATGGCCGCCAGCATCGGCCAGCCAAGTTTGCCGGCCACGATACCGGCCGTGTAGGCGCCGACCGCCAGAAAGCCCGAGTGCCCGAGCGAGATCAGCCCGGTGGTCCCGGTCAGCAGGTTCAGGCCCAACACCCCCACCGCTGTGATCAGGAGCAGCAAAATGACGGAGACATAGTACTTGGACAGCAGCAGTGGCGCGGCCGCCAGCAGCGCCACCAGCAGACACGACCAGACGATGACAGGAACCGAGTCGGTCAGTGCCAGCAGTTGACGATAGTTTTGTTTGAAATTTCCGCTACGCATCAGACACGCTCGATATCAGGTTTGCCGAACAGGCCATAGGGTCTGACCATAAGGACGACGAGGATCAAAACAAAACCGGCGATCTCCTTCATGCCGCGGCCGATATAGCCTTCCGACAGGTTCTCGACCACCCCGATCAGGATGCCGCCGAGTGCGGCACCGAATACCGAGTCCAGCCCGCCCAAAATGACCGCCGGAAAGCTGCGCAGACCGGTCGTCCACATGCCGGGGTTGACATCGTAGATCACGCCGATCAACACGCCGGCAATGGCGGCGAGACCGGCCGACAGGGCCCAGGACAAAGCGAAGATGCGCTTGACATTGATGCCCATCAGCAGGGCTGCAGTTTGCACGTTGGCGGTGGCACGCATGGCGATACCGACCCGTGAATAGCGAAAGAAGGTCCACAGGCCGAGCAGTACGGCCGCCATCAGCCCAACGGAATACAGCTGCGCCGGGTACAGGCCGGCCGGGCCGATCTTGATGACCTCCGTTGGCAGGCCGGAATTGAGCGGCATGGGGTCTGCGCCCCAGATCAGCACCACCACCGAGCGCAGGATCACGGCTAGGCCAATGGTCACCATCACCGTGGAAAACACCGGCTGACCGAGCATCGGACGGATCAGCAAGACCTCGATCAGCAGGCCGATCAGCACCGAGGCCGCGACAGTTGCTGCCAGCATGGGCCAGAAGCCAAATTGGAAGGTGCCGGCCAGGGTGAAGGCGATGTAGGACACCAGCATCATCAGCTCGCCCTGGGCGAAGTTCACCACGCCGGTGGCGCGGTAGATCATGGCAAAGCCCATGCCGATGAAGCCGTAGACCAGGCCGACGGCGATGCCGGAAATGACCAGTTGCAGAAAATAGTCCATCAGCCCGCCCCTCCACCGTAGATGATCGCGATCTCTTTCGCGAAGGTTTTTTCGATGACGTTGCGGCGCACCTTCTGGGTGGCGGTGAGTTCGCCGTCGTCGTGGTCGAGTTCCTTCTCCAGAATCAGGAACTTGCGGATGTTTTCGACCCGGGCAAACAGCTTGTTCACGCGCTTGACGTCCTCGTCAATCAGTTCGCGCACCTCGGGCAGCAAGGCCAGGCTCTTGTAGGTGGTGTATGCCAGCTTGCGCTCCTGTGCCCACTTGCCCACCGTGTCAAAGTCGATCTGGAGCAATGCAGACAGGTAGTGACGCCCGTCGCCCAGAACGATGGCTTCGCGCACATACAGGCTGTCCTTGAGCGCGTTTTCGATCTCGGACGGTGCGATGTTCTTGCCGCCACTGGTGATGATGATGGCTTTCTTGCGGTCGACGATCATCAGCTCGCCGTTGTCAGCCAGCGCCACGATGTCGCCCGTGTGCAGCCAGCCGTCGATCACGGTTTTGGCGGTGGCGCTCTCGTCGTGGAGATAGCCCTTGAACACGGCGGGGTGCTTGACGATGAGCTCGCCGTCGTCGGCGATCTTCCAGTTCAGGCCGTCGATGGGCAGGCCTGTGGCGCCCAGTTTGACAGCTTTTTCATGCTGGAAGAAGATCACGCCGCCGGACTCGGTCATGCCGTAGACCTGGTACACCGGAATGCCTAGAATACGGAAGAACTTCAGTACCTCGGGCGAGACGCTGGCGCCGCCACAGAAGCCGCACTGCATGCGGTCCAGGCCGATGAATTTCTGCAGATTGCGAAACATCAGCAACCACAGCACGAAGAAGTGCAGGCGATCCGACAGGCTGCGCTGGCCCCCTTGCGCCTCGACCTTTTCGAACAGACGACGCCCGGCATCGAGGCAATGCTTGAAAGCCCAGCGCTGAAAGCGCGAGGCGTCCTGCATGCGGATCAAAATGCCTTGCTGCAGCTTTTCCCAGATGCGCGGCACACCCAAAAACACCGTGGGTGCGATCTCGCGCAGATTGACGGCCACCGTGTCGATCGATTCGGCGTAGTTGACCACACCGCCGGTGAGCAGGTGCAAGACCGTCGAGAAGGCACGCTCGGCCACGTGGCACAACGGCAGGTAGCAGACCACCTCGTAGTTTTGGCGGTCCAGTTTGAAATGGGTTTTGAGCTTGTCAACGGTGACGATCAGGTTGCGGTGCGAGAGCATCGCCCCCTTAGGGGGGCCGGTAGTGCCCGAGGTATAGACCAGCATGCAGGTGTCGTCGGGCTGGGTGTCCTCGATGGCGCGATCAAAGGTGCCCGCGTGCTGGGCCGATGCCGCAGCGTATTGGTCGCCAAGCTCGAGCACGTCGTCGAACGACATCAGCTGGTCGTGCTTGTAGCCGCGCATCCCCTTCATGTCGGCGCAGATGATCTTCACCAGGTCGGGCAGGCCGGTGGCGTGCTTGTCCATGGCGTCGAGCACCTTGTCGACCTGCTCCTGGTCGCCGCAGACCACGAACTTGCTGTTCGAGTGGTGCACGATGTATTGCAGCTCCGGCCACGGGTTGGTGGGGTAGATGCCGACCACAATGCCACCGATGGCCTGCGTCGCCAGATCGGAGAACATCCAGTGGGGGCTGTCCTCGCTGGCAATGGCCAGGCGGTCCCCCTTTTCGAATCCGAGGGCCTTCAGGCCGTGAGCGAAGCGGCGAGCGGTCTCCAGATAGTGCTGCCAGCTCATGCGGTTCCAGATGCCGTAGTCCTTCTCGCGAAACGCGAGCGCATCCGGAAAGCTCTGAGCCCAATGCTTGAGCAGCTTGGGCAGGGTGGTGTTGCCGTCGCGCAGCGAGGCGCCCAGGTTGTCGATCACGCGGCCTCCTTGGTTTTGCTGCCCAGGTAGGCGTCGATCACGGCCGGGTTGGCCGATATCTCGGCCGGCGTGCCCTCGCCGATCTTGCGGCCGAAGTTGAGCACGCAGACGCGGTCGGAGATGTCCATCACGATGCCCATGTCATGCTCGACCATGAGGACCGAAATGCCGAGTTCGTCGCGGATGTCAAGCACGAAGCGGGCAATGTCTTCGGTCTCCTCGTTGTTCATGCCTGATACCATTTCGTCCAGCAGCAGCAACTTGGGCTCGGTGGCCAGTGCGCGCCCCAGCTCGACCCGCTTTTGCAGGCCATAGGACAGGGTGCCCACCGGCATGTCGCGAATTTCCTCGATTTCGAGAAAGTCGATGATCTCTTCCACCTTGCGACGGTGTTCGAGCTCTTCGCGCCGCGCCCGTCCGAAGAACCACGAGGCATCCAGCACGTTGGTGGCCATGTGGCAGTGGCGGCCGACCAGCAGGTTGTCCACCACGCTGGCATGTTTGAACACCGCCAGGTTCTGGAAGGTCCGACCGATGCCGATGGCGGCCAGGCGGTGCGCCGGCATGCCGGTGATGTCGCGGCCATCGAAATGCACGGTGCCGCTGCTGGGCTTGACGACGCCGCTGATCATGTTGAAGGTGGTCGTCTTGCCGGCCCCGTTGGGGCCGATCAGGGAATAGATTTCACCGCGCCGGACGTGAAAACTGACACCGGCAACGGCTTCGACGCCGCCGAAGCGCTTGGACAGGGTTTCGACCCTTAACAATGTGTCGTTCATGTTTTTTTCTCTCAGGACAGCCAGCGCTTGCGCCGCTTGTAGTGCTTCACGTCGCGCATGTTCTTGCGCGATCCGCCTTCGCCGAAGCCGAGGTAGAACTCGCGCACGTCGTCGTTGCGCAGCATCTTGTCGGCCTCACCGTCGAGCACCACGCGGCCGTTTTCCATGATGTAGCCATAGTCGGCAATGGCCAGCGCCATCTGCGCGTTCTGCTCCACCAGGAGAATGCCCATGCCTTCTTGACGGCACAGGCGGGTGATGATTTCGAAAATCTCTTCGCTGATCTGTGGCGCCAGCCCGAGCGTGGGCTCGTCGAGCATCAGCAGTTTCGGGGACGACATCAGCGCGCGGCCGATGGCCACCATCTGCTGTTCGCCGCCCGACAGGTAGCCCGACACCGTGCTGCGTTTTTGCACCAGACGCGGGAACAGCCCATACACCATCTCCATCTGGCGCCTGGCGTCGGTCAGACTGCGCGTGTAGCCGCCCATCACGAGGTTTTCCTCGACCGTCAACTGGTCGAACAGGCGGCGCCCCTCGGGCACCATGACCACGCCGGCGCGCACGATTTCGTCCGGCGCCAGGCCGGTCAGCTGGCGGTTTTCAAACGTGATCTGGCCACCCTTGATCTCACCGTCTTCCGGATACAGCACGCCCGAAATGCCTTTGAGCGTGGTTGATTTTCCGGCCCCGTTGGAACCGAGCAGGGCGACGATGCGACCTTTGCCGACGGCCAATGAGGCCTCTCGCACCGCCTCGATGGTGTTGTCGTAAACGATCTGGACATTGGTGAGATTCAGCATGACAGGCCGTTCCTTGCGCCGTGCTGCAGGGGCTCAACCATTGAACGGGTCTGCCGGTCGAGCGTAGTGGAGGGGTGCGCCAGGATGGCAGCCGCAGTCGTGCAGACCTTCGGCTCGGATGGGCCGGATTCATGGGCGCGACCATGGCCTCTGGTTTCCAGGGTACCGGTCGGGGGGGCAGTGAATTTTCTCAAAGTTTGTCCCGTGTTGGCCGTGTTGGGTAGGCGGCTTGCCTGCCTTGTGCCTTGCCGTTCTGCGAGGTATGCATCGTGCCTTGTTTATAGGGTATTAATCTAACGATAGTTAGGTTTGCGTCAACTCGGGAAATCCCTATGCCGGTGCCGACGACTCCGGTTGCGAGTGCGAGCGGCAACTTCTGCCCAGGCTCGCTTCCGAATGGGAGCCGGTGATTCAGCGTCTCTCGGCTACATCCCCGCGTAGTTCGGCCCGCCGCCGCCTTCGGGCGTGACCCAGACGATGTTCTGCGTCGGGTCCTTGATGTCGCAGGTCTTGCAGTGCACGCAGTTCTGGGCGTTGATCTGCAGCCGGTCCGAGCCGTCGTCGTTCTTCACGAACTCGTAGACGCCGGCCGGGCAGTAGCGGCTCTCGGGGCCGGCGTATTTCGCCAGGTTGATCTGCACCGGCACGCTGGCGTCCTTGAGCGTCAGGTGCGCGGGCTGGTTTTCTTCGTGGTTGGTGTTGCTGACGAATACGCTGGAGAGCCGGTCGAAGGTGAGCTTGCCGTCGGGCTTGGGGTAGCTGATCTGCGGCATCTCGGCGGCCGGGCGCAGGGTGGCGTGGTCGGCCTGGGTGCGGTGAATCGTCCAGGGCGGACGCTTGATGCCGAGCCTGGGCAACAGCCACTGTTCAATGCCGGTCATCAGGGCGCCGACGAGGCTGCCCTTCTTGAACCACTGCTTGAAGTTGCGCGACTGGTCGAGTTCGGTGTGCAGCCAGCTGTTTTCGAACGCAGCGGGGTAGGCGCTGAGTTCGTCGCTGCTGCGTCCGGCGGCCAGGGCTTCAAACGCGGCTTCGGCGGCCAGCATGCCGCTCTTGATGGCGGCGTGGCTGCCCTTGATGCGTGCGGCGTTCAGGTAGCCGGCATCGCAGCCGATCAGCGCGCCGCCCGGGAACACGGTCTTGGGCAGGCTGAGCAGGCCGCCGGCGGTGATGGCGCGCGCGCCGTAGCCGATGCGCTTGCCGCCTTCGATGTGGGCGCGAATGGCCGGGTGGGCCTTCCAGCGCTGCATTTCCTCAAAGGGGCTGAGCCAAGGGTTTTTGTAGTCGAGTCCGGTGACGAAGCCAAGCGTGACCTTGCTTCCTTCCAAGTGGTAGAGAAAGCCGCCGCCGTAGGTCTGGCTGTCCATCGGCCAGCCGGCCGTGTGCACCACCCGGCCGGGTTGGGCGCGGGCCGGGTCGATCTCCCACAGTTCCTTGATGCCGATGGCATGGCTTTGCGGATCGCGGCCTTCGTCGAGCTTGTATTTTGCGATGAGCTGCTTGCCCAGGTGGCCGCGCGCGCCTTCGGCAAAGATGGTGTACTTGGCGTGCAACTCCATGCCGGGCTGGAAGCCGTCGTGCGGCTGGCCGTCCTTGCCAATGCCAAGGTTGCCGGTGGCTACACCTTTGACCGAACCGTTGTCGTTGTACAGCACCTCGGCGGCTGTGAAGCCGGGGAAGATTTCCACGCCCAAGCCTTCAGCCTGCTCGCCCAGCCATTGGGTCAGGGCGCCCAGGCTGATGACGTAGTTGCCCTCGTTGTGGAAGCAGTCGGGCACCAGGAAGTTGGGCGTGCGCCTGGCACCGGTTTCGCTTAGGAAAAGCACGTCGTCACCGGTGACGGGTTGGTTCAGCGGTGCGCCCAGCTCCTTCCAGTTGGGGAAGAGTTCGTTCAGCGCGATCGGATCCATGACCGCGCCGGAGAGGATGTGAGCACCGGGCGCGGAGCCTTTTTCCAGCAGCACCACCGAGACGTCCTCGCCCTTTTCTGCCGCGAGCTGCTTGAGGTGGATGGCCGTGGCCAAACCGCCGGGGCCGGCGCCCACCACCACCACGTCATATTCCATCGCTTCGCGGGGGCCGTATTGATCGAGCAGGGAGGTGGGCTTCATGCGGAGAGAATCAAAAAAGTTGGCGGCCCTGGGGCCGAAGTTGACGAAAGGGGGCGGTTCAGGGGCTGTTGTCGGCCGGCAGCGGTGGTGCGGTGCGCGGAGCGCCGTCACGTTTGTAGACCATGACCGTGCGCTTGAACGTGCAGACAATGACGCCGCTCTGGTTGTAGCCTTCGGTTCGTACCGTCACGACGCCAACATTGGGACGCGACCGTGACTCGCGCTTGTCCAGCACCGTGGAACGTGAATAGATCGTGTCGCCCTCGAACACCGGATGCGGCAGACGGACTTCGTCCCACCCAAGGTTGGCCATGACGTTTTGCGAGACATCGCTCACCGTCTGGCCCGTTACGAGGGCCAGTGTGAGGCAGGAGTTGACAAGCGGGCGGCCGAACTCCGTCTGCGCGGCGTAGTGGGCGTCGAAGTGCAGCGGAGCCGTGTTTTGCGTCAACAGCGTGAACCAGATGTTGTCGTTCTGGGTCAGGGTGCGGCCGAGGGCATGCCGATACTCGTCGCCGACCTCGAAGTCTTCATAGAACCGGCCGCGCCAGCCTTCCTTGACAGTCATTGGTTGCTCCTGCGGCGGGTTGTCCAATTTGAGAGTCCCCAGACGCAGCCGGTCAGCGTGCCACTGAGCCACATAGGCGACATGAGGACTATTGCCGTCAGTCCCTCGGCCCGGCCTGTCGAAGTTGCCGGCAATGCATCGCGGTTATGCTTTGTCATGCGTGAGGATTCCATCGAACACGATCGCTGTGATTTGGCGTGAGAAGTCCTGAAAAGAGCCGCGCTGGGGGTTGTACCATTCGACGGTCCAGTTCAATGCGCCAATCACGAAAAGCCGAATCATGGCCGTGCTGGTGTCCGGGCGCAATTCGCCGCTGGCGAGCGCTGATTCGAACAGCCGATCCCAGTAGTCTGCGTAAGCCCGCCGCACGACCCGGTGGCGATTTTTTGCGCTGGTCGGGATTTGGCCATAGATGCGGATGTTGGCCGACGTGAAGTCGCCATAATGCAGCATTCCCCAGAGATGGCCTTCAATGCCAGCGGCGATTCGGTCTCGCCAGAGTGCACTTTCGGGAAGAGCCCCAATACGGGTGCGCACGGCATCCGCTACGATGGTGATGCCTTTGTCCAGTACTTCGCCCAGGATCTGCTCTTTCGATTCGAAGTGATAGTAGATGCTGCCGGCTTTGACGCCGGCAGCATCCGCTACCTCGCGCAAAGTAGTTGCGGCATAGCCATGATGCCTGAATAGGCGTGCAGCTTCGAGCAGCACCCGTTCGCGTGTAGCGGGGCCATCTACGTCATTTTTGCTGGGTTTTGCGTCTGTATTTGACTTCATATTGACCGTTAGGTAGATTCAAAATACAAATCGTATCAAACCTAGCTTTTGTCGAAGGGGCGGCCTCGTGCATGGGCGCGTCGCATGGGGTTATTCAGGGCTTGCATTTGCTCACTTGCCGCCATTGGCCCACTGCCTGAAATCAGGCCTACGCTTTTCCAGGAAAGCGCTCACGCCTTCTTTTGATTCTGCAGTGTCATAGTACAGGCTCAGCGCTTGAAGTCCCAGGCTGCCGATGCCGCGAATGTGCTCGGTGGATGCGTTGAACGAACGCTTGGCGATGGCCAGCGCGGTCGGGCTCTTTTCGACAATTTCCTTGCACCAGCGGGCGACTTCGGCGTCGAGCTGGTCGTGGGGCACGACGGTGTTGCACAGACCCATGGCCAAGGCCTCCTGCGCATTGTAGCGGCGGCACATGTACCAGATCTCGCGTGCTTTCTTTTCGCCAACCACATGGCTCAGGTAGGCCGTGCCCCAGCCAGGATCGACCGAGCCAACCTTCGGGCCGACCTGGCCAAACACGGCCTTTTCCGAGGCAATGGTCATGTCGCACAAGGTGGCCAAGACATTGCCGCCGCCAATGGCGTAGCCCTGCACGCGGGCGATCACGGGCTTGGGTACGTCACGAATGGCGCTGTGAAACTCTTCCACAGGAATGCCGATGGTGCCCCGGCCGTCGTACTGGCCGGCATGGGCCGACTGATCGCCGCCGGTGCAGAAAGCACGGTCACCCGTACCCGTGAGCACAATGGCGGCGATTCGCTTGTCCCAGCCTGCTTTCATGAATGCCTGCAGCAGTTCCTCGACTGTCTGGCCGCGAAACGCATTCATCACCTCGGGGCGATTGATCGCGATGTAGGCAACCGAGTCGCGTTCTTCGTAGATGATGTCCTTGAATTCCATGAATTTTCCTTTTTGTTTGGTATTTCAACGTCGCATGCCTGCCGACCATGCCCAGGCGTTTACCCAATCATGCTGTAACCACCAGACACTGAAAGAACCTGCCCGGTGACATGACCCGCAGCCTTCGCTGAAGACAGGAAGACGACTGCATTGGCAATATCCTGCGGCCGTCCCACCTTGCGCAGCGGCAGCGCCTTGGCGACTTTTTCCAGTTGCTCGGGCGTGAACATGCTGCCGGCATCGATCCACATGCTGCTTCCGCCCACTTCGTCGGTGGTGCTCGGGATCGTGACGCCGGGGCATACCACGTTGCAGCGGATGCCGTAACGCCCGTTTTCCTTGGCGATCGTTTTCATGAAGCTGTTGATGGCGGCCTTGACGCCCCCGTACACCGCTTCGCGTGGCTCACCTTGTCGGCTGGCATCGGAACTGATGGAGACGATGGAGCCGGCGTTGCGAGGAACCATGACTTCAAGCGCGGTCTTGGTGCAGTTGAGAACGCCGAGGTAGTTGATGTTGATGATCTTTTGCCACAGGTCGGGGGTCGTCTGCGTGAAGAACATCAACTGGTCCCAGCCCACGTTATTGACGAGGACATCGACGCCGCCGAACTTGTCAGTCGCAGCCTTGAACATGGCCTGCACCTGGTCGAGCTTGGTGACATCGGTCTTGACAACCTGCGCCGACGCCGCACCGCTCGCCAACGCGAGTTCCGCCGTTTTTTGCGCTTGCTTGTCGTCGATGTCCCCGATGGTGATGTTGGCGCCTTCCGCAGCGAAGCCGAGCACGATGCCGCGGCCAATGTTCGAGCCGCCACCAGTGACGATGACCGATTTACCTTTTAGATCGAGATCCATATTTATTACTCCTTGCGCTTTTGGCGCCACATTTGTGTGGTTGATATTATAGCTGTCAAACGGTAGTTAGGTAAAGTGGCCGGATTTTCCTGTGTTTGGTCGTGGGCTTTGCAGCTACCATGGCAATTCGCTGTGGCATAAGTTGCCACCGGTCGATTCAAGAGATGGATGAAAATCCGAAAAACAGGATGGGAAGGGCATGATCGGTGCGCAACACGCCTGACCGTGCCCCTCCCAAGGGATGGCAATTACTGTTTGTTCTTGGCGAACTCGCCGGATTCTTTCTTCACGATGTCCTGGATCACGTCGTCATACGCCGAGAACCAGTCAGTCTGGGGCACCCACTTGGCGCCATCCCACATGTCGATGCGCGTCTTGCCTCCGCCGCCATGGTCCTTGGCGGTCACCGTTACGGGGGCGATCAGGGCTTCGGCATCAAAGTTTTTCAGGCTTTCCATACCGCGCTTCATTTTGTCAGGCGTGATGGGCCAGCCATTTTGTTTGATGGCCAGGCGAGCGCCCTCGAAAACGCTGGCATAGATGGCCAGACCGGTGTTGTAGTAAATATCGCTGAGATGCTTGCGGTCACCGCTGCCCTTGCCTTTCTCATACAGGTCCTTGATGATTTGCTGGATCAGCGGGTGGCTCTGTCCACCCACCACGTTGGTGCCGCGCTTGAGGCCTTTTGCGTTTTCCAGACCGATGTTGGCGAGGTCAACTTCGTTGAGCCAGTTGACGGAAAGGTATTTGTCCATCGAAATGCCGTTGCGCTTCATCTCGCGCGCTGCGACAACATGCATGCTGGCCAGATTCCAACTGATCACCCAATCGGGGTTGATACGGCGGATCTGAGTCCAGGCTGCGGATTGGTCATTGCCCGGCATCGGGTTGGGAATGAGTTGCAAATCAAAACCTTCCTTGGCCGCGAGCGTCTTCAGCACGCCGATCGGCTCCTGCCCGAACGGATAGTCGGGGTAGATGAATGCGATCTTCACGCCCTTGAGGTTGCCGTTGGCCTTGGTTTTGATGTAGTGAATATTGTTGGCCATTTGGCCCCAATAGGTTGGCCCAATGGGGAAAATCCACTTGAACACATCACCATCGACCGCATCGCCACGGCCTACGAAAGATTGCACCATCACATTGCCATCCGCCATGGCGCGAGGCAGAACGGCGCGGGAAACCGGCGTGGACAGGAAATCGAAGGCAATGGCGCCTTCGCGTTTCATCTTTTCGTAGCACTCGATGCCGCGCTGCGGCTCGTTGCCATGGTCTTGAACCAGGATCTCGATGGGGTGGCCTTCGATGCCGCCTTTCTGGTTCAATATCTTGGCATAGTCGTTCACCGCCTGGGTAATTTGCGGCGTGACAAAGCCGTAGGACTTGCTCAGGTCATAACAAAGCGCGAATTTGATGGGCTGGGCTTGCGCCTGTGCAGACTGCAGACCGGCAAGCGCCAATCCCAGACCTGCCACGATAGAAAGTAACTTGGATCTCATGTCTGTTCTCCTAAGAATCGTACGGGTTAAAAGAAGTCCGATGGGCACGCCGTACAGTACGCCCCAAGACTGAACGCGAAACCGGATATCGACGTAGACAGGGTTTTACCCTCGGTCAGGTCAGCCAGCGCTTGCGCCGGCGATAGTGCTTGATGTCATGGAAATTGTGGCCTTCAGCGCCTCCGAGGTAAAACTCCTGGATGTCCGGATTTTTCTTCATGGCTTCTGCGCTGTCATGCATCACCACGCGGCCGTTCTCGATCATGTAGCCATGCGAGACCACGTCCAGAGCGGCAATGGCGTTTTGCTCCACCAGCAGAACGGACAGACCTTCTTCCTTGTTGATGCGCCGGACAATGTCGAAAATCTCGGCCACGAGAAAGGGCGCCAGTCCCAGGCTGGGCTCATCGAGCATCAACAGCTTGGGCTGCGTCATCAGGGCGCGACCGATGGCCAGCATCTGCTGCTCGCCGCCTGACAGGTAGCCGGACTGCGCGGTACGCCGCTGGTGCAAGCGCGGGAAGTAGGTGTAAACCATGTCTTTGTTTCGCAGCATGTCCTGGCGGCTACCGCGAACGGCGGAGGCCGCGATCAGGTTCTCGTCAGGCGTCATGTGTTCAAACACGCGCCGCCCTTCCAGCACATGAACGATACCGAGTTTGACGCGCTCCTGAGGCGCCAGCGCATCGATGTTATGTCCCATGAAACGTACCTCACCGCGGGTTACCAGGCCCCGCTCGGGGCGTAGCAAACCGCTGATCGACTTCAGCGTTGTGCTTTTGCCGGCGCCGTTGGCCCCCAGCAGCGCCACCATACCGCCTTGGGGCACATCAATCGACACGCCCTTGATGGCGAGCGACACATGGTCGTAGATGACCTCGACGTTGTTCAGCGACAGCACCGGTGCAGGGCTCGCTGCGGGGTTGTGCATCAGCGTCGGGGTGGAAGTCAAGTTGTCAGTCGCGTGCATGATGTCATCTTTACTTTCGGGCGTAGCCGAAGGGCCAGACCAGCAGATAGTTGCGCAGGTTCGTGTACATCTTGCCCAGACCCATCGGCTCAACCAGCAGGAACACAATGATCAAGGCACCATAAACCGCATGCGGGATGTGGGCCAGCGTTTCAACGCCGAGCGAGGCACCTGCGAGCTGCGCCAGCCAGCCGATCAGACTGTTCATCAGGCCGGGCATCAACAGAATGAAGGCGGCCCCAAAATAGCTGCCGATGATGCTGCCCAACCCGCCGACAATCACCATGGCCAGCAACTCGATGGATACATTGACGGCAAACTGCTCCGGTGTGGCCGCCCGGTAGAAGGTGAAAATCAGGATGGCGCCGCTGACGCCGCCAATGAAGGACGAGGTCGCGAAAGCCACCAGCTTGTAATACAGGCTGTGCACGCCGATGACTGCCGCGGCGAAGTCCTTTTCACGCACGGCGACGAGCGCGCGGCCCAGCGCGCTGCGGCGCAGATTGAGCATGAAGACCGTCACGAGCAGGCACCAGCCCAGCGCCACGTAATAGAGGCCGGTTTCCGACGTGACGGCCTGACCGAGCAGGCGCATCGCTGGTGCTTGCAGCGTGGCCTGGGAGCCACCGCTGATGGCCGGAACATGGGAGATCACCCAGTCCATCACGAACTGCAAGGCCAGCGTGCTGAGCGCCAGATACAGGCCCTTCACGCGCAGCGCCGCGAAAGCGAAAACGATGCCGATGACCGCGGCCATCACGCCGCCGAGCACCACCGCGATCTCCCAGGGAATGCCGTTGCGCGCGCCATGCACCGCCGTGTAGGCGCCGATGCCCATGATGGCGGCGTAGCCGAAGTGGAACTGACCGGCCCAGCCCAGGATCAGGTTCAAGCCGAGCACAGCCGCAGTCCACACCAGCCAGGGCAGCAGGTGGGTGCTGAGGACGAGCGAGCTCATGGTGAGTGGCGCGGTGATTGCAAAGGCCAGCAGCAAGCCGATCATCCAGCGATCAGCAGGCAGCGGAAAAAGTGCCCGCGCGTCCGCGTAACTGGTGTGAAAAATTCCTGATTGACGAAATAGCATGACCTTCAGATCCTTTCAATGTCGTGGCGCCCGAACAGACCGTGGGGCCGAATCAGGATGGTCAGAATCAGCGTCGCGGCAACCACCAGGTCGCGGCTGCCACCACCCACCAATGGGTCGAGATAGCCTGACGCAACACCTTCAAGAAGGCCCAGCAGCAAGCCGGCCAGAATGGCACCGCCAATGCTGTCAAGACCGCCCAGAACGGCGACGGTCAGGCCCTTGAGCAATAGCAGCGCCAGCCCCTGATTGACCCCTTGAACCGAGCCCCACAACACGCCGGCCGTTGTGGCCAGAACCGAGGACATGGCCCAGGAAAAAGCCACCCCGCGCTCAACCGATATGCCGATTGACCAGGATGCGATGTAGTCATCGGAGATGGCGCGCAGGACAATGCCCCTGCGCGTGCGAAAGAAGAAAAAGAAGATTGCAAACAGTGCCGCGGCAACCATGGCCCCCACCACGTAGGAGCGATTGAGCAGCAGCGGTCCCAGGAACAGCGGTTCGTCGCTGATGCCGATGGACATCGGACGGCTTGAGCCGCCCCAGATGGCCATGGTTGTCGCGCGTATGAAGATGTCCAGTCCCAGCGTCATCATCAGAATCATGATGATGGGACGGCCCGCCAGCCGGCGCAACGCCACCCGCTCGATGCCCATGCCTATAAAGAACATCGTCCCCATGGCCAGTGGAATGGCCGTCCACATGGGCAGGCCGAGGCCATTGGCGATGGCCAGCACCACATAGGCACCGAGCATGGTCATCGCACCTTGCGCCAGGTTGGGCACGGAGGACGACTTGTAGATGAGCACGATGCCCAGGGCCACCAATGAGTACATCAACCCCGACAGTGCGCCATTGATGGCCAACTCGGCAAACAGTGAAAAGTCCATGATTTAAATCTCCTGCACCGAGAGTTGGCGCTCGATGGTGCCGACCTCACCGGATTCGTACGTGATCTGCGCCTTCATCGTGACCGTCTTCTGGCCGCCGTAGATCGCATCAATGATGGGTGCATAACGCTCTTCCACCACGTTGCGGCGCAACTTGCGGGTCCGTGTGACCTCCCCATCATCGGGGTCGAACTCCTTGTGCAGCGACACGAAGTGATGCAGTTTCAGTCCGTCTGGCAGGATGCTGTTGACGCGTTTGACCGCTGCCGTGACCAGTGCGATCACCTCGGGGTTTTGCGACAGGTCGGCATAGGACATGTAGGAAATGCCCCGTACTTCGGCCCAGTGACCGACCGGTTCCTTGTCGATGCAGATGATGGCCGCCAGCGTGTCGCGACCGCTCCCGAGCACCGCCACATCCTTGATGTACGGGCTGAACTTGAGGCGGTTTTCGATGTAGTTCGGGATGTAGCGTTCGCCTTTGGCGGTATGCACCACCTCCGACAAACGTCCGAGCACCACCATATGCCCGTCAGGCTCGACATAACCGGCATCACCCGTGCGCAGCCAGCCATCCTCCAGTGCTTCCCGGGTGGCATTTTCAAGTTTGTAGTAACCGGAAAACACACTCCCGGATCGAACCATGATCTCGCCGTTGTCGCCGATTTTGACCTCAACCCCCGGCAATGGCCTGCCGACCGTGTGCAGGCGTACTTCTTCGGTGTCCTGCAAGGCATTGAAAGCGCTGCTTTCGGTTTGACCATAGAACTGTCGCAGTTTCACGCCCAGCGCGCGGTAAAACACGAAAGTATCCTCTCCAATGGCCTCGCCGCCGGTGAAGGCATTGCGCAGGCGGGTCAGCCCCAACTGGTCCTTGATCGGCCCGAAGATCAGCCACTCGCCCAGCTGCCGCATCAATCGCTCTTTCAGGTGGGGCGGTTTTCCCTCGAGTTTGCGTCGTTCAGCGGCCAGCGCGGAGTTCATGAAAACATCGTAAAACCATTTTTTGAGCGGCGTCGAATCCTCCATGCGCACCTGGATGGTGGTCAGCATGTTGTCCCAGCTTCGGGGTGCCGCCAGATAGAAAGTGGGCGCGACCTCGCGCAGGTCATGCAGCACCGTTTCCTGCCGCTCGGGAATGTTGATGGTGAAGTGCAGCGCAACACCGGCGCCGACCGTGATCGCAAAGTCACCCACCCAGGCCATGGGCAGATAGGCGAGGATGTCCTCGCCAAAGGTGAAGGCGCCACCGCGATGGGCGTTGCCAACCCCGGCGAGCAAATTCCTGTGGCTCAGCACCACGCCCTTCGGTTTGCCCGTGGTTCCCGACGAGTGCACGAACACGGCTGGTCCTTCGGGCCGTGCCCGTTCGATCAAGGTATTTCGCAGTTTCGGTTCGGCACGCAGGCGATCCGCACCAATGGCCTGCAACTTTTCCCACGACACCAGCCCGGGATTCGGATAGCTGGCCAAGCCGCGTGGTTCGTCGTAGATGATGCTGGTGATCGTCGCGCCCCGATCACCCAGATCGAGCACCTTGTCGACCTGTTCCTGATCTTCGGCCAGGACAAAGCGGACATTCGCCTCATGCATGAAGTGATGGATTTCGTCATGCGTGGCGTCGGGGTAGACCGGCATCGCGTAGCCGCCCAACATGCCAGCCGCGAGCATGCCCATGTAAAGCCGGGGCCGGTTGTCGCCCAGCACCAGCAAGGCATCCTCGGCGCCAAACCCGAGACTTTCCATGCCGGCCGCGCAGGCGAGCGTGGCATCCAGCATTTGCGACCAGGTGGTCTCCTGCCATATTCCCAGGTTTTTTTCGCGCATGGCCACGCGATGGCCCAGCAACTCGGCGTTGCGGGCCAGGATGCGGATGAGGGTGGTGTCGGTGCCCAGGTCCCAGGTTGTGGTGCTACCGCCCTTGGCGATGTCAATGTCAGTGCGTTGCATGCGCACCTCCCAGGTAGGCCTTGATCACGCGCTCATCCGTCATCACCTCGGCAGGAATTCCGGTTCCTATGGTTTCACCATAGCTGAGCACCATCATGCGATCACAGATGCCGGTGATCACGTCCATGTGGTGCTCGATCAGCAGCACGGTGACATGGCGCTCGTCGCGCGCATCGAGAATAAAGCGCGCCATGTATTCCTTTTCCTCCTGGTTCATGCCGGCCATGGGTTCGTCAAGAACCAGGAAGCTGGGCTCGGCCACCAGCGCGCGCGCCAGTTCGACGCGTTTTTTCAGCCCGATCGGAATGCTGTCCACCAGTTCGTCACGCACGCTCTGAAGCTGCAGGAAATCGATGATTTCCTCGACCTTGAGGCGGTGCGCCATCTCGTCCTTGCGACCCAGCCACCAATACAGGGCGGTTTTTGCCACGCCGGGCTTCATGTGGATGTGGCGGCCCAGCAGGATGTTGTCAAGCACGCTCATGCCGTTGAAGAGCGCCAGGTTCTGGAAGGTGCGCGCCACGCCCAGGGCGGCGACCTTGTGGGGCGCCATGCCGGTGATGTCGCGGCCATTGAGCCATATGCTGCCGACCTGGGGTGGGAAGAAGCCGGTGATGGCGTTGGTCATGGTCGTCTTGCCGCTGCCGTTGGGCCCGACCAGGCCAAAGATCTCCCCGCGCTCGATGCGCAGATTGACCCCGGTCAACGCGACCAGACCGCCGAACCGCCGCTCCAGCCCCCGGCATTCAAGGACGGGTGCTGGTGCCTCGTTGCTGGCTTGCATCGGAGCCGACCCCTGCTCTCTGGTACTGCTATTGGTACTGATGGTGTTGATCACTGAAGGTGCCTATGACATTGCACGGTCGACCATCTGCCTGTGCGCAGCTTGCCGACTCGATTTCTGTTCTGCATAAAAGATTTTTATTTTAGAGCCTAACATTAGTTAGGTATCTGGGGGTTTCCCTACTCTCTGACAGGCAGGGTTCATTCCTCAACGTGTTCCACGATGGTTTCCCGCGCGATCATTGCGTCAACGGTGGCGGCGCCGTAGCCGTGTTCAATGAGCAGCTCGCGCGTGTGCTGGCCAAAGCGCGGCGGGGCGCTGTGCGCCCGGCCCGGTGTGCGTGACAGCTTGACCGGGATGCCGATGCCCGCCACGCCCTCCACCTGCACGACCATGTCCCGGTGCAGGGTGTGGGGGTCGGTCAGTACCTGAGGAACGGTCCTGACGGCACCGGCCGGAATGCCGGCTGCCAGCAGTTCTTGGCACAGCCACTCGCCATCCACCTTCAGCAGGTGCTCCTCGAGCAGGGCGCGTAGCGCATCACGGTGCCGAAAACGCTCGGCGTTGGTGGCAAAGCGCGGCTCGTCGGCCATTTCGGGACGGCCGAGGAACTCGCACAGCTTTTTCCACTGTCCGTTGTTGCCGATCCCCAGGAAGACCTCGCAGGTCTGGGTGGCAAACTTGTCGTAGGGCACGATGTTGGAGTGCGCATTGCCGCTGAGCTTGGGTGTCTGGCCCGACTGCAGCCAGTTGGCGCTTTGCGGGTGCAGCAGCGACACGGCTGTGTCGTAGAGCGTGGCCTCGACGAACTGCCCGCGCCCGGAGCGCTGCCGCTCGATCACCGCCAGCAGCACGCCGATCACGGCCGACAGGCCGGTGGCGATGTCCACCACCGGGACCCCGACCCGCAGCGCTCCGGTGTCCGGCGTGCCGTTGACGCTCATCAGGCCGCCCAGTGCCTGTGCCACCGCGTCGTAGCCCGGTGCGCCGCCGAGCGGTCCATCGGCGCCAAAGCCGCTGACCCGGCAGTGGATCAAGCGCGGGAAGCGTTCGCGCAGCGTCTGCTCATAGCCGATGCCCCAGCGCTCCAGCGTGCCGATCTTGAAGTTCTCGATCAGCACGTCGGCGTCTTCCAGCAGCTTGAGCACGATCTCGCGACCCTCGGGCTTCGACAAGTCGATCACGATATCGCGCTTGTTGCGGTTCAGCCCGTTGTAGTAGGCCGCCGTGCCGTCGTCGGCAAAGGGTGGGCCCCAGGCGCGGGTTTCGTCGCCGGCGGGCGGCTCGACCTTGATGACCTGCGCGCCGTGGTCGGCCAGGATCTGGCCGCTGTAGGGCCCGCCGAGCACGCGCGACAGGTCGATCACCTTCAGGCCGGCCAGGGCGCCGAAGGCGGGCAGGGGAGCATTGGTACTCATGGCGGCTGTCAGTACGAGCGCGGCAGGCCCATCACGTGCTCGGCAATGTGGTTGAGCACCATTTCACGGTTCAGCGGCGCGGTGCGCAGCAGGCGCACCAGGCCGTACAGATCGTACATGCCGTATTCCTTGGTGAAACCGTTGCCGCCGAAGCACTGGATCGCGCTGTCGACGGCGTGAATGCCGGCCTCGGCGGCGGCGTACTTGGCCATGTTGGCAAATTCGCCGGCGGGCAGGCCCTGGTCGAAAGCCCAAGCGGCCTTGAGCGCCATCAGCGAAGCCATCTCGATCTCGCTGCGCGCCATCGCCAGCGGGTGCTGCACGCCCTGGTAGGCGCCGATGGGGGTATTGTTGAACACCTTGCGGTCGTTGGCGTAGGCCACGGCCTTCTTCAGTGCGAAGCGGCCGACGCCGGTGCACAGGCCCGACAGGATGATGCGCTCGGGGTTGAGGGTGTCGAACAGGATGTTGAAGCCCTTGCCGACCTCACCCAGCACGTCGGCTTCGGTCAGCGCCACGTCGTCAAAGAACACCTGCCACTGCGTCTCGGGCACCGGGAACGCAATCGGAATCAGCGTCTTGCTGATGCCCTTCTTCTTCATGTCGACCATGAAGATGGTGAAGCCGTCGGTCTTCTTCTTCACGTCGGCGCGCGCCGTGGTGCGGGTGACGACCATGGCGTAGTCGGCGCAATTGGCATCGGTGATGAAGACCTTCTGGCCGTTGAGCTTGAAGCCGCCCTTGCCGTCGGACTTGGCGATGCTGGTGATCTCGATCGAGTTCGAGCCGGCGTTGGGTTCGGTGATGGCGAAGCAGAACTTGATCTCGCCGGTGCAGCCGCCCGGCAGAAAGCGGCGCTTCATGTCCTCGCTGGCATGCTTGGCCAGCAGGCCCATGGTCATGGTGGGGCCGACCACCAGATTCAGCAGCGGAATGCCGTTGTTGGAAAGTCCTTCCATGAACAGCAGCATCTCGGTCATGCCCTGGCCGGCACCGCCATAGGCCTCGGGCACCATGATGCCGAGAAAGCCATCGTCGGTGATCTGTTTGTACAGTTCGGTCGGGCGCTCGTTCTTCTCGGCGTAGCCTCTCCAGTAGTTGTGGTCGAACTGCTTCGAGATACGGTCGCCGTACTCGTAGATCATCCGTTGTTCCTGGGTCAGGTTGAAATCCATGGGGACTCCTTTCTTAATTTACAGTTGGGCGGAAGGGAACTTGGGCGCGCGCTTCTCGCGTACCGAGGCCACGCCTTCCTTGGCGTCCTCACCCAGGAAGCACAGCATCTCCATCGCCAGTGAACTCTCGAAAATCGGGCGCGCCAGGTTCATCCAGCCGTTCAGGGAGCGCTTGGTGAAGCGGATCGCCTGCTGGCTGCCATTGGCCAGCTTGTTGGCCACGGCCATCGCCTTGTCCATCAGCTCGGCGCGCGGCACGCACAGGCTGACCAGGCCGATGCGCTCGGCTTCCTTGCCGGTTACGAAATCGGCTGTCAGCAGGTAGTACTTGGCCTTGGCCATGCCGCACAGCAGCGGCCACAGGATCGCGGCGTGGTCGCCGGCGGCGACACCGATCTTGACGTGGCCGTCGGTGACCTTGGCCTCCTCGGCCATGATGCTGATGTCGGCCAGGAAGGCCACCGCCAGACCGGCACCCACGGCCACGCCATTGATGGCCGAGATGATGGGCTTGTCGCAGGCCATCATGTTGTAGACCACGTCCGCAGCCTCGGTCATGGTGTTGGCGATTTCCTTGGGGTTGCCGACCATGTTGCCTACCCAATCCAGGTCGCCACCAGCCGAGAAGGCCTGGTCGCCGGCACCGGTGATGACCGCCACCTTGGTTTTTGGATCGTCATTGACGACGCCCCAGACCTTGGTCAGTTCCCAATGCAGGCGGGCATTGGTGGCGTTCATCACCTCGGGGCGGTTGATGGTGATCAACAGCACGCCATTGGGCTTGTTTTCGAACTTGAGGAATTGAAAGTCAGCGTAGTTCATCTTGAGGCTCCTTGAAAAAAATGGGAAAGTTGGGAAAAAGGGGAGAAGAAAGATCAGTGAATGTCAGCGCAGCTCGGCGCGGCCGTTGTTCAGCACGACGATGTCGCGTTCGACGGCGCGGGCGCGGAACGACACGACCTTGCCATCCACCCAGATCTCGGTGCGTATCGTTTCGCCGGGATAAACCGGTGACGAAAAGCGCACATCCAGCGACTGCAGGGCGCTCGGGTCGCCGCCGCACACGCTTTGGGTGAGGGCCCAACCGGCAATGCCATAGGTGGCCAGGCCGTGCAGGATGGGCCGCTCGAAGCCGGCCGCGCGCGCCACTGCCGGCTCCGCATGCAGCGGGTTGTAGTCGCCCGAGAGCCGGTAGATCAGCGCGGCGCGTGGCTGTGTGGCGAAATCGGTGCTGTGGTCGGCCGCGCGCGCGGGCAGCTCGTGCACGGCTTTGACGGGGCCGGCCGGGCCACCAAAGCCGCCGTCGGCGCGGCAGAAGGTGGTCGAGCTCAGCGTCGCCAGTAGCGCGCCGCTGGCGGCGTCAGTCACCGCGCGCTCGGTGTAAATCAGCGAGCCCTTGCCAGGCCCCTTGTCGATGATCTGGCTCACCCGCGTGCGCCCGATCACCTCGCCCTCGGGTGGCACCGGCCGGTGCAGGCGCAGGCCCTGTTCGCCATGCACCAGCCGCACCCAGTCAACGCCGGTGGCCGGGTCCTTGAGCCACATGCCCGGGTAGCCCAGCACCACCGGCAGCGTGGGCAGCGCCAGCAGGTCCTTTTCATAGACAAAGCGCAGCTCGGTCTCGTTGGTCGGGTCGCTGCCCAGGCCGATGCCCAGCGCATACAGCATGGTGTCGCGTTGCGTGTAGCGATGGCGCACGTCCTCGAACGGCCATGCCATCAGGTGCTCGTAGTTGATCGCCATGATGCTAGGCGCCGCACTTCGCCGGGTCGCCCCAAGAAGGGCAAGTCCCCCCCGGGGGGCAGTGCAGCGGCAAAGCCGCAAACGTCGGGGCGCGCATCTCAGACCGGGTCCCAGGAGAACACGATGTTCGAGCTCTCCAGTGGATAGAAGTTCTGCTTCATCGCGGGCAGCACGCGCTCGGCGATGGTCTCGGGTGTCCAGCCTTCGCTGGTGTGCATGCCGCGGATCGGGCGCGACTGGCTCATGAGGAAGATCTCGTTGCCGCGCACGGCGAAGATCTGGGCCGTGACGTCGGCCGCGGCATCGCTGGCCAGAAAGGTGGCCATGGGCGCAATCTGCTCGGTGCCGAGTTTTTTCAGTTTTTCCACGCGGGCCTGCTGCTCGGGCGTGTCGGTGGGGATGGCGCCTATCATGCGGCTCCAGGCAAAAGGCGAGATGCAGTTGGAGCGCACGTTGTAGCGCTGCATGTCGCCGGCGATGTGGCGCGACATGGCCACGATGCCCAGCTTGGCGGCGGCATAGTTGGCCTGGCCCAGGTTGCCGATCAGGCCCGAGGTCGAGGTCATGTGCACGTAGGCGCCCGATTTTTGCGTCTTGAAGTGCGGGGCGGCCGCGCGCGAGGTGAAGAAGCTGCCGTTGAGGTGCACGTCGATCACGGCGCTCCACTCCTCGGGTGACATGTTGAAGAACAGGCGGTCGCGCAGGATACCGGCGTTGTTGACCACAATGTCGATGCGCCCGAAGGTGTCGGCCGCGCACTCGATGATGCGGTTGGCCGTGGGCCAGGTCGAGACGCTGTCGGTGCTGAGCACGGCCTGGCCGCCAGCAGCCTTGATCTCGTTGACCACTTGCTGGCCGGGGCTGGCGTCGCTGCCTTCGCCGCCGACCGAGGCGCCGATGTCGTTGACCACCACCTTGGCGCCCTGCGCCGCCATCATCAATGCGATGTCGCGGCCGATGCCCCGGCCCGCGCCGGTGACCACGGCCACCTTGTCTTGCAGCATGATGCCTTTGTTCATGAAATGACTCCTGGTTGTTGATGTAGATAAGTCAGACGGTGGCGGCCGTGCGGCGCTCATGACGGCAGCTTCAGCACGCTGGCGGCCAGGATGTTGCGCTGCACTTCGTTGCTGCCGCCGTAGATGGTGGCCGGGCGCGCGTTGTAGAAGGTGGTGAGGGCATCGACCGCGCCACCCGGTAGGTCAATGGAGCCGGGCGTGCCGCCGCTCGAGCCCATGACATCCACCAGCAGGTCGGCCAGGCGCGAATAGGTTTCGGTGGCGAAGAGCTTGAGCATGGAGACATCGGGGCCCAGGGTTTCGCCGCGCTTGACCTGCTCGATGAAGCGGCCGTAGAGCGCGCCCAGGTCGGCCACGTCCAGTGCCAGTTTGATGTATCGGTCCACGAAGCCGGTGTCCTCGAACAGGCCGAGGCGCTGCGCGGCTTCCTGCACCCGCGCCAGCGCGTACTGGCTTTGCTTGGGGCTGCCCAGGAAGATGCGCTCGAAGCCGAGCAGCGCCTTGGCGATGGTCCAGCCCTTGTTCAACTCACCCACGATGCTGCTGCGCGGCACGCGCACGTTCTCCAGGAAAACCTCGCAGAAATCTTCGGCGCCCGCGATGTTGCGGATGGGGCGCACCGTGATGCCTGGCGTTTTCATGTCGGCCAGCAGGAAGCTGATGCCCTCCTGCTTCTTGGCTGATTTGTCGGTACGCACCAGCAGGAAGATGTGGGTGGCGTCCTGCGCCAGCGTGGTCCAGGTCTTTTGCCCGTTGACGATGAAGTCGTCGCCATCGGCCACGGCTTCGGTGCGCAGGCTGGCCAGGTCGGAGCCCGAATTGGGTTCCGAGTAACCCTGGCACCAGATGTGCTCGCCAGCGATGATCTTGGGCAGATAAGAGCTGCGCTGCGCCTCGTCACCGTGGTTGATCAGCAGCGGGCCGACCATGGTGATGCCCATGTCGGGCGCGCGCGCCACGCCCCAGCGCTCCTGCTCTTCAATGAAGATGATGAGCTTCTCGGGACTCAGGCCCATGCCGCCGTATTGCGTGGGCCAGCTCGGCGCAACCCAGCCTTTTTTCGAGAGCGTCAGGTACCAGTGCCCGATTTCGGACCAGCGCAGCCGCCGTTTGGGGTAACGCAGTTCGCCCGGATACCGGGTTTCGAAAAATTCGCGCACGGTGGCGCGGAAGCTGTCGTTGTCCAGCGCATTCCAGTCGGTGCTGGTGGTGGATGAGATGGTGTTCATGCGTGTTCCTGCGCGGTGGTGTTGCGGGTGAGGCTGGCGTAGCGGCGGCGTTGCTGGGTGCCGTTGCCCAGCCAGGCAGCCAGCACCAGGGCGCGCTGCAGGTACAGGCCCAGGTCGTACTCGTCGGTCACGCCGATGGCGCCGTGCAGTTGCACGGCTTCGCGCGCCACCTGCAAGCCGGCGTCCGATGCGCGCGACTTGACGCGGCTGGCCAGGGCCGAGCGCGCGCTGGCGTCGCCGTCCGGGGCGTCGAGCAGGGCCAGGGCCTGGGTCACGATGCTGGCGGTCAGTTCCTGCTGGATCAGCAGGTCGACGGCGCGGTGCTGCAGCGACTGGAAAGTGCCAATCGGCTTGCCGAACTGGATGCGCGTGCGCAGGTAGTCCTGCGTCATGGCCAGCATGCTGCGCACCAGGGCCAGCAGTTCGACGCTGGTCATGATCAGGGTTTCGTCGTAGGCACGGGTTAGGGCGGCCACGGCCGTGGGCCCTTCGGCCAGCAGGTGGTTGGCGGGCAGGCGAACCTTGTTGAGGTCGAGCTGGGCGGCATAGCTGCCGTCGGCCAGCGGCTGGCTGCTCACGGCGAGGCCGGCCGCATCGGCAGGCACCCACACCAGGGCCAGGCCTTGGGGACCGGTGGCGCTGACGATATAGCCGTCGGCGCCGGCGCCGGGGCGCACATGGCGCTTGTTGCCATTTAACAGCAGGGCGTCGGCCTGGCGCTCCAGCCGGGTGGTCGCCTGGCCTGGCCGGTCTTTGGCGCCGGTGACGTCTTCCTGCCAGGCCACGGCGGGCAGGGTGCGGCCTTCGGCCATTTCGGTGAGCAGGCGGGTGGCGGTTTCGGTGCTGCCCGCATGGGCCAGCAGGCGGCCCGCGAAGACCAGCACCGGTACCACCGGCTCGGGCGCGACCTGCGTGGCGAGCGCGGCGACCACCTCGGCCATTTCGGCGAAGCCTTGCTCGTAGCCGCCCATGGCTTCGGGTACCAGCAGCCCGGTCCAGCCTTGCTCGGCCAGGGCGCCCCAGAAGCGGCGTTCGAAGCCCGGCGTCTGCCGGCGCAGGGCGCGGGCGCGAGTCAGTGGAGATTCCTTGGTGGCGAAACTCAGCGCGCTCTCGCGCAGCATGTTCAGTTGTTCATTCAGTTGTTCAGCGTGTTCGCTGTCGGGAGTGGTGGTCATGATGGGGTGGGTGGTGTCATGGGTTAAAAGAGGGTATTGACGAGGGCATTGCTGGCCTTGGCAGAAAGAAAATCGGTCGTGGGCTCGTGAATGTCAATAGGATTTGGGCAGGCCCAGCACCTTCTCGGCGATGAAGCACAGGATGAGTTGCGGGCTGATCGGCGCAACGCGCGGGATCATCATTTCGCGCAGGTAGCGTTCGACGTGGTACTCCTTCGCGTAGCCATAACCGCCGAGCGTGGCCATGGCGCGCTGGCAGGCGTTGAAACCGGCCTCGGCCGCCATGTACTTGGCGGCATTGGCATCGGCGCCGCAGGGCAGGCCATTGTCGTATTTCCAGGCCGCGCGCATCGCCATCATCTCGGCGGCCTCAAGCTCCATCCATGATTGCGCCAGCGGATGCTGGATCGACTGGTTCTGCCCGATGGGCCGGTCAAAGACCACGCGTTCACCGGCGTACTTGACGGCCACTTCCAGCGCCTTGCGGCCCAGGCCGACCGCTTCGCCGGCGATCAGCACCCGTTCGGGGTTCATGCCATGCAGGATGTATTCGAAGCCGCGCCCCTCTTCACCAATGCGGTCTTCCAGCGGCACCCGCAGCCCGTCGATGAAGACCTGGTTCGAATCCACCGCCTTGCGCCCCATCTTGTCGATTTCACGCACCTCGACAAAACGGCGGTCCAGGTCGGTGTAGAACAGGCTCAGGCCGAAGGTCGGTTTCTTGCAGTCCTCGATCGGCGTGGTGCGCGCCAGAATGAGCATCTTCTCGGCCACCTGGGCGGTCGAGATCCAGACCTTCTGGCCGGACAGCACATAGTGGTCGCCTGCCCGTTCGGCTCGGGTTTTCAGACGGGTCGTGTTCAGCCCGGTGTTGGGCTCGGTGACGGCGAAGCAGGCTTTTTCCTTGCCCTGGATCAGCGGCGGCAGCATGCGGCGTTTCTGCGCCTCGTTGCCGAACACGGCCACCGGCTGCAGGCCGAAAATGTTCATGTGCACCGCCGATGCGCCCGACAGCCCGGCGCCCGACTGCGAGATGGCCTGCATCATCACGGTGGCTTCACTGATGCCCAGCCCGCCGCCGCCATATTCCTGCGGCAGGCAAATGCCGAGCCAGCCGCCATCGGCCAGGGCGCGGTGCAGCTCGTGCGGAAAGCCGCCAACCCTGTCGCGTTCGAGCCAGTAGCCGTCGTCGAAGCGGGCGCAGATTTTACCGATGGCCTCGCGGATGGATTCGTGCTCTGGGTTGGGTGTGAAATCCATGGGGATGCTCGAGTGGGTTCAGAGGGCCAGACCGAGGCGCGTGCCCTGGTCAATGGCGCGCAAGGCATCGAGTTCGGTGGCCAGCTCGGCCCCGCCGATCAGATCGGGCGTGAGGCCGAGCGCGCGCAGTTCGGCAAGCAATGCGTTCTCGCTGTCCTGACCGGCGCACAGGACGATGGTGTCCACCTCCAGCGTCTGTGGCACGCCGTTGACGCTCAGATGCAATCCGGCGTCGTCGATGCGTTCATAGCTGCAGCCCGAGAGCGTGCGCAGGCCGCGCCGCGCCAGCTCGGCCTTGATCGCCCAGCCGGTGGTCATGCCCAGGCTGCGCCCGGGTTTTTCCGGCTTGCGCTGCAACAGGGTGACTTCGCGTGGCGAGCTGACGGACTGCATCGGTTTGAGGCCGCCTGCGGCTGTGGGCGAGGTGTCGACACCCCATTCGGACTGAAACTGCGCGACCGTCTGCGGCCGGGGGCCATCGGGCGGCGTTTCGTGCAGCAGGAACGTTGCCACGTCGAAGCCGATGCCGCCGGCGCCGATCACGGCCACCTTGCGGCCGGCCTGTGCCCGGCCCGACAGCAGGTCGGCATAGCTCACCACTTTCGGGTGAGCTATGCCCGGGATCTGCGGCGTGCGCGGGCGCACGCCGGTGGCCACCACGATGCGGTCGTAGTGGCCGTTGACGAGAGCGGGGGCATCCGCCCGGGTATTGAGCTTGAGCGTCACGCCATGCCGCGCCACGCCTTGCTTGAAGTAGCGCAGCAGTTCATTGAACTCCTGCTTGCCCGGCACGGCCCGGGCCAGGTTCAACTGGCCGCCGATCTCGGGACCGGCTTCGAACAGGGTGACCGCGTGGCCGCGCTCGGCGGCGGTCAGCGCGCAGGCCAACCCGGCCGCGCCGGCGCCGATCACCGCCACCGTGCGCGGCACGGCCCGTGGCGGCAATAGTGAAAACTCCAGCTCACGCCCGGCGCGCGGGTTGACCAGGCAGGTGGCCGGGCGCTCGGAGAAGATGTAGTCGAGACAGGCCTGGTTGCAGGCGATGCAGGTGTTGATCTCGTCGGCGCGACCCTCGGCCGCCTTGCGCACGAAGTCGGCGTCGGCCAGGAAGGGGCGGGCCATCGACACCATGTCGGCGTCGCCGCTGGCCAGAATGTCTTCGGCCACTTCCGGGGTGTTGATGCGGTTGGAGACGATGACGGGAATCGTCACCGCTTTTTTGATGCGGGCCGCGGCGAAGCGCCAGGCGGCACGCGGTACAACGTAGGCAATGGTCGGGATGCGGGCTTCGTGCCAGCCGATGCCGGTGTTAATAATATCGGCGCCAGCAGCCTGCACCGCCTGGGCGAGATGGGCGATTTCGTCAGCCGGGGCGCCGCCCTCGACCAGATCAAGCGCCGAGACCCGGAACATCAGCAGAAACTCTGGACCCACCCGGGCACGCGTGCGACGAACGATCTCCACCGGCAGGCGATGGCGGTTTTCCATGCTGCCGCCAAATTCGTCGCCGCGCTTGTTGGTGCGCGTGACGGTGAACTGGTTGAGCAGGTAGCCCTCCGAGCCCATGATCTCGACGCCATCGAAGCCGGCGCGTTGCGCGAGTTCGGCGCAGCGCACATAGTCCTCAATCGTTTGCCAGACTTCGGCCGTGCTCAGGGCGCGCGGCGCGCGCGGGTTGATGGGAGAGGGAATTTCGGAGGCTCCGACGGGCCTGGCGACTTTTGCGTAGCGGCCTGTATGCAGGATTTGCAGAATGATCTTGCCGCCCTCGGCATGCACCGCCTGCGGAATCGGTTTGAGCGCATCGGCCTGCTCCGTCGTGACAAGCAGGGGGCCGGTTTCATCCAGCAGGCCATCCTGGCAGGGGGCATAGCCGCCGGTGACGATCAGGCCCGCACCACCGCGTGCCCGCTCGGCATAGAACAGGGACAGCCGGTCGATGGAGCGGTCCAGCGACTCCAGACGTGTGTGCATCGAGCCCATCAGCGTCCGGTTGCCAAGGGTGTGCGCGCCGACCTTCAGGGTGGAGAGTAGCGTCGGAAAGAAAACAGTAGCTTCGGTGGACATCGAGAAAGTTTCCTTGAAAATCTAACTAACACCTGTTCGATGATATATCATACGGCGTCGACCAGCCATGCAATTGGCGAGCACCTCAAATTCTTCGTCCGGATTGACGGTGTGATGCAGGCGGCGATTTCGACAACAGTCAGCAAGGAGGTATTACCCATGATGTTCGATGACGACCAGATTGCGCTGCGTGACGTGGCGCGCCGCTTTGCGAGAGAGAGGCTCAGGCCCGATTACCAGAAGCGCGAATCGCAACCGGGCATCGACCGTGCGCTGTTCAAGGAAATGGGTTCACTCGGTCTGATCGGCGTTGATCTGCCCGAGGAATATGGCGGCTTGGGCTTGAGTGGTGTCACGGCCGGCATCATCACCGAGGAAATTGCCTATGGCGACTTCAACGTCAGCTACATGCAGTTGCTCAGTTCGCTGATGGGTGCCATCATTCATGCCAATGCGTCCCCCGAGCTGGCGCGCACCTGGAACAGCCGGATCGTGGCGGGCGAGGCCATCGTCGCTCTGGGTTTGACCGAACCGCGGGGCGGCTCGGATGCCGCCAATCTGCAACTCAAGGCGCGTCGCGTTGGCGACGAGTACGTGCTTTCCGGCGAGAAGACCTCTATCACCTTTGCCGATCAGGCCGATGCCATTGTGTTGTTCGCGCGCACCGGCAAGCCCGAGGAGGGCGCGCGCGGCATCAGCGCGTTCCTGGTGGACCTGAACCAGAAAGGCGTGCAGCGCACGCGCTTCAACGACGTCGGCAGCAAGATCATCGGCCGTGGCTCGGTGTTTTTCGACGACGTGCGGGTGCCGGTCGAGAACCGGCTGGGCGCGGAGGGCAAGGGCTTCACGCAGGTGATGCAGGGCTTTGACTTCAGCCGCATCCTGATCGCGCTCCAATGCGTGGCCGCCGCGCAGGCGTCGATCGACGAGACCTGGGAGTACGTGAAGGAGCGTCACACCTTTGGTGCACCGCTGGCGCAGTACCAGGGCGTGAGTTTTCCGATTGTCGAATTCGAGACCCTGATCGCCGCCTGCCGCCAGCTTTGTTACCACGGTCTGGCCTTGCGCGACGCCGGCCAGCCGCACACCGCGGAAGCCGCCATGGTCAAGTGGATGGGCCCCAAAACGGCGTTTGACACGATCCACCAGTGCCTGCTCACGTTTGGTCACTACGGCTGGTCGATGGACCTGCCGCACCAGCAGCGCCTGCGCGATGTGATGGGCCTGGAAATCGGCGACGGCACGGCGCAAATCATGAAGCTGATCGTTGCCCGCGAGCGCGTGGGCCGCGCCGCCGTGCAGTATGCCAAGGAGAGCAAGAAATGAGTCAGGTTCCCCCTCCTGTCGTCGTCACTTGTTCCGGTGCGGTCGGCATCATCGAGTTGGCACGCCCCGAGAAATTCAATTGTCTGTCGATGTCCGTTCATGCGGGCATCGAGGCGGCGGTTGACGAATTCGAGAAACCCGGCTCCGGTGTGCGCGCCATCTTGATCCGCTCGCAAGGCAAGCATTTCTGCACCGGCGCCGACCTCGACGAGGTGAAGTTGCTGCGCGCTGACCCGGCCAAACTCAAGCAGTTCATCAGCTATGGCCACAGCGTGCTCAAGCGCCTGGAGCGCAGCGATCTGCCGGTGGTGGCGGCCTGCCAGGGCCTGACCCTGGCCGGTGGCAGTGAACTGATGCTGGCCTGCGACATCATCTTTGCGGCCAGGGACGCGCGCTTTGGCGACCAGCATGCCCAGTTCGGCCTGATTCCCGGCTGGGGCGGCAGCCAGCGCTTTGCGCGCATCGTTGGCCTGCGCCGCGGCTTGGACATGTTTTTCTCGGCGCGCTGGATCGATGCCGCCACTGCCGAACAGTGGGGCTTGGTCAATTACGTGGTCGAGCCCGACAAGCTGCACGAAGAGGCGCTGGCGTACTGCACCAAGATCGCCACGCGCAGCCGCATCGGCATGGCGACCATGAAGCGCCTGGCGCGCCAGGGCATGGAGGGCTCATTGGAGGTCGGCCTCCAGCTGGAAGAAGACCTGGCCAGTGCCGCCCTGATGGACGACGACGTCAGCGAGGGCCTGGCGGCGTTCGAAGCCCGCCGCACCCCCGTGTTCAAGCCCTGATACTTTTTTACGAACCGACGCAAGAGCGACTATGACCATTCTTTCTTCACGTGTGTCGACTTCTGACGACGAGTTTCGGCTCAACCGCCAAGCCTACGAGGCCGTGATCGCGAACCTGCAGAGTCGTCGCCAACAGGCGCTGGCCGGTGGCCCCCTGAAAGCGCGGGAAAAACACCTGGCGCGCAACAAGATCCTGCCGCGGCATCGCGTCGAAGTGCTGCTCGATCCGGGTTCGCCTTTCCTGGAGGTCGGCATGCTGGCCGGCGAAGGCATGTACGACGGCGTGCCGCCGGGCGCCAGCATCATCACCGGCATCGGCCTGGTGCAGGGTCGAGCGTGCATGATCATCGCCAACGACGCCACCGTGAAGGGCGGCACCTACTACGGCATGACCTGCAAGAAGCATGTGCGGGCGCAGCAGATTGCCTGGGCACACCGCTTGCCCTGCATCACGCTGGTGGACAGTGGTGGCGCCTTCCTGCCGGAAATGGCCAACATCTTTCCCGATGTGGGGCAGTTCGGCAGCATTTTCAACAACCAGGTTCGCATGTCGGCCGAAGGCATCCAGCAGATTGCCGTGGTGATGGGCCCCTGCACGGCGGGTGGCGCCTACATCCCGGCGCTGTGCGACGAGGCGGTGATTGTTAAGGAGCAGGGCTATATGTACCTCGGCGGTCCCGAGCTGACCTTTGCCGCCACCGGCGAGACGGTGGATGCCGAGTCGCTGGGCGGCGCCAAGATGCACTGCAGTGTCAGCGGCGTCACCGACCACATCGCCGAAGATGACCGCCACGCGCTGGCCATCACGCGTGAAATCGTACGGGACCTGGGCGAGCAGCCCAAGCCACGCTGGACGCGCCAGCCGTCGCTGCCGCCGCGCTTCGATCCGCGCGAGATTTACGGCATCATCAGCCGCGACACCAAGATTCCGACCGACACGCGCGAGATTCTGGCGCGTTTTGTCGACGACAGCCGGTTTCAGGAATTCAAGCCGATGTACGGCGACACCCTGCTGACCGGCTTTGCGCGCATCCATGGCCACGAGGTCGGCATCCTGGCCAACCAGGGCGTGCTGTTCCCGGACAGCGCGATGAAGGCGGCGCACTTCATTGATTTGTGCTGCCAGCGCGACATCCCGCTGCTGTTCATGGCCGATGTGACCGGTTTCATGGTCGGGCGCGCCGCCGAGCAGGCCGGCATCGCCAAGGCCGGCGCCAAGATGATCACGGCCATGGCGTCGGCCAACGTGCCCAAGTACACCATCATCATGGGCGCCTCTTACGGCGCCGGCTACCTGGCGATGTGCGGCCGCCCGTTCAATCCGACCGCGATGTTTGCCTGGCCGACCGGCCGCGCGGCCATCATGGGTCCGGATCAGGCCGCCACTGTGATGGCGCTGGTGCGCAAACAGATCAACAAGACCGAGGGAAAAGAGTGGACGCCCGAGGAAGAAGAGGCGTTCAAGGCCCCGGTGCGCAAGATTTACGAAGACTTCCAGCCGGCGAAAAACTTCTCCTCGAATTTGTGGGTGGACGGCATCATCGATCCGGTGGAAACACGCGACGCCATGGGGCTGCTGCTCGACCTCGCATCCCGTACTGCCGCCAAACCGACGCCGTTCGGTGTCTTCCGTTTCTAACCAGGACGCCAGCCATGCAACGCATCCTTACCGTCTTGATGATCCAATTCGCCGCGGGAGTCGGACATGATTAAAAAAGTCCTCATTGCCAACCGCGGCGAGATCGCCTGCCGCATTGCCCGCACCTGCCGCAAGCTCGGCCTGGAAGTGGCCACCGTGCATTCCAGTGCCGACCGTCTAGCCCGCCATGTGCGCGAAATCGGTGAATCGGTCGAACTCGGGGGCGCCGCGCCGAGCGAAAGTTATCTGAACATCGAGGCCATCATCGCGGCGGCCCGGCGCGTCGGCGCCGACGCCGTGCACCCGGGCTATGGCTTCGTTTCGGAGAACGCGGACTTCGTGCGCGCGCTCGAAGCCGCCGGACTCACTTTCATCGGCCCCCGGGCCGAGACCATCGAACGTGTCGGTGGCAAAGCCAGCGCCAAGCGCGAGGCGGCCCGCCTGGGCGTGCCGGTCATCCCCGGCAGCGAAAGCGGCATGACCGACCCGGCCGAGGTGTTGAATCTGGTGCGCGGCATGACGCTGCCGGTGCTGCTCAAGGCCGTGGCCGGCGGCGGCGGCCGCGGCATGGCGGTGATCGACACGCTGGACGGGCTGGAAGGACGCATCGAGAGTGCCATGCGGGAGGCGGAAAAATCTTTCGGCAACGGCGAATTGATCGTCGAGCGCTACCTGCCGCAGGTGCGCCACCTGGAAGTGCAGGTGGCCGGTGACGGCCAGGGCCATGCCATTCACCTGTTCGAGCGCGAATGCACCTTGCAGCGGCGCCACCAAAAAGTGATCGAAGAGGCGCCGTCGAGCGGCCTGAGCCCCCAACTGCGCGCCGCCCTTCTGGCCGATGCGGTGAAGCTGGCCGCCGGCGTGAACTACCGCGGCCTGGGCACGGTGGAGTTCGTGGTCACGGGCGAGGAGCACTACTTCCTGGAGGTCAATCCGCGCCTGCAGGTCGAGCACCCGGTGACCGAAGAAGTGACCGGCCTTGATCTGGTCGAGCTGCAACTGCGCATTGCCGACACCGGCCGCTTGCCACTGGCGCAGGCTGACGTGAAGTGCACCGGCCACGCTTTCGAAGCCCGGCTGTGCGCCGAAGACGCCGCCGCGGGCTTTTTGCCGGCCACCGGGCGGCTGCAGGTGGTCGATTTTTCGCGCGCGGGCGTGCGCATCGAGTCCGGCGTGGACAGCGGCGACGAAATCTCGCCGCACTATGATTCGATGATCGCCAAGCTCATCGCGCACGCGAGCGATCGCGACTCGGCGCGCCGGGCGCTGGTGGCCGGATTGCGCGAGAGCACGGTGATCGGCCTGGTCACCAACCTGGAGTTCCTGCAGGAACTGCTGGAATGGCCGGAAACCCGCGATGCCACTTTCCACACCCGCCTGATTGACGAGCGCCATGCGCAGCGCGGCGTGCTGGCCCCCGCGGCGCCTCCACTGGAGCACCTGGCGGCGGCGGCGCTGCACTGGCTGGCGCAGCGGCGCGCCGAGTCGCCCGCGCTGGGCTGCTGGACCCTGTGGGACAACTTTACCGGCTGGCGCCTGAGCAGTGGGCCAATTCAGGCCGCGCCCCAGCCGACCCTGGTGCTAAAGGTCGGTGCGACCGAGTGGCCGGTGCGCTTTTCGGCCCGTGATGTTCATGGTGCCTGCACCCTGGTCATTGGCGAGCAGGAAGTGAACACCTCGCTGCAGCCGCTGGCGGCCGGGCGCTCCCTGTTGCATTGCGACGGGCGGGCGCTGGAGCTGACGATCCGGGGCGATGCGCGGCAGGTCGAGCTCGCCAGTGCGCTGGGCAGCAGCGTGTTAACGGCGCAACCCTATCTGGGCGGCGCCGCCGGTGACGCGGCGGCCAGCGGGCAACTGGGCGCGCCGATGATGGGCAAGGTGGTCGCGGTCAAGGCGGCGGTCGGCGAGACGGTCTCCGTCGGCCAGACCGTGATCGTGCTTGAATCGATGAAGATGGAACTGCACGTCACGGCGCCGTTTGAAGGCAGCGTGAGCAGCCTGCGCTGCCGGGTCGGCGACATGGTCGAGCGCCACCAGGTGCTGGCCGAAGTCACCGCTGCCTGATTTCCGAGGAGTTTTACCATGAGTGATTTACCGGCATCCGTCGAGTTCCATGAGGAGGGCCCGCGCGAGGGCTTCCAGATGGAGCAGCAAACCTATCCGCTGGCAGATCGCGCCGCGCTGATTGACGCGTTGGCGGCCTCGGGCCTGAAGCAGATCCAGGTGGCGTCCTTCGTCAGTCCGCGTGCGGTGCCGCAGATGGCCGACACGTCCGAGTTGTTTGCCGCCATCGTCAAGCGTCCCGGCACCCGCTACACGGCGCTCTGGCTCAACGACAACGGCTTCGAGCGGGCGCGCGCCTGCGAACAGGTGGACCTGGACGGCAAGCTGATGTTCTACACCACCGAGCCGTTTTCGCAGCGCAACAACAATTGCAGCGTGGCCGAGATGCGCGAACGCCAGCTCGGCTGGCTGGACCGCTACATCGCCTTGGGCATTCCGGTGGAGAAAGCCTACGTGATCACGGCTTTTGGCTGCAATCTCGGTGGCGACGTTCCGCTGTCAGCCGTGACCGATCAGGTCCGCTGGCTGGTTGATGCCTGCGCCGATCGGGGTGTGCCGTTGCCAGCGGTGTACCTGGCCGACACCATGGGTTGGGCCAACCCCGAAGACATCAAGCGCCGCATCGGCGCGGTGCGCGAGATCGTTCCGGATACCAGCATTGGATTGCATCTGCACGACACGCGCGGTGTCGGTGGTGCCAACGTCTATGCCGCGCTGCAAATGGGGGTGCGACTGTTCGATAGCTCGGTCGCCGGCTTGGGCGGCTGTCCCTTTGCCGGGCACAAGCAGGGCGGCGCCGCCGGCAACATTTGTACTGAGGACATGGTGTTCATGTGTCATGAACTCGGGATCGAGACCGGTATCGATCTCGATGCCCTAATCGAGGCTGCCCGTCTGGCCGAGCGCATCATCGGACGAACCCTGGTCGGCCATGTGATGCACAGCGGCTCGCTGACCGGCTTGCGCAGCCCTGCAGCGCAGATCGCCTTGCCCTGAATGACTGCGCGCCGTCTCAACCCGGGTGCCGCCGATCGGCGCTGGCTCTGCCGCAAGCCCTGTTTATCGCCTGTGAGAACCCAACCATGAACACGCCTTCCTTCCAGACCTTGCAGTTTGCCGTCGACGCCCGCGGCGTGGCCTGCCTCACGCTCAACCGGCCAGACACCCACAATGCCTTGAATGCGCAGTTGATTTCGGACCTGTCCCAGGCTGCTGCCTGGCTTGGCCGCGCCGCTGCTGTGCGCGCGGTGGTGCTCACCGGCGTCGGGAAGACTTTCTGCGCCGGCGGCGACCTCGGCTGGATGCAGCAGAACATGTTAAAGACGCGCGCCGAACGCGTGGCCGAGAGCGCCGATCTAGCTCTTATGCTGCGCGCACTCAACGACCTGCCGATGCCGCTGATCGGACGCGTTAACGGCCCCGCCTATGGCGGCGGTGTCGGCATGATTTCGGTCTGCGACATCGCCATCGCGGTGGACAGCGGCGTTTACTCGCTGACCGAGGTGCGGCTGGGCTTGTTGCCGGCCAACATCGCACCCTATGTGGTCGCGCGCATGGGCGAGGCGAACGCGCGGCGCACTTTCCTTACCGGGCGGCGCATGGATGCGCTTGAGGCGAAGCGTCTGGGCCTGGTGTCCGAAGTGGTAGCGGCCGACCAGCTGGATGCAGCGGTCGAGCGTGAACTGGCCGACCTGTTGCAGTGCGCGCCTGGTGCGGTGGCCGCGACCAAGAAACTGGTCGCCTATGCAAACTCGCACGATCTGGCCACCAACATGATCTATGCCGCCGACAAGCTGGCCGATGCTTGGGAAACCGAAGAAGGGCGCGAAGGTATCGCCGCCTTCTTCGCCAAGAGGCCGCCCTCCTGGCGGCAGCCGTGAGGCAAGCGGCAATGCCTCAGTTCTGCAGACCCTGACAATGCAGCGCGCGCCGGCAATCTGATGGTGGTGATGGACTCCAAGGACCTGTAATGAACGAACCGATTTATTTTGACGAGCAGCACCGACAGTTCCGGGACAACCTGCGCCGCTTTGTCGAGCAGGAGGTGGTGCCACAGGCAGCGCCATGGGAAGAGGAAGGCATGGTGCCGCGCGCGGTGCTGCGCAAAATGGGTGAGCTCGGCTACCTCGGCGTGCGCTACGCCGAGCAACACGGCGGCTCCAAGCTCGACACGGTGTACAGCGCGATCCTGGCCGAAGAACTCGGCCGCTCCACCTACGGCGGCTTTGCCGTGACGGTGATGGTGCATACCGACATGGCCTCGCCGCACCTGGCCAACTTTGGCACGCCAGAACAGCTCGAGCGCTACCTGCCCACCATCATCCGCGGCGAGAAGATTTGCGCCGTGGCGGTCACCGAGCCCGATGCAGGCTCCGACGTGGCCGGCATCCGCACCCGCGCGGTGCGCGACGGTGACCACTGGGTGCTCAACGGCAGCAAGATGTTCATCACCAACGGCGTGCATGGCGATGTGTATTTCGTCGCCGCCAAGACCGACCCGACGGCCAAGGGCTCGCGCGGCATTTCGATCTTCATCGTCGATAAGGGCACGCCGGGTTTTCGTGTCGGGCGCGCGCTCAACAAGAGCGGCTGGCTGTGCAGCGACACCGCCGAGCTGGTGTTCGAGAACTGTCGCATCCCGGCGGCCAACCTGCTGGGCGGCGAGAACAAGGGCTTTTACCAGATCATGCGCAACTTCCAGAACGAACGCATGGTGCTGGGTGCGCAGATGATGGGCGAGGCCGCGCGCGCGATCGAGCTGACGCTGGCCTATGTGCGCGAGCGCAAGGCCTTCGGCGCCACGCTGTGGGACAAGCAGGCCATCCGCCAGCGCCTGGCAATGCGCGCGGCGCAGGTCGAGGCCGGCCGCCAGCTCGTTTACCACGCCGCCTGGCTCGACGCGCAGGGGCGCGAATGCGTCAAGGAGGTGTCAATGGTCAAGGCGCTGTGCGGCGAGCTGGTCAACGACGTGGTCTATGACTGCCAGCAGTTCCACGGCGGCTTCGGCTACATGCGCGAGGCCGCGATCGAGCGCATGGTGCGCGACGCCCGCGTCCAGGCCATCGGCGGTGGTGCCACCGAGGTGATGCTCGAAGAAGTGGCGAAACGGTTGTGAACATGGGCACCTCCCCGGCTACTTCAGCCATTGACGGGTTGGTCGGGCTGCCTCTGAAGGAGGTCCTGCCCGGCATTCTGATGTTCACGCTGCCGGTGGACTACGGCATCGACCACGTCAACATTTACCTGATTCGAGAAAGCGAGGGCTGGTGTCTGTTCGACACTGGTGCCGATTGCGAGGCGGCGCGGGCCTTGTGGCTGCGCGCATTGGCAGGTCCGCTGGCAGCTGGCTTGACGCGCATCCTCGTCTCGCACCACCACCCCGACCACCTCGGGCTGGCGGTGTGGCTGCACGAGCGCACCGGGGCGCCGATCCTGATGCGCGAGGAAGAGGTGGCGGTGGCGCGGCAGACGCACGTGGTCAGCGCCGGCGACCGCGCGTACTGTATCGACTTCATGCGTCGCCATGGGGCGGCGCCGGAGGACGCGCAGCAGGTGGTGGGCGGGGTGTTGCAAAGCAACATGGCCTGTGCCGTGCCGACGCGCGTCGAACCGCTCGAAGCCGGCCAGACGCTGCACATCGGCGATCATGTTTTCGACGTGCTGGTGCTTGGCGGCCACAGCATTGCACAAATTTGCTTGTACGAGCCCAGGCTGAAGTTGCTGCTCACGGGCGACCAGTTGCTCGAGCGCATCACACCCAACATTGGTGTCTGGCCCTATGGCGAAATCGATCCGCTGCCACGTTACCTGGACAGCCTGCGCACCATTGCCGCGCTGGACATCGAATACGTATTGCCGGCCCACCACCGTGTCTACCACGCCGGGGTCGAGCGCGCGCATGGACTGGTGGCGCACCACCAGCGGGCGCTGCGCAAGTTCACGGCGCGTCTGGGCGCGGGGGGCATGAATGCCACCGAACTCGGCTACGCCGTTTATGGCGCGCAGAGCGACCCCTTGCATGCTTACCTGGCCATGGGCGAAACCCTGGCGCACCTGCTGTGGCTGGAGCGCTCCGGCCATGTGCTCCGTGAAGAAACGCCAGCCGTGACGACCCGCTGGTATCCGGTGACGGCGGCCGGCGAAGAGCCCACCCTCACCTTGTCTGGAGATGTATCGAGATGACAGAAACACACACCATCAACGAAGAAGAAATCGCCAAGCGATGGCAGAAGTTCGCCCATGTGTCGCCGTACAACCGCGAACTGGGCGTGTTGCCGCACGCGGTGTGCACCGACTGGTGCGTGCTCAAGGTCGAGTACCAGGAAGCGCTGGTGGGCGATCCGCAGACCAGGGTTTTGCATGGCGGAGTGATCACTGCGCTGCTCGACGCCGCATTCGGATTCGCGATTTTCGTCAAGCTGCCGGAGATGCGGCCGATGGCCACGCTGGACCTGCGCATCGACTACCTCAAGCCTGCCACGCCCGGGCGTGCGATTCTGGGGGGGGCCGTTTGCTACAAGCTGACTGCAGAACTGGCGTTCGTTCGCGGCGCTGCCTACCACGACACGTCGGACGACCCAATAGCCACCGCAGTCGGCATTTACATGTTTACTTCCGGGCGACCGGTATTGCGCAACGAGGAGGTGCCACGATGAACTGGACCGAACAAATTAACCATGCGCGCGCGCAGGGTGACTGGAGCGAAGTGATCCAGGCTGTGCCCTTTGCACGTTTTCTGGACTTGCGCATTGATGTCAAGGGCGAGGAGTTCACCTGCGTCTTGCCATTCCAGGAAAAACTGATAGGCAACCCCATCCTGCCGGCTCTGCATGGCGGTGCCACCGGTGGGTTTCTGGAGTGCGCCGGACTGTTCTACCTGCTGTGGCACATGGACAGCCAGGACTTGCCCAAGACCATCGATTTCAACATTGATTACCTGCGCTCGGGCCGGCCGCAGGACACCTATGCCAACGTCGTTATGGTCAAGCAGGGTCAGCGGGTGGCGAACCTGCGCATCCAGGCATGGCAATCCAGCCCCGATAAGCCCATCGCTCTTGGCCACGGCAATTTCATGCTGCGAGCCTGAGGGCACAGAAAGGAAACATCCATCATGTCTCAACCAACCTACCGTTCCGTGTTCCGTCCTGGCCTGTTTGCAGGTCAAACCGTTATCGTCACCGGTGGTGGCAGTGGCATCGGCCGCTGCACCGCGCACGAGCTGGCCAACCTGGGCGCCAGCGTGGCGCTGGTTGGGCGCCGCGTCGAAAAACTGGAAGCGGTGCAAACTGAAATCACGCAGGCTGGCGGCCAGGCCAGCATTCATGCCTGTGACATCCGGGACGAGCCGGGCGTCAAGGCCATGATCGCCGACGTGATCGCCCGCCACGGCAAGATCGATGGCCTGGTCAACAATGCCGGCGGCCAGTACCCGCAGCCGGTCAAGGACATCAGCCTGAAGGGCTGGGATGCGGTGGTGCGCAGCAACCTCACCGGCGGCTTCCTGGTGGCGCGCGAAGCCTTCAACCAGTCCATGGCATCGAACGGCGGCGCCATCGTCAACATCATCGCCGACATCTGGGGCGGCATGCCGACCATGGCGCACAGCGGCGCGGCGCGCGCCGGCATGCTGTCGTTCACCGAGACGGCGGCCTGCGAATGGGCCTGCGCCGGCGTGCGGGTCAATGCCGTGGCGCCGGGCTGGATTGCCAGCAGCGGCTTTGACACCTACAGCCCCGAGATGCAGGCCGAACTGCGCAGCCTGAAAACCAAGGTGCCGCTGCAACGCTATGGCACCGAGGCCGAGATTTCGGCAGCGATTGTATTTTTGCTGTGCGAGGCGGCGGCTTTCATTACTGGTTCTTGCATTCGGGTCGATGGTGGTGTGCCCAATGCCCGTCCGACCTGGAAATTGCAGGCCCATGATCGGTCCAAACCCTTCAACGGCTTTGCGTTGGCCGAACCGCCAAAGTGCCTGAGCGTCAAGGATCAATGATATGGACGTGACCATGCAAACCACAAATTCGAACGATCCGTCGGGCTATCTTGCGCCTGGGCGCTATGTGGACAGCGATCACCCGGCGGTGATCGCGTTCGCGCGCCGGGTGGCCGACCTCGCGATGACGCCGCGCGAGATCGCGGTCAAGCTCTATTACGCCGTGCGCGACGAGTTTCTCTACGACCCCTACTACTTTGACACCACGGTCGAGGGCTTGAAGGGCAGCCACGTGATTGAGGCTGGGCGTGGCTTTTGCGTGCCCAAGGCGGCGCTGCTGGCGGCGGCGGCCCGCGCCCTGGGCGTGCCGGCACGGCTGGGCTATGCCGACGTTCGTAACCACCTGACCAGCAAGCGGCTGTACGACATGATGGGCACCGACTTGTTCGTCTTTCACGGCTATACCGAGCTGTGGGTTGACGGTCAATGGCTCAAGGCTACGCCCGCCTTCAACCGTTCCTTGTGCGAGAAGGCCGGTATCCGGCCGTTGGAGTTCGACGGCAGCGCCGATTCTGTCTTCCATGAATTCGATGTCAGTGGCCGCCGGCACATGGAATACGTGCACGACCACGGCACCTACGCCGACTTGCCGCGCGAGGAACTGCTGGCCACATGGCGCGAGCACTACAAGAGCTTCGCCGACTGGGGTCAGGTTGCAGGCAATGGTGCCGACTTCGCGCAAGAGGTGGGTAAGCCATCATGATGGCGCGCCGGGAATTTTCCGGCTTTGCTGGCGGCTCCCTGGTGGCCGATGTCTACGGCCCGGTCGGCGCACCGACGGTGCTGCTGCTGCACGGTGGCGGACAAACCCGCCATGCCTGGGGCAAGGCCGGGCAAGTGCTGGGCGATGCCGGCTGGTACACCGTTGCGCTGGACCTGCCGGGGCATGGCGATAGCGCCTGGGCCACGGATGGCGACTACCGCATCGAGACGCTGGCCGACACCATGTGCCGCATCTGGCGCGAGCTGGGAACGCCGCTGGCGGTGGTCGGCGCCTCCATGGGGGGCTTGACCAGCATGGCCGCCATCGGGCGCCCACATGCGCCGCCGATCAACGCGCTGGTGCTGGTGGACATCGCGCCGCGCATGGAAGAAGCCGGTGTCGAGCGCATCGTGCGCTTCATGCGGGCGCGGCCCGATGGCTTTGCGTCGCTCGAAGAGGCCGCACAGCACATCGCCGCCTACCGTGGCCGGCCGATGGAGGGTCCCATCGAGGGCCTGAAGAAAAACCTGCGCCTCAATGCGCAGGGCCGCTGGAACTGGCACTGGGATCCGCTCATTATGAGCGAGGCCAACCACAACCACCGGCGCGACGCCGACGGTTACGAGCGCGCCTTGCGCGGTCTGCAGGCGCCCACCTTGCTGCTGCGCGGCCAGCGCAGCGACGTGATCAGCGAAGAAGATGCGCGCGCCCTGGTGCAAACCTTGCCGCGCGCGCGATTTGTCGATCTGAAGGGCGCCGGCCACATGATTGCCGGTGATGCCAACGATGCCTTTGTCGCCAGCGTGGCGAACTTTCTGCACGAAGTGATGCCGCCGGCGAAGGCCCCGGCGAGCGGGACCTGAACCTGAACGAGGAGCATGAAATGGGTTTGCGATCTTTTACCTTGCACGATCTCATCAACCGCAACGCGCGATTGTACGGATCGAACACCGCCTTGGTGTTCGGCGATCAGCGGGTCACGCACGCCCAGTACGCCGAGCGCACGGCGCGCCTGGCCGCTGGTCTGGCGGCCGCGGGCGTGGGCCAGGGCGACCGGCTGGCGATACTGGCCCCCAACGGCCTGGAATATGTCGATTTGTTCGGCGCCGCCGCCCAACTGGGCGCGATCGTGGTGCCGATCAACTGGCGGCTGTCGGCCGAGGAGGTGGCCTACGTCATCGAGGACGCGGCGCCCAGGGTATTGATCGTGGCCGATGAATTCAAGGCGCTGTTGCCGCAGCAAGGGCTGGACGGCATGCAGCGCTACACGCTGGGGGCAGCACAGGCACCGTGGCAAGCGGTCAGCGCCCTGTATCTCGATCGCACCACCGTGCCGCCCGCTGATCTGAACGACGATGAGGGGATCGTCATTATCCACACCGCCGCCGTGGGCGGGCGGCCGCGCGGCGCACTGCTCTCGCACCGCGGCCTGATCTCTGCCAGCCTGCAGACGCAACTGGCCTGGAGCCTGACGCCGGCCGATGTCAATCTGGGGGTCTTGCCGCTGTTTCACGTGGCCGCCATCGGCTTCCTGCTGGCCACGCAGCAGGCGGGCGGCGCCACGCTGCTGATGACACGTTTCGATCCGCCCAGTCTGGTCAAACATATCGACGAGGACGGGGGCAGCCTGATCGGCACCTTCCCGCCGATGCTGGGCGCCCTGCTGGACGCCGCCGCAGCCCAAGGCTCTGCACTGGCCAGGCTGCGTGTGGTGTCGGGGATTGATGTGCCCGAGACCATCGCGCGATTGCGCATTACCTGTCCCCATGCGACCTTCTGGAGTGCCTACGGCCAGACCGAGACCTCGGGCTCGGTCAGTCTGGCGCCGTTTGACGAGTGCCCCGGCAGCGCCGGGCGTCCCACCGCGCTGAACACGGTCGCGGTGGTGGACGAGCTGGACCGTCCGCTGCCTGTGGGCGCCACCGGCGAGATCGTGGTGCGCGGTCCGATGGTGTTCCAGGGCTACTGGCGCTGCGAAGCAGACAACGCCTTCACGCTGCGCAACGGCTGGCACCACACGGGCGACATGGGGCGCATCGATGCCGAGGGCTACCTCTGGTACAGCGGGCGTTCACCGGCCAAGGAATTGATCAAGCCGGGTGGCGAGAACGTCTATCCGGCTGAAGTCGAGCGGGCCATTCTGGAGCACCCGGCGCTGGCGCAGGCGGTGGTCGTCGGTGTGCCGGACGTTCAGTGGGGCGAGGCGGTCAAGGCCGTCTGCGTGCTGAAGGCGGGACACATATTGAGTGCCGAGGACCTGATCGAGTTCGTGGGCGCTCGCATCGCGCGCTACAAGAAACCCAAGCATGTGGTGTTTGTATCGGCACTCCCCTTGGGCAGTGCCGATAGCATTGACCGCGCGGCCGTCAAGGCCGCTCACGGCGGGGCCTGATGGCCATGTCAGCCCGGTGTGCTCAAACCGCCGTTGACGCTGAGCGTCTGGCCGGTGATGGCATCGGACTCCGGTCCGGCAAAGAACGCCGCCGCGTTGGCGATGTCCTGGCAATGTACTGGAAACAGCATGCGCTTGCGCAGGTTCTCGATCATGCCCGTGCCATGGCCGCCTTCGAGCGCCGGCGAGCCCGGGCCCCAGCGCGGCTCGGCATCCCAGATGTAGCTCATCGCCACCGAGTTGACGCGAATGCCGTCGCGCCCCAGCTCACGTGCCAGCACGCGGCACATCTGCATCATGCCGGCGGTCGCGCCGCCAATGAACGATTCGCCCACCGTGGCCACGCGGCCCGCGTCGGTACCCACCGCAACGATCTTGCCGCGGCCGTGCAGTGCCATGACGCGCGCGGCCGCCTGGATCGCAAACGCGCGGGTGAGCCAGTGGGCGCGGATGTAGTTGTCGAAGTCGCCGTCGCTCATTTCCTTGAAAAGGCGAAAGGACGGCGAATCGGCACTGGCACCTGCGCCGCTGGCCACCAGGATGTCAAGGCGACCGTGGCGCTCGGCAACTCGATCCACCATGGCACGAACCGCGTCGCTATTGGTCAGGTCGGCTTGTTCAAACGTGGCGCTGTAGCCGTTCGAAGCGATCTCGTTGATCACCGCCTGTCCGGCTTCGGGATTGCGGCCGTTGACGATCACGTGCGCGCCGCGCCGCGCCAACTCCAGCGCAATGGCACGACCGATGAAGGCCGTGGCACCGGTGACGAGGGCGATCTGGCCTTGAAGTTGACCGCCAGGCAAGGGTGCTGGGTTCATCCGCTGTTCTCCTGCGCTAGACGACATAAAAACCTGATTGTGTCAAAACAGCGGGCCAGGCCGATAGAGGGATTGCCCGCAGAGAAGCACTTTCATCCATCACCACCCATCAATCACCGGACTTCAAAATGGCCAACCTGACCGACAGCGCCAAGTCGCATCATTTCAAGACGCACCGACGCACCATCACCGAAACCGATATCGTCACCTTCGTCAATGTGGTCGGCTTGCATGAACCATTTTTTATCGACATGGAGTACATCCGAGAGAACATGACCGGATCGCATCGCAGTCGCTTTGCGCCCGGCCCGATGGTCATCTCGCTCGGTATGGGGCTGCTGGCGACCTATGTGTCCGGCATCATCAAGCAGGTTCTAGAAGGGCGCGAGGTTGGCCCGTTCGGCGGTATGACCGGCGTACAGGCACGCCTGCGCGGCGCGCTGTTTCCGGGCGACACGATTCACGTCGAAGGAGAGGCGCGCCTCTTGCCTGTGACATCGCGCGGCTATACCCTGATGGAGTTGCAGCACCTAGTCATCAACCAGCGGGGCGAGACCCTGGTGGACTTCACTGAAACCATTACTTTTTTGCCCAGGGAGGTCGGTACCCGGTGACCCTGATGGTCCAAGTTCGCGGGCGCGACAGGGCGCACGCTGATCCCAGACCCGGTCGCAAGCCATCCGGCACGGCTAAGTTCATTCCATTTCAATACAACGACTAGACACCATGATCGAATCTCAACTGAGCCCCCAACTGGTTCAACAAGCCAGGGCGGGCGGCCACTGGCACGACAAGACGCTGCTCGATTTTCTGGACGAAGTCGCGCCCAGCCGCCTCGACAAAGTGGCCGTGACGGATCTCAACAGCATGACCGGGCAGGCGAGCACCCTGTCGTACCGGCAACTGCTGCGCCTGTCCAAACGCATCGCGCTCGGTCTGGCGGCGCTGGGCGTGGAGCGTGGCGACGTGGTGTCCTACCAGTTGCCCAACTGGTGGCAGTTTGTGGCGCTGCACCTGGCTTGTTTGCACATCGGCGCGGTCACCAACCCGGTGATGCCGATCTTCCGCCACCGCGAGTTGACCTTCATGCTCGGGCTGGCCGAATCGAAGGTCATGATCGTGCCGCGCGAGTTTCGGGGGTTTGACCATGCCGCGATGCTGAGCGAAATTCAGCCGGCGCTGCCGCAGCTCAAGCATATCTTTGCGATCGGCGGCGAAGGCGACATGTCGTTCGAGAAGCACTTCATCGAGCGCCGCTGGGAGCAGGAAACGCCCCATGCCGAACAGTTGTTCGCCGAGCGCCGCATGCGCCCCGACGAGGTGCTGCAGTTGCTCTACACCTCCGGCACCACCGGTGAGCCCAAGGGCGCCTTGCACACCTCCAACACCCATTTCGCCAACATCGTCGAGTGGGTGAAACGCTGTGGCTTGAGCAGCGAGCATGTGATCTTCATGCCCTCGCCGATGGCGCACCAGACCGGCTTCCTGATTGGCATGGAACTGCCCTTGATGCTGGGCGCCAAAATGGTGTTGCAGGACGTCTGGGACGCTCAGGTGGCGCTGACGCGGGTCCAGGACGAAGGCGTGCACTTCATGATGGCCGCCACGCCCTTCCTGGCCGACCTGACCGACCACCCGGCGCTGCCGCGCTTCGATATTTCCACGCTTGACATCTTCATTTCGGCCGGCGCCCCGATTCCGCGCGCCCTCGTGCAGAGCGCGACCGAGCGACTCAAGGCGCACATTGTCTCTGGCTGGGGCATGACGGAGAATCTGCTGGTCACCGGCACGCGACTGCTGGATGTGCCGGAAAAAGTGTTCGGCACGGACGGCTTGTCGGTGCCGGGCATGGAGATCCGCGTCGTCGATGCCGCAGGGCAGGCGCTGGGCGTGGACCAGGAGGGCGAGCTGCAATCCCGGGGGGCAAGCCACTTTGTGGGCTACCTCAAGCGCCCCGAGCGTTACGACATGGATGCGCAGGGCTGGTTCAAGACCGGCGACCTGGCGCGCATTGACGCCGATGGCTACGTGCGCATCACCGGCCGGGCCAAGGACATCATCATCCGGGGCGGCGAGAACGTGCCGGTGATCGAGGTTGAGCAGCTGTTGCACAAACACCCGGCGATCCAGGTGGCCGCCGTGGTGGGCGTGCCGGACGCACGAATGGGCGAGCGCGCGGTGGCCTACGTGATGCTGCGGCCCGGGCAGACCCTTACGCTCGACGACATGAAACGTTTCTTCGAAGAGCAGCAGATGGCCAAGCAGTACTGGCCCGAGTTCCTTGCCGCGGTCGAAGACTTCCCGCGCACCCCGAGCGGCAAGATCCAGAAGTTCCGTCTGCGCGAAATGGCGCGCGAGCAGTACAAAACCGTTTGAACACCAGGAAAATTCAAGAGATGACAAAACGAGAAGCTGTGATCGTCGGCGTTGCCGACCTGCCACTGAAGGACGGCAAGGTCCTTGCGCCCATGTCGGTCCTTCAGGCCCAGGCGCTGGTCGCCCGCGACGCTCTCAAGGACGCCGGCATCGCCATGCGCGAAGTCGATGGTTTGCTGACCGCCGGCCTGTGGGGGGTGCCCGGTCCGGGCCAGTTGCCGACCGTGACGCTGTCGGAGTATCTGGGGATTACGCCGCGCTTCGTCGACGGCACCAACATCGGCGGCTCGGCCTTCGAGGCGCACGTGGCGCATGCCGCCACCGCCATCGAGGCTGGCCGCTGCGAGGTGGCGCTGATTACTTACGGTAGCCTGCAAAAGAGCGAGATGAGCCGCAACCTGGCCGGGCGTCCGGCGGTGCTGACCATGCAGTACGAAACGCCCTGGGGCATGCCCACGCCGGTGGGCGGCTACGCCATGGCGGCCAAGCGCCATATGCACGAATACGGTACCACCTCCGGGCAACTGGCCGAGATTGCGGTGGCCACGCGCCAGTGGGCCGCGCTCAACCCGGCGGCCACCATGCGCGACCCGCTGTCGATCGAGGACGTGCTCAAGAGCCCGATGATCGCCGACCCGCTGCACCTGCTCGATATCTGCCTGGTGACCGACGGCGGCGGCGCCGTGGTCATGACCACGGCGGAGCACGCCAAGGCGCTGGGGCGCAAACCGGTGCATGTGCGCGGTTATGGCGAATCACACACCCATTGGACGATTGCCGCCATGCCCGATCTGGCGCACCTGACCGCTGCCGAAGTGGCGGGCCGCGACGCCTTTGCCATGGCGGGCATCCGGCATGACGCCATCGACGTGGTCGAGGTCTATGACTCGTTCACCATCACCGTGCTGCTGACGCTCGAAGCGCTGGGCTTTTGCAAGCGTGGCGAGGGCGGCGCCTTCGTTGCCAACCAGCGCACCGCGCCGGGCGGGGCGTTTCCGCTCAACACCAACGGCGGCGGTCTGTCCTACGCGCACCCCGGCATGTACGGCATCTTCCTGCTGATCGAGGCGGTGCGCCAGTTGCGCGGCGAATGCGGCCCGCGCCAGATCGCGAACGCCGTGACCGCGTTGGTCCACGGCACCGGCGGCACGCTCTCCAGCGGTGCCACTTGCATCCTTTCCACCCGGTGAGCACCATGTACGACAAACCCCTGCCCGTCATCGATGGCGAAAGCCGCCCCTATTGGGATGCCCTGAAGCAGCATCGCCTGACACTCAAGCGCTGCCACGACTGCGGCAAGCACCATTTTTATCCGCGCGTCCTGTGCCCGCACTGCCATTCCGATGCCGTCGAATGGGTCGATGCCTGCGGCACCGGCACCATCTACAGCTTCACCATCGCGCGCCGGCCGGCCGGCCCGGCCTTCAAGGCCGACACCCCCTACGTGGTGGCGGTGATCGACCTCGACGAAGGCGCACGCATGATGACCAACATCGTCACCGACGATGTCGAGGCGGTGCGCATCGGCCAGCGCGTGACGGTGCACTACGACGACGTGACCGACGAGGTCACGCTGCCGAAGTTCCGGCTCTTGTAACAACGAGGCTTCCCGCATGGACTTCACCATCGATCCCGACACCGTGGCGATTTCCGAGGCGGTGCTGCGCTTCGTCGAGCGCGAAGTGCTGCCGCTGCAGCAGCGCCACCATCACTTGCTGGGCAGCGAGCGGACCCTGTTCGACGCCAGCGGCCGCTATGTGCCCGAAGCGCTGGCTTTGCGCCAGCAGGTGCGCAAGCGCTCGGCCGAGCTGGGCTTTTACACCCTGTTCGGCGACGAAAAACTGGGCGGTGGCGGGCAGGGCGCGCAGGTCATGGCCCATGTGCAAGAGGTGCTCAACCATCGCGTCGGTCCGCCCCAGCCGCTGGTGCAGACGGTGGTGCTGCCGTCGCCCTTCACCAACGGTCTGTCGCCGGTGCTGCGGCACCTCAAGCCGGACATCTTTGCGCACTACCGCGACGGCATCGCCAGCGGCGACAAGACCCTGTGTTTCGCCCTGAGCGAGCCCGATGCGGGTTCGGACGCCTTCGGCATGAAAACCCGCGCCGTGCGCGACGGTGACGAATGGGTGCTCACCGGCACCAAGCAGTGGATCACCAACTCGCCCTACGCCGATTACGCCATGGTGTTTGCGCTGACCGACCCCGAAGCCGCGGCGCGCCACAAGGGTGGCGTCACCGGTTTCTTCGTCGACACGCGCGCGCCAGGCTTCTCGGTGCCGCGCATCATCAACACCATGGGCCACCTGGGCGGCGACACCGGCGTCATCGTGCTCGACGGCGTGCGCGTGCGCGACGACCACCGGCTCGGCGAGGTCGGGCGCGGTCTGGCGGTGGCGATGGACGGCGTCAACGCCGGGCGCATGGGCATGGCGGCATCCTGCCTGGGCTTGGCCCGCTGGGCGCTGGACCAGGCGGTGGAATATGCCAAGGTGCGCAAAACCTTTGGCGTGCCGATTGCCGAGCACCAGGCGATCCAGCTCATGCTGGCCGACAGCGCCATGGACATCTACGCCGCCAAGACCATGATCCAGAACTGTGCCTGGCGCATTGACAACGGTCAGAGTGCCACCGCGCAGGTCAGCATGGTCAAGGCCTTCTCCACCGAAATGCTCGGGCGCGTCATGGACCGCAGCATCCAGATCCACGGCGGCATGGGCCTGACCAACGAACTGCGCCTGGAAGAGGGCTACCGCTTCGCCCGCGTGATGCGCATCCCCGACGGCACGGGCGAAATCCAGCGCCGCACCATCGCGCGCCAACTGCTGACAGGACAGGCCGACCTGTAGGCTGTGCCGATCCCCTGCAAGGCACAACCAGGAGACAGATTGACATGATGAAAGAACACGAACTGTTTGCGGGAGGCCATCGGCTGGCCGCCACCACCTGGGGTGATGTGGGCAACGGGCAGCCGACCATCGTGATGATGCACGGCGGGCTGGACTGCATCACCACCTGGAAAGACCTGCCTCAGGTGTTGGTCGAAGCCAGCGGCTGGCCGGTGCTGGCCTATGACCGGTATGGTTATGGGCGATCCGAGAGTCTGGTGGGTGGGCGTGAGCCCAGTTACCGGCGTGAAGAGGCGGGGCCAGTGCTTGGCGAGGTGTTGCGCCACTTCGGAATCCACAAGGCGTTGATGTTCGGCCACAGTGATGGAGGAGCCATGTCGGTGCTGGCTGCGGCGGCGCATCCTGAGCTGGTATGCGGCGTTCTTGCCTGCTCGCCAACCATGGCCATCGATCCGTTCATGGTGGATGCCATGGCCGGCGCGCGGCGCGCGTTTGAGCAAGACGGCTTGCGTGAAAAACTTCAGCGCCACCATGGCGACAGCACCGATGCGATGTTCTGGGGCTGGTACGAGCCCTGGGCCAGCCCGCAGGCACTGCAATGGAATATGAGCGCCGAGATCGCTGCCGTGCGTTGCCCGGTCTCCGTGTTGTTCGGTAATGACGATGAATATGGCTGGCGGCCCAGCGCGATTTCCTTGTTCCGCCACGGACTGATGCCGCTTGAGGTGACTGCATTGCCGGGCGTCGGCCACCACCCGCAGCAGCGTGCGCGTGGCGAGACGATTGGCATGCTGCAGCGCTTGCTCGGCCGCATTGGGCACGGCGCCCTGGCTGGCAGCGGGGACACAGGCGGATGACTGACACTGCACAACCAATGCTTGCCAGCGAACTGGCGCGCCAGCTTTAACGAGCAGCCATCAGTGCGGGAGCCGCACGCCTGGGGGGGGGCCAGCCTCAATACTCCCGACACAATACTCATGGGAGTTGAGCGTCCAAAAAGCTTGCGTACAATCGAGGCCTCGCTTTGCCTGTTTGGTTCCGGCTCGTCCGGCTTAGGAGAAGTTGCAGTACGGGGCTGGTTGGCCTGCAGCCCTTATTTTCATTTAACAACACCATCGGGAAAGCATGGAACAAGAGGTCTATTCACCGCGCTCGCTCACTCGAGTGTTGAGGCTCTTCGGGACCATCGCCAAGTCGGACGACGGGCTCACCCTGGCCCAATTAAGTACCACCTTGGAGGCGCCCAAGAGCAGCCTGCTTCTTTTGCTCAAACCCTTGGTTTCGATGGGTTATCTCTATCATGCGTCCGCTCGCTACACGCTCGGCACAGCCGTGTTCCGGATGGCTTCAGAGATTCTTTCGGCGCGCCAGTTCCCCAAGCTGATCCGCCCCTACATGGAAGAATTGGTCGCGCGCACACGGGAGAGCGTGTTTCTGGCGGTGCTGGATCGCGACGCGAAAATCGTCACCTACGTCGAATGTGTCGAAAGCCCGCAGGCCGTACGCTACGCGGTACCGGTGGGAACCACGCGCCTGTTGTACCCTTCGGCCGCGGGCCGGGTTCTGCTGGCTTTCCAGGACGATGCGTGGCGCGAGCACTACCTGAAGTCGATCAAGCTCAAGGCGCTGACATCGAAGACGGTGACTGACCGCGCTGCGCTGCGCCGCGAACTGGGGGCGATCCGCAAGGCGGGGGTTGCGATCACCGTGGGCGAAGCCGTAGACGGTGCGGCGGGCATCGCGGCGCCGGTGTTTGGCGCGGACGGCACCGCCACCCATGCGCTGCTGGTTGGGGCGCCGGCAGCGCGCTTCCAGACAGAACTCCCGGCGCTGCGCAAAGCTGTGATCGAAGTCGCCGCCGACGCCTCGGGCGCGCAGCGGACCTAGTTTTACTGTGTTATAAATCAAGGCATTATCCAAGCATCTTCAAGTGAAAGGCGGGCCGTGATGGACGAACTGCAAGAGTTTGATCGCTACATGGCCCATCTGAGCGAAGGGCTGGGCCATGCCGACCGGCACGCCGGACTGCGCGGGGGTACTGCACCGGGCTGATGTCGCCGCTGCAGCGCAAGAGCGTGGAGCCCATGGCCGCGCTGGTGGAGCCGCTGAAGGTGCGCTCGCGGCACCAGTCGCTGAACCACTTCGTGGCCGATGCAGCTTGGTCGGACGAGCAGATGCTGCTGCGCGTGTGCCAATGGGTCGTGCCGCTGATGGACTTCGCGGGCGGCGGCTGGTGGATCATCGACGACACGGGGTTCCCCAAGCAGGGCCGGCATTCGGTGGGCGTGGCGCGCCAGTACTGCGGGATGCTGGGCAAGCAAGACAACTGCCAGGTGGCGGTGAGCGTGTCGCTGGCGAGCGAGGCGGCCAGCGTGCCGGTGGCCTCGCAGTTGTACCTGCCCAAGGAGTGGGCCGACGATTCGGCGCGACGCGCCAAGGTCGGCGTTCCCGAGGCACTGCAGTTTGCGACCAAACCGCAGATCGCGCTCCAGCAGATCGAGCATTTGATGGGCCAGGGTGCGCCCCGGCACTGCGTGCTGGCCGATGCCGGCTACGGCGTGGACACGGCGTTTCGAGAACGCCTGAGCGAGTTGGACCTGCGCTATGTGGTGGGCGTGAGCGGCAGTGTGACGGTCTGGCCGTCCGGACGCGAGCCTCTGCCGCCGCAAGCCTACAGGGGTCGCGGGCAAGTGCCCAAGCGACTGCGTCTGGGCGGCGCCGCTTGGCCGCAACACCATCCGCAATCGATCAAGGACCTCGCCCTGGAGCTTGGGCCCGAGCATTGGCACAGCGTCACCTGGCGCGAAGGCACGAACGCCAAGCTGCATTCGCGCTTGGCCCGCGTGCGGGTGCGCGCAGCGCACCGGGACAACCTGCGCGAGGAACTGCGCGAACCCGAGTGGCTGCTCATCGAGTGGCCCAAGGGGGACGCCGAGCCGCTGAAGTACTGGCTGTCGACGCTGCCCGAGGACACACCGCTGGAGCGCATGGTGTTTGAAGCCAAGATGCGTTGGCGTATCGAGCGTGACTACCAGGACCTCAAGCAGGACCTCGGCCTGGGCCACTACGAGGGCCGGGGCTGGCGCGGCTTTCATCATCACGCCAGCCTGAGCATTGCCGCCTACGGTTTCTTGCTCGCTCAGCGGTTGAGTCATCCCGATGAAGTCGGGGGCAAAAAAAACAGCGCCAAACGCCAAGTGCCTGCCCTACCCACGCATTACAAGCCTCGGGGAAGCCCAGCGCACGCAGCGCCACGTCCCATCCTCAATCACGAGCTTGCGAATAGTATCGGCGCACTGCTGGCTCGTACCCTTCCACGGTGCCCTTGCTGCCTTCGACAGCAGGGAAGATTAATTAAATGACACAGTAAAATTAGTGCGCCCAGCATGGGCGCTATCTTGGAGGTGAAAGTCCTCCCGCAAGCTGGCCACAGTGAGCGAAGTGAAGCGCAACTGCGTGAGGGTGGCTGCTGCGGGCAGGCGTTGGTGGCACTGCAGTCGATCCAACTTACACCGCGTGCTGACAGTGGCTTACTTCGACAGCATTGGCATACCCAGACTCACATGACCTCAACTTCGCGAACCGCCCGGTGCGGACCCGCATGCCGGGTGGTGTGGCAGGGGCGCAGCCTAACGGCTGCCCCCTATGCCGATCCTCCGCGCTGAACCAGATGAAATACACCCTCGCTCGTCCGCGCCAAGGCGCGCGCCGTGCAATTTCTTCGGGGTGTAACGCAGTTCCATAGTCAGACGATGATACCGTCGGCGCGAAGTTGCTCGATGGCCGCTTGGTCCAGCCAGTCGGCGAGGGCTGCGTCGGTGTTTTCGGGAGTGATCGCCTGTGGCGGCAAGGGTGTTGCCGCCGGTGTGCGCGAAAATCGTGGTGCAGCGGCGGGTTGGGTGACGCCGTCGACCTCGACATAGGAATTGCGCGCCTTCATGTGTGGATGTTGCGGCGCCTCCGACATGGCAAGCACCGGCGCGAAGCAGGTGTCGCTGCCCTCAAGAAGTTCACACCATTGCGCCTGAGTCCTGGTTTTAAACTTCGCCGCAAGGATTGCCTTGCCCCTGGGCCAGTTGTCCGGATTCATTTGTGCGCCGATCTCGGCGGGGGCAATCCCGAGTTTCTTGAGTAGATCATCGTGGAAGCGGCCTTCAATCGGTCCTACCGAGACCCACCTGCCGTCGGCGCATTCGTAGACTTCGTAGAAATAGGAGCCGGAGTCGACGATGTTGGTGCCGCGTTCTTCGCGGAACGATCCCATCCCCAGTAGACCGTAGAACGAGGTCAGTAGGTGCGCCGTGCCGTCGATGATCGCGGCATCGACCACCTGGCCCTTGCCCGAGGTGCGTGCCTCGATGATGCCGGCGAGGATGCCGAAGGCGAGATACAGCGACCCGCCAGCATAGTCGCCGAGGATATTGACAGGCACGGTGGGCGGCTGACCGGCGCGCCCCGTGGCATGCAGCGCGCCGGTCAGTGCGATGTAGTTGACATCGTGGCCGGCAGCATGCGACAGCGGCCCGTCCTGGCCCCAGCCCGTCATGCGGCCGTAAACCAGCCGTGGATTGCGCGCGATGCAGATGTCGGGTCCCAGGCCCATGCGTTCGGTGACGCCGGGTCTGAAGCCTTCGATCAATGCATCGGCCTTGTCGATCAACCGTAGCGCCAGCGCGACGTGTCGCGGCTGTTTCAGATCCAGCGCGATGGCCTTGCGATTGCGCAACAGGAGATTGAATTTGAGCGGGCGCTTGATACCGAGATCGACCGGCTCGCGACGGTCGATGCGAATCACGGTCGCGCCGAGATCGGCCAGCAGCATAGCGCACATCGGCCCCGGCCCGATGCCGGCGAGTTCGACCACCTTGATGCCTGCCAGCGGTCCTATGTGCTACTCCATTTTCAGGCCAGCGGCCTTGACCGCCTGGCCCCAGCGCTTGAACTCCGACTTGAGAAAGGCGTCATATTGCTCGACGGTGGAGCCACGCACTTCGGCGCCGGTGCCAATGATTTTGGCCCGCAGCTCCGGATCCTGCAGCGCCTTGTTCAACGCGGCGTTGAGTTTTGCGACAATCGCGCGCGGTGTCTTTGTCGGCGCCATCACGCCCGACCACGCGCCAAATTCTGTGCCCGGAAGGATGGTCTCGGCAAGCGTTGGGACATCGCTGATGGCCTCAATTCGCGTCAGACTGGTCACCGCCAGGCCCCTCAGATTTTTCTGCTTGATCTGGGGGATCATTGCATTGACGGTACCAAGGTAGAACTGGACCTGACCGCCGAGTAGGTCAGGCAGCGCGTTCCCCTCGCTCTTGTATGGCACGTGGGTGGCCTGAGCGCCGACGCTTTGCAATAGTTGCACCGCCGCCAGGTGGGTGACGTTGCCGTTGCCCGCCGAGGCGTAATTGACCTTGTTCGGATTTGCCTTGAGATAAGCCACGAACTCTTGCACCGTCGTTACCGGCACCGAGGGATGGGTGACCAGCGCCAGAGGAATATTTGCCGTCAACGCCACCGGCGTGAGGTCGCGGGCGAAGTCGTAACTCAGCTGAGTGTACAAATGCGGGCTCAGCACAAGGGAAGATGTGTTGTAGAGCAGCGTGTATCCGTCAGCCGACGATTTGGACACCGCATCACCGGCGAGGTTGCCGTTCGCGCCTGGCTTGTTGTCCACCACTACCGGCACACCAAGGTTTTCGGCAAGCTTGCCGGCAATCGACCTCAGCACCGCGTCGGTGCCGCCGCCTGCGCCAAAGCCGATAACGATGCGTATCGGCCGGTTGGGATAGTTATCCTGCGCGAGCGAAGCCTGCGCAGCGCTCAATGCCAAGACTGCGAACAGGCTCGCGCCGACTCTCGAAAAAATATTCATACAATCTCCTTGGATCCCATCTTCGGGTTTTAAGTGTCGTTACTATCTAGTCACGTGGGCCTGCTTGATCACGCGCGCCAAGTGCTTCATCAGTGCCATGCCGCCGGCCTCGCCGAAACGATCACCATCTTGCCTCCAAGTTCTTACATGTCTTCTCCTTGTCGTTTCGATTGGTTTTTGCGCCCGACAGATGGCCGCGGTTACGCTGATGCTGCTACCGGACGGGCCTGTGCGCTCTGCACAATGCGCGCAATATCGGCGTCGTCATAACCCGCCGATTGCAGCACCTCGCGGGTGTGTTCGCCCAGGCGCGGCGGCGGGAGACGGATGCTGCCGGGTGTTTGCGAGAACCGCTGCGGGATCGCAGTGGTAATCAGCGGCCCTTCGCTGGGGTGCTCATACTGTTCAAAGAAACCGGTCTCTCTCAAGTACGGGTCGGCGGGCAGGTCCTGCAACCGGTTCATTGGCCCGTTTGGAATATCCGCCGCGTCCAGACGCGCGCGCCACTCCCCGGTGGTGCGCAGGCCAATCTGGTCCGCCACAATCGAGTACAAGGCGTTGATGTACTGAGTGCGCGCACCCATGGTTGCGAAACGCAGGTCGACTGCGAGTTCCGGCCGGTCAAGCGCGACAAACAGGCGTTTCCACTGTTCGTCGCTGACTGCGAGCAGGCAGATGAAGCCATTCTTGGTTGCATAGGGCCTGCGGTGGGGCGACAGTGCGCGCCCGTAGCCTAGGTCGCCTTCGTCGCCGAACGCGCCGGTCCACAGATGCTCGACTAAGTTGAACGACAGCATGGTTTCGAGCATCGGTATCTGCACCTGCTGCCCGCGGCCTGTGCGTTCGCGGCTGAACAAGGCCATGCCGATGGCGGAGGCGAGAAACACGCCGCACAGTTTGTCAGCCGCGACTGTAGGCAGATAGCCAGGTACGCCGGTGGCCGTATGGACCATGTCGGCCAGCCCGCTCTCGCCCTGAATCACATCGTCGTAGGCCGGTCGATCACGATACGGCCCGTCCGGGCTGTATCCTGGCGCCGAGGCGTATACCAGGCGGGGATTGTGGGCTGCAACCGCAGCGTAGCTCAGGCCCAAGCGTTCGGCTGCCTGCGGGCGCATGCTGTGAACGAGCACGTCGGCATCACCGAGCAGACGAAGCAATGCATCGAACGCGGCGGGGCTTTTGAGGTCCAGCACCACGCTTTTCTTGTTGCGATTCATGTTGAGATAAAAGGCCGACATCTGCGGATGCCGCGCAGGCCCGGTATCGCGCATCGGGTCACCCTGCGGTGCCTCGATCTTGATCACGTCGGCACCCATGTCGCCTAGAGTCTGGGTCGCGACCGGCCCCAGGACATTGATGGTTAGATCGAGCACACGTACTCCGGCGAGAGCGCCGACAGCGGGGGTGTTAAAGGCGGTCGTCACTCTCCGGCCTTAAGTTCACTGCGGCACTTGACCATGCGCAGCGGCGTGTAGGTCAACACGACCTTGCCGTCCTGCTTGATCACCTTGTTGCGGCTGCGCACCAGCCCGCGCCCGGGCCGGCTGTTGGACAGCCGCGATTCGATGATCTCGCATTCGACGTGGATGGTGTCGCCGGCAAACGCCGGATTCTCTATGTTGAGTTCCATGTTGAGAAACGCATAGCCGGTCTTTTGCATAGTCGCCTGCGCTAGCAATCCCTCGGCAAAGCAATAGCTCAGCGCACCGGGGGCTAGGCGCCCCTTGATGTCGGATTCGTTCTTGACAAATTCCATGTCCGTGAAGAGCACTTCGGTCATGTGGATGACGTTGCAAAAAGCGCAGATGTCCGCATCCTGGATGGTGCGCGCGAGGGTTTTGAAGGTTTTACCTACAGGGAGATCTTCGAAGTAAAGCCCTAGTCCGACAGTTTGCATTGCTGCTCCTTGTTACTTGATTGAGAATTGGATTCACAGGCTGCTAGCGTGCCGGTCGACCTAGCATGTGATTGGCGATGATGTTGCGTTGGATCTGGTTGGTGCCTTCGACGATCTGCAGCACCTTGGCATCGCGGAAATAGCGGTTGATCGGATATTCGTTGGAAATGCCCGAGGCGCCGAACAACTGCACCGCATCGGTTGCAACCTTCATCGCGGTGTCGGTCGCGAAGCACTTGGCCATTGCGGCAATCGGCGCGAGATCGCTGCCGGCGGCCCCTGCGTCGACCATCGCAGCTGCCTTGTAGACAAGGTTGCGTGCGGCCTCCGTCTGGATCGCCATATCGGCCAACATCCAGCGTATGCCCTGGAAATCGCTGATCTTCTGGCCGAAAGCGACACGGTTCTGGATGTATTCGCTGGCATGGTCGATCGCGCCTTGCGACAGGCCGACACCGCGCGCGCCGATCAGCGGCCGGCTTTTGTTGAATGCCTCCATCACCACCTTGAAGCCCTTGCCGGATTCGCCCAGGATATTTGATTCGGGCACGAACACATCGTCGAGGAACAGGGGGCAGGACGGCACGCCGCGCGCGCCCATTTTTTCCTCCTTGCGACCGACTTCGAAGCCCTTGCTGCCGCGCTCGACGATGAACAGGTTGATGCTGCCGGTGGATTTGTCGTCGGTGGTCTTGGCGGCCACCAGCACGAAGTCGGCGATGTGGGAATTGGTGCACCAGATCTTCGAGCCGGTCAGACTGTAGCCGCCGGCGACCGACGTCGCCCGCGTCTTGATGCCGGCCACGTCGGAGCCGCTCTGAGACTCGGTGGTGGAGATCGCACCGCGCAGTTCTCCCGAGGCCAGGCCGTGCAAAAAGCGCCCTTTCTGGTCTTCGGTGCCGCCAGCTAGGATCGCCCCGAAGGGAACCCACTGCAGTAGCAGCAGATAGGCGGTGTTGTAGCAGACCCGGCCGAATTCCTCGATCGCCAGGCATGCGGAAACCATGCTGTTGGTGCCACCGTACTGCTGCGGAAACGGAAGCGTGAACAGGCCAAGTTGCCTGAGCAGGTCGAACATGTCCTGCGGGTATTCGGCGCTACGGTCGATCTCGTTGGCACGCGGCGCAACTTGTTCTTTGGCGACTCGGCGAATCAGGTCGCGAATCTGGATTTGGTCGTCGGTCAGAGCGGATAACAAGAGCGAACCTCCTTACGGTGGTGATCACGAAATTGCCATTATAAATGAACAGTGTACAGCATTATAAACGTCGCTGCATGGTTGTGTCAACTCTCCTCCTTGTACCGACACCATGAACCACTTCAAGTCGGTCGCACCTCGATCACGACCCGGCCTATGGCCTTGCGGGATTCCAGCAGTTTCATTGCCTCGCGGAAACGCTCCAGCGGGAACACATGGGAGACATGCGGCCTTAGCCGGTCCTTGTTGGCCCAGCCGAGCATCCAGTCTCGATAGGCCGCGCCTTCCTTTGGCTTGCGTTTGACATGCTCGATAGCACGCACCCCAACGATGCTGAAGCATTTGAGCAGCGGTTGATTCATCTTGATTTCCGGAATCCGTCCGCTGGCGAAACCAACCACCAGCAGGCGGCCGCCCCAGGCGATACAACGCATTGACTGTTCGAACACCTCGCCGCCAACGGTGTCGAGGATCAAGTCGGCCCCGTTGCCTCCGGTGATCTCCATCACGCGATCCTTGAAGCTGTCGCGCGTGTAGTCGATCGCATAGTCGCTGCCGCGCTCTCGCGCGATCGCGAGTTTCTCCGGGCTGGAGGCAGTGGCAATGACGGTCGCGCCAAGAAGCTTGCCGACCTCAACGGCCGCGAGACCAACACCGCCGGCCGCGCCGTGTACCAGCAGCACCTCGCCGGACTGCAGCTGTCCGCGCTGCAGCAGCGCATTGGTCGCCGTCGACACCGCCACCATGAATGAGGCGCCTTCGGCAAAGCTGAAATTCTCGGGCAGCGGCAACACCTCTTCGACCGGCGCAATCGTCTCCTCGGCGTAGCAGCCGTGCCATGCGCGAAACATGACGCGCTCACCCGGTCGCCGATGCACTACGCCGGATCCCACCTCGGTGACGATTCCTGCGGCCTCCATGCCGGGAATGAAAGGCATGGGTGGCTTCAACTGATACTTGCCTGCCACCATCAGGATATCCGGAAAATTAAGGCCGGCTGCGTGGATGGCAATTCGGACTTCACCCGGCCCGACATGCATGACCGGCGAATTTTCCAGCTTCAGGAGATCGGGAGTACCCAAGGTACGGCAGACAACGGCAGACACCATCAGGAAACTCCTTGGCTATGACTCCGATTAATCATGAGAAAGCGATTACCGTCCACCTGCAGTCGCTCTCGTGCCGGAAATACGCCTCTTCATAATAGTTCAATTGGTTCTTCGTTGATTTCATGTTCCGCCATGGACTGATGCCGCTTGAAGTGACTGCATTGCCTGGCGTCGGCCACCACCCGCAGCAGCGTGCGCGCGGCGAGACGATTGGCATGCTGCAGTGCTTGCTGGCCGTATTGGGCACAGCGCCCCGGTCAGCAGCGAGGACACAGGCCGATGACGGACACTGCACAACCCATGTTTCCCCGCGCGTTGGCTCGCCCGTTTTAGTGAGCCGCCGTCAGCGCGGAACAACGCACGCTTGGCGAGCCAGCATGCCGGCCAGCGGCGAGAGGTCGCTCAGGTGGTCGAGCCGGGCTACCAGCTCGATCAGTTCGTCGCTCTCGGCAAGGTTAAGCACGGGCTTGACCAAGCGACGGAACTTTTCCTCCAGGCGCTGCTGCTGCTCCAGCAGGTCGCTGGCCGGGCGACCACTGTCGTGGCGCTGGCGCAGCACGGTGCCGCTCTGGGTCTCGATCACCACCTCGCTGAGGGTGAGCTCCTGGCATTGGGGTGCGAGCAAGACCTGCACGCGCTCACGCAGGGCCGCGACCTCAGGCGCGCGCACGGCCTCGTCACTGAACGCGTCCAGTCCGGCGGTGTCGACCCCGGCCAGCGCCATCGCCACCGTGTGGCGCAGACTGAACTTGGCCTCCAGCCCGGTGCGCGGCTCGGCGATGTTGCACACGCCCTCGCTGGCGGCACTGGCACGCACCGTCACCCGAAGCACGTCATCAGACCGCAGCGCGTGTTGCAGGCGCAACTGGCGCGCCGCCTCGATAGCGGCGTGGGTGCCGTAGCAGGCGGCGTGGAACTTGAACAGGTTGTGGCGCAGGTGCCAGCCGCCGTCCGGCGCGGCCAGAGCCGCTTCCAGCGATGCGGTGCCACCGTGCGTGGCGATGAAGCCTTGCGGGCATTCAATCGCATCGGCACGGCTGGTGAAGCCACGCGCGGCCAACTGGGCAGCTTGCAGGCCGTCGGCACTGGCGCGCCCGGCATGCAAGGGCTTGCACATGGTGCCGAACATCGATTTCAGCCCGGCCGCCATGGTGCTGGCGATGCCCAGCGCGGTCGCGGTGTCATCGGCGTCGAGCTGAAGCAGGCGCGCGCAGGCGGCGGCCGCGCCCAGTGTGCCCAGCGTGGCCGTGGTGTGGAAGCCGTTGGAATACTGTGCGTCGCCGCTCGCCAGCCCCAGTTGGCACATGGTTTCGTAGCCGGCGGCGAAGGCAGTCATGAAGTCGCGTCCGCTGGCGCCGCGCGACTCGGCCAGGGCCAGCAATGCCGGGATCAGGACCACCGAGGGATGGCCGGTGCAGGCCATGTTGACGTCGTCGTAATCGAGGGCGTGCGAGGCCGTTCCATTGATCAACGCTGCCTGTCGGCTGGAGGTCGTCATGGCGTGCCCGACGACGGTGGCTTGGGCGTGGCCTCCCTGTTCACGGGCTTCTTCGGCCAGCATGTGAACCAGCGGCTCGCACGCGCCAGCCAGCGTCACCCCGATCCAGTCGAGCAGGCATTGCCGGACCCGCAGGCGCACATCCTCCGGCAGATCGTTGTAGCACAGGGCAGCGCTGCGTGCGGCCAGTTGCCGCGTGATGCCAGCGGTGTGGACGGCGGCCGACGGTGCGGGTTTTGTGGTCGTGGTCACGCTCATTTCAGCGCCCCTTCCAGACCGGTTTGCGCTTTTCCCGGAAAGACTGTGGGCCTTCCAAGGCGTCTTCACTGAGGTAAACGGCATCGAAGGCTCGGTTGGAGGCGCGCAACGCGGCGGTGCGGCCCATCTCGGTGGACAGGCGCACCATTTCCTTGGCCGCGCGCACCGTCAGCGGCGCATTGGCCATGAGCCGGGCCGCCAGTTCCTTGGCGCCCTGCAATGCTTGCCCCTTGGGCATCAGGCGGTTGATGTAGCCGAGTTCGTAGGCGCGCTGCGCCGTCAGCGGGTCGCCGGTCATCGCCACTTCCATCAGGATGCGCTGCGGCAACATGTGAATGACCGGCGCGGCCCACGGCATGCCGCGCCCGACCTTGGCCTCGGTGATGGCGAATTTGGCGGTCTCGTCGGCCACGCACAGGTCGCACATCTGCGACAGCAGCCAGCCGCCGGCATAGGCATAGCCCTGCACGGCGGCGATGACGGGCTTGGTGACCTCGATGTTGTCGCCGAGCACGGCGATGAAACCCGCGGGCGGGATGCGCAGTTGCGTGTCGGCGGCTTCCACCAGGTCCATGCCAGCGCAGAAGTTGTCACCGGCCCCGGTGAGGATGGCCACCTGGGCCTCGGCATCGGCTTCGAAGCGGCGCCAGATATCGAAAAAGCCTTCGCGCACGGCGCGGTTCAGCGCATTGCGGCGTTCGGGCCGATTGATGGTGATGACGGCGATGCCGTCGCTGACCTCGTAGAGAAGTTCGTTGGTCATAGGGACAGTCTCCATGTCAAGTTGTGGTTCGGTTCTTTGGGGCCGCGTGCTGACGCGATCGGCGCAGGAGCTGCTTTGTTTTCAGTGCTTGACTTGGCGCTAATTCACGCGGGTCCGGTTCTGGACGGTAGCCGAGCGCACGCGAAATGTTTGCGGCGAGTTCCATCACCAGGCGCTGCAGGTCAGCAGCCGCGGCGCGACCGCGCTCGATAGGCGCGGCGATGATCAGCGCCGCGTTCACGCGGCCACCGGGCTCGAAGATCGGAGCTGAAAAACCGGCCACTTCCGGTGTGACTTCCCCGATCGTGACGGCCACGCCGGTCTCTCGAACCTGCTCGATGATGCGCGTCAGTTGCTTTCGGTCGGTGACGGAGCGCGGGGTCATTGCACGCAGGTCGGTGCTTTGCAGATATTCGCCGCGCCATGCCTCGTCCTGGAACGCGAGTAACACGCGCCCGGCGGACGAGGCAAACAGCGGTCGTGTCGTTCCGGCCGGTACGGCGTATCGAATCGTTCTCGTGCTCTCGATGATTGGGCTGTAGATGAGTTGACCCGCATCGCGGTTTATCTTGGCGATCGATGCCGTCTCGCCGGATCTCGCCACCGCTTCGCGCAGGAACGGCATGGCCACGACGTCGAGCGAGCTAGCCGAAACCAGCGAAGCCCCAAGAGAGAACGATTCGGGGCCCAATCGATACACCGCGTCGCTGCGTTGCAAGTAGCCATGCGCGGTGAGGCCTCGCAACAGCGAGAGCACGCTGGTTTTCGGTGCATTCATCGACACGCACAGCGGAGCAAGGGCCATACCAAGGGGCTGGTCGGCCAGCAGCTGCAGCAGTTGCAGCACGCGTGTAAGCGACATCGGCACACCTTCTACCCGGTGTGCAGCACCCGTTCGTTCCTGTCGGGCGGCTATTGGATTACTCATTGGGTCAATGCTTCCCGTTCGTTCTGATATCAGAATATTTGTTTGAATATGAGAATAACGTTAGGATGCACAACCGTCAATCGGGGTTTCCTGGCAGCGCATCGTGGAGGAAGCCCCGACTTGACCGGAGGAGACACAGATGACGAACAAACAAGACCAGGCGGCACTTGCGGGGCCGCTGGCGGGCGTGCGGGTGATTGACCTCAGCGCGGTGCTGATGGGGCCCTACGCCACCCAGATTTTTGGCGACCATGGCGCGGACGTGATCAAGATTGAATCCCCCGAGGGCGACTCGACCCGCTGGATCGGCCCCGGACGCCATCCCGGCATGGGTCCGCTGTTTCTGCACCTGAACCGCAACAAGCGCAGCGTGGCGCTCGACCTCAAAACCCCGCAGGGCGCGGCCGCGATGCGGCGCCTGATCGAAGGCGCCGATGTCTTCGTGCACAACCTGCGCCCGGCCTCCATCGCCCGGCTCGGGCTGGACTATGAGAGCGTGTCGGCGATCAATCCGCGCATCATCTGGTGCGGCGTGTATGGCTACGGCGAGGACGGTCCCTACGCAGGCCGCCCGGCTTATGATGACTTGATCCAGGGCGCGGTCGGCATTGCCGCCCTGCAGCAGCGCAGCGGGGCGAGCGAGCCGCGCTACGTGCCATTGACGATTGCCGACCGCATGGTCGGCCTGCATGCGGCGCACAGCGTGGCCATGGCGCTGTACGGGCGCGAGCGCACCGGGCGCGGCTGTCGCATCGACGTGCCGATGTTCGAGACCATGGCCAGCGTGGTGCTGTCGGACCACCTATACGGGCACACCTTCGAGCCGCCCAGCGGTGACGCCGGCTACGTGCGGCTGCTGTCCCCCGGGCGCCGGCCGTACCAAACCAGCGATGGCTACATCTGTGCGCTGGTCTACAACGACGGGCACTGGCAGCGTTTTCTGCGCGCCATCGAGCGCGACGATTTGCGGGTCGATCCGCGCTTCGCCGACCTGGCCAGCCGTACGCGGCACATTGACCATGTGTACGGCTTTTTGGGCCAGACGCTTCGCGGGCAAAGCACCGCGCACTGGCTGGCGCTGTTCGAACAAATCGACGTGCCGGCGGTGCCGCTGAATACCATCGAGTCCCTGCTGGATGACCCGCACCTGGCGGCGGTGGGCTTCTTTCAGCAGGTCGAGCACCCGAGCGAGGGAGCCATGCGCACCTTTGGCGCGCCGGCGCGCTGGGTGGGTTACGACGTCAGCAAGCTGGCGCCCGCGCCGCGACTGGGGGAACACACTGAATCGGTGCTGCGCGAATGCGGCTTTGATGCAAGCGCGCTGGCGTCCTTGCTGGCCAGTGGCGCAGCGGTGTCGGTGGCCGCCGATGCGGAGGTGTCAGCATGAGCGCCTTGGCATTGATCGTGACCCGACTGTCTGGCGCACTGGGTGCGGAACTCTCCGGGCTCGACCTGTCGCAGCCGTTGCGACCGCATGACTTGGCGACGCTGCGCAGTGCCTGGTTAGAGCACGGCGTCGTCTTTCTGCGTGATCAGCAGCTCACCTCTGAACAATTTCTGGCCTTCGCCCAGGCCATTGGCACACCGGTTGAATACCCGTTCGTCAGCGGCATTTCGGACTTTCCGGTCATCATCGAAGTGAAGAAGCTGGCGCACGAAAAAGTCAATTTCGGTGGTGTCTGGCACAGCGATACCGCCTACCTGGCGCAGCCGCCGATGGCCACGGTGCTGCTTGCGCGCGAGGTTCCGCCTTACGGAGGCGACACGCTGTTTGCCAACCAGGTGCTGGCCTATGAGGCCTTGTCGGATGGCATGAAGCGGCTGCTCGATCCCCTGGCGGCGGTCAACACCTCGGCCAAGGCTGATGTGACGCGCACCCGCGAAGACCGCCTGGCCGAAGCCGGACGCGCCGACCAGCACAGCCATTACGAGGCCGAGCACCCCGTGGTGCGGACTCATCCGGAAACCGGCCGCAAGGCCTTGTACATCAACTGCGCCCACACCGCGCGCTTCGTCGGCATGACCGAAGAGGAGAGCGCGCCGCTGCTGCAATTTTTATTCACGCACCAGAAGAAGGAAGAGTTCACCTGCCGCTTCCGCTGGCAGGTGGGTTCCATGGCGCTCTGGGACAACCGCTGCACGCACCACTACCCGGTTAACGATTACCACGGTTTTCGCCGGGTCATGCACCGCATCACGCTGGCGGGTGACCGGCCTCGCCGGTAGCTTGGCGCTTGCCGGGGTTTCGGCTGCGGCCGCGACATCGGCTTACCAGGATGTCGTGCGGCCTCAACGGCGGCGTGGGGGTGATTCGCTGAGCCCAGAACAAGCGCAGTAGAACCGATCATCCATTAATTTCTTACTGCGTCAAAATCTACACATAAGTTCTAAGATGAAATCAAATTTTCCACCGCGCCAGTCGCTGTGGGAACGTTTCTCCCGCCTCACACATAGAAATTCGGACACTTCCCGCCAGAGCAATGCCCGCACCTTCCGACTCGTCAACCTCCGCGTCGCGGCGTTCTGCCGCCCAGACCCCCTAGCCTCGTGGCAAAGTGTGCCCAACGGAGGCTAAAAACTGCGGGGCCATCGCCCTCAATTGCTCGGCAGATTTCCGCAGCGGCAATAGCAACTTCTTGGTTGCTTTAGCAGGCGTAGTTTCGCCGGATAGCAGATTCAAACTCAAAGCTGCCACACCATTCTCGCCAAACTCAGAGTTCGCCTGTGGCGCGCTTGAGCCGCAGCCCCGCCAGTGCGGCATCAAACAGCGCATTGGCGTGGTTACTCTCGCTGCCCGTGCGCAAGGTCTCGGCATTCAGAACCTCGGTATGGGTGGACAGGCCGTTGGCATAGCGGTCGCGCGCCACGAGCAGGTTCTCCTCGGCCTGGGCGATGGCCGACTGGGTGACGATGAGGCGCTTGCGGGTCTCTTCCACATCCAGCCAGGTCTGGCGGACCTGCAGGGCGATGATGGAGGCCAGGTCGTCGCGCTGCTCCGTCAATGCTGCGGCCTGGCGCTCGACAGCGCTGGCGCGGTGGCCGGCCACGCCGCCATCGAACAGGCTCCACTTGACCCCCAGGGTGACCATCCATTGCCCCGGGTGTACCTGATAGCGATTCTCCTGGTAGCCGTAACCGCCGGACAGCGCGACCTGCGGGGCGGTTTCGCCGCGCACGGCGGCGGCCTGGTGGCGCATCGCTTCAATCTGACGCGCCAGTGCCGCCAGCTCACTGCGCCGGGCCAGTGCCCGCTCGGTCAGGGCGTGAAACTGAGCCTGCGTCGCCTCGGGCGACAGGTCGTCGAGCGAGACGGACTGATCCAGCGGCCGCCCCAGCAGGCGGTTGTAGGCGGCGCGCGCCAGATCCAGCCCATTGGCCACCTGCAGATGGCGCTGGCGCGCATCGGCCAGGGCCACCTGCACCGAGAGCAGGTCGCTTTTGGCCACCATGCCCTGCTCGTGCAGGTTGCCCACGTCACGCGCATGGGCCTGCAGGCTGGCGACGTGGCTCTCAGTGACCTTCAGCATGCGGCTGGCGCGCAGCACGTTGACATAGGCATCCGCCACGCGCAGTTTGAGGTTCTGTGCGTCGGCGCTTTCGCCCAGCCGCGCCGCATCCATGCCTGCCGTGGCCGCGTCAATGCCGCGCTCAATGCGACCACCGGTGTAGAGCGGCAGCGTCGCCATGGCCTTGTAGGCGGCGCTTTCCCGCTGTGCCAGCGGCATTTGCAGCGACTGGCCAAAAAAATCAACCCTGGCCGCCGGTGCCTTATCGAGGGCGGTATAGCCCGCCTCCAGCGCCAGGTTGGGCAGGCGGGCGGATTTCGCGGCCTCCAGCAGGCTTGCGGCGGCTGCGGTGCTTTCGCGTGAGGCTTTGAGCCCACGGTCAACGGTCAGTGCAATGTCCCATGCCTGTTGCAAGGACTCGGCGGCGGCGTTGCCGGCAAGCAGCGCAGCGGCCAGAGCCGCCAGCGGCAACAGGCCGCGAACTTTTATCGAGCGGTTCATGGGGTTCCTTTTTTCAGGCTTGCTTCTTTCTGGTCCTTGTAGCGCAGCAGCAGATACAGCAACAGCGGCACCACGACCAGGGTGAGCACGGTGGAGGCCAGCGTGCCAAAAATCAGCGAGATCGCCAGCCCGCCGAACACCGGGTCGGTCAGCATCACGGCGCTGCCCAGCACGATGGCCAAAGCGGTGAGCAGGATGGGCCGTAGGCGCACCGCGCCAGCTTCGAGGATGGCCTCGCGCAAGTCCATGCCCTGGCGCCGGTAATCCAGCACGAAATCGATGATGAGCAGCGAGTTGCGCACCACCACCCCGGCCAGCGCAATGATGCCGATCATGGACGTGGCCGTGAAGGGCTGCCCCATGAGCCAGTGCCCCGGAAAGATGCCGGCCAGTCCCAGCGGGATCGCCGCCATGGCAACCAGCGGCAGGCTGAACGACTGGTAATAAGCCACCAGCACCAGAAAGATGAAGGTGAGCGCCAGGCCCAGCGCGCCCAGCATGTCGCGGTAGGTATCCAGCGTCATGCGCAGTTCGCCGTCCCACAGCAGGCGCGGGCCCTCCAGGGTGTCGGGCGCCACCGGGTTCAGGCGCAGGTTGCCGGTGGTGAGGCGGCTGCCATCGGCGAGCAGCAAGCCGTCCAGTCGCCGGTCAAGGTCGAGCACGGCATAGACGGGGGCGGTGGATTCGAGTTCGCCGCCGACGTAGGTGACGCGCTCGCCATCCTTGTGCGAGATCGCCCGGTCGACTGCGCCGGGGACGACTTGCACCAGCTCGGACAGCGGCACCCGCTGGCCCTGCCGGTTGGTCACAGACACGCGTGCCAGCAACGCGGGGTCGATCTGGTGGCGCCGGGGAATCTGCAAGCGGATGGACACCGGGTTCTTCTCGCCGGCGATGCGGGCCCGACCCATTTCCTCACCATCGATCAGGCGACGCAGCGCGACCGCTACTTCGGCCACGCTCAGCCCGGACAGCGCGGCCTTTTCCCGGTCAACCGTCAGGCGGTACTGGTAGACGTCCCGGGCCTCGGAGTCGGTCACCTCCACCATGTCGCGCGTCTGCTGGAAGGCCGCTTTGACCTGCGCGGACAGCGCGCGCAACTGCGGTAGATCCTTGCCATAGATTTCGGCCAGGACGGTAGCGCGCACCGGCGGCCCCGGCGGGTCTTCCACCAGTTGCACCGTACTGCCGGGGTAACGCGCGGCCACAGCCTGCACCGCAGGCCGCAATTCGCGCACGATGTCGATCGAGGTCTTACTCCGATCGGACTTGTCCAGCAGGTTGACGCGGATCTCGGCGACGTGCGCCCCCTGCTTGTTGCCGGCGCCACGCAGCAAGCCATTGAAGTCGATCACGCCGGCCTCGCCGATCCAGCTCTGGTAGTTGCGAACGTAGGCGTTCTCGCGCAGCAGCGCACCGACTTCGCGCGCGAACTGGTCGGTCGTCTCCACCGGCGCGGTCGCGGGCAGGTCCAGGGTGATGTTGAAGGTGTTCTTGTCGTCCTTGGGCATCATGGCCAGCTCAACGCCGAACCAGGACTGCGGCCCGCTCAAACCGGCCGGGCGCAGGAGCTGCCAAGCGGGTTGCAGCAACGACAAGGCGATCGCCAGCCCCGCCAACAGAAAAACGAGCCAGCGGCTGCGCGAGCGATCCACCAGCGGCGACATGATGGCGCGGTAGAACCGGTGCAGGCGGTCCTGGGTATCGTGGTCTTCCAGATCGTGCCCTTCACCGGGCTTGAGCCAGCGGTTGGCGGCCCAGGGCACCACCGCGTAGGCCACCAAGAGCGAGGCCGCCATGGCGACCGGCACGTTGAAGGCCACCGGGTAGAAATACTGCCCCGGCATACCGCTGACCACCAGCAGCGATCCGAAAACCAACATCACCGCCAGCGTCGCCAGGTTGGTGGGGTTACCGATTTCGTTGGTGGCCTGCACCGTGACCCGGCGTTTGTCCTGCTTGCCAAGACGGCTGTAGTTGCGGTGGATGTTTTCGATCACGACAATCGCGCCATCGACCAGCAGCCCCAGCGACAGGATGAGCGCGAACAGCGAAACGCGGTTGATGGACAGGCCAAAGAGATAGGCAGCGCCCAGGGTCAGGGCCAGGATCAGCGGCACGGTCACGCCCACGATCAGTGCCTCCTTGAGGCCCAGGAACGCGGCAGTCACCAGAAACACGGCCAGCACCGCGATACCCAGGTGCTCGATCAGCCCGCTGACGGCGGCATCCGCCTTCTCGCCGTCATTGCGGGTGACGACCAGTTCGACCCCTGCCGGTACGAATTGGGCCTTCATCCGCTCGATGCGCTCCAGCACATCGTTGGCAACAAAGACGGCGTTGCTACCGGCTTTCTTGGCCACGGCCAGCGTGACGGCCGGCATCTCCGCCTGCTGCGTCTTGCCAAAGCGCGCATCGGCCGGGCCAAATGTAAGACGGCTCAGGTGCGTGCGCTCTTGCGGCGGACCGTCGACGACCTGTGCCACATCGCCCAGATAGATCGGGCGCCCGGCATGGCTGCCCACGATCACGCGCTTGAGGTCTTGCGCCGAGCTCAGAAAGCCGTCCAGGAACACCTGGCGGTTTTGGCCCTGTTGCACGACCGTTCCCAGGGGCGCGGCGACATTGCTTGCGCGCAGGGTGGCATGCACCTGGTCCAGCGTGACGCCGAAGGCCTGCAGGCGCTGCGGGTCCAGTTCGATGCGCAGTTCCCGGTCGCGCCCGCCCTTGACGGAAATGGCAGAGACCTTGTCCAGGCTGCGCAGTCCTTCCATCAGGCGGTCGGCCAGACGCTTCAGGGCGTAATCGTCGTAGATCTCGGAGGCCAGCGTGACGGTGACAATGGGCACGTCGTCCACATCCACGCTGCGAATCAGCGGCTCGCCCGCGCCCGCAGGCAGGCGCTCGCGCTGCCCCAGCACCCGGTCGTAGAGTTTGACCAGCGATTTTTCCTTGTCCTCGCCGACCTTGAACTGCACCATCAGCACGCCCATCGAATTCACGGCGGTCGCATACGTGTGATCAACGCCGGCAATCTGTTTGACGATGCCCTCCAGCGGGCGGATCACCAGCTCCTCCACCTCCTCGGCAGAGGCTCCGGGCAGTGTCACCCATACCTGGGCGCCGGGCACCACGATCTGGGGGTTTTCCTCGCGCGGGGTCAGCGTCACGGCCAGCAGCCCCAGCAGGATGCAGGCCAGCATGAACAAAATGGTCAGCTTGGAGGTGACAAAGAGATTCGCCAGGCGGCCGGCGCTGTTGAGCTTGTGCTGGTTCATTGCGCCTCCTTCGCGGCGGTGACGCGGTCGCCCTCGCGCAGGGCCGGTGTAGCCGCTGCCACGAAGCGCTCATCGGCGGCCAGACCAGCACTCACCTCGACCTGATCGGGCCACTCGCGGGCTATGCGCAGCCAGCGAAAGCGTGCCCGGCCTTCGCCGTCCACCACGAAGACACCGGTGAGCCCGCCACGTTCGACCAGCGCCCGTCTGGGCACCAGTGGCGCCGGGCTCGCACCGAGCCCGAACGCCGCGCGCCCGAACATGCCGGGCATCAGCCCCGCCGTTTCGGGCAGGGCGATCTTGACCTGGTAGCTGCGCGAGACCGGGTCGCCCGAGCGCACCACCCGGCTCACCGTGCCCTTGAGCGGCGCGGGCACGCCGTCGATGTTGACTTGCACCGGCTGGCCGGCCGCGATGGCGGCGACTTGGCCCTCCGCCACGAAGGTCTCGAACAACAGGCCGCGGCCCGACTCCAGGGTCAGCAGCGGCATGCCGGGCAGGGCGAGGTCGCCCGTTCGTTTGTGGCGCGCCACCACCACGCCGTCCACCGGGCTGGTGATTTCGGCGTAGGCGCGCTGGGCCAGCGCCGTGTCGAGCCCGGCGCGCGTCTGGTTACGGGCCTCGCGCGCGGCCTCGAACTTCAGGCGCACCTTGCGCAATTCGTTGTCCGAGACGCTGCCACGCTCGAACAAACGCTCGAAGCGCTCCAGGTCAATCTGTGCATCGCGCAGCGCCGCCTCTGCCGCGCCGCCCGCCGCCTGGCCCTGGCGAATGCCGCCTTCCACGTCCGACGCGTCCAGCCGGGCCAGCAACTGCCCGCGCCGCACCCGGTCGCCCTCCTGCACCAGGATGTCGCGGATATAGCCGCTCAGCCGCGAGGCGACCTCGACGCGCTGGTCCGACACCACCGAGCCGACCGCCGTATATTCGAGCGGCGCCCCGGTGGACGCGGTCATGACCGGCAGGGGATGGCTTGTCGTATTCGATGCAGCAGGGGCCTCCGGCGCTTTGCCGCAAGCGCTCAGGAGTGCGCCCAGCGCCAGGGACGGGAGCAAGTGTTTTCTTTTCATAAGGAGGGTACTTTTTTTATTGGTTGATTCATCCAGCATGCTGGAAAATCTTGCGAAGTGCTGATATGAACAACCTGATGTCATGGCTGTACCGCACATGAAAAATGCCAACAACCTGTGCGGCCGCAACGGACATGGCATCGCCTCAGGCACCCGCGGGGGAATTGATCTAAAGTGCGTGCCTCCCACGGCCCGCCCGCTCATGCGGACAGGCCGTGCTTGCCAAAACCTCTACTTGTTGATGGCGTCTTTGGCTTTCCTGGCCATCTCCGTGATTGCATTCAGTGCCTTGTTGGCGGCATCCCTGGCGGCTTCTGCCGCATGCTGGGCTGCTTCCTTGCCAGACTCAGTTGCTTTTTTGACCGAGTCCTCGGCTTTCTGCGCTGCTTCCCTGGCGGCTTCAGAAGATTGGGTGGCCGCATCCGAGATTTTTTGCAGCGCGTCCCGGATGTCTTGCGTAGTTTTGTTGACGTCCGTAGCCGCGAACTCGGCAAGGCGGCCTGGGGCTGCCTTCAGGTTTGCCTCAAGGCGGGTGCGCAAGCCGGCGACCTTCTCGCCCGCTTGATCGGCGGTGGCGCGCAGGAGCTCATCGGCATCGGCGACGATGCGCTTCATGTCGGCGATCAGTTTGTCTTTGCTCATGGAGCCGGGCGTGTTGGATTCAGACATTGGATTCCTCTCTATCAGTGATAAAAATAAAAAATAAAAGCGCAACGATCTGAAAAACTATCGGGCAGGCAGCCTGCCCGACAAGGGTTACTTCGTTACGGCATCCTTGACGTTTTTGGCCGTTTCTTTGGTTGCCTCAAGCGCCTTGTCGGCAGCCTCCCGGGTGGCTTCCATGGCTTTTCGTGCGGCTTCCCGCGTGGCTTCGGCCGCTTTCTGCGCCGCCTCCTTGCCCGACTTGGCCGCTTTTTTGGCGGCTTCCCCGGCTTTCTGTGCAGATTCCTTAGTGGCTACGGCTGCTTTTTTAGCGGCTTCTTCTGCCTTCTGTGCAGCCTCTTTGGTGGCTGCGGTCGCTTTCTTGGTCGCTTCTGCGGTCTTCCGTACAGCCTTTTTGGCAGCTTCATCAGCGTCTCGCGCTGCCTGCCGGGCGGCTTCCGCAGTTTTCTGCGAGGCGTCACTGACTGCCTGTTCAGCCTTCTCTGCAGCCCGCTGGGCGGCTTCTGCGGCTTTGCGCGTTGCCTCTTTAGCTTCCTCGGCCGCTTTCTTCGCGCCTTCCTCCGCTTTCTGCAGCACGGACACCTTGGCCGCCTCGCCCGCCTTTGCTGCGGGTTCTCCCGCAGCCTGCGCACTTGCGCCCACCACCAATGCAGACAGGATCAACCATTTTTGCAGTTTCATCGCTTTTTCTCCTTGCAGTCATGGAGCAGGGACGTCTGCTCCACACGTTTGCCCTGGGCCGGGCGTTAATGTGATTTTTCCTCGTTGTTTATGCCAAGACCATTGCGCAGCAAGCCGACGACATGCCGCGCAATGGCTTCGGGGTCTTCGTGCTGTTGCTGGTAGCCCGGCAGGAAGCGCCGCACCGACTGGGTTTCAAAAGGGTAGATCACCAGACCGAACATCGAAACGACAAGAAGGTGGGCGTCATAGACCGGGGCGAGCTCACCGGCGAGCTTGTGCAGTGCGCTAAACAGGTCTCGAAAGACGCAGTCCACCAAGCTTTGCAGGCGCTGCTCATTGCTGTCCAGCAGCACCCATTGCATCAGGCGTCTGAAGTCCTTTTCCCTGGCGAGCATGCGCGTGAAGAGTGCGACGAACGCTTCGAGCCGATCCCAGGGGTTTTCTCCACCTTCCAGAAGGGACTTCAAGGGCCCCACTTTTTCTTCGAAGGCATGGCCGACCGCATCCAGATAGAGCTGCTCTTTGTCCGAAAAGTGGTGGTAGAGGGCGGCAGGCGTCACACCCACGGCAGCCGCGATATCACGCATCGAAACCCCGTCAAATCCGACCGTTGCGAAGAGCGGAACTGACAGCCCGAGGATCTCTTTGCGCGTATGCCTGAAAGCTGGCTTCGCCATTGGATATCACCTGTATTTTGTACGCTACTTAACGAACGTTCATTAAGCACCAGTTTTCATTATTCCGCAACGCGTTGGGAACACAAATTGAAGCGATGAATGGGTCGGTGCATTGGCGGTCAACGGATTCCGGCGTGAGGTTGCCAGCTATGCGGCAACAACTCGTCCGTCTGACCGGCTCGCTGGGTAGGCTGCAGGACAGCACGTCGGGAAGTCCCTGTGAACAGGTTGGCCGGACGGATGCTGACTATCGCGGCTTCTTGCGTATGAACAGCGCCATCACTGCATCGGTCAGGTCATCAAGCGAGGTTCCCTTCTTGGGGTCGAACCACTGTACTGACCGGTTCAGCGCGCCGAAGATCAAAAGGCGCGCCAGGGGCACCTCGGCTTGCAGGCAGCCGGCCGATGCCAGTTCCTGGAGCACAGGCGTCCACGCCGCTTCGTAATCGCCTTGCAGCTTTGCGATGACGCTGCGCTGCCGCGTCGTGAGAGAGCGCGACTCGTAGAGCACTGCCTGCATGAAATCGCTGTTCGATCCCAGCAGCGTGTGGAAATGCGAACGGATCAATTGCCGCAGTGTGGTCGCAGCGTCATGTTCGGCAAGCAGCACGATCATCTGGCGCGCCAGCGCGCTGCGCATGCCTTCCTGCATCACTTCATACAACAGCGCATCCTTGCTTTTGAAGTGACAAAACAGTGATCCGGAATGCATGCCTGCGGCGCAGGCGATGGCACGCGTGCTCGTTCCGTTAAAGCCGTTGCGTCGAAACAGTTTGGCCGCGGCCTTGACGATATCTTGACGGCGGTTGCCTTCATTTCGCTCTTGCGGCGTCTTGCGTGGGCGGCCTCGCGGCCGCTTGGCTGCTGCGAAAGTGGGGAGGGAGCGCGCGGCACACATCATCAGCGAACGAGTAGCGACGCCTGCCAATGGTGCCGGTTCGCAAGCTCAGGCCACCCCGAAAACGGCGGCCGGCGGCCTCGACCGTGTTGCGAACCTCGGTCCGGGTGGTCGGTGCCGGGGATGACGGCCATCGGCTCAGTACGACTTCGGCAAGCCCAGCACATGTTCGCCGATGTAGTTGAGCAGCATCTCGTTGTTGATCGGCGCGATTTCCAGCAGGCGGACCATGGGCCACAGCGTAATGATGTCGTAGTCGCGGTCAAAGCCGTAGCCGCCGTGGGTTTGCAGCGCGGCCTCGACGGCGGCCACCGCCGCTTGCGAGCCCAGCAGCTTGGCCATGTTGGCGTGGGCGCCGGCATCCTCGCCGGCGTCGAAGCGCTCGGCGGCGTTGTAGGTCATCAGGCGCGCTGCCTCGATCTGCGCCTTGGCCTGCGCCATGCGGTGCTGCAGTGCCTGGTAGGAGCCGATCGGCTTGCCGAAGGGCTTGCGCTCCTTCGAATAGGCCACCGCCTTGGCCAGCGCATAGTCGCCCAGGCCGATGGCGGCTCCGGCGGCCAGCAGGCGCTCCGAGTTCAGGCCTTCGAACATCAGCTTGGCGCCCTTGCCGGCTTCGCCGATCAGCGCGTCGGCGGGCAGCTTGACGTTGTCAAAGAACACCATGTACTGGCGCTCGGCAGTTTCGACCTGGATGTTGAGTTGCGCCAGCTGGATGCCGGGCGTTTTCATGTCGAGCACGAACAGCGAGATGCCGTCGGTGCGGTGCTTTACCTCGCCTGCCTTGGTGGTGCGTGCGATCACCAGCATGTAGTCGGCATCGCGCGCGCCGGAAATGAAGACCTTCTGGCCATTGAGCATCCAGCCATCGCCGTCCGGTGTGGCCAGCGTGGTCATGGCAAAGCTGTTGGTGCCGGCATTGGGTTCGGTGATGGCGAAGCACAGCTTCTTCTCGCCGGTACAGGTGGGCGTGACGTATTTCTTGATTTGCTCGGGCGTGCCGTGGCGCATGATCGGCACCCGGCCCAGCCCGGTGACGACCAGGAACAGTGTGGGCACGCCGGCCAAAGCGAGCGCCTCGTTGAGCGCGGTGATCTCCAGCACGCCGCCGCCGGAGCCGCCGTACTCTTCCGGGACGGACAGGCCGAGCAGGCCGAACTCGCCGAGCTTTTGCCACAGCTCATCGGGGAAGCGGTCTTCCTTGATGCACTGGAGGATGTAGCTGCGCGGGTACAGGGTGGTGACGCCGCGGGCGGCTTCCTGCACGTCGCGGATGCGCTCGCGCAGGCTTGCGGAAGCGGTGTTGGCAATGGCGGTGGTGGCTGGGGTGCTCATGGTGGGTGTCTCCGTCTTGGGTTGTTGATGGGCGTTTGTCAAAGCGCCAGGTCGGCTGGAATCGGGACTGGAAAATCGAGCAGCATCTGGGCAAAGGCTTTGCCCTGCGAGTCCATGCGAACCGAAGCGATGCCGCCGCCGCCCAGGGCTTCGTGCATCAGAAAGTTCAGCGCGTGCGTGCCGGGCAAATCGAATCGCCGCACGCTGCCCTTGACCAGGTGGGCGAACCAGGCCGCCACCGCCTGCTCGGTCAGGGCGGCGCGGATGAAGGGCAGGTAGTCGGGTTGGCGCGCGAGGATGCCGATGTTGGCGGCGTCGCCCTTGTCGCCGCTGCGGCCCCAAGCCAGCTTGACCAGCGGCACGGTGCGCGTGCCGCGCGCAAAGGCGTCGGCGGCGGGCAGGGGGCCGCCGACCTGGGGCAGGGTTGCCGGATCAAACGTCTGGCCGTTCAACTGGGGTGCTGCCACGGTCTGCTCGCCCATGTCGATGCTGGCGGCCACCCGCGTCTTGGGCACCAGGCAGGAGAACAGCCGAACCACCGGCTGCACTTTGGGCCGGCCGCCGGTGAAACCGGTGATGGCCGGGGCCGACATCAGCGCCATGGGCGCCACCTCGCGCGAAAACAGTTCGAGCGCATCCCTGACTGGATGGCGCACGCCCACTTTGAGCATCACCTCGCGCGCATCGGGCCGCGCATGGGGGCCGTAGGTGTCTTCGGCGCCGATGGCCTCGACACAGGTTTCGGTGAAGTCGGGCCAGCCGCGCTGCGCATAGTGGCGCCGCATGCGCGCCAGCATGGCGGCGCCGACGCGCTGCGCCTTGGCGCCGGCATCGATGCCGCCGATCATGAACAGGCTCATGGCCCGAAAGCCGTCGGCGTAGGTGATGCTGGCCTTGGCCTGGTCGGTCGGCGGCAGGCCGCGCGCGCCCTTGACCTCGACGCGGTTCGGGCCGACTTGCGTCAGCGTCACGCCGGTGAAGTCGCACACCACGTCGGGCAGGATGTAGGCGCGCGGGTCGCCGATCTCGTACAGCATCTGCTCGCCCACGGTCGAGGGGCAGACCAGCCCGCCGGTGCCTTCGGGCTTGGTGATCACGAAGCTGCCGTCGGCGCGGCACTCGGCGATGGGAAAGCCCATGTCGTCCCAGCCCGGCACCGTGTCCCAGTCGGTGTAGTTGCCGCCGGTGGCCTGCGTGCCGCACTCGATCAGGTGGCCGGCCAGGCTGCCAAGCGCCAGGCGGTCGTGGTCGGCGACGGTCCAGCCAAAGGCATGGATCAGCGGCGCCAGCGTGACCGCGCTGTCGACGCAGCGGCCGGTGACCACGATGTCGGCGCCGGCATCGAGCGCGGCCGCAATCGGGAAGGCGCCGAGGTAGGCGTTGGCGCTCATCACTTTGGCGGGGAAGGGGCTGCTGGAGAACATCTCCCGGGTGCCGGCGGCGCGCAGCGCGTCCACCTGTGGCATCAGGTCGTCGCCCAGCACGGCGGCGATTTTCAGGTCGACGCCTTCGGCCAGCGCTGCCGCCACCAGCGCGGCGCGGCAGGCGGACGGGTTGACGCCGCCGGCATTGGCAATGACCTTGATGCCGCGTGATTTGATCTCCTTCATCAGGGGCTGGAGGGTGGTCACGAAATCCGGTGCATAGCCCAGTGCCGGATCCTTGGCCTTGGCGCGGCTGAGCAGCGACATGGTGATTTCGGCCAGGTAGTCGAACACCAGGACGTCGATGTTGCCGCGCTGCACCAGTTGGGCGGCGGCGAACTCGCTGTCGCCCCAGAAGCCCGAGGCGCTGCCGATGCGAAGGGTGCTTTGTTTCATGTTTGTCTCCTTTTGTGGGGGGAAGCCTGGATCGCGGGTTCAGGCGGACACGGTGCTGCGCGGCCAGAACACGCGCCAGATGCCCTTGGCCGTGGCGCAGACTGTGCCATTGGCATCCAGGAACTCCCCTTCGGCAAATGCCGTCGTGCGGCTGATGCGCACCACATTGCCGCGCGCCTCGAAGCTATCGCCCATGGCGGCGTTGAGGAAGGTGATGTCGAGGTTGATCGTGAACTGGCGCAGCTCGAAGGGGTCAATGTCGGCCGCCTCGGGCATGGCCAGCAGCGAGGAGATGATGGCCCAGCCAAGCGCGCCGTCAAACATATAAGAGATGACGCCGCCATTGAGCACGGTGTCCGAACCGCCGCCGCCGCGTTGGGTGGGGAGGGCTTTAGGCAGTCGCACAATAGCCCGGCCTACGGCTGTTTCTTCAACTTCCAGCCCTTGCGCCTTCAGAAAGGGGCTATCGTTCCAGCTTTGCTTGCAGGCGGCGATGCGGTCAAGGTGGGGGGCGTTGGTATTCAAATTGGGCTCCTGTGGGTTTTTAAAAAAGCGCATGGGATTCAAAACATCGCCAGTTGCTCGACGCGTTGCACATGGGCCGCCAATGATCGGCGTGCCATTGGCCAGAGCGCCGCGGGGGTGTCGTCATAGGCCAGAGGTAGCCAGTCGTCCAGGCCGCCTTGCGGGACGGCGCGCATGGCCGCCAGCACCCTGGCCTCGCGCCGCAGGCGGTGCGCCTTGAGCTGCGCAATGGACTGCGCCGCCCAGCCGATGACGTGGCCGTGCGCCGGCAGGATGAATTCGATACCGTCCTTTTCGCAGGCCTGCGCCAGGCGGTCCAGCGAATCGAGGTAGGCGCTCATGTCGCCGTCGGGCGGGTCGATGATGGTGGTACTGCCGCTGAGGATGTGGTCGCCCGAGAACAGCAGACCGTCTTCTTCGAGGATGAGGCAGAGGTGGTTGGCGGCGTGCCCCGGTGTGTGCAGCACGCGCAGGGTGCTGGTGTGCTCGCCATCGTGCAGCGTCAGGCGCTCGCCGTCGGCCAGAGCGCGGTCGGGGGTGAACTGCGCCGTGGCGCGGGCCGTGGCGGCCGAGGCCAGGCCCAGCACCGGTGGTGTCTGGCCCGTCAGGCGGGCGCAGGCCTGGGCCAGCGGCTGCGCGGCGGGGGAGTGGTCCGGGTGCGAGTGGGTGCAGACGATGGCCTTGACCCTGCCCGCCGTGAACGCCAGCAGGCGTTCGATATGGTCGTTCAGCAAGGGGCCCGGATCAATGACGATGTAACCACTGGCCGCGTCGCCCACGATGTAGCTGTTGGTGCCGGGGCCGGTCATGACGCTGGCGTTGGGGGCGGTGAGGCGATGCAGGTGCCGCAACAGGGGCACCGGCCGCTCGTGCTGCCAGTCCAGCGCATGCTCCAGTTGTCCGGACGGGCACACCAGCGCGAGTTCGGCGTAGGGCAGGTCCTGTTCCATGAAGCGCTGCGCCTGTCCGCTCACCATGCCGCCACGGGGGCAGGAGTTCCACAGTGGTTCGTCGTCGGTGCAGGCAGCCAGGGCCTGCTCGGCCTGCTCGAATTCCGCCAGCCAGTGCAGGGTGCGGATGGTGGGAAAGATCATGAAAAAATTGCCGGCCTGGTGCTGCGTCAGCGCATCCTCGGGCCTGACCCAGACGGGCTCGAACTGTTCCTTCTCGTCGGCCACGGGCTCTTGCTGGGCCGGCATCATGGCGGCGAAGAAGGCGGTGTCGAAACGCTTGGGCACGCTGCGGTCGGTGGTCCAGCAGGCCAGCATGCGCACCCGATCAACCGAAAGCGACCAGCCCCGACTGTGCAGTTGCGGGTACAGGGCCTGGCCGCGGTCGAGCTCCTGCAGGTGGCTGTGGGTGACGGGGCTGCCGTCGGCCTGCACCGCCAGCAGGAGGCCCAGCTCTTCAAAGGTTTCGCGCAGGGCAGCGAGTGCCGCCGTGCGGTAGCGTCCGCCCGCGCCGGGTGCGCGCGCCAGCGGGTGGGCCTGGTGGTCGTCGGCGTCCACTCGCCCGCCGGGAAACACATAGGCGCCGGGTAAAAAGCTGGCTGTCGGCGATCGCCGGGTCATCAAAACTTCAACCCCTTGCGCGCCATCGCGTAGCAGTAACAGGGTGGCCGCCGGGTGCGCCACGGCTGGTTCTTTATGGGGGTGCAGTTGCAGGGTGGAGCGGGCCATGGCGGTGTTCCTTGGGCGGGGGTGGATGGGCTCTACGCGCTGGCCGAATGGGTGCGCAACAAGGCATCGAGCGTGCTTTCCAGGTGGGCCAGCGAATTGCATTCGCGCGCGATGTGGCAATAGGGCGCGTAGCGCTTCATTTCCGAGTCGCCCAAACCCCAGAACGAGGTCGGTTCGGGGTTGAGCCAGATCACCCGGCGCGCGCGCTCATAAAGCTGCTTCATGACCTCGACATGCGCCTCGCCGCGGTTGTTGCGCGCGTCGCCCAGGATCAGCACCGTGGTGCGGCGGTCGATGTCGCCCAGCAATTGTTCTTCAATATCGAGCAGGGTCTGCCCGTAGTCGGTGCCGCTGCCGCCCACCGCCTGCATCACTTTGTCGACCGCTTGTTCGACCGGCAGCGACTCGAAGGTGTCGCTCACCTCGACCAGGTGGTTGGTGAAGGCGAAGCTGCGCAGGTCGCTCACCTGCTCGCCCAGGCTGTGCAGGAACAGCAGCAAAAAGCGCGCGTACTGGCGTACCGAGCCGCTGACATCGCAAATGGCCACCACGCGCGGACGGTCCACCACTTTGGAGCGCCAGAAGGTCTCGAACATCACGCCGTCGTAGGCCGCGTTCTTGCGCAGGGTCTTGCGGAAGTCGAGCTGGCCGCGCACCCGTTTTTTCTTGCGCCGCGAGTGGCGATCGGCCAGCCGCTTGGCGATCTTGCTGACGATGACGTGCATGCGCGCGAAATCGCGTTTTTCGATGTTGGAGAGCTTTTGCGATTGCAGGAAATCGTCGTGCAACTGGCGCGTCGGTGCCGTGCCGTAGAGCGCGAGTTTGCGTTCGACGAAATTGCGCACCTCCACGAACAATTTCTTGCGCACCCGTTCGAGTTCGCGAGCGCGCTCGGGCGCCAACGTCTGGCGTTTGGTGTCGGAAATTTCGCGGTCCAGCAATTCCAGGCCCATGGCCTTCTGGATCTTCTGGGTGTAGTAGCCTTTTTGCGTGAAGAACCAGATGTCGGTCAGGCCGACCTCGCGCGCGGCTTCCTGCATGCGCTTGGCCAGCGCGGCCGAATCGCCCGCCAGCAGCAATTGCGACAAGGCCTGGCCACCGCTGCCCTGGCAGCCGCCCGGCCCGCCGGAGCCGGTGGCCGTCGGGTCTTTGGGGCTTTGCTCGGGCAGGTCTTGCGCTGGTGTGGCGTCGGCGCCGGGGTTGGAAGCGTGCTTGGTCGGGCGGCCTTGCGCGGTCATGTTCTCAAAAGAGCTGAAACGGAAGAAGCGGTCAAAGGACTCGTCGAACAGGACGCGATCCGGGGTGGTTTTCGCCAGTGTCGTGCCCAGCGCGCTTTTCAGGAGGGTGCGGTCGCGCCAGCCCACCAGTTCCACGGCGCGCGCCGCATCGATCTGGGCGTTCAGGCTGATCTCGAGGTCGCTGCCGCGCAGCGCCTTGAAAAAGTCTTCAAGCGTGGCTTGCACGGGGAATCTCCGCATCCTTGCGCGCTTGCTGCAGCAGGGCCGACAGTTGCTCGCTGGCCGAGGCAATGTCCTGCTCAAACTTGAGGAAGACGTTGAGCGTGCCCTTCACCATGTCCAGGCTCAGGTGTTCGGCGTGCAGCAGCAGCAGCGTTTTGGCCCAGTCGATGGTCTCGCTGACCGAGGGCTGCTTTTTCAGGTCCATCTGGCGCACCGCCTGAATGAAGGCCACCAGCTCGCGGTTCAGGGTTGCCGACAAGCCGGGCACGCGGCGCTCCAGAATGCGCCGCTCCAGCTTCGCCTCGGGGAAGGGAATGTGCAAATGCAGGCAGCGGCGCTTGAGCGCGTCGCTCATCTCGCGCGTGTTGTTGCTGGTGAGGAAGACGATGGGCTTGACCTTGGCCTTGATGGTGCCGAGTTCGGGCACCGAGACCTGGAAGTCCGACAGCACTTCGAGCAGGAACGCCTCGAATTCGGGATCGGACTTGTCAACCTCGTCCACCAGCAGCACGCAGCCGCGCTCCTGGTGCAAGGCCTGGTAGAGCGGGCGCGGCTCCAGAAAATGTTCGGAGAAGAACAGGTCGTCGTGTGCATGCAGCCGTTCGATCGAGGCCGCCAAGCCGACCGCGCCTTGCATCATCTCGCCCAGCTTGTCCTTGAGCAGTTGCGTGTACAGCAGTTGCTTGCCGTATTTCCACTCGTACAGGGCCTTGGACTCGTCCAGGCCCTCGTAGCACTGCATGCGGATCAGGGGCACGTCGAGGATCTCGGCCATGCCCTTGGCCAGTTCGGTTTTGCCGACGCCGGCCGGGCCTTCGACCAGGATCGGCTTTTCCAGGTTGAAGCCCAGGTAGACCGAGGTGGCGATTTCGCGGCTGGCAATGTAGTCGACCGCAGCCAGGCGCTGCGCCAGGCCATCAATGGAATCAAAGTGGGTTTGGTAAAGTGTTTTCATCGGTTTCCTTGGGTGAGCAGCATTTTTTCGCCGGCTTGAAGTTGTCGGGAGTCGGCGATGCCGCGGGCTATGCCCAGCACCAGGCGCAGGTCGCGCGCCAGGGTGAGCAGGGCCGGTTCATGGTCGTCCAGGGCCGCGGCAAAGGATTCACAGGCGCCTTGCCAGCGATCAAACAGGCGGCGCGCGCCCAGATTGAACGCCGCCAGTGCCTCGTCCGGCCCGTGCTGGTCCAGGTGCTGGGCAGCATGTCGGACCACGGGTGACAGGGCATCGAGTTCGAGTTGCAGGGCGCCCAGGTCACGCGTCAAAGCCGGCGTGCGGGCTGCATTGCGGAACCAGCGTGCCAGGGCATCCAGCTCGGCTTGCATGGCGCCGAGCATAGCCCCCAGCAGCAGCGCGTCTTCGATCGCGCGCAGCGGCCGCGCGATGGTGTCGAAGGCCTGCCCCGGCGCGCCCAGGCGCTGGCTGTCCGGCACCCGGCAGCCGACCAGGCGCAGGCCGCAATGGCCGAGCGGCGCCAGTCCGCGCACTTTGTCGTCCAGTTCGCGGGTCAGACCCGGTGTGTTGGCCTCAACGACGAACGCATCGAAGCGCTTGCGCCCCTGGTGCTCGCCGCTGACGGCCAGCACGATGATGGCATCGGCGGCCGGGCCGTTGCTGACGAAGGCCTTGTGGCCGTCTAAGAGCCAGTCGTCGCCGTCCCGAACCGCCCGGCAGCTCAGGTGTTTGGGATGCGCGCCGGTGCCGGGCTCGGAGATCGCGAGTGCCAGCAGTGTGTCGCCGACCGTCATTGATTGCAGCAGGGCACGATGCCGGTCGCTGCGCAGATTCGGCGCCAGCACGAAGCGCCCCAGCATCTGCTGCATCATCCACGCCATGCCGAGGCCCAGGCTGGCGGATTCCCGGGCGACGATTTCGGCCACAGCGCTGACCCGCACGGCGTCCGTGACGGGCGGCCCGCCGTCGCTGTCGAACCCCACACCGAGCAGGCCGCTGGCGCCGAGATGACGCCACCAGGCACGGGGGAAGCCGTGCGCGCAGTCAGGCGCTGGCGCGTCCGACAAGGCCAGGCGCATGGCCTCGGGCAGCGCCGAAGGCGGCATGTGCTGTGTGGGTGAGGTGGTGGACTTCATCGAGGGCTTCCGGCGTAAAACCCGAGCTGGCGCGCCGCCAGGTCGCGCATCACCTCTTCGGCGCCGCCACCAATGGCGTTGACCTTGACCTCGCGGTAAATGCGTTCCACCTTGACACCGCGCATGAAGCCGGCGCCGCCGTGCAGTTGCACCGCCTCGCTAGCGCAATAGGCCATGGTCTGGGTGGCCTGGTTCTTCAGCAGGCAGATTTCGCCCACTGGCGTGTCGCCCTGTTCGACGCGCCAGGCCAGCAATTCCAGCATGGCCTGGGTCGCCTCGACGCGCATGGCCATGTCGGCGAGTTTGTGGCGGGTGACCTGCTGGTCGATCAACTTGCCGCCAAACATCTCGCGTTCACGCGACCAGGCCAGCGCTTCGTCCAGGCAGACACGGGCAAAACCGTTGGCACCGGCGGCGAGGAAGATGCGCTCGCGGTTGAAGTTCTTCATGATGGCCTTGAAGCCCTGGTTTTCCACCCCCACCAGGTTCTCCACCGGCACGCGGCAATTGTCGAAATACAGGGCGGCGGTGTCGGAGCACCACCAGCCCATTTTTCTCAAAGGCGTTTGCGTAAAGCCGGGCGTGCCTTTCTCGATCAGCAGCAGCGACACGCCGCCTGGCCCCGGCCCGCCAGTGCGCACCGCCACGGTGTAGAAGTCGGCGCGCATGCCGGAGGTGATGAATGTTTTCGAGCCGTTGACGACGTAGTGGTCGCCATCCCGGCGCGCCGTGGTCTTGAGGTTGGCCACGTCCGAGCCGCCGGAGGGTTCGGTGATGCCGAGCGCGCTGATCTTCTCGCCCCGCAGCACCGGCGGCAAGACGCGATGCTTGAGCGCCTCGTTGCCCACATTGACGATGGGCGGACAGCCGATGGTGTGCGACAGCAGACTCGCCAGGACACCGCCAGCACCGCAACGCGCAAGTTCCTGCGCGGCGATGATGGTCATGAACAGGTCGCCGTCGTTGCCACCATGGCTTTCGGGGAAGCCCAAGCCAAGCAGGCCGATCTCGGCTGCCTTGCGGTACAACTCGACAGGAAAGGACTCGGCTTCGTCCCAGGCGTCAACATGCGGGCTGATTTCTCTGGCGACGAAGCGGCGCATCGCATCGCGGAACGCCAGGTGCTCGGGCGTATAGAAGGGGCTCTTGGCAGGCAGGGTTTCGGCTGGCATGGGTATTACTCCTCGTGGGTATGGCGTGTGTCGTGCGTGCAGGGCGACGTGCGCATCAATCAGGCTGCTCGACCAGTGACACCAACAATGCGCGCGTGGCAACCTGGTCGCCAGCGCGCACCGCAACCTGGTCCACCACGCCATCGCGACGGGCCAGCAGTTGATGCTCCATCTTCATGGCTTCGAGCACCGCCAGGCGTTGCCCCTTGGTGACCGTGTCGCCATTTTGGACGTCAACTGCCAGCACCCGTCCATTCATGGGTGCGAGCACGCGTGACTCCGCGCTTCCTGCAGCCGCGGCCGGCGGGGCATAGGTCAAGTCTTCAAAGCTGGCGCTCAGGTCGCCCAGTTCCAGGTGCAACACGCCGCCGGCAAACACCGCCGCCGCGTGCTGCTGCACGCCATCGGCGATCAGGCGCAGGCACTCGCCTTCGCGCCCGCTGAGGGTGATGTGGTGCAGCGCCGCGCCCACTTCGAGCGTGTAGCTGTGGGTTCCTGTGACCGTGATGTGCACGGCATGGCGGTGTTCGCCCTCGCCGATCAGCATCGGCCAGCGTGCCGGTCCGCTGGAGCGCCAGGGCGCGGCTGCGACCGGCGTGGCGCTGGCTTCGAACCACAGCGTGCTGGCCAGCGCCAACGCCAACGAATCGGGTTGGGGCCGCACCAGCGCCGCACTGTCGAAGTGCTGGGCGATGAAGGCAGTGGTCGTTTCGCCAGCGGCGAAGGCCGGGTGGCTGGCCACGGCTTCGAGGAAGGCACGGTTGTGGGGTAGGCCGAGCAGGCGGGTGCGTTGCAGCGCTCCGATCAGGCGTCGTCGGGCCTCGTCGCGGGTCGCGCCGTGCGCAATGATCTTGGCGATCATGGGGTCGTAGTGCGGGCTGACGGTCTGACCTGATGTCAGTCCATGATCAACGCGCACGCCCTCGCCCGTGGGCGGGCGCCAGAGCGCAACATCGCCACTTTGCGGCAGGAAGCCCGCGTACGGGTCTTCGGCATACAGGCGCACTTCGATAGCGTGCCCGTTCAATTGCACTTGCTCCTGAGTCAGCGGCAAGGGCTCGCCACGGGCCACGGCGATCTGCCACGCCACCAGGTCCAGACCGGTGATGCACTCGGTCACCGGGTGTTCGACCTGCAGCCGTGTGTTCATCTCCAGAAAGTAGAAACGCCCTTCGCGGTCAAGTAAAAACTCGACCGTGCCGGCGCCGACGTAGTTCACGGTGCGCGCCGCCGCCACCGCCGCCGCACCCATTTGCGCGCGCAGCTCGGGCGTGACCGCCGGGGAGGGCGCTTCTTCGAACACCTTCTGGTGCCGACGCTGGATCGAGCAGTCGCGCTCGCCCAGGTGGATGATGTGGCCGTGCCGGTCGCCGAAGACCTGGATTTCGACGTGGCGCGGTTCGATCACCGCGCGTTCGAGAATCAGCTCTTCGCTGCCGAAGGCATTGCCTGCTTCCGAACGGGCACTGACCAGCGCGGAGGGCAAGTCCTGCGGCTGTTCGACCAGCCGCATGCCGCGTCCGCCGCCGCCCGCGGCAGCCTTGACCATGATCGGGAAACCGATGTCGCGCGCCTGCGCGACCAGTGTGGCGTCGGATTGGTCCGCGCCCTGGTAGCCCGGCACGCAGGGCACACCCGCGGCCAGCATCAAGCGCTTGGCGCCGGCCTTGTTGCCCATTTTCAGGATGGCCTGCGGGTCCGGGCCGATGAACACCAGCCCGGCGTCGAGGCAAGCCTGCGCAAAGGCGTCGTTCTCGGACAGGAAGCCGTAGCCGGGGTGGACCGCATCGGCGCCCGTGCTGCGCGCCGCCGCCAGCAGCGCCGCGACATTGAGGTAGCTCTCACGCACCGGCGCCGGGCCGATGCACACGGCTTCGTCGGCCATGGTGACATGCAGCGCTTGAGCATCGGCTTCGCTGTAAACGGCCACCGTGCGGTAGCCCAGCGCCTGGGCCGTGCGGATGATCCGGCAGGCGATTTCGCCGCGGTTGGCAATCAGAATTTTTGTGAAGTTCATCAGGGTTCTCACATCCGTGCCACGCCAAAGGTGTTCGAGTTCAGAGGCCGCAACCCGGCTTCGCGACACACCGCCAGGGTGGTGGCGAGCGCGCGGCGGGTGTCGCGCGGGTCGATGATGCCGTCGTCCCACAGGCGCGCGGTGGCAAACAGCGAATGCGATTCGAGGTCAAAACGCGCCAGGATCTCGCTCTTCATGGTGGCCATGGTTTCGGCCGATGGTTCCTGTCCGGTCTTGGCCATTTTTTCCTCGGTCACGATGCGCATCACGGTGGCGGCCTGTTCGCCGCCCATCACCGCCACCCGCGCGTTGGGCCAGGCGAACATGAAGCGCGGGTCGTAGGCGCGGCCGCACATGCCGTAGTTGCCGGCGCCGAAGGAGGCGCCGGTCATCACGGTGATCTGCGGCACGGTGGCATTGGCCACGGCCTGGATCATCTTGGCGCCGTGCTTGATCATGCCGACCTGTTCGACGTCCTTGCCGACCATGAAGCCGGTGGTGTTCTGCAGATAGACGATCGGGGTGCCAGACTGGCAGCACAGTTGGATGAACTGGGTCGCCTTGGTGGCGCCTTGCGGATCGATGGGCCCGTTGTTGCCGATGAAGCCGCAAGGGTGTCCCTCGATGGCGCCATGGCCGCACACGGTACTGGAGCCGTACAGCGATTTGAATTCGAGGAAGTCGGAGTCGTCGATCACCCGCGCCAGCACTTCGCGCATGTCGTAGGGCTGGCGGAAGTCAACCGGCACCACGCCCGCCAGTTGCTCGACCGGATAACGCGGCTCTTTCCAGGTCTTCACCGCTCGCATCGGCAAGCGGTCGTTCCACGGCAGCCGCGCCAGGATGTCGCGTGCGATGCGGATGCCGTCGGCATCGTCCTCGGCCAGGTACTCGGCCACGCCCGACATCGAGCAGTGCATCTCGGCGCCGCCCAGCTCTTCGCCGGTGGCGATCTCGCCGGTGGCGGCCTTGAGCAAGGGCGGGCCGGCCAGGAAAGCCTTGGCGCGGCCGCGCACCATGATCACATAGTCGGACATGCCCGGCAGGTAGGCGCCGCCGGCGGTCGAGTGGCCGTGCATCACGCAGACCTGCGGAATGCCCCTGGCCGATAGCCGTGCCTGGTTGGCGAAGCCGCGGCCGCCGTCAATGAACACCTCGCCCACATGCATCAGGTTGGCGCCGCCGGACTCGACCAGTCGCACCACCGGCAGTTTGTTCTCCAGTGCGATGGCTTCGGCGCGCAGGCTCTTGCGCAGGCCCATCGGCGTGATGGTGCCGCCCTTGATCGCGCTGTCCGACGCGATCACCACGCAGCGGATGCCCGACACCACCCCGATGCCGCAGATGATCCCGCCCCCCAGCACGTTCTTCTCGCCGTCGTCGTCGTGCATCCTGAAACCGGCCAGGGTCGAGAACTCCAGCCACGGCGAGCCGCGGTCGAGCAGCAGCGCGATGCGCTCGCGCGGCAGCAGCTGTTTGCGGGCGCGGAACTTGGCTTCCTGGCTGTTCGACGTGTTGCGCACACGGTCTTCGAGCGTGCGGAAACTGTCGATCAGCGCGAGCATCTGTGCGCGCTCGCGCTGGAAGCTCTCTGACTGCGGGTCGACTTGACTTTGAATGGCGGGCATGGGCGGTTCTCGCTGAAAGGTCGCAGTGAACGAATGTGGTAACAGGCCTGCTTACAGGTCGTAAAAACGCTCACCATGGTCGGCCATGCGGCGCAGCAGTTGCGGCGGCGCGAAGCGCGCACCGTGCCGCTCTGCCAGGCTCTCGCAGGCTTTGACAAAGGCGGACACCCCCAGGCTGTGGATCTGGCCGATCGGGCCACCCAGGTAGGCTGGGAAGCCCCAGCCCAGGATCGCGCCGACATCAGCATCGATCGGTGCCAGCAGAACTTTCTCTTCGAGGCAGCGTGCGGTCTCAAGCGACTGGATGAACATCAGGCGCTGCTTGACCTCTTCGACTGTGGGTTGCGTGGCTGACAGCGGGAACTCCTGCGCCAGGCCCGGCCAGAGCTGCTTGGGGCCGTCTTGCGGGTAGTCGTAGAAGCCCTGGCCGGTCTTTTTACCCAGCCGCCCCAATTTGTCCACCATGCGGTCGCAAACGTCGTCGATGGCGCTGCGCTGGTAGGCCGCGCCGAGGTCGGCGGCGGTTTGTTTGCGGATGCGCGCCATCAGTTCGAGCGAGACTTCGTCGGCCAGCGCCAGCGGCCCCACCGGCATGCCGGTCATGCGCCCGGCGTTGTCGATCAGGGCCGGCTTCACGCCTTCGGCCAGCAGCGCCAGGCCTTCGCCGACGTAGGTGGAGAACACGCGGCTGGTGTAGAAGCCGCGGCTGTCATTGACGACGATGGGCGTTTTGCGGATCGCCTTGACGAAGTCCATGGCGCGGGCCAGGCATTCGTCACTGGTAGCCTGGCCGCGAATGATCTCGACCAGCGGCATCTTGTCGACTGGCGAGAAGAAATGCAGGCCGATGAAGTTGGCCGGACGCGCCGAGGCCTCGGCCAGCCCGCTGATCGGCAGGGTGGAGGTATTGGAGGCGAAGATGGCGCTGCTGGCAATCACCGCTTCGGCCTTGCGCGTCACGTCGGCCTTGATGGCACGGTCTTCAAACACCGCTTCGACCACGATGTCACAGCCTGCCAGGTCGGCAAAGTCGGTGGTCGGTTTGATCAGCGCGAGCTTGGCATCACGCTCGGCCTCGGTCAGGCGCTTGGCCCCAACGCGTTTGTTCCACAGGCCTTCGCTGTAGGCCTTGCCCCTGGCCGCGCCGTCGGTGCTGCTGTCGAGCAGCACCACGTCCATGCCGCCCTCCGCGGCGGCGAAGGCAATGCCCGCGCCCATCATGCCGGCCCCCAGAATGCCGACCTTGCGGTAGCTGGCCTTGGGCACGCCCTTAGGCCGCGAGGCCAGCTTGCTGGCGGCGGTGATGCCGAAGAACAGCGAGCGGATCATGTTCTTGGATTCGACCCCCGTCGCCAGCTTCGCGAATTCACGCATTTCGACTTTGCAGCCGGTGTCGATGTCGACCTGGCAGCCGTTGTAGACGCAGTTCAAGATCGCCTCAGGTGCGGGATAGTTGCCAAAGGTTTTGGCGCGCAGCATGGCGTTGCCTGCGGTGAAGGTTTCGTAGCCGGCGGGGCTTTGCACAGCGCCTCCGGGAAGTTTGAAACCCTTCTGGTCCCATGGCCTGGTGGCGTTCTTGGCACCGTCGCCGAGTAACCACTCCTTGGCACGAGAGAGCAATTCATCGGCCGGGACGACCTCGTCAACCAGGCCGGCTTCCAGTGCCTTTTTGGGTGCGAGTTTCTTACCTTCCAGCAGGAAGGGCAGGGCGTTGCGCACGCCGATCACGCGTGGCAGCCTTTGCGTGCCACCCCCGCCTGGTAGCAAGCCGAGCGTGACTTCGGGCAGCCCGATGAGTGCTTTGGGATTGTCGGCGGCGATGCGCCGATGGCAGGCCAGCGCAATTTCATAGCCGCCGCCCAGCGCTGTGCCATTCATGGCCGCCACGTATGGCTTGCCGCCCGTTTCGATGCCGCGCAGCAGACTGTGTAACGACGACACAAAATCCAGCATGCCAGCGGCATCTTGGAGCGCCAGCACCATGTTGAGGTCAGCGCCGGCAATGAAGTCCGCCTTCGCCGAGGTGACGATCACGCCCTTGACGGCGGAATCCGCCTGGGCACGCTTCACGGCGTCGGCGAAGGCAGGAATCGATTGTTGGTTGAGGACGTTCATGGGCACGTCCTGCATGGCCCAAGTGATGGTGGCGATGCCGTCGGCATCAAGCTTGTAGTCAATCGTCATGGTGGTGGTCCAGGTCTGTGATGAGGTTCGCGTCGTGCCGGGGCTTCAGACGCGCTCGATGATGGTGGCGGTGCCCATGCCGGCGCCCACGCACAGCGTGATCAGGCCGGTGGACAGGTTGCGCCGCTCGAGTTCGTCGAGCAGGGTGCCCAGAATCATGGCGCCGGTCGCGCCCAGGGGGTGCCCCATCGCGATGGCCCCGCCGTTGACGTTCATCTTGTCGTGCGAGACCTTCATCACTTCCATGAAACGCAGCACGACCGAGGCGAAGGCTTCGTTCAATTCATAGAGGTCGATGTCGCTGGCCTTCATGCCGGCGAGCTTGAGCGCCTTTTCCGCCGAGTAGGAGGGGCCGGTCAGCATGATGGTGGGCTCGCTGCCGATGGAGGCGAACGAGCGGATGCGGGCACGGGCTTTCAGGCCCAGCTGTTTACCGACCTCGGCGTTGCCGATCAGCACCGCAGCCGCACCGTCAACAATGCCCGACGAATTGCCAGCGTGGTGCACGTGCACCATGCGCTCCAGCTCCGGATAACGCTGGATGGCCACCGCGTCGAAACCGTATTTTTCGCCCTGCACCTTGAACGCAGGCTCCAGCTTGGCCAGCGACTCCAGCGTGGTTTCGGCGCGCATGTGTTCGTCGCGCTCAAGTACGAGGCAACCGCTCACGTCCTTGACTGGAACGATCGACTTGGCGAAGCGGCCCTCGGCCCAGGCGAGCGCAGCGCGGCGCTGGCTTTCGACCGCGTAGCTGTCGACGTCGCTGCGGCTGTGGCCGTATAGGGTGGCAATCAGGTCGGCCGAAATGCCCTGCGGCACGAAATAGGTCGGAATCGCCACTGCTGGGTCAATCGCCCAGGCGCCGCCGCTGGTGCCCATGGGCACACGGCTCATGCTCTCCACGCCGCCGCCGATGACCAGTGGCGACTGGCCCGACATCACTTTGGCGGCGGCCATGTTGCAGGCCTCGAGCCCCGAGGCGCAAAAGCGATTGACCTGCACGCCGGCCACGCTCTCGTGGTACCCGGCGGCGATGGCCGCAACGCGCGCGATGTCGGCGCCTTGCTCGCCGGCGGGTTCGACGCAGCCGAGGATGATGTCGTCCACGAAGGCGGTGTCCAGGGTGTTGCGGTCGCGCAGTGCCTGCAGCGCCGTGATGGCCAAGCTGATGGGCGTGGTGCCGTGCAGCGCACCCGAGCTGCGGCCCTTGCCGCGCGGCGTGCGCACGGCGTCGTAAATGAATGCGTCGGTCATGGTGGGTTTCCTTCTTTTTGAATCTGTGGAAGCGATAGGCAAGAGGGCGAAAAGCGGCTGGCGGCGGGTGCTACAGCGTACGGCTGATGATTTCCTTCATGATTTCGTTGGCGCCACCGTAGATGCGCGCGACGCGCGCATCCGCATAGGCGCGGGCAATCGGGTACTCCCACATGTAGCCGAAGCCGCCGAACATCTGCAGGCATTGGTCGATCACCTTGCAGTGCAGGTCGGTGGTCCAGTACTTGGCCATCGCGGCGGTGGCAGCATCAAGCTGACCGTCCATCAGCAGGCCGAGCAGGCGGTCGACAAAGACCTGTGCGATCTGCACCTCGGTCTTCATTTCGGCGAGCTTGAAGCGGTTGTGCTGGAAGTCAATCACGCGCTGGCCGAAGGCCTTGCGATCCTTGGTGTAGGCCAGCGTCCATTCGAGCGCGGCCTCGGCGCCCGCCACCGCGCCGATGGCGATCTGCATGCGCTCCCAGGCCAGTTCCTGCATCAGCAGGAAAAAGCCCTTGCCCTCGCCGCCAAGGATGTTGCTGACCGGCACGCGCACGTCGTCGAAGAAGAGTTCCGAGGTGTCCTGCGCCTTCATGCCGATCTTTTCGAGGTTGCGCCCGCGCGTGAAACCGGGACGATCGGTCTCGACCAGCACCAGCGAGGTGCCCTTGGCGCCTTGCGTCGGGTCGGTCTTGACGACAACGATCACCAGGTCGGCGTTTTGGCCGTTGGTGATGAAGGTCTTTTGACCATTGATCACCAGTTGGTCCCCGTCACGGACCGCACTGGTGCGCACGTTTTGCAGGTCGCTGCCCGCGCCCGGCTCGGTCATGGCGATGGCGCCAATCACCTCGCCGGTGGCCATCTTCGGCAGCCAGCTGCGCTTTTGCTCCTCGGTGCCGTAGGCCAGGATGTAGGGCGCCACGATGTCGGAGTGCAGGCCGAAGCCGAGCCCGCTCGTGCCGGCGCGCGAGACTTCTTCAATCAGCACGGCACTGTGCAGGCGCGTGCCGCCACCGCCGCCGTAGGCTTCGGGAATGGCTGGACACAGCAAGCCCGCGGCGCCGGCCTTGCGCCAGACGGCGCGCGGCACGATGCCATCGGTTTCCCAGCCGGCGTGATGGGGGATGACTTCTTCTTCCAGAAAGCGGCGGGCCTGGTCCCGGAAGAGTTCGTGTTCTTCACCGAAGATGGTGCGGTTGAGCATGGGTCTGTCCTTGAAGTCCGATTGACACTGGCATGGCCGACGGCCGCGAAGAGTCGCTCGTCCACGCGGGAAGGCGCCGGAAGCGCCCAACACGCGATGGACAAAGCCATCAACCAAACGCTTGTTAGATGGTATAGTATATGGCATGATAGAGCAGCGAAGCAACCCACTCCCGCGCAGAGATGCGATCCTGGCGACCGCGGCGAGCCGGTTCCGGCGCCAGGGCTTCGAGCGCACTTCGGTGCGCGAGATTGCCCAGGCCATGGGCATGACTTCGGGCTCGCTCTTCTATCACTTCGCCACCAAGGAGGAGTTGCTGGTGGCGATCATGGAGGAGGGCGTTCGCGACATCATGCAGTCGGTGCGCGACGGGCTGGCCGGCCAGCCCCGGCTGCCCGAGCGGCTGTTGTCGATGGTGCGCAGCCACCTGAAGGCCTTGCTCGGTCCGCGGCTCGACGCCATGACCGTGCTGCTCTACGAGTGGCGCAGCCTGTCGCCGGACGCGCAGACCCGGGTGATGGCATCGCGCGACGCCTACGAGGCCTTGTGGATGGAGCCGATCAACGAGGCCGCGACTCTGGGCCTGGTCGACGCCGATGTCGTGCTGGTGCGCCAGACGGTGCTCGGTGCCCTCAATTGGACGGCGCAGTGGTACCGGCCAGGCGGGCGCCTGGACGTTGACGCGCTGGCGCAGCGCATGTACACGATGCTGTTTCCTCGTGTGGCCGCATCGGGAGTGAGCTAGGGTTAAGCGGAATGGCACTTACTTAAGGCGCGAATACCGAGAAACCTGTCCCCGGCGTTGAGCCGGGATGACAAACGGAAACGTGGATGACGCCTGAAGTTGTCATTGCGGGCTTGACCCGCAATCCATGCCTCGCGGGCCTGTGCGGTGGAACATGTGGCATGGATCCCGGCTCAAGGCCGGGATGACAGCCTTTTTGGCTTAAGTAAGTGCCATTCGGGTTAAGCGGACCGGATTTGCTCCGTTCTTACCATTTTTGAGTTGCCTATTTTTTAATCACATGGAGATGAAGTGAAGATATTGGTCGCCGTCAAGCGGGTGCTGGACTACAACGTCAAGGCCCGCGTCAAGTCCGACGGTTCGGGAGTCGATCTCGCGAACCAGAAGTTGTCCATGAACCCGTTCGACGAGA
>NZ_JAQSDL010000097.1:0-18631 GCF_029945895.1 Polaromonas sp. | reverse complement strand
GGTTCGGGAGTCGATCTCGCGAACCAGAAGTTGTCCATGAACCCGTTCGACGAGATCGCCTGCGAAGAAGCAGTCCGTCTCAGGGAGGCCGGTGTCGCCTCGGAAGTGATCGTCGTGTCCTGCGGCCCAAGCGCTTGCCAGGAGACGCTGCGCAGTGCGATGGCCATCGGCGCCGATCGCGCCGTGCTGATCGAAGCCGACGCCGGGCTCGAACCGCTGGCGGTGGCCAAACTGATGCAGCACGTGGCCACCAAAGAAGGCGTGCAGTTCGCCATCTTCGGCAAGCAGGCCATTGATGACGACGCCGGCCAGACCGGCCAGATGTTTGGCGCGCTGATGGGCTGGGCCCAGGCCAGCTTCGCCTCCAGGGTGCAGATCAGCGGCGACACCGCCACCATCACGCGCGAGATCGACGGCGGCCTGGAAACCCTGGCCATGAAGCTGCCGGCCGTGATCACGACCGACCTGCGCCTGAACGAGCCGCGCTTCATCACGCTGCCCAATATCATGAAGGCCAAGAAAAAGCCGATGGAGGTAATCAAGGCGGCCGAGCTCGGCATCGACATCGCGCCGCGCACCGTGACCCTGCACGTCAGCGAGCCGCCGACGCGCAAGGCCGGCATCAAGGTAGCCGACACGGCCGAACTCGTCAAACGACTCAAAGAAGAAGCGAAGGTGATCTGATGACAACCCTGATCATTGCGGAACACGACAACACCGTACTCAAAGCGGCAACGCTGAACACGATTGCTGCCGCCACGCGCATCGGCGGCGACATTCATGTGCTGGTGGCGGGTCGCAATTGCGCTGCCGTTGCCCAGGCTGCTGCAGCGGTCGCGGGCGTAGCCAAGGTGCTGCACGCCGACGCGGCGCACTACGAGGCCCATCTGGCCGAGAACCTGGCCGCGCTGGTGCAGTCACGCGTGCGCGCCGATGCCGGCTATACCCATGTACTGGCGCCGGCGACAGCCTTTGGCAAGAACGTGCTGCCGCGCGTGGCGGCCTTGCTGGACGCCTCCCAGGTGTCGGACGTGATCGCCATCGAGTCGCCCGACACCTTCTTGCGCCCGTTCTATGCCGGCAACGCGCTGGCCCGCGTGCAATCGAAGGATGCCATCAAGGTGCTGAGCATTCGCACCACCGCCTTCGACCCGGTCGGTGCGGGCGGCACGGCAGCGGTCGAGGCGCTGGACGCGGGCGCCGATCTCGGCTTGACCACCCTGGTCGGACGTGAGGTGGTGAAGCTGGAGCGCCCGGAACTCGCCGCCGCATCGGTCATCGTGTCGGGCGGACGCGGACTGGGCGCGGCCGACAAGTTTCATACCGTGCTGGAGCCGCTGGCCGACAAGCTCGGCGCGGCGATCGGCGCCTCGCGCGCCGCCGTCGACGCCGGCTACGCGCCCAACGACTACCAGGTCGGCCAGACCGGCAAGATCGTGGCGCCCCAGTTGTACGTGGCGGTCGGCATCTCGGGCGCCATCCAGCACCTGGCCGGCATGAAGGACAGCAAGGTAATCGTCGCCATCAACAAGGACGCCGAAGCGCCGATCTTTCAGGTGGCCGACTATGGTCTGGTGGCCGATCTGTTCACGGCCGTGCCGGAACTGGTGGCTGCTCTGTAGCAGGGTGTCGCAGACCGCGTTCGCCCCCGCCAGAATCACGATCATCAGTGGCTAGCGCGACACCCTCGCGGCCTGTCTGTTAATGCGACTGAACCGATTTGCTTGCCGGTATGCAAGGTAACCGCACAAGGGTTTTCCCTGACTTGACATAAAGATCACCATCAGAGACTATTAATCCATGTATGTGAACAACAAATAAGAGTCATGAAGACCGATAGTGTCAATCTACGGGTTGCGGCGACCCTCGTTGTGGTGCGTGATGCGTCGAGCGGACCTGAGGTATTGCTGCTGCGCCGTGCCGATAAGGGCGACCACAACAGCGGAGCTTGGGTCTTCCCTGGAGGTCTGATCGACTCGGCAGATCATCGCAGCCACGAAGTTTGCATCGGCCTTGACGACGTCCAAGCCAGTGCTCGCCTCGGCGTTGAAGCTGGCGGGCTGGATTACTACGTAGCTGCAATACGGGAGTGCTTCGAAGAAGCGGGCTTGCTGTTCGCGGTAGACGAAGGCGGTCAGGTCGTTAACCTCCATAGAAAATTCGGGGAGCGGCTGTCGGCATTGCGCGGTCGACTAAACAGCGGTGATTATGAATTTATCGATTTCTGCCGTGACTTTGCGCTAGGTCTCTCAGCGGATCGCTTGTTCTACATCGGCCATTGGTTAACGCCAAAGGGGCGTGCCAAACGCTTCGACACCCGATTCTTCCTGGCCATTCTGCCCGATGGTCAGTCGTCTATGCATGATGATTTTGAGACTGTCGAACAAGTTTGGCTAACGCCCTTGATGGCTTTGTCGGCTGAGAACACCCGTCGACTGATGGCACCGACGCGGGCGATGATCGAGCAGATCGGAACTTTTGCGAACACAAGTGCCTTATTGAATTGGGCTCGTTCACCGCGGCAGGTTACGTGCGTGCTGCCACGTCTGGCAACCACCTTTGCCGGCCTCAACCCAGTCCTTCCAAATCACCCGGCATGGGCTGAGGTAGGCCGACTCGACCCCGAAGGCCGGGGCGATGCATGGTGCGAGATACGACTCGGCGTGCCGGTGCGCTTGTCACATGGCGTGTTTCGACTCAGCGTCGGTCGGTCGGGCAGCCACAGCTACCTGATCGACATCGGCAACAACGAATGGGCAGTGATCGACCCCGGGCCCCAGGACGAAGGCCATCTCGACGCCGTTATCGCTGTTGCCCCGGGTCCAATCCGCTGGATTTTCCTCACCGATGGCGATGCCGAACAGGTCGAAAGTGCGGCACAACTGCAGGCCCGCACCGGCGCGCAAGTGCGAGGTCCTCAGCAGAACAATGAGGCCGTACCCGGCATCACGCTGCGCGCTCTACCCGGCCCGACGGCCAACAGCATAAGCTACCTGCTTGTGCAGGAAAAAATGTTGTTCGTTGGCGCACAAACGGTGCCACGGGAATGGCTCGCTGAACAACATATCGAATGGCTGGCACCGCGCCGAGGCTTCCTGGTGACGGCACCCCCCCATAAGGAGACAAGATGAAAAACCGCCTCTGCGAGATGTTTGGGATCGAGGTCCCGATCTTCGCTTTTTCTCATTGCCGCGACGTCGTCGTCGAAGTCTCGAAGGCTGGAGGACTGGGGGTGCTGGGTATGGCCCGCATGAGTCCGGAGCGGGTGCATGAAGAACTGAAATGGATCGATGAGCATATCGATGGCAAGCCCTATGGCATCGATATCCTCAATCCGGCCAGCTTTGAAGCGCTGGGCGATCGCAAGTTCGACCCCGAGCGGTTGTTTCCACAGGCGCAACGCGATTTTGTCAAGAACATGCTCGACAACGCCGGTATCCCGCCTTTGCCGGCAGCCGATGCCGAGCAGATCATGAAGGCGATGGTCAACGAGTTCACGTTCACGCCGGAAGAGAGCGCGCGCATGATCGACATCGCGCTAGAACACCCAATCAAGCTGATCGTGAACGCGCTTGGCTCGCCATCGAGGGAACTGGTGGAACGTGCTCATGCCCGCGGCATCAAGGTGGCCGCCATGGCGGGTGCGCCGAAGCATGCACTGCGCCACAAGGAGGTCGGCTGCGACTTCGTGATCGCCGTCGGCACTGAAGCCGGCGGTCACACAGGCACCACCACCTCGATGGTACTGTGGCCACGCGTGGTGGACGCCGTCGCGCCGATGCCGGTACTCGGCGCCGGTGGCGTTGGCCGCGGCCGGCAGATGGCGGCCGCGCTGGCCCTGGGATGCGAAGGCGTCTGGTGCGGGTCGGTGTGGCTGAAGACGGTCGAGAGCGAGGTTACGCCCGAGATCAAGCAGAAGATGTTCGAGGCGCAATCCGACGACGCGGTGTTGACCCGCTCGGTGACCGGCAAGCCGTGCCGAACGCTGCGCAGCACGTTCACCGATGCGTGGGAAAAGCCAGGTGCACCCGACACGCTGCCCGCGCCGCTGCAGGCGCTACTCTGGTGGGGCCAGGGCCGCACCAGAGTAGAACGCGTGCGGGCGAAGGAATTCCTCACTTACCCGGTCGGGCAGATCGTCGGTGACATGACCGGCGAGACCTCGGTGCGCAACGTCGTGCACGAGATGCTGCTCGAATTGATCGAGTCCAAGGAACGGCTCGATGAACTACTCAACTGAAACTGGAGAAAGCCCCCCATGCACACCATTCGAAGCCTTTTCTTCGCGCCGGCGAACCGCGCCGACCTGGTCGCAAAGTTCCCGCGCTTTCGCGCAGACTGTTATGTCATCGATCTTGAGGACGGCACGCCACCTGCTGAAAAAGCGGCCGCGCGTTCCGGTCTTCATGCGCTGGTTTCCGACCTGCGCCGCAGCGAGCTTCCTGGTACGCTGACGATCCGCGTCAACGAGCCGGAGTCTGACCACTACCTTGACGACCTCACCGCCGCGTGGCAAACCGACGCCGACGGCATCGTGATTCCGAAGCTCGAGACCATCGAACAACTCTACCCGGCGCTGCACTGGCTGCGACGCATCGAGCGTGACAGGCCGCGGCGCGAACCGCGCTTTATCGTTGGCGGGCTGGAGTCGATTAACGGTGTGGCGAACGCCGCCGCGCTGTGCCGCGCGCATCCGCAACTGGCTGCGGTGTACTTTGGCGCGGAAGACCTCGCCAGCGAGCTTGGCGCCCGTCGCACGAAAGAATCGATGGAAGTGCTGTACGCCAGGTCGCAGGTGCTGCTGCATGCCAAGGCGGCGCGCATCGTTGCCATTGACCAGGCGGTGGTGGAGATCCGGGACGACAACCACTTCGAGCAGGATGCGCAGACCGGGCGCAGCATGGGCTATGACGGCAAGATATGCCTGCTGCCGCGGCAGCTTGATGTGGCGAACCGCGTGTTTCGTCCAAGCGCGAGCGACGTGGACTACGCGCGCCGGCTTATCGCGCGCTATGCCGACGCCACGGCCAAGGGCATCGGCACGATCGACTTCGAAGGCAAGATGATCGACGGACCTTTGCTCAAGCGCGCACAGCGCATCGTTGCGCTCGCCGAGCGCCTGGACGCGGGAGCCTCGGCATGATCCGCATTGACCCGGCGCAGCTCGACCTGTGCGAATTCATCCGCCCCGGCGATGCCATCGTGATGGGACAAGGCACGGCCGAGCCGCTGACCCTCACCGAGGCGCTGGTGCGCCAGCGACGCGAGCTCGGTGGCGTGCGCGTTTTTTTGGGCGTGATGTTCTCCGACACTTTCGATCCCGCGCAGTGCGACGGCATCGAGCTTCGCGGCCTCGGGGGTGTGGGCACGAACCGCCGCCTCGTCAAGGCGGGCGTGCTTGACGTCATGACGTGCCACGTTTCGCAAGTGAACGAGTTCATTGCAGGCGGTGAAATCGGGTGCGACGTTGCACTGGTGCAGGTCAGCCCGCCCGACGAGCAGGGCCGCTACAGCCTGGGGCTCGCGGCTGACTACACGCGCGCCGCCGTCGACAAGGCGCGCGTAGTGATCGCCGAGATGAACCACCTCGTGCCGCAATCGCTGTGCGACGGGGTGCTGGTCGCCAGCGACATCGACGTGCTGGTCGAGACACGTCGCGCACCAATTCAATTGCCGTCCGCGCCGATCGGTGATCTCGAGCGCCGCATCGCCGCCCACGTCGATGCCTACATCCCAGACCGCGCCACGCTGCAGGTCGGCTACGGTTCGATTCCCGAGGCCGTCATCGCGATGCTCTCGAACCGCCGCGACCTTGGCGTGCACTCGGGCATGGTCGGTGATTCGCTCGTTGACCTGGTCGAATGCGGCGCCGTCACCAATGCGTTCAAGGAGATGGACGTCGGCGTCAGCGTAACCGGCGTGCTGTTCGGCACCGATGACCGGCTCTACCGCTTCGTCCATCGCAATCCGGCCGTTCGAGTCTGCTCAATCGACTACACGCATGCCGGTGCGGTGCTGTCGCGCCTCTCGCGCTACGTGTCGATCAACTCCGCGCTTGAGGTCGATTTGACTGGCCAGGTCAACGCCGAGAGCGTGAACGGCGACTACATCGGTGCGGTCGGCGGCCAGGTCGATTTCGTGCGTGCTGCGGGCCGTTCGCCGGGTGGCGCATCGATCATCGCGCTGCCGAGCGCTGCGAAGGGCGGCACGCTGCCGAAGATCGTTGCGCGGTTGAGTGGCCCCGTGACGACCGCGCGCAGCGACGTCGATGTGGTGGCCACCGAACATGGTGCCGTGCGCCTGCGGGGGATGCCCTTGCGCCACCGCGTCAAGGCCATGATCGACCTCGCGGCGCCTCAGCACCGCGAAGCGCTCGAACGCCAGGCGCACGAGTTCTACGGACTCTGACGAGACTTCCTGGTCAGCGATCAGTTGGAGACAGGGCGGGGGGGAAGGGACAACTCAGCTTGGCGGCAGGTTCACCGGCTTGCTGTGAGCCGATGAATAGCCACTTTCTTCTTTCATCTTAAACGCAGCGATTGACGCTCCACCTGAAGCGGTTTCCTCAACGCTGGCGCGCGGTTACGTTGATCTGGGAGACTCACCGAATGGGTGAACGCAACAAACCGAGCAAGACGGCGCTAGCGATGCTCCTGCAAGCATTGACGTAGTAAAGCAATGGAGTCGCTCCTTCACATGTGCCAAAGTTCGGTCTAGAGCGAAGCGACCATTTCAGGCACCGCCACGAACAAGTCGGCCTCGAGCCCATAATCGGCCACACTGAAGATCGGCGCTTCCGGGTCCTTGTTGATCGCCACAATCACCTTGGAGTCTTTCATACCAGCCAGGTGCTGAATGGCGCCGCTGATGCCCGCTGCAATGTAGAGTTGGGGCGCCACGATCTTGCCGGTCTGGCCGACCTGCCAATCGTTGGGGGCGTAACCTGCATCCACGGCAGCGCGTGAGGCACCCATGGCCGCACCGAGCTTGTCGGCCAGCGGCGTCATGACTTCGGTGAACTTCTCGCTCGAACCCAAGGCGCGGCCACCAGAGACCACCACCTTGGCGGCGGTCAGTTCAGGGCGATCGTTTTTGGCGATTTCGCTGCCGATAAAAGTGGTTTTGCCATGGGCTGGCACGGCGGAAATTACTTCAACGGTGGCTGAGCCGCTGCTGGCTCGCGCCGCATCAAACGCGGTCGTGCGCACCGTAATGACCTTGATGGCATCGAGGCTTTGCACGCAAGCCAGGGCATTGCCGGCATAGATTGGGCGCTCAAAGGTATCGATGCTGTCGATTCGGGTGATGTCCGAGATCTGGGCAACGTCGAGCTGGGCGGCCACGCGCGGGGCCACGTTCTTGCCGCCAGCAGTGGCGGCAAACAGGATATGCGAGTAATTGCCGGCCACGGCCAGCACTTGGGCGGCCACGTTCTCGGCCAGCGCGTGGGCAAACTGCTCACCGTCGGCATGAATGACTTTAGCAATGCCGGGTATGTGTGTCGCCGCTTCCACGGCTTGATGGGCATGGTGGCCAATTACCATCAGATGGACCTGCCCATCAGTGAACATACTGATTTGGGCAGCAGCCATGACACAGTTCAGCGTGGCTGGCTTGATGGCGTGATGGTCGTGTTCCGCAATAACGAGGACGTTCATTTCTTCAATTCCTTAGATCACTTTGGCTTCGTTTCTGAGTTTGTCCACCAGGGTGGACACATCCGGGACCATGATGCCGGCGCTGCGCTTGGGCGGCTCACAGACCTTGATAATCTTCAGACGCGGTGACACGTCAATGCCGAGGTCTTGCGGCGTGACGATGTCAAGCGGCTTTTTCTTGGCCTTCATGATGTTGGGCAGGGTCACATAGCGCGGCTCATTGAGGCGCAGGTCCACGGTCACGATGGCTGGCAATGTGACCGAGATGGTTTCCAGACCGCCGTCCACTTCGCGGGTAACAGTGGCTTTGCCATCGGCCACTTCGACTTTGCTGGCAAATGTGGCTTGGGGCAGGTCGGCCAAGGCCGCGAGCATCTGGCCAGTTTGGGCGCAGTCATCGTCAATGGCTTGTTTGCCCAGAAGCACCAGGCCAGGTTGTTCTTTGTCGATCAGGGCCTTGAGCAACTTGGCCACGGCCAGCGGCTGCAGCTCCACGTCTGTCTGCACGAGAATGGCACGGTCGGCGCCGATGGCCATGGCGGTGCGCAGGGTTTCCTGGCATTGGGCCACGCCGCAAGACACGGCGATCACCTCGGTGGCCACGCCTTTTTCTTTGAGGCGCATGGCTTCTTCGACGGCGATTTCGTCAAACGGGTTCATGCTCATTTTGACGTTGGCAATATCTACACCGGTGTTGTCCGACTTGACGCGGACCTTGACGTTGTAGTCGACTACGCGTTTAACGGGGACTAGGATTTTCATAAGGGGAAAAATATTCAAAAGTACAAACTCTGACGCCCTGTTGGTGGTCAGCGATCAGGGAAGTTCGGCGCGCGTTTCTCGATGAAAGCGTTCACCGCCTCGACGTGGTGTGGCGTCTTGTGCGCGATGGCCTGGAAGCCGGCCGACATTTCGAGCAGCGATTCGAGCCGCATGTGCTGCCCTTCGCGCAACAGACGCTTCGTCATGCGCAGGCCCGTGCCGGGGTTTTTCGCGATCCGCCCAGCGAGTGCGCGGGCCTCGTCCATCAACCGGTCGGCCGGCACGACCTTCGACACGAGGCCGCATGCGAGCGCTTCGGCGGCCGACAGCGAATCGCCGGTGAACGACATTTCCATGGCCTTTGACATGCCGACCACCCGCGGCAGCAGCCAGGCGCCCCCGTCGCCCGGAATAAGACCGACGCGCACGAAACTTTCGGCGAAGGATGCGGTGTCCGCCGCGATCCGGATGTCGCACATGCAGGTGAGGTCGCATCCCGCGCCGATAGCGGCACCGTTGACGGCAGCGATGGTTGGCACCTCGAGGTTATAGAGCGCCGTCGACAGACGCTGGATGCCCTGGCGGTACCAGTTGCGGATCGCGCTCGGCGTCTCGTCGAACAGCGCCTTCATGTGCTTCAGGTTGCCGCCGGAGGAGAACACCGGGCCGGCGCCTGTGAGCACCACGGCGCGCACCGACATGTCCTCTGAAATGCGCGCACAGGCGTCGACGAATTCCTGCGGCGCGTTATTGCCGGTTAGCGCATTGCGCGACTCGGGCGCATTCATCGTGAGCGTGACGACCGCTCCCGATTGCTCGTACAAAAGAAAAGTGCTCATGGCGCGGGTTCCTTGGTGGTTGGGATGAGGTCGGCGCGCATGAATTCGAGCGCCGACGCGGCGGGCGAGGCCATGAGCGCCTGGCCCAGTACACGATTCCAGTGACGCTCCGAGCCGAAGTCGGCGCGCCATTCGTGGATGCGGCGGGTGTAGATCTGCAGGTCCATCTCCGCCGTGACGCCGATCGCGCCGTGAACGGCATGCGCTGTCGATGTCGCCAGCGTGGCCGCCTCGCTGGCGCGCGCTTTCGCGAGCGCCGCACGCAGGCCGTGCGGCAGCGGCCCCGGCCCGCTGCAGCCTATTTCGGCGGCCATGTGCGCGGCCACGACATGCTCGGCCATCACGCTGATCTGGTGCTGAATCGCCTGGAACTTTCCGATCGAGCGGCCGAACTGCACCCTGTCGTTGGCATAGACGACCGTCATTTCGAGCGTCCGCTGCATGGCGCCGGCGAGCTGCGCCGCAGCGATTGCCGCACCCGCCTCGCGCCACGCGACGGCCGCGTGAAGCGCGAGTCCCGCGCGCGCCTGCGCCGGCCAGTACAGGTCAGCGCGCAGGCTGCCGTGAATGCCGGTGTCTCGCACATCGGCCTTCGCGGTAGGCAGCAGCAGCCAGCCGTCGGGCATGGCGGCGGCAACCCAGTCCGCGATCTTGCCGTACGGTGTCGCGAGCGCGGTTACCGCGCCCCCCGCATCGACGCGAGTTTGCGATGCCATCGCGATCGCTCCGGCCGGTGCCTCGATGCCCGCATGCGCCAGCACGGCGCGTACGACCATCGTGTGCGCCAGCGGCACCGGTAGCGCATGGTGTCCTTCGGCCACGAACAGCGGAAACGCGTCGGCGAGCGACAGTCCCGCTCCGCCGGTCTGCTCCGCCACCAGCGCGTCCAGGTAGCCCGATTCGTCGATGCGCGCCCACAATTCGGCGGTGGACCCGCCGCGCTCCACCTGCCGGATCGCCTTGGGCGTGGAGCAATCGGCCAGCAGGCGCTCGAATGCCTGCGACAAGAGTTCGTTCATCGAAGTCCCAATCCGCGCGCGATCAGGCTGCGCAATATTTCTCGTGTGCCGCCGCGAAGCGAATAGGTCGGCGCGATCTGCGTCACGTAGGTCAGCGTCCGCAGCAACTCGGCCGGCGCATCGCGTTCGGACGCGCTCGCGATGGCGTCGCCGATCGCGAGCGGAATAAACTGCTCAAGCTCGGTGCCAAGGTCCTTGACGAGCGACGCTTCCACCATCGGACTGTCACCGGCGTTCACCTTCGCCGTGACCGCCACCGACATCGACCGCAGCGTCGCCAGGTGGCCGACGATGCGCCCCGCGAGGACGATGGATGCCTCATCGTCGGCCCGCTCGCAACGCAGGTGATCCAGCCAGGTGTCGAAGAGCACGATGCTGGAGTAGATGCGCTCGGGGCCGCTTCGCTCGTAGGCGAGTTCGGCCGTCACCTGTTTCCAGCCCGAACCTTCCTGACCGACCAGCGCGTCGTGCGGCAGCTCGACGTCGTCGAAGAACACTTCGCTGAAGTGCTTGCCGCCGGTGAGGTCCTCGATCGGACGCACCGTGATGCCGGGCAGCGTGAGATCGATGACGAACTGCGAGAGCCCGTCATGGCGGTCTTCCGCCGTGCCGGACGTTCGCACCAGCGCGATCATGAAATGCGATCGGTGCGCGTTCGTGGTCCAGACCTTCTGGCCTTTCAGGCGCCAGCCCCCCGGCGTAGGCGTTGCCCGCGTCTTGATGCTCGCGAGGTCGGAGCCCGACTGCGGCTCGCTCATCCCGATGCAGAAGAACAGGTCGCCGCTGCACACGCGCGGCACGTAGAACCGCTTCTGTTCCTCGGTGCCGTAACGCAGGATCACGGGCGCGCTCTGGCGCTCCGCGATCCAGTGCGCCGACACCGGTGCGCCGCGCGAGAGCAGTTCCTCGACCAGGACGAAGCGGGCGAATGCGTCCCGTCCGCCACCGCCGTACTCGTGCGGCAGCGCCAGCCCGATCCAGCCGCGCTGGCCCAGCGCCTTGCTGAAGTCCGCGTCGAACCCGAGCCACGACTGCGCACGCCGCTCAGGCGGCATGTCGCGTAGCGTGTCGTCGAGGAAGGCGCGCACCTCGGCGCGAAGCGCCTCGGCCGCGTGCGGCACGGATACGAGGGAAAGTGCATCGATCATGGGACTGCCCGGCGCGCCGCCGTCACTTGAGGCCGGCCTTGAACGCGTTCAGCACCTCGGTGCCGGGGCGTCCGCGCTTGTCCAGGCCCTCGGCCCACTCCTTGGCGACTTCGCTCATCGCGTTGGCTACCACCGCTTTGTCGGCCGTCGACAAGGTGATGAGATTGACGCCGGCCTGCTTGACCTTCTCTATGTCGCCGGCTTCATCCTTTTCGACCTGCGCGCACGCGCTGCGCACGATGTCATCGCCCATCGCCGACAACTGGGCCTGGATCGCCGGGGGCAGAGTCTGCCAGCGCTTCTCGCTGATCACGTAGTTGGCGATGAAGGTGCCGAAGTTCTCGCCGACCGTGGAGGTCTTCGACAGCTTGTGTATGTTGTACGGCGCGAGGCTGTTGAACGGGAACAGCACGCCGTCGATCGTGCCGCGCGACAGCGACTCGTAAACGTCGGGCGTCGGCATCAACACGGGCGTGGCCTTGATTTTCTTCAGCACCAGTTCCTTGGCCGAGCCTGATGCGCGGATTTTCATGCCCTCGACATCCTTCAGCGTGGCGAAGGGCTTGCGCGTGACGATCTGGTAAGGCGGCAGCACGATCGTGAACAGCAAGCGCACGCCGTTGGGCTCAAACTCCTTCTTCGCGATCAGCCCGCCCGGCTTCGCGAGGTTCCAGTAGGCGAGGGTGCCCTGGCACGAGCCGGTGAAGTCCAGCGGCAGCTCGGCCACGACGGACAGAGGCATCTTGTCGGACACGAAGCCCGGTGCAACGTACGCGATGTCGACCAGGCCAGACTGCGTGAGCGCCAGGAAGTCCTTCGCCTTGCCCAACTGCTCAGCCGGGTAGTACTCAAACTCGATGCCCTTGGCTGCCGGGTTCTCCTTCAGCCGCTCCATCATCGGGTAGATGATGTACTTTGGCAGGTAGTGGCCGACCGGGAACGAGTCGGCGATCTTGAGCTTGATCGGCGTCTGGGCGAGAGCGGGCCCTGCGGTGCAAACGGACACGAGGGCGAGCGTCTGGATGGCCCTGTTGACGATTCGAGTCATGTGGAAGCCTTTCATTGTGGGACGTGGGACGGAAAATCGGCGTTAGACCTAGTCGGTCAGGGCGCCATCTGAGAAGGAAGCCAAAGAATGATGGAGGGGAACGCGACGAGCACGATCAGCAACAGCAGGTGGCTGAAGACATGGGGCCACACCCCGGCGAAGATTTCCCGCAGCGGCCGCTTCGCGTAGCGCGAGACGACGAAGACGTTCAGGCCGACGGGCGGCGTGACGAGGCCGACCTCGGCCACGACGATGACGATGACGCCGAACCACACCGGATCAAATCCGAGTGCCTTGACCAGCGGCAGGACGATCGGGACTGTCAGGATCAGGATCGCGACCTGGTCCATCACGCAGCCGAGGACCAGAAAGCCGAAGAGGATGAAAGCCATTACCACCCAGCGCGACACGTCGAGCGCGCCGACCCACTGGACGATGCTCTGCGTCGCCTGCGTGAGGGTGAAGAAATACCCGAAGATCTTCGCGCACACGATGATCATGATGATCATGCAACTCGCATGGGCGGCATGGGTCAGCGCCTTCATCAGCGAGGCCCTGTTGACCTTGCGCTCCCGAAGCGCGATCAGGAACGCGCCGAAGGCGCCGAGGCCGGACGCTTCGGTCGGCGTCGCGATGCCGGTGTAGATCACGCCGGTGACCGACATGAACAATGCCAGCATCGGGCCGACGACCTTCAGCGAAGCGAATTTCTCGCGCATCGAATACGCGTTGCCGAGCGGCGCCGCGGCGGGGTCGAGCTTGACCAGCACCCACACGGTGGCAATGATCGTGAGCGTGACGAGAATGCCCGGGATCACGCCGCCGACCAGCAACTGGCCGATATTCACGTCGGCGATGATTCCGTAGAGGACGAGCGCGATGCTTGGAGGAATCAGCATCGCGAGCGTTCCCGAAATCGCCACCACCCCGCCGGCGAGCTTCGGATCGTAGCCTTGCTTCAGCATCATCGGCATAGTGGTCGACGACAGCGTCGCGGCCGAGGCGGTGCTTGAGCCCGAAATCGCGCCGAAGCCCGCACCGGCAAGCGCCGTCGCCATGGCGAGGCCGCCCGGCACGCGGCCGACCCAGGTGGCTGCGGCCTTGAACAAGTTGTCGGCCACGCCGCTCAGGATCACGAACTCGGCCATTAGGATGAACATGGGCACGGAGATCAGCTCATAGGTACCAGCAGTCGCCAGCGGCGTCGTCGCGACGACGCCCGCCAGAGCCTCCAGCCCGCCGATCAGATAGAGCCCGAGGGTGCCCGCGGTGGCGAGAGAAAAAGCCACTGGCATGCCCAGTGCGAGCAGCAGGAACAAGAGGAAGACGATCCCGGATGCGATCATGGTGTCACCTCTTCTTCCGTGCCCGACATCGGTGGCAGCGGTACAATTTCCCGGCCTGACGCCAGCGTCCAGACATAACCGCCCGCATCGAGCGTCAGGCGGATCGCCAGCAGGCCGAAGCCGAGCGGCAGCAACGCGCTAATGGTCCAACTGGGCAATTCCAGTCCGCTCGTGGACACCGCTCCCGACTGGAATTCCTCGAAGGTGCGCTGCGTTGAGACGACCGTGATGTAGAAAAACACGGGCGCGGCGATCACGCTGCAGATTGCCTGGAACAAATAGCGCGTGTTCGTGGAGATGTAGTTGTGGACGATGTCGACGCTGACATGGGCATGCGCCTTGAGCGTGTCTGATACGGCGAGGAAGAAAAGGCCCGGCATCAGGTAGTTGGAGATCACCTCGTAGGACCAGATCAGCGGCGAATTGAAGAGATAGCGCAGCGACACGTCGAACACCACGACGAGCATCAGCAGGAACAGCATCAGGCAGCCGACGACCATCAGCGCCGCGTCGAGCACGTCGACCGCGCGCCGCAGCATCGCGTAGGCTCCGGCGGGCCGGCGGGGGTCGTCGGGCGGCGTTTTGGTGTTGGCAAGCATGGCGGTCATCGGCCTTTCCATTGGTGTTTTCGTTTCGCTCGAAATGCCTGCGGTCTCTCCTGGGCACCCGCACTGCGGTAAACACGATCAAATAGATGTCCCACCGAAAATGACTGCAGTCCGGTCATGTAAATCTTTCTCAGTTAGATGCAGTGCCGTCGTCGGGTGCGACACCGCGGAACAGCACCTCTTCGGGAATACCCCACTGCGCGGCCCACTCGATGCCACCTTCGCCTGGCGGATACGGCGGCTCGGGGAGACGCGGCGGTGTCACGCTGAATCGCGGGGCCGGCGCGGGTTGTGCAATGCCGTCGATCTCGATGAAGGTTTGGCGTGCGCGGTGATGAGGGTGATTCGGCGCCTCCAGCGGTGCGAGCACCGGCGCGAAACAGGCATCGCTGCCTTCAAGCAGTTCGCACCACTGTGCACGGGTGCGGCCTGCGAAAAGTTCGGCCAACTTCCGCCTGGCTTCGGGCCACCGGCCGGGATCCTGGACGTCGGGCAGGTCACCCGGGGAAAGCCCCAAACGCGCGACGAAAACCTCCCGAAACTTTGTTTCCAGCGGCGCCACCGACACGTACTCACCGTCGGCGCAGCGGTACACGTCGTAGTGCGGCGCACCCGAGTCGAGCAGGTTCGTGCCTCGCGGCCCGTTTTGCAGCCCGGCGGCGAGAAGGCCGTACAGGCTGGTCATTAGCGACGCCACACCGTCAATCATCGCCGCATCGACGATCTGCCCGCGCCCGCTTTCGCGTGCGCTCCACAGCGCGCTCATGATCCCGAAGGCGAGCAGCATCGCGCCGCCCGCGTAGTCGCCCAGCAGGTTCAGCGGCGGCGTCGGGGCGGTGCCTTCTCGACCGATGGCATGCAGCGCACCCGCGAGCGCCACGTAGTTGAGGTCGTGCCCGGCGCTTCGCGCCAGCGGGCCGGTCTGCCCGAAGCCGGTGACGCGACCGTAGACCAGCCGCGGGTTCAGGCCGATGCACACGTCGGGGCCGAGACCCATGCGTTCCATGGTCCCGGGACGGAAGCCCTCGATCAGAGCGTCGGCCCGGGCGACCAGCTCGCGGGCCAGGGCGACGCCCGCGTCGCGCTTCAGGTCGATGCGCAGTGACCGCTTGCCGCGCTGCAGCAGATCGAAGCGTGCGGGCCGCGCGACCCCAAGGCCGCTCGGCTCCAGGCGGTCGATGCGCAGCACCTGCGCACCCAGGTCGGCGAGCAGCATGCCGCACATCGGCCCAGGACCGATGCCGGCGAATTCCACCACTTTCAGCCCGGCCAGCGGGCCGGCGTTCATGCCAGGAGAAGTGCTCATGTTGTCGGCGGCCGGGGCGTCAGTAGGACTTCGGAAGGCCGAGCACCTTCTCGGCGATGTAGCACAGCACCAGTTGCGGGCTGATTGGCGCGATGCGCGGAATCATCACCTCGCGCAGGTAGCGCTCGACGTGGTATTCCTTGGCATAGCCGAAGCCGCCGTGGACCATGACCGCCTGCTGACAGGCGTTGAAGCCGGCCTCCCCGGCGAGGTACTTGGCGGCATTGGCCGCGGCGCCGCAGTTCATGTCGTTGTCGTACTGCCAGGCCGCCTGCATGACCATCAGGTTCGCCGCCTCGAGCTCCATCCAGTTCTGCGCCAGCGGGTGCTGGATCGCCTGGTTCTTGCCGATCGGCCGGTTGAATACTACCCGTTGCTTTGCGTAGTCGACCGCGCGCGACAGCGCGAGCCGTCCGATGCCCACCGCCTCGGCGGCGATCAGGACGCGTTCGGGATTCATGCCGTGCAGGATGTACTCGAAGCCGCGGCCTTCCTCGCCGATGCGGTCCTCGACCGGAATCTCGAAGTCCTCGAAGAACAGTTCGTTCGAGTCCACGCACTTGCGGCCCATCTTCTCGATCTCGTGCACGGTGATGCGGCTGCGGTCGAAGTTCGTGTAGAAGAGGCTCAGGCCGTGCGTCGGCTTGTCCACCTCCTCGAGCGGCGTTGTGCGGGCGAGAAGCAGGATTTTGTGTGCCACCTGCGCCGTCGATATCCACACCTTCTGCCCGTTGACGACGTAGCGGTCGCCTTTGCGCACGGCGCGCGTTTTGAGCTGTGTCGTGTTGAGGCCGGTGTTCGGCTCGGTCACGCCAAAGCAGCTCTTGACCTCGCCGCGCGCCACCGGCGGCAGCATGCGCAGGCGCTGCTCTTCGTTGCCAAACACCGCTACCGGGTTGAGCCCGAAGAGATTGATGTGCACGGACGATGCCGCCGACATACCGCCACCGGATTGCGCGATGGTCTGCATCATCAGCGCCGCCTCCGTCACGCCGAGCCCCGCGCCGCCGTACTGCTCGCCGATGCACATACCGAGCCAGCCGTCGCCCGCGAGCGCCTGGTAGAACTCCTCGGGGAAGCGTCCGTCGTGGTCGCGGTCAAACCAGTACTGGTCGTTGAAGCGGCCGCAGATCTTCGCAATCGCCTCTCGAATACTTTCCTGCTGCTCGGTTAACGTAAAGTTCATATGGTTCCTTTCGATGGGGTGGTTGGAGAGCGCTCGCTGCACACAAGCACCGTTCCTTCCTCGATGAGCTTCTCGATCTCTGCGTCGCTGAATCCGACCTGTTGCAGCACTTCGACACTGTGTTCGCCGAGCCGGGGCGCATGGCGCGCCGGCCCGGGCTGGCTGTCGGACCAGGTCATCGGCATGCGCATCTGGCGGATTCGTCCCTCGCTCGGGTGATCGGTGATCGAGAAGAAACCCGTGGCCTGCAGGTGAGGGTCTTCGAGCACGCTGTGCAGGTCGTGCATCGGCATCATCGGCACGTCGCTCTCCTCAAGCAGCTTCATCCATTCGGCAGTGGTCCGTTCTTCGAACATGCGGGCGAGTTCGCCATACACCGCGTCGATGTTGCGCGCGCGTGCGGCGAAGGTGGCGAAACGGGGATCGGTGGCAAGCAGGGACTCGCGGCCCACCGCGCGCAGGAACCGCTCCCACTGCTTGTCGTTGTAGACCACGGCGCAGACATAACCATCGCGCGTGCGGTACGGGCGCCGCTCCGGCGAGAGCTGGCGCGCATAGCCGCCGCCATCCAGCGGCGGGTCGTAGGTCAGTCCGCCCAGGTGGTCGCCAAGCACGAAGCCCACCATCGTTTCGAACATCGGCACGTCCAGCCGCTGTCCGCGCCCGGTACGCTCGCGTGCCAGCAGGCTTGCGAGGATGCCGCCCACGGCGGTCAGGCCGACGATGCGGTCGGCCATCGCCGTTGGCACGTAGCGCGGCGTGCCGTCGCCGGAGCGCGCGATCAGGTGTGACAGCGCCGCACCGCCCTGCATCAGATCGTCGTATGCGGGACGCGCGGCATAGGGTCCGTCCTGACCAAAGCCGAACAGACCTGCATAGACGATGCGCGGGTTGATGGCGGCCACCGTTTCATAGTCGAGTCCGAGCCGTGCCATGGCATTGGGCCGCACGTTGTAGACGAGCACGTCCGCGTCAGCCAGCAAGCGGTGGAGCACGTTCAGCCCGGCAGGCTTCTTCAGGTCGAGCGCGATGCTGCGCTTGCTGCGATTGGCATTGAGGAAGATCGGGCCCATGTCGGCGTGCCGACCCGGGCCGATCTCGCGCACCAGGTCGCCTTGCGGCGCCTCGATTTTGATGATGTCGGCGCCCATGTCGCCCAGCGACAGCGTCGCGAAGGGCCCCATCAGCACCGACGTCATGTCGATGATCTTGATGCCGTGCAATGGACCCATGTAATGACCTCAATCTTCTGCTCAATGATGTTGGAAGCGTTGTTCGACATGAACAATCTTCACTTTCTATGGATAAATTATTCATGAGCATGAATAATTTATCCATAAGTAAAAACCCTAATAATATTTAAACTGCCTCTTTAGAGGATATTTGCCAATGGAATATCAACTGAAATCACGACCGACGGGCTTCTGATTGTGTTCACATGCATGTACACTGAATCCGTGAATAAATCTATTTTCCACAGTTGACTGTCCGCAAATAGGTGCGGATGTCAACTTGGCGCGGGTTTGAGGTCGAGACGACCCACCCGAACTTGTCGATGTGCTGGGCACTTGGATGCTGTCGATTCTGGACGGGAATTGTCGCTACGCCCATGTAGGCGCACTGCGAGCAGATGGTGTGGTTCCGAGCAGCCGCAGTGTAAGCGTCTGGCCGTGGCATCTTGAGTTGACTCAGTCATCGCCCCAGCATTGCG